>DKPV01000058.1:74274-81131 GCA_002471375.1 Flavobacteriales bacterium UBA7325
TGTGACAGTGTTGTAAATAGAGTTCTTACTGTTAATCCGACCTATTCAAACGGTGATACTCTGACAATTTGTTCTGGAGATTCAGTATTAATTGGGAGTAACTATCAAACAACTGCTGGGATATATTCTGACACTTTGCAATCTCTATTGGGTTGTGATAGCGTTCTTTTTACGAATCTTATCGTTAACCCAACTTTTGCGGACACTTCATTATTTGGAAACTACCAATCATCCGAAGGATTCTATTCAGATACGCTGCAATAACTCCTATTAGTGGTGCAACGAATCATCAAGATCTAACCAACAGCTTATAACGAAAAAGAGGTCGTCAAGTACTTGACGACCTCTTTTCTGTTTAGTATTAAACTATACTTTCATTCCATTAACGAAGCGTTCTTTCTTCTTCGTTTTAGCTAATTTTTTCTTTACTACTTGTAAATATGCCGTCCCACTCGATGTAGTAGCATAATAAGTCTTTCCACTATATTCAATCGCACCTCCTTTTTCGGCTTTCCAATCTGCCAACAAGTAATACTTTCCTGAAGATTGTCCTTGACGCATTCCAAAAGAAATCGTGTGACCTACTCCCGGCTCAAAACGTACAGTGATGTTTCCATCCGCCTGCTCTTCGAAGATACATTTAGTTCCGATTGGAATCGTAATGATATCTTGCTCGCTGTTTGAACTAGAAATCAATGTTCCATCTGAAGTCGTACCCTGGTTTCCAGAATCTCTACTGCTTTGAAGTTTAATCGTAGCTGAAGTATAGAATTGAACTTTAGCCATAGACTTATCGTTATCCAACCCAAATTCATCTTTTACTTTGCTAGTAAATGGAATTTTGGTTCCACAACTCACAAGTAGAACTCCAACAAATAATAGTAATGCGTATTTCATTTTATGATTTTTGACAAATATAGGAAAGAGAACCTTCAAAAACAGTGCCTTAATGTAAAATCGTTCTAATTTTACGCTTGAAAAGTGCTAAAAACATCAATTATGGCTATTAAAGTAGAGAAATTCACCTTTAACGGATTCCAAGAGAATACTTACGTTATTCATGATGGAGAGGTATGTGTGATTATTGATCCAGGATGCTATGAGCGACATGAGCAATCGGAACTGTCAGATTTTATCTCGAGCAATAATTTGTCGCCTGCTGCTGTTTTAATGACACATTCTCACATTGATCATGCACTCGGGTTGGATTACGTATTAAAAACATACTCAGTTGATTTTTATCAGCATACGATAGATGTAGAAACACTAAGTTCTATAACGTCATATGCTCATGTATACGGATTCCCGGGATATTCTGCCCCATCACGGAGTGCAACAAATTTACTTTCTGGCGGCGAAACACTCACGTTTGGAGAGATGACTTTTGAGGTGCTTTTCACTCCTGGACACGCACCGGGGCATGTTGTTTTCCATGACAAGTTGAACAATTATGTAATTAATGGAGATGTTCTCTTCAAAGGTAGTTTTGGTCGAGTTGATCTTCCAGGTGGAAGTATGGAAGTGTTAAAGAAGACCATTATCGAAACAATGTTTGAGCTCCCAGAAGAAACAATTATCTATTGCGGACACGGTCCAGAAACAACGATCGGAGAAGAAAAAAGAACCAATTTCATACTAACGCAATAATCTGCGAGATTCTTTATCAAATCCTCGTAACTTAGTCAAATGCGCATTGCGATCAATACTCGTTTTCTACTCACTCATAAGATGGAGGGATTTGGCTGGTATACGTTCGAAATTGTAAAGCGACTCGTTGAAAATCACCCAGAACACACATTCATCTTTTTCTTCGATCGCGCGTACGATGAGCGATTTATATTTGGGGAAAATGTTACTCCTGTAGTCCTTAAACCGCAAGCGAGGCATCCAATATTGTTTAAAATTTGGTTTGATCGATCCGTAACTAAAGCATTAAAAAAACACAAGGCCGATATATTCTTTTCACCAGATGGTTATCTGAGTTTAAGAACGGAGATTCCTCAAATTGGAGTGATCCATGATATTAATTTCGAGCATTTCCCTGAGGATCTTCCGAAGAGCCCAAGAAATTATTTGAGGAAATATTTCCCAAAGTTTGCCAACAAAGCAAATCATATTTTAACAGTTTCTGAATCATCCAAGCAGGATATTTGTGGCACGTATAATATTAATCCTGACAAGATCTCAGCTTCATGGAATGGAGCATCCGATGTCTTCAAACCTCTTTCGGATGTGGAGCAAGAAAAAGTTAGAGCTCAATATAGTAATGGGAAACCTTACTTACTCTTTGTTGGGGCACTTCATCCTCGCAAGAATCTGAAGAGATTATTAGCCGCGTATGAGCAATTGAGTAAGAGCGGGCATTCTGCATTTGAGTTGATAATAGTTGGAGAAGCGCTTTGGAAGGGTTCTGAGTTGGAGTCGGAGATTTCCAACTCTCTTAAGGAACACATCCATTTTACTGGACATGTGCCACTAGAGGAGCTAGCTAGGGTTATGGCCTCAGCAACAGTATTTACGTTCGTACCCTATTTTGAAGGCTTTGGTATTCCACTTGTCGAAGCGATGAAATCAGGCACGGCTATTCTATCTGGGAACAAAACCTCATTACCTGAAGTTGCAGGAGATGCAGCACTTTATTGTGATCCCTTCGATGTTGATGACATCCATGAGAAACTTGTTACTCTCCTCGATAACAAAACATTAAGAGCAGACCTCATTCAGAAGGGCTTAGAAAGAAGCAAACTGTTTTCCTGGGACAAATCAGCAGAAAACGTTTGGAATGTTATTGCTAAAACTGCAGAAAGAAGTTAACTTCACGGTACTATGAAAAAGATAATCACACTATTTGCTCTAACAGCTATCATATCGAGCTGCGGTAACTCAAAGAAAATTGAGATAGCTAACATTCAAAGTATCTACATTGAACATTCCCCTGATCAGAATATGAACTATGGGGCGAGTTTTAATGGGAAAGTCGTTGCGCTGATGAATGACGGTGAAGAAATTACGATCACCAATCATAGAAAATTGGAAATTACTTCCTGGGATTTAGATTTCACTTCAGAAACAACCATGCAAGTTATTGGACACCCGACAAGCTTTGAAAATCATGCAGCGAGTGCAGTGTTCACTATGTCAGACAAGGATGAAACATTCACGGCAGTCGATAGTGTACTCTTGAACTACCAAGGAACGATTAGAATTAACGAGACATCAATAGATGGTTTGGATGGTGAAGATCAAAAAAACGCTGGAAATCGATGGATTGGTCGTGATGGGAAAGATGGAAACAATGGCCCAAATGGAGGAAACGGATCTCATGGAGGGAATTACACCATCCATGCCTGGAAAGATGGAACCGAAACAAGAGTACGAGTCGCAAATAATACGACCGGAGAAGTTTGGAAATACAAAAGCGTCAACAGTGATAACCTTGTTATAGGTTTCCCGGGCGGAAATGGAGGTGATGGAGGAAACGCCGGAGACGGTGGAGATGGAAAAGATGGACGCGTAACGGCTGAATCAACAAAAAAAGTTGGAAACGGAGGTAACGGAGGCAACGGTGGTAATGGAGGTAACGGAGGTAACGGTGGCACAATCACTATGATTGTACACCCAAATGCTCCAAATGTAAGTAGCGCGATTTCAATAAGCAATCCTGGAGGCCGTAGTGGCAATTTTGGAGAGTCTGGTAAGCGTGGAGAAGGAGGAAGTGGTGATACAGGCCAAGCAGATGGATTAGATGGCCTGCCTGGTGTTAGAGGCGTAAATGGCTCATTTGGAAGCAATGGCCCTCTTGTTGTTATTCGTGTTGAAGACTTTGATCCATCATCATTATAAAGCAACTAACTTACGAGCTACAGTATAAGAAGAGACTACATCTCCTAGGCTAATTGAGAGATATAAGCAAGAGGAGAGAACTTCTAGCTTGATGAGTTGATTTACAACTCTATTAAGTACCTAATAAGTCTTAATCGACATTTCTTGATGCGTTAATTTATTCACAAGAAAATCTTTATCCTTATCACTAAATTCTGGGGAAGCCGATGAGTTAGGGTTCTTTGTTCCGATTCCCACGTAAAGCTTTCATCAGCCTCGCCACCAAACAAGAGAAAGTCCTCATCTAGAATTATGACTCCCTCAGCGACTGATTCTACCTCATTGCTCACTGGCGATGTTCAATTTTCATTTGTTAATTGTACAATAGCATTATCTGGTTATGCAATTACTGCTACTGTCATGATCAAAATCAGACTTGTTATGAGAACTTTTTCCATGCTTTCTAGTTTAAGTGAGATTCAAGCATCTAATGCTTCCTTGTGAAAAACCGCAACTTAAAATGCTAATCTCTGACAATTAAGAATTCGATACTGAACAATTATATAAGTAGTCGCTCTATTAAATAATTTGTGCATGTATAGTATATTAAATGAAGAGTGAATTCTTTTTCATAAATATTCATCGGCAAGTGTAAAAAACTCGCTGAAATGACTTTTGATCAAGCAGACCCCTTTGCTAAAATTAAAAAGTACTAGACCGACAGATAAATTGGCTACGTTTTAAAGGAATTCTACGTGTAATAAGGAGAAATCATTAGATAAACTACGACGCCGCTAACTGCAACAAAGAGCCAAATGGGGAAAGCGAAGCGCGTCCATTTTTTGTGTTTAGTATAATCCCCAATCCAAGCCCATAAATACGTTAAGAGCACAATTGGAATAACTAATACACTGAGTAGAATGTGAGCAATCAATAAGGGATAATAAAGTGCCCCCAATGTTCCTCCATATGGTGTAGCGTCAGAAGTTATGTGATAAGCTATGTAGCAAGCTAAAAACAGCAAAGAAAGCACTAGACAGGCTCTAATTAAGAGTCTATGTACTTTAACGTTCTTTTTCTTAATCGCTAGAACCGCAAAAACCAATAGAACACCAGTAATACCATTGATTGTTGCATAAACTGATGGTAGAAAACTTAAATCAACCCCCTTTACTTTAATGCCAAAAAGAGCAGCAACTGCTATTGGAACGATTATCGAAACTGCATAAATCAGTTTCTTTGTTTTGGCAATATCCTTTGGTTTACTTAATTCCATATTCCGCTGAGAAAAGCAAGCGTAGATCTTTCTCAAGTTTATCTACATCTTTTGTGTTAGTTCCTAAATAGACACCACGCACGACCCCTTCTTGATCGATCAATACGAATGCTGGAGAATGAGCAAAACCACCTGGTGCATCCTCGTCAGATTGTGCGTGTACCAAAAAGTGATCAACACCCAATTCGTGAGTCTCTTCTTCATCACCCGTCAAGAAGTGCCAATTAGACGCTTCAATCCCATGATGATCTATGTAATCCCTTAAAACGGATGGTTTATCATGATCTGGGTTAATAGAAAATGACAAAAACTGCAAATGCTCCTTAATATCTTCTGTCATTCTATTTAGGCGCTTCATCTGAGTCGTCATAACAGGACAAATTGTTGGACACGTCGAAAAGAAAAAATCGGCTATCCATATTTTACCCTTCATATCCGAAGATTTTACGAGTATAGAATCTTGATTCAGATAAGAAAATTCCGGGATTGTTGCATAGGTTGTATCCGTGACCTGCTCACCATCAACTGTCTTATACTCCACGTCATGAAGACCAAGATGAGGTAGACCAGAATCCTTAGGTTCTTCACTACAAGAAACAGATCCTAACAGAACTATGATCAGTGAAAGGAAAGAGATATTTCTAATCATTTTTTTGCTTTCTCTTTGTCGTAAGCTTTCTGAAGTAATGACAGATGCTGCTTCATTTCCCTAACCCAAGCTTCCGTAGAACCAGAGCGCACCATTCTTAAATGGTTAGCTTTATCCAATAAAAGTATCAACTCCTGATACCCAGATTCACCGTACTCCTCATCGCTTTTCTTAAGCAATGATTGATTATTATTCTCAAAATCGTAGATTTCTCGACAGTCACCAGAAGCAACTATCCAAACATTCGGATCATATCCTTCTACACGATCCTTCATCATCTCTTGAACCTGCGCAACGTCTTCCACTGGATTTCCATCTTTATCAGTGACAAAAGAAATGATTCTAACCGATCCAGATTTGTCCTTACTAGATCTTACAGGTTGATATACATGTTGATCAATATGCCAAAATGACACCGCACAATTCTCCGGGCAATCAACCTGGAGAGTAGTTATAAGAACAACATGATCCGAAAAGTCCTTCGACGATCTTTCATTACCCATGCCGTCAATAAAGTGGTAATCTACCGCCGCACCGTAGTCATCTAGTACTTTAAATTTGTGTTCGCATCCACGCGTACCAATTAGTACCAATAAAGTAGCCGGACCAAATACAAGAAGTAACATAAGTACTATCTTGAATCGTCCGGCTGCATTTTTTTCCACCATTATATGTAATGTATTACGCTGCTACTCAACTGTTGCTTTCGAGAACAGCCAGACCTTCATAGAGAAGGATTGCTATAAGGTAAAGTGCAAATATAAAGTAAGGAATAAGTACTACCCACTTCAAAATCTTTCGCTCATCTCCCAAGTGCATGAAAACAAGTACAATATATGCAGCTTTCACCAAAGTAAGAATGATGAAGAATATTTTAACTGTTGTCCAGTAATCTGAATCTTGGTGAACTGTTGCACCAATTGCAACCTCTATCGCAGTGATTAAGGTAAGGATACCTGTCACCATCCAAATTTTCTTCCTGATCTTCTTTCCAGCTTCTTCGCTGTGATGTCCATCTAAAGAATATTCAACTATGTCGTCTCTTAACATATCGCAGTGCTTTTAAAATTATACTAGGTAGAAGAATGTAAATACAAATACCCAAACAAG
>DKPV01000058.1:81416-89173 GCA_002471375.1 Flavobacteriales bacterium UBA7325
ACTAGGTAGAAGAATGTAAATACAAATACCCAAACAAGATCGACAAAGTGCCAGTACAATCCTGTTTTTTCAATCATTTCGTAATGTCCGCGTCTGTGGTATAGTCCCCTTAGAACTCCGAGAAGAATAATGAGATTAAATACTACTCCTGAGAATACGTGGAATCCGTGGAAGCCGGTAATAAAGAAGAAGAACTGACCGTACTGTTGTGGTCCGTATTCGTTTTGTTCTAGATTAGCTCCGTAAATAACACGACCAGCATCACCGGCGTTTACAACTTCCTCATACATCTTAGCAGCCTCCTTGTGATCTTCGATCTTTTGGCCTTGTTTGTACTTCCCTCCTGCTTCTTTGACAATTAGAATCATATCATGATTCACAGCTTTATTTACTCGCGCAACAGATCCATCATGAAGAGTGATCATTCCTTCGTGCAAATGACCATCTGCTACTGCATGACGGTACGTATGCTGAATGTCTTCCTCTTTCATTGTGATAACGTCACCTTTCTCGTGGTGATCACCGTCTACAGTTACTGTGAAGTTTTTCACATCTCCCCAATGTCCTTTAACGATTGCTTGAGAACCATCAGCTAGTTCAACTTTTCCAAACTCAGATCCGTGAATGAAGTGTGACCACTCCCACGCTTGAGAACCAACGAAGAAAAAGCCACCAATTACGGTCGCGATCATCCATTTTGTAACTCCTTTCCGATCCATTCTATGACCTGCCTCAACAGCTAGAACCATCGTTACAGAAGATACGATAAGAATGAATGTCATCAATGCCACATAGATCAAAGGATATCCATGACCCAAGAATGGAAGCGAATTAAACGTTTCCTCTCCAATAGGCCAAGAGCCCTGAAAGGCGTGGCGTGTAAAACCGTATGCGATGAGTAATCCACTGAATGTCAAGGCATCCGAAACTAGGAAAAACCACATCATCAATTTACCGTAGCTCGTACTGAAAGGCGATACCTTTCCACCCCACAGTGTTTTCGAGTCTATCTCTTTGGAAGCATGTCCAGCCATACTAATTTTTTTTATGCAAGTTTAATGAATTAAAAGCAAAAAAAGCAACAAATACGCCCACAATAGTCCCAAAAAGTGCCAGAAGATTCCGGTCATACTTAGTCCAATTGTGTTTTCACTATTTATTCGACCTGTAAACGAGCGTATTACAGCCTTCAATAGGAATATCATTGTTACAATAACATGAATAAGATGCGCAAAGGTTATCAAGTACAAATAAGATGAGGCCGTGTCGGATGATTCCATCGCTTTCACTTGCAAATAAGGGGACAAAATTGCTCCTTTCCAGTACAACTGACGATTATTATACTCAAGCTCATTTCCCTTGTAATAGATGTGAAAATCCTTACCCATTTCACCATGAACGAAGAAGTCACCACGACCATCCCTTACGTTTCTCGCAAGGTAGAACAAGCGCTGACGATCTAAATACGTCAACTCTTCACCATCTTTTGTTTTAAGGGTAGAGCCATCCAATTCCAACTTCCCACTTTTCAATAGTAATGTATATGGCTTACCGTAGCTAGTCACTTTGAAGGGTTCTTTTTCATCGAATTCTGTGAACTGTTCCATGAACTTTTGAAAGTCCTTCATTTCGGAATCAGTCATTTTCTTCCCACTCAACAGGAAGTCATTTCCATTCACTTCAACAAAGTCTTCCCCTTTTCGTACTTCAAAGTAGTCTCCATATCGCCCGTCCGTTACAACGATTCCGTTGAACGTAGCATGGACACCTTGATCAACAAACTGAGCGTAGCCCTTAAACTGAAAGTAAACAAACAACAGCGCCAAAACAAAGGTGATCGACATGACGACTTTCACACCGCCTTTATTGTTTGCTTTTGCCATCCTAAGTGCCAAGATAATTCCTAAACTACTAGCGAATATTAACGCTGTACTAATGTAAAATGCAGTTGGAAATGGGACTTTAAGCCAAAATGAATCTCCCATTGAGACGATGTACGCCGAAGAGAGTCCTGCGAAAAGCATGATTACGCTAAACATACCTACATAGGTCAAGTTCTTTTTGGCGCGCTCCATTTGATCTTTGGTTCCGTCAATTGCTTCAAAACTATCCGTATTTTTCAATTCTTCGTTTTTGATTTCTTCACTCATATTCTTTTCAATTTATATAATTCGATCGAATACGTATACGAACTGAATCACAGGCAAGTAGAAAAACGATGCAAACATTAATTTGCGCGCATCCTTATCATCCAGCGTGAGAAACAGACGGTAAGCGTATAAGAAAAATCCAGCTCCAAATATCGTGGCAACTATCATAGACCAGATTCCAGTATAGCCAAGCAACCATGGTATTAAGCTAAATGGGATTAAGATTAACGAATAAGCTACAATTTGAAATGCAGACTCTTTTGATTTACCTTTTTTGGAAGGTAGCAATGAAAAACCACCTGCTTTGTAATCATCATAAGCCACCCAAGCAATTGCCCAGAAATGCGGGAATTGCCATGTGAACTGCACGAAGAAGAGAACACCTGGAATCATACCAAATCCGACTTCGTCATGTGCTACAGCTCCTAAAAGTGGCGGTATTGCACCCGGAAATGCACCAACAAAAACAGCCCATGAGGACTTTCGTTTCATAGGTGTATACATAAAAACGTATGACACAAAGGCGCCTAGTCCTAACAAAGCGGAAGACAAATTCAGCATAAGAAGTAGTGCAGTACCTGAAATCAAACAGAGTATAACAATAGCATACGCTTCGTTAACAGACATGTGTCCAAGTGGCAATGGACGTTTAGAAGTACGGTTCATCTTCTTATCAAGATCGCGTTCCCAAATCTGATTAGACCCGTTCGATGCGGCAGTAACCAATAAACCACCCACTAGAAGGTAGGTCATTTCCCACCAATCGAATTCACCAACAAATAAATATCCAGAGAGTGCAGATAGAATCACAAGTGCCGACAATCGGAATTTCGTGAAAACCATATACGATTTTAACTTACTCGGCTTTACTAATTTGATTTCTTCGCTCTCCATTTAAGGAAATTCTAAATGTGTTTTGAGCCTCAAAAGTACTCAATATTTAACGTTCTGCGGCAGATTAACTGTGAACTAAACTCAGAAAAAGAAATGAAAATTGAAAATACATGACGGAAATTCATGTTAATCGATAATTATAGTATATTTATCTACACAAAGTAGCTATTTAATCATCAGCGTCACTGAAATAAGACGCATATATAGCAACCTAATACCTCTACAAACAAAAAAGGAAGTTGATCTGATCAACTTCCTTTTTTTATGTCATATAAATCTGAGTTTACAGAATCAACATCGCATCTCCATAAGAGTAAAATCTATATTTCTCTTTAATTGCTTGCTGGTAAATATCCATAATAAACTCATGCCCCCCGAACGCGGAGATCATCATAAGTAAAGTTGATAATGGCGTGTGAAAATTCGTAATTAATGCATCTGCTATGCTAAAGTCATAAGGCGGGAAAATAAATTTATTCGTCCATCCATCAAAAGGCTTCAGCATTCCATCTGTGGAAACTGAAGTTTCAATTGCACGCATTGAAGTAGTTCCTACTGCAATCACTTTTTTACGATTTCTCTTCGCATTATTCACCTTGTCAGCATCCTCCTGCTCGATAGTCATCTGCTCAGAGTCCATCTTATGCTTTGTCAAATCTTCTACTTCAACTGGACGGAAAGTCCCAAGTCCGATGTGCAAAGTTACCTCCGCGAATTCAACACCTTTCAATTCCAAACGCTTCATCAACTGACGCGAAAAGTGCAATCCTGCAGTAGGTGCAGCTACGGCTCCTTCTTGCTTAGCATAGATAGTTTGATAACGCTCTTCATCAGCATCAACAACTTCTCGCTTTATATATTTCGGAAGTGGCGTTTCTCCTAGTTCCGTAATTTTCTTTTTGAATTCTTCGTAAGGACCATCGAATAAAAATCTAAGCGTTCGTCCACGCGATGTAGTATTATCAATTACCTCAGCAACTAATGAATCATCCTCTCCAAAGTAAAGCTTATTTCCAATTCTGATCTTACGTGCCGGATCAACAAGAACATCCCAAAGAAGACTTTCGCGATTAAGTTCCCTTAAAAGGAAAACCTCAATTTTCGCACCTGTCTTTTCTTTATTTCCATACATACGGGCAGGAAATACTTTGGTGTTATTCATGATCATAATATCCTCTTCATCGATATAATCAATGATATCTTTAAATAGCTTATGCTCAATTTTTCCAGTATCTCTATGAACCACCATAAGGCGCGACTCATCCCGATTTGTTGTAGGGAATTCAGCGATCAACTCTTCTGGTAGATCAAAGTTGAACTGGGATAATTTCATTTTATTCATAACACTACTCTATTTACTAGTTTCCCTTCACTCGTGTGCAAGGTTGGCAAAGATAAAAAAGAATTTCGTTGTCTAATCGTGGGTTTTAAAAAAACCCTTACAAAGGTGAATCTTCAATGAATTCGATCCAATCCTTCACGGACTTACTATTCTCAATGCTCGCACTTCCAGAAGCCGTTCTTCTGAGTTCAATAAGTGTGGCACCAGAGTTCAATTTTTTACCAAAATCACTTGCTACCGATCGTATATATGTCCCTTTGGAACAGCTAAGTTCGAACTTGACTCTAGGAAAGTCAGAATCATCAACTGTGAACTTGGAGATTTCTATTTTATTGGGCTTCATTACAACCTCTTCACCTGCTCTTGCTGACTCATAAGCTCGCTTCCCATTTATTTTCTTTGCGGAAAAAATTGGAGGAATTTGATCCTGTTCGCCAATAAAACTCAACCGAATCTCTTCAATAAGCTCAGGAGTAATTTGGTTTGTCTCGAATTCTTGGTCATACTCGGACTCGAGATCATATGATGGTGTAGTCTTTCCAACTAAGAAGGTTCCCGTATAGGTTTTTTCTCCTCCCATCAACCCTTCAATAAGTTTGGTATGCTTCCCAATACAAATCACTAACAAACCTGTTGCCAGCGGATCCAATGTTCCAGCGTGCCCAACCTTTAGCTTTTTAACTCCTAATCGCTTTCTTAGGTGCCAACGCAATTTATTTACAACGTCAAATGATGTCCATTCAAGTGGCTTATCAACTAGTATAGTGGTCCCTGCGGCAAACTCTTTGATCATAATAAATGCTTAAGCAAAAATGGACCATCCTATTGCGACTGCTCCAACGATAAAACAATAGTAGGAGAAATAGGACAATTTACTTCGTTTAACGATTGCGATCATCCAAGTGCAGGCAATCATCCCTGTGATAAAAGCGGCAACAAAGCCGACCGATATCGCAGTCATAGAAACCCCTTCATTAGTAAAATCACTGCTAACCAAATCCTTTGCCATTTTACCAAAGATTAATGGCACCACCATTAAGAATGAAAAACGTGCAGCTCTTTCTCTATCAATCCCAAGTAATACGGATGTGCCAATCGTAGCGCCTGATCTCGAGATACCTGGTAGTATTGCGATAGCTTGAGATACACCAATAATTAAGGAATCACCGAATCCAACTTTACGCGTTGTTGCCTTTGATCGATTCGCAAGAAATAATAACAAGCCGGTAAGGATTAACATAGAACCAACAAGAAGTATCTTCCCATTGAAAAAAGTCTCAATTAAATCATCAAAGAGAACTCCCACAATTGCGGCTGGAATCATTGAAATAATAATCTTCATTGAAAACTTGAACTCCTCGTTATATCTAAACTTAAAGAGTCCACGGAAAATCTCCATGACTTCTTTTCTGAAAATCACAATTGTGCTCATTGCCGTTGCAAAATGTAAAACAACGGTCATCATCATGCTTGATTTATCAGAAAGATCTGATCCTTGAATTGCCTTGACAATTTCTAGGTGCCCGCTACTACTTACTGGCAAAAACTCCGTTAGCCCCTGAATTATTCCGAGGATAAGTGCTTCGAGAAATGACATTTAAAATTATTTTGATTCAGAACCTGCGTCCTTCTTAGGACGTTTCATGATAGCATACAAGATAACCACATATCCAGCTACAATAAAAATTGGTGCAATTGTGATTCTTGTTTCACTGAAAATCTGATCTGCATGAAATTCTGTGATGTCTTCAGTGGCTCCTCCAATCATTAAAATGAAACCAATGATATTAATAGCTAGTCCAAGCAACAACAACTTCGTGTTTGCTGTGTTAAAAGCAAAGGGCCCTGTACGACTGAACTCATCTAATGTAACAGTTCCATCAGCATTTTCAGGAACACTTTCTACTACCGGAGAATCATCTAATAAATCCGCATCAATAGTTTGTGTATTCTGGGGACGTTTGTTAGGCTTTTTCTTACTCATGTCCCAAATTTAATACAAATCGTCCAATTTCATTCTCAAATATTTGTTAAGAGCGAACCAAGTAGATACAATTGAGATGACAACCCCAATGATTACAAGGGCTGCGAGCAGAAAAAGAAAACTCATTAAATCCAATTGAATGTCAATTGAATCAAGAACATTGTTGAGTGCATAAAACAGTGCTAGAACCAAGCCCATAGCTATAGTACCACTGATAACTCCCATTCCAACAGAGGACCAGAGGAATGGTCGTCGAATATATCCACTAGTCGCACCAACAAGTTGCATCGTTTTGATCGAGAACCGTTTTGAGTATAGAGAAAGTCGAATCGTATTATTAATCATGGCAAAAGCAACGATTATTAATAAGAGAGCAACGGCACCGATCAACAGGACGAACTGCTTAAAACCAAGATTAACTGACTCCACACTAGCCTTGTCATAACTCATTTCTTCGATACGATCGCCATATGACTCCATAATGAGTACTCGAATTTCCTCCAGCTTTTCGGCGGTAGCATATTCTTCATTCGGCTTGAATGTAATCGTAGGCGGCATTGGATTAACGCCGTTATAGATCTCCATGATGTTATCAGCGTTCTGCCCATCTTCCTGAAAAGTCTCGATAGCTCGCTCAGGGGAAACAAATTCCACCTCATTAAATTGATCCCAGGTTTCCAATTCTTGCGCGACTTGTTTGATATCAGCCTCATTCAAATCCGCCTGGAAGAACAAATCACAAACTAGGCTTTCTTTTGCCTGCTTTTGCAGCTGATCTAAACCAAATACACCGCTTATTACTAGGCCAATAACGAATAAGACGAGTGATGTCCCTATGATTGTGGAAATGTAACTGGTTTTTACACCTCGCTTATTGTATTTCTCGACTCCGCCTGCCATAAATCAAAAATAAGGAATAAGGCTAGATACAAGAAGCTATAGAATGTGAGTTATAAAGAGTGAATTGTTAGAAGGAGATGAAAGACCTATGCTCGAATCATTCCATGATCGATTAATCGATGGACTTAAAACAAAAAAGGGAACCCTTTTGGGGTTCCCTATATATAATTTGGTTCAGACTAATATTCGAACGTTTCCATGAATTTAGTCGTGAATTCTCCTTTGTTAAACTGCTCATCCAACATTAACTTCTGATGGAAAGGAATCGTAGTTTTAATTCCTTCGATAATGTATTCATCGAGCGCTCTTTTCATCTTAGTGATCGCTTCTTCACGTGTTTGAGCCACCACAATCAATTTAGAAATCATTGAATCGTAGTTAGATGGGATCGTGTAGCCTGCGTATGCATGCGTATCAATTCTAATCCCGTGTCCTCCTGGTGAATGATAGCTTGTGATCTTACCTGGGCTTGGACGGAAATCATGAT
>DKPV01000058.1:89560-104948 GCA_002471375.1 Flavobacteriales bacterium UBA7325
GCACCTGCAGCAATTTTAATTTGCTCCTTAATCAAGTCGTAGTTAATTACCTCTTCAGTAATTGTGTGCTCTACTTGAATTCTGGTGTTCATCTCCATGAAATAGAAATCTCTGTTTTCATCCACAAGGAACTCAACAGTGCCAACGCCTTCATATTTCACCGCTTTTGCAGCTTTAATTGCTGCGACCCCCATTCTTTCGCGAAGGTCTTCAGTAATAAATGGTGAAGGTGTTTCTTCTACCAATTTCTGGTGACGACGCTGAATTGAACAATCACGTTCAGACATGTGACAAACATTTCCGAATTGATCACCAGCAATTTGAATTTCAATATGGTGTGGATCTACGATGAATTTCTCCATGTATAACCCATCGTTCCCGAAAGCTGCCTTAGATTCTGCACGAGTACCATCCCATGCTGCTTCCATTTCATCTTCCTTCCAAACAATACGCATTCCTTTACCTCCTCCTCCAGCTGTAGCCTTAAGAATAACAGGATAAACGATTTTCTTCGCGTTTTTCTTTGCATCCGCAAGATTCTTCAAAAGTCCTTTCGAACCCGGGATACATGGAACACCTGCAGCAATCATTGTTGCCTTCGCAGTCGCCTTATCACCCATTCCTGATATTTGCTCAGGAAGAGCTCCAATAAATTTAATATCATGCTCTTGACAAACACGTGAGAATTTTTCATTCTCAGATAAAAATCCATATCCAGGATGAATTGCGTCTGCATTTGTGATTTCTGCAGCTGCTATAATATTTGGGATAGATAAGTAAGACTTTGCACTTACTGCTGGTCCGATACAAACAGCTTCATCCGCAAAACGGACATGCAAGCTATCTTTGTCTGCTGTAGAATATACAGCAACCGTCTTAATACCCATTTCTTTACACGTACGTATAACTCGAAGGGCAATCTCTCCTCTATTGGCGATCAATATTTTTTTGAACATGCCTAAAGATTTAGTAATGATTATAATTCAGCATAGAGCCGTCCCAAAGAACCTCAACTATGCACCAATTAGTTCCTATGAAGGATCCACCAAGAATAATGGCTGATCGTACTCAACTGGAGTAGCGTCATCCACTAATACTTTCACGATCTTTCCAGTGATCTCTGCTTCAATCTCGTTAAACAACTTCATTGCTTCAATGATACAAACTGTATCACCAACTTTGAATGAGTCACCTACAGAAACGAATGGATCTTTATCCGGACCAGCAGAACGGTAGAATGTACCGATCATTGGTGATAAGATTTTCACGTATTTATCATCCTCAGCTTCAGCTGCCGGAGCCGCTGGAGGTGCTGCTACTGGAGCCACTGCTGGAATTGCAACGGGTGCTGGAGCAGTTGCCTGAACCACCATTGTTTTCGTTTCCTTAGCTGCTTTATCCTCCGATTTAATCGTGATTTTAAAGTCTTCTCTTTCGATCTCTACTTCCGTAACTCCTGACTTAGCTACGAATTTGATCAAATCTTGTATTTCTTTGATATTCATCTTCCTACAGATTTATGTGGCGTAAAAATAATATTTTTTAAGAATTGTAAGCCCATTTAAGGTAAACAGCACCCCAAGTAAATCCACCACCGAAGGCAGATAGCACTAGGTTGTCTCCTTTTTTAAGTTGCTTTTCGTAATCCCAGAGACACAATGGCAAAGTTCCAGCTGTTGTATTTCCGTATTTTTGAATGTTTACCATTACCTTTTCTTTTGGTAACCCCATTCTATTTGCAGTTGCATCAATAATACGAAGATTTGCTTGATGCGGCACTAACCAATCTACATCATCTGCAGTAAGGTTGTTTTTATCCATGATTTCAGCAGAAACATCCGCCATATTAGTCACGGCAAATTTGAAAACCTGCTTACCTTCTTGATGAACAAAGTGTTTATCCTCTTCGACCGTATCCTTTGAAGCTGGGTGAAGAGAACCACCTGCTGGTAGCAATAAGTGCTTTCTTCCTGATCCGTCAGCTTTAAGAATAAAATCTTGAACCCCTAAACCTTCGTTATTTGGCTCAAGAAGTGCAGCACCACATCCATCACCAAAAATGACACATGTTGTTCTGTCTTTATAGTTTATTATTGATGACATCTTATCAACACCAATAACGATTACTTTCTTGTAACGACCTGTCTCGATAAATTGAGCGCCAGTAGCTAAACCATAAATGAATCCTGAACAGGCAGCAATAAGGTCATAACCCCATGCATTCTTCATGCCGATCTTATCACATACAATATTGGATGTACTAGGGAAAGGATAATCAGGTGTCACAGTTGCCACTATTACCAGATCAATATCCATTGCATCTACACCTGTTTTTTCGAGAAGACCTTTAACAGCTTCTGCACACATATCAGATGATGCTCCTTCTTTTTGGATTCGACGTTCTTTAATTCCTGTTCGGGAAGTAATCCATTCATCGTTCGTATCGACAATCTTTGATAGTTCATCGTTAGTTAGAACGAAATCTGGAACATGTCCCTGAATTCCTGTTATTGCAGCTGAAATCTTACTCATAACTTCTTGAATACTTCATTTATTGTTTTCGTTCATCGACCTCAATCGATTTCCGAGTGTGAATATCACTTTTTTTGAGAGAATCTAAATGGAATTTCGCTTATAATTGTAAACAACTGTAGTAGAAAGAGTTGCAAAATCAACAAAATTAAAGCGCTTATAATACAGAAAGGCCACACAAATTTGAATCTGTGTCGCCTAACAATATTTAGTCAAGTCTTTCGAAGATGGATCGCAAATCATTAGCGTTCCAAACGTCTAGGACGATCATTCCTATCTTCATGAAGAAGAATTAGATTAGCTCTAAATTGCCACTTCTTTTTCTGCTACTACTTTACCTTTGTAGTACAGTTTCCCCTCATGCCAGTGAGCATGGTGAAAAAGATGTGGTTGTCCAGTTGTAGGACACGTAGCGATGTTCTTCGCTTCAGCTTTCACGTGTGTTCTTCTCTTGTCGCGTCTCGTTCTCGAGATCTTACGTTTTGGATGTGCCATTATTCTTAATTTATAATCGTTTTGTCACCGAAGTGATCTATTTTTTCAAATTCTTTAATGCTTCCCAACGAGGATCAATTTCTTCCGAAACATCTTCTTCGTCTTCTGCGGTAATCTCCGATTCCAATTCTTCGTCGAGTTCTTCATAAAGCTCGTCATCAGAATCATCATCTGCATTCACAACATACTCATCTAATAGATCTAGCATGTCATCATTACACTCACCTTCATCATGCACTGCTCGTACAGGTAAAGATACATTGATTAGTTCAAGTAATGTCACTCGCACATCCAATTCAAATTCTTCGGGATACACAATCACCAAAGTTTCATCATTAGAAGGAGCGTTATCAAACTTGTACACTAGCTTATACTCTGCGCCAAGCGAAACATCCAAGTCATCATTACATCTATTACAGCTTACTAGAACATCTCCAGTTACCCTGTAATTCCCAATCATCATTGTTTCTTTTTTCTCAAAGGCCAAGTTCACTAGAACATTTCCTTTTTGAATCAATGAGTATTCATTTTCTTCAAAGAACGAATCAGTAAGCTCAAACTCAAAATCGTGCATTCCAACCTTCAAACCAACGAAGGGGATTATGAACTGATTATTGCTCGTGTTGTTCACTGACAGTATGTATTAATTTCGTCTGCTCGTTGACAGACGGGCGGCAAAGTTAACGATTTTATTCGGAAAAGGTATTTCTATCAACAGAAATTTGTGATTAACTTCTTCTCGGCTCGTAATCTCTTCTTTTTCGCTCCGAAACCTTCAGCGGATTAGCCGAAATAATTTTTTCAAATTGATGATTACGATGTACGTCCATAGCCAAGTAAATTGCTTGTCGCATCGAATCTCCTTCTGCTTTATTCTTACCTGCTATATCGAATGCCGTTCCGTGATCTGGTGAGGTACGCACTATTGGCAGTCCAGCAGTGAAGTTAACACCATCATGAAAAGAAAGTGCCTTAAACGCGGCTAAACCTTGATCATGATACATCGCAAGTATGCCGTCATATTCAGATTTATTAGATGATCCAAAAAAGCCATCTGCAGGAAACGGTCCAAAAACTAGGATATCTTCACCTCGCATTCTTTTGATTGCAGGATTAATTACCTCACTCTCTTCAGATCCCATTTTCCCATTCTCACCGGCATGTGGATTCACTCCGAAAACAGCAATCTTGGGACGTTGTATCCCAAAATCTTTCTTTAAACTCTCGTTGAATTCACTAATCTTACTCGCTACTCTATCAATTGTCAATGTTTCCGTAACCTCCTTCAGCGGGATGTGCGAGGTAACCAATCCAACTCTAAGTGTTGGGGAAATCATTAGCATCAAGGCCTCATCTTCTCCAGCCATGTCGGCTAAATATTCGGTATGACCAGGGAAGTCAAAGCCCGTTTTCGCCATCGCTTCCTTAGATATAGGAGCAGTCACTAAGACATCTACCTTTCCAGCTGCAAGATCTTTTGTTGCAGCTTCTAAAGCCATGAATGCATATTTACCGCCTTGCTCGGTAGTCTTACCTACTTCCAACTCCACTTCTTCATCCCAAACGTTGATCACATTGATCTTCTTGTTATGAGCATCATCCGCAGACTTCACTGATTGATAATTAAACTCACGAAGGTTCATTCCCTTCTTGTAGAATGAAAAAATCTTTGTTGAACCATAGATAATCGGAGTACAGCCTTGTAGAATTCGACTATCACCGAGGGCTTTCATAATGACTTCTGGTCCAATTCCGTTTATATCGCCCATAGATATTCCAACGCGCACCGCATTGCTCTTTGGACGATCAGTTTTTTGTTCTGTATTACTCATTAAGCGTAATTTTTTAAGAAGCTGTATAACATGCGCACTCCAGTTCCTGTACCGCCTTTAGTTCGATACGCGTTCGTGCTATTCAACCAAGCTGGCCCAGCAATATCTAGGTGTATATATGGAGCTTCGACGAAATGTTCCAAAAACATACCTGCCGTTATCATCCCAGCACTAGGCCCACCAATATTCTTCAGATCCGCAATTGGCGATTTCATTTGTTCGAAGTACTCTTCAAAAAATGGAAAACGTATGAGACGTTCATAGGTGTCATTGCCTGCAACATCAAGTTGTGCAAAGTACTTATCATCCGCGTTACCCATCATACAAGTAGCTTGTTCGCCTACTGCACGATGAGCTGCACCCGTTAAAGTAGCTGCATCGATTACAAGCTCCGGATCATACTTTTTTGAATATGCCAATGCATCGGCAAGAATCATTCTTCCCTCAGCATCCGTATTCATTACCTCAACAGTTGTTCCATCATACATTGTGACAACGTCACCTGGAGCATAAGCATTTAAGCCAGGTCGATTATCTGTTGCAGGTATCAATGCTATTATATGAAGCGGCAATTGCTGCAGGGCGGCTAGATAGATAGCACCAGCCACACATGCGGCCCCGCCCATGTCACTTTTCATAATGTCCATCGAATTCGGTGTTGGCTTCAAACTTAATCCACCTGTGTCATACACTACACCTTTCCCAACAAGTACAATTGGCTTTGCATTCTTTGCATTTTTACCTTTGTACTCTGCGATAATAAATGTCGGCGGGTCAATTGAACCTTGATTTACACCAAGTAGACCACCCATTTTTAACGCTTCTATTTGAGCCTTCTCTAGAATGGTCACATCGAGGTCAGAATTCTTTCCAAGCTCAACAACCTCCTCTGCCAATTGCTCTGCATTCAGAAAAGAAACAGGTTCATTCACCATATCTCGTGCCCAAAAAACAGCAGAAGTGCTATTCGTTAATTCAGAAATCGACTCCTCGGAGAAATTTGATCCGACATAAATATCCGACAGCTTATATGATTTTTTATCGCTATCCTTAAAATACTTGATGAATTGATAACTAGCGAGCATAAACCCTTCTACAAATGAATAAACATCTGCGGAAGATCCATTTACTCCAATTTCCTTCACATCGTTATCTAGAGAAGCACGAAAACTCGCTCCTGCTTTTCTCATTTTCTCCTTATCATCATTCGTCTTAACTATACGAATTGATCCATCTAAGGATTTAATATCCGCCGCATCCTTATCCAGCTTTAAAAAAGCTTCTAAAAGTTCTTTATCAGTAGTTGAGACACCTTCAATTGTACTAGAATCACCGCCAATGATGACGCGATTATTACTTGAGGTACTCGTGGTATTTATAGATAATTTCATATTCTCAATCTTTGAATTACAAAAATAAACAATGGATCGAATTAGCGTGTCTTCGCGCTAGGTTTGTTCTGAGATTGCAGCACACTGATGCTATTCCTCTATACTTTCATTTTGAATCTCACTCTCTGCAGTCTCATCCTCGCTGTATTTTTTGAAATCCTTAAATGACGGCGATCCTATACCACCTCGTCTACTTATACTCATAGCCAAGAAATACTCAGTTTCAGATAGAACGTCAACGCGAAATAGATAGATATAGAATTGTTCTCCTTCGATTAAGGCAGAATCAATCTCTTGTCCATAAGAAGCTGTGCTCGAAAGACAAAGAAATGATGCTAATCCGAAAAGACACTTCTGTATTTTACTCATAGTACATGTATTCAAAGGTTTCAAGCTGACGATTTCCAATAGTACCATCACCCTTTTCGCTATTATGAACTAGCTTAGATGGCATTCGGTTCGCGTCATGTGAAAACTTTGAACTACGCCTCATTAAAAATTGATCCATGCTGAAGGTCGAATCAACAAAACCAATGCAATATCCATTGCCGTCATATTGAATTGAGCGTTTATAATCAAACGGATAACTTTCAAATTCAACCGACTCTAAACGAGACGTTTTCTTGGCATAGTTGATCTCTTTCACATTACTCTCATTCACACGATTCCGAACTTGGTAGCGTTTATCTGGTACCCCTGGAGTCCCGAGTACAATCCAATCATTTGGAGTTGGATTAGCGAACGATTCCACAGATAATGGTCCGCGCTGATCTTCGTCGATCATGTAAAACAAGTAGTTGCCGTCTTCACGATTTTTGTAGACTAAAAAACTATTGGCATACTGCTCCACATCATATAAAGAATAGGAAGACTCATAGTCTATCAAGTGACTTTTCTGTTCAATTTTCACGCTCACGAATCCGTTTTCATCTTTAACGTCGTCATACGTAAAAATAACATGGTGAACTTTAGTTCGCTCGTAATATTCCGTTATCTCAAGAGTTTGCACCGTGCCATTCTCATCGAAGCTGTATACCTTCTCCACTCGGGGTAAGTTAACTACTGAAGTGTCTTGATTTAACGCATAGATACTTCTGGTTAGTGTTCTGATTTTCTTTTGTTTTACGATCGAATCATCAAACCAAATCGGGAAGGATATTTCATCTTCCACTTCCGAGAAATAATGCTGCATATTGATCAAAAACGGTTGATGAGGCGTCGCTTTTTTTTGAAAGAATGCCTTCTTTTCTTCTGAACAAGAAACAAGAAATATAGCTAGAAGTGAAAAAAGAAAAAACCGAATGATCATAACTGATTGTAATATAGTAACAATCTTCGTGTCTATTTAGCATCCCATTAAATCTTTACCCAGACAACTAATTTTAACGTAACTTTGTAGGATAAACAAAAAACTCGATGCGACCGATAACGGACTGGATGCCAATAACACTTAATGAACTCAAGAAAAGAGGCCTTGATTCTGTGGATGTTGTTTTAATATCAGGTGATGCTTATGTTGATCATCCAGCTTTTGGTGTAGCGGTAATTGGCAGAATTATCGAGGACGAAGGATTTTCTGTGGCCATAATTCCTCAACCGAATTGGAAGGATGATTTACGCGACTTTAAAAAGTTCGGGAAGCCAAAATATTTCTTTGGTGTTACTGCTGGTTGTATGGATTCGATGGTGAATCACTACACAGCAAACAAAAGACTTCGTTCAACAGACGCATATACGCCAGGAGGCATGTCTGGCTTTAGACCTGATTATGCCACTACCGTTTATTCAAAAATATTAAAGGAACTCTATCCGGATATTCCAGTATTAATCGGAGGAATTGAAGCCTCGCTGAGACGTGTCACTCATTATGATTATTGGTCAAATAAATTAATGCCATCGATCTTGGTAGATTCTCAAGCCGACCTATTAGTCTATGGCATGGGAGATCAACCTCTTCGAGAAATTATGAGACTCTTAAAAAAAGGAGTTCCATTTTCGAACCTTAACACCCTCAAGCAGATTGCCTTCTTGCAACCGCGAGATGAACATTTGCCGAAAAATAAAAACTGGGAAACTAAAGAACTCTCGAGTCATGAAGATTGCCTGAGCGATAAGACGAAATATGCTGCCAATTTTAAAACAGTTGAAGTTGAGTCAAATAAATGGGCGGCAGATCGCATTATTCAGCATGTTGGTGATCGGACTTTAGTCATTAACCCTCCATACAAGACTATGGAGTCAAAAGAAATTGATGAGTCGTTCGATCTACCTTACACACGAATGCCTCACCCTAAATATAAGAAGCGAGGTACGATTCCAGCCTATGAGATGATAAAGTTCTCCATCAACCTTCATAGGGGTTGTTTTGGTGGTTGCAGTTTCTGTACGATCTCAGCTCACCAGGGGAAATTTATTGCTTCAAGAAGTGAGAAATCTATCTTGAATGAACTTGATGAGGTAGTTGAATTACCAGATTTCAAGGGATATCTTTCTGATATTGGCGGACCATCCGCAAATATGTATGGGATGAAAGGCAAAGATGAAGAAATCTGTGCGCGTTGCTCTAGCCCGAGCTGTATACACCCAGTAATTTGCAACAACTTAGATACTTCGCATGCTGATATGACAAAGTTGTATCGCAAAATTGACAAGCATGAAAAGGTCAAAAAGGCATTCGTTGGCTCAGGAATTCGCTACGATTTACTCGTGGATGATTTTAACAAGAACAACGAAGATGGAAACCACGAAGAATACATAGAGCAATTAATCACACGCCATGTTAGCGGTCGACTAAAAGTTGCACCGGAACATACTTCAGATGCCACGCTAAAAGTGATGCGGAAACCTTCGTTTAAGTACTTCCATAAGTTCAAAGAGAAATACGACCGTATTTCAGAAAAACATGGTATTAATCAACAGCTGATTCCATACTTCATTTCATCCCATCCGGGCTGTGAAGACCAAGATATGGCCAATCTTGCATTGGAAACAAAGGATATGGGCTTTAAGCTGGAGCAAGTTCAAGATTTCACACCAACTCCAATGACAGTTGCTACGGTAATTTACTACAGCGGAGTGCATCCATATACTCTGAAGCCTTATAAAACTGTGAAAGATAAAAACGAAAAGCTCAATCAACGGCGCTTCTTCTTTTGGTATAAGCGTGAGAATCATGGGCACATTCGTAGCTCACTGAAAAGGGTGAACCGAGAAGATTTGGCGGATAAACTTATCGGGGCAAACAGTACGGGTGATAAAAAACAACCGAAATGGCTTGCTGATCGACGAAAGAAAGATCAATCAAGAAAGAATAGGAACTAATTGTTTAAATAGATTTAGTAAGCATACATAGTATATTTGAGAAATAAAACCTTGGGATTTAGCTGAATATCAAGTCATACTTTCGTATTTTTGATACACCAATCATCTTACTCGAATGAAACTCTTCCTGCTATCGATCACCCTGCTAATTGCTTGCAAAACTGTCTTTGCACAACAACCAACAGATAATCGCTTTAAAGCAGCATATGAAAATTATCCTTTGGTTACTCCGGGGGTTCTCGAAGCAGTTTCATGGACGAATACCCATCTCGTTCATCTTGAGAATAACACTCCTTCTTGTTCCGGGATGCCTTTGGCATTTGGGATCATGGGGCTTTATGAAAATGGTAAAAACTACTTTATTGAGACAGCGTCTCTTGTTGCAAAAATTTCAGGAGTTTCAATCGAAGATCAAAAAGCATCTTCGGAAAACCAAATTCTTGCCTATGCGGAGGCATATAACCATTTCATGAGCATTGAAGTTTCTCAAGGAGGTACTATGAATAATGGAAATAGTATCAAAAATGTACTCCAACAACTAACTGAAATACCTGACTCTGGAAGTGTAAATCTTCTTGCACGTGATATGCAGGCCTATTCTATATTGCGTTTTTTGAATTCATCAGAAAAAGCAGTTCTTCATGGCTTCCCTTTGCATAACATCGCTATGCAAAAGGTTTTTGGTGAAGCGAACTTGAATGTACTTTCGTCTAAAAAAGTTGTTTTTGGTTCGGACTTCATCCAGTCAGAAAGTGGTGTTGATTATATTCCTCAACAAGCTAAATCGTTGGAGTATGGACCCGCGATTTGGAACCCAGCACCATCCTGCAATTACAGCTCAAGAAGTGGTACGGCTATATCAGCTATCACTATTCATACAATTCAAGGTTCTTATGCTGGGGCAATATCTTGGTCTCAGAACTGTGCGTCCAATGTTTCATTTCATTATGTCATCCGTTCTTCAGATGGACAAGTCACTCAAATGCTTCTTGAGGCAGATAAAGGTTGGCACGTAGGAACAGAAAACCCTTACACAATTGGATACGAGCATGAAGGATATGTAAGTGATCCTTCTTGGTATACGGAACCAATGTACAATAGCTCGGCTGATTTGAGTAGAGATATTGTCGGAAGTGGATATGGAATTCCACCCCTAAGAACCTACTATGAAGCTTCTACTTCTGGAACAAACCTTTTGGGTGGATGCACTAAAATCAAAGGTCATCAGCACTACCCGAACCAAACACATACAGATCCTGGAATCAATTGGGATTGGGAAAAATATTACAAGTTGATAAACAATTTACCAACTTACAACCTTATTTCTGTAACCTCCGGAACCCTCTATGATACAGGAGGACCTTCCAGTACTTATCAGGATGATGAACGAGAGCTCTGGCTAATTCAGCCAAATGCCGCCTTAAACGTCTCGGTAAACTTCAGTGCATTCGATCTTGAGGTTGGATATGATAACATGTTCATCTACGATGGAAACAATCCTGATGCTCCTCTTATTGGAACGTACACAGGCACTAGCTCACCTGGAACAGTAACTTCAACGGGTCCGGCTCTCTTAATTGAGTTTAGAAGTGATTGTGGAACTGTGGCCGGCGGATGGGAAGCAACCTTCAGCTCAACATTAGGTGATCAGAATCCACCACTAACGTCGATTCAAGCCGACGCGATTTGGCATACGGACGACTTTACAGTTGACTTCACCGATTCTGATTTAGAAAGTGGATTAGCCAAACAATTCTATCAAATTATACACAAGGATATAAATGACAATGGTTGGACTGCAAACACAGCATATGGTTTCCTCAATGAGGATTTCGAGGATAATTCGATTAACTGGACTAATCAAACAGGTAATTACAGCTTGAACACCGGTACTTTTGACTTCGCGGATGACCTCGAGCAAAATTCAAATTCCTTTGCTTCATTAACGCAAGACTCAACGAACGAATATCTCTATGAATGGGATCAAAACTTCACCTCTACGAGCATTAGTCAAAGAGCAGGCTTGCACTTTTTCTGTGATGATGCAACATTACCTAATCGTGGAAACTCTTACTTTGTTTGCCTGCGCGAATCCGATGATTTAGTACAAATCTTCAAAGTAACAAACGATGTATTTCAATTATATGCCAATGACACACTAACAATAGATGACAATACCTGGTATAACTGTAAGGTAACTTATAGTCCAACGAATGGATCTATTAAACTTTATGTAAATGATCAGTTAGCGACTCAATGGCAGGATCCTACACCATTCACGACAGGAAATTCTGTCTCCTTCAGGACAGGAGGTTGCGCAACTAGTTTTGATGATTTTCATGTGTACCAATCGAGAGGGAGCCAAATTACGATTCCAGCAGGCTTCACAGAGGCTATGTCTTTTGAAAGTGAGAACGCTATTGAATCTGGACGAGTTAACTCTATTGTGATAGATAGTGCTGAAAATTGGTCATTAATCAGCATGGAAGACTACCTTCTAGATTTTTCAACCCCAACACTAACCAATTTAAATGATGGTATTTCGGCTGATATTGATACTTTCTTTACTTCCACTTTAGCAGCCAATTGGGATATTGATGATATTCATTCCGGGATTGGTGATTTCAGCTATGCGATCGGAACACTGCCGAACCTAGATGATATAACCCCATGGACCACTAATGGAATTGCTAATACATTGAGTCACATTTTAGCAAGCCCGATAATCAATGAAGTATATCATGTTTCGGTACGTGCCACGAACAACGCAAGCTTGGATGTGAACTTCACTTCCAATGGGCAGAGATATGTCGAAGTTGATAGCAGTGCCAGTATATACGAGCTGTTTAGCTCCATTACACTTTTTCCGAATCCGTCCATTGACAATCTTGTAATCGATGGTGTTCCGACTGGATCGCAATTAGTTATTTATGATGAGCTAAGTAGAATATGCATTCAAAAAGATGTAGATCAACAAATTAATTTGGATGTCTCCAATCTTAGTGATGGCACCTATCATGTTCTCATTCAGCACGGTAGCGCATTCGTTATTAAACAACTGATTGTGCAGCATTAGCTTCAATTCGTCTACAATAAATCAAACCTTTTGACGTATTACTGCGTATAATCTGAGTTAACTAAAAGAGTTTGGTTTCTATGAAGTACACTATTTTATCTGTGTATATACTGCTTGTTACGCTCAACTGTCAATCTTTACTGGCTCAGAAGACCTATACATCAACTGAAATTCAAGAGGACATCGCCTTTATGGAAGAGCAACTTATTCGCTTTCATCCGAATCTTTACTTGTACTCAAAATATGATGAATTCAATGCTCTTACGAATGAATTAAAATCAGGAGTTAATGACATTACAACGGACATAGAAGCCTATCGTTTACTGTCCTCCTATTCAGAAATCATACGAGATGGCCACACATCAATTACTCCATCTAAAGATGTATTTGAAAACTTTCAGATAGACACAGCACTGTTACCCCTTCGTATCCACTGGGATGGGGAGTTAATGCATTCCATAATGGATTACAGTGAAGAAAGAATAATTCCAGACGGATCTCAACTGATTTCTATTAACGGCGTAAATACGGAGGATATAGCAGCGAATATGTTAACCTCCCTGCAACACGACGGCGACAACACCACCTATCCTAGATGGATCCTAAACAACTTTTTCACGGCTTATTTTTACTTCTATTATAGAGAGGTCGAGGAGTTCAATATAGTCTATAAAGATGTGAATGGTAAAAGCAACACTGAGACAATTCAAGCACTGTGCAAAAGTGACATTTCCAACTATCGCAAGCAACGCTACCCAGAATTCTCTGAGCACTATCAAAGCGAAAAAAAATCAGGAATTACGCTGAAACTACTTGATCGAGAAAGTGCAATTTTAACGATACGATCTTTCGACAATGGAATTTTGCTTAAAAGCTATCGACAACGATTCAGATCTTCAATACGAAGACATTTAAAGGAGGTAAGAAAAAATGAAACTGAAACATTAATTGTGGATTTAAGAGGAAATCAAGGAGGTCATCTTACAAATGGTCATTTTTTACTGAAGAGAATTATGCCACACCCTTATGTCATGGTTCAGTGCTTCACTATAGTGAATAAGAAGTGTTCGCATTTAGCAAATGCTCGTAACAAACCTACCTATGGACCCATACTCGGCTTGAAAAAGCCAAATAAAAAGCGGTATGATAGTAAGGTGTATTTCTTAGTTGATGGAGGGAGCTTTTCCTGTTCTGGAATCGTAACCCATGTCATCAAGAATTATAGTCGCGGTATCATCGTGGGAGAAGAAACGGGAGGTAGTGCATACTCGTTAGTTGGCTCGCCGAACAAAAAGATTGTTCTGCCCAATACTGGAATTAACGTGAGCATCCCAAGACTTCAATTTATCCTTCAGGATTTAAGAGGTACAGAAAAGTCAGGAACCCAGCCTGATGTAATGATACCTGTTTCTACAGAGGATTTATTAAATAACCAGGACTCAGCACTCGAATATATTTTGGAGCAAATAGAGCTAAATAAATAGCACAAAAAAAGCCGCTCATCAAAAGATGAGCGGCTTATAATATTTATTGAAGATTTATTAATCCTCAGATTTAGCTTCTTCAGAAGATTCGCCTTCAGCTCCTTCTTCTCCTTCGGCTCCTTCTTCTTCCTCTTCACCCTCAACTGCTCCACGTGCCATTTTCACACCTACAACAACAGCCTCTGCTGGCTCAAGAATTGTAACGCCCTCAAGCTCTAAACCTGAAATACGAACTGAATCACCAATTTTCAAATCGGCAACTTGAATAGTGATTGCTTCTGGTAGAACGTCTGGAAGACCCACTACTTTAATTTTACGGTAGTTCTGACGAAGTTTACCTCCGTTCATTACTCCAATTGGAGAACCTTCAGTATAAACTGGCAGCTTCACCTTAACTGATTTCTTAGCATCCAACTCAAGAAAATCTACATGAACTGGTCTGTCGTGCACTGGGTGCATTTGTGTAGCTTGAATAACTGCACTTTTCTTTGTTCCATCAACATCAATTTCAACTTGATATACATCTGGAGAAAAAATTAATTTCTCTAGATCAGTTAATTTTGCAGAAAAGTGTGTTTGTTCACCTCCACCATAAAGAACACATGGTACACGACCATCTACTCTTAATGCTTTAGCGCCCTTTTTCCCTACGCTCGTTCTAGCCGAACCGCTCAATTGTGCTTTTTTCATTTGTAATTATATTATGAGATTATAAAATGCGAACTAATAGACTGATTGTTTACCATTCGACGAATAACGTCTGCGAACAAGTCCGCCACACTGACAATACGAATTTTATCATGTGGCTCTTTCAGTGGAATTGTATCTGTTACAATCAATTCTGTAATTTTTGAATCTGTAAGACGCTTGTACGCCGGTCCAGAGAGAACGGCATGTGTACAAAATGCTCTTACGCTTAAAGCTCCCTTCTCCATGAAGAGATCTGCTGCTTTAGTCAATGTTCCTGCTGTGTCGATCATATCATCCACAAGAAGAACATCTTTACCGCTAACGTCACCGATTACCGTCATTTCGGCAACTTCATTTGGCTTACGGCGCTGTTTATGACAGATTGCAAGACCAACGTTAAGACGTTTAGCGTATGAATTGGCACGTTTTGCTCCTCCGGCATCAGGGGCGGCCATGATCATGTTTCCAGTATTAAACTTCGCGATTTCTGGATAGAAGATAGTTGATCCATATAGGTGATCAACTGGCACTTCGAAGAAACCTTGAATTTGATCTGCGTGTAAATCC
>DKPV01000100.1 GCA_002471375.1 Flavobacteriales bacterium UBA7325
TCGAACCCACGACCCTCGGTACCACAAACCGATGCTCTAACCAACTGAGCTACAACCACCATGTTTTTCTTCGCTACTGTCGTTCCAGCCGCGGGGGCAAATATAGAGATTTCTTCAGATAATATCTCCTTGCCTAATGTATTTTTTTTTTACTTTCAATAAAAGAAATTTTATGTCAGTTAAAAATCATGTCCTCCGCGAGTTTGATATGCGCGTTTTTGAAGAATCCTATTCAAGGATCTATAAATGTTTGCAATTCCTTGATGAAGAGCAACTTTGGAAATCTCCAAACGATCAAATTGCACCGGTTGGATGCCTGATTTTGCACCTTTGTGGGAATGCACGCCAATGGATGCTCTCGGGTCTTGGAGGAGCGAATGATAATCGCGATAGAGATCAAGAATTTGTTCCACAGGATAATATTAGCAAGGGTGACTTTATTTTCTTGCTTGAAAATATGAAAAGTCAATTGAAGCGATGCATGGATGGGCTGTCCGAAGAAGACTTCAACAATGTCTATTCAATTCAAGGTTTTCAAGTTACTGGATTTTCAACAATCATTCATGTAATTGAGCATTTTTCCTACCATACAGGACAGATTACGACTCTTACCAAATTGCATACTGGTGAGGATACAGGCTTCTACACTGATTACAACCTGAATAAACACAACCAGAAATTATAGGACTACCATTTAGGCATCCAATCAGCGGCTGTTAAATACAGTAAAAAATGTTGATAAAGATGTATTGATAAAGTGGCTAATTCGGAGGACTCTCGTATTTTTGTGTAAAATTACCTTGGTTTATGCTTAAAGTTGGAGTATTAGGTGCTGGACACCTTGGAAAGATTCACATAAAATTGCTACTCGAGTTATCTGATAAATTTGAATTTGTTGGATTTTATGATCCGAGTGATTCAAATGCACAGACAGCGATTGATGCATACTCAATCAGAAGATTTGACACCATTGAATCTCTTTTGAATGAAGTGGATTGTATTGACATTGTGACACCAACTCTCTCTCATTTTGACTGTGCTTCAAAAGCTTTACTGGGTAAAAAGCATGTGTTCATAGAGAAACCAGTGACTGAAACTGTAGCTGAGGCTAGAGAACTCTTAGCTCTTAAGGAAGACGCGAACGTAAAAGTTCAAGTAGGTCATGTTGAACGATTTAATCCTGCATTTCAAGCTGCGGTTTCTCATTTTGAAAACCCAATGTTTATCGAGACGCATCGTTTAGCGCAGTTCAACCCGCGTGGTACTGATGTTCCTGTTGTATTGGATCTTATGATACATGATATTGATGCGATACTATCAGTAGTGAAATCACCGGTAAGTAGAATATCTGCCTCTGGTGTTTCTGTCGTAAGTGATACACCTGATATCGCGAATGCAAGAATTGAATTCGAGAGTGGATGTGTTGCAAACCTCACATCTAGTAGAATCTCAATGAAGAACATGAGGAAATCTAGATTCTTCCAAAAAGATGCCTATATCAGTGTAGATTTCTTGGAGAAAGAAATGGAGGTCGTACGAATGGAGGACATCGATGGTGAACCTGGACCATTTGATATCGTTTTTGATCTTGGTGAGGGCAAAGCAACGAAGAAAATTCTTTTCGATAAACCGGAAATCATACAGACTAATGCAATCAAAGAAGAGTTATCTTCTTTTGCGGATTCAATTGTAAATGATTCAACACCAATTGTTCCTTTGGAAGATGGTTATCAAGCACTTGAGGTAGCACAGCAAATTGTAGATGAATTAAAAAAATCTGCAACCATGGCAATGGGGCAATAAGTCAAACTCTTAGTCGTTATAAAGACACTACTCGGTTTATGAAAAAAATACTTCAACTTGCGGCCATGCTATTTCTAGCAAGTGCTTGTACAAAAAATAATCCTGATCCAACTTGGATAGAAATAAATCCATGGGTACTCATTGAGAACCCTGATGAGGCGCCGGGCACTGCTGGAGAATTGTCTTCGAATATAACAGATGCTTGGGTATATATCGACAATGTCCTGATTGGCGTTTTTGAACTGCCTTGTAACATCCCAGTGATAACTTCTGGAAGTAGCGTTGTAAAAGTATTTCCTACGGTTTTGAATAATGGGATATCAGCAACTAAAAAGATTTATCCATTTATGGAGCCGTATGAGGTAACCGTAGATCTTGTGCAAAACGAAACAACTACAATTAATCCCATCACACAATATTACAAAGGGTTGACGTATTGGATAGAAGATTTTGAAGCTGCTGGTCATGAAATTGAAGATGATCCGTTATCTCTAGCATCTATGACGCATATTTCAGGAGATCCAATCAATGGAGAGTTCAACGGAAACAAATTTGGACGAATCACTTTGGACGAGACGAATCATACGTATGTTGGATATACTAATTCAGCTACAGGTCTTAATCTTCCTACAGGAACGGATATTTATCTAGAAATTGATTATCACAATACGAATCGAATCACAACTGGTTTATTAGCTATTGATGCTGTGAACGGAGCGGTTCCGAATCCGAACATTCAAATGAATGCACAGGATGACGCTGATGTGGTATGGAAAAAGATTTACATTGAATTACGTGAAATTGTCGCAGGATCGCCTAGCGCTGACTATTTCGAGCTGTCCTTTGAAGCATTAATTGAGGATGATGAGGCCACAGGTGAAATAAATATAGACAACATTAAAGTGATCCACCTCTAGATGAATCGACGTCTTCTGACATTTTTATTGGTATTGGTCGATCTTCTTTCAGCTGCTGCTGCGTGGGGAACGTTCTATTACGTGAGGAAAGTGAAACTCGAGATGTCAGAATTCTCAGTGAATGAGTCGTTCTATTATGGCGTTTTATTTATTCCAATTGCCTGGATATTACTATATGTGCTTCAAGGGACCTACCACGATGTAAGGCGGCTACACCGAATTAAGATATTCAACTTAAGCTTTGTAAGTACGGTAATAGGAGTGATACTACTCTTCTTTTTATTCTTGCTGGATGATGAAATTAATGGTTATCGTCAATACTACACCTCGGTTTTCCTGCTTTTTGGTATTCATTTTACTTTTGCTTTTATCCCACGATTAATCATTGTGAGTTGGATCGTATCAAGAATCCATAACCGTAATGATGGCTTCAAAACGATGATTATTGGCGGTAGTGAAAAGGCAGTTGAAATCTACGATGAAATTGAAGGATTGCCAAAAGGGATAGGTTCCAAATTTGTCGGATTTATTAATCTGAATGGAGTAGATCGAAATCTGGAATCACGATTGACGTATTTGGGTCATATTGATGATGTTGAGCAGATCTTGCGTGATAACAAGATAGAGCAGGTAATCATTGCACTGGAAAGTATAGAGCATAAGAAACTGAAAGATGTGATCACACGATTAGAAGGTGGAGATGTTCAGATTAAAATTCTTCCGGATATGTATGATATCCTTTCAGGATCTGTAAAGATGAATAATATTTTTGGTGCTCTTCTTATAGACCTGAACACTGAGGTTATGCCCATCTGGCAACGGATTGCGAAGCGTGTTTTTGATGTTGTAGCTTCGCTAGCTTCACTGGTTTTGTTGATTCCCATGTTTTTCGTACTTGCGGTTCTCGTTAAATCTACTTCTCCTGGACCAATTCTATTTTTTCAAGAGCGTATTGGGAAAAACGGTATTCCATTTATGATCATTAAGTTCAGAACAATGCACGTGCATGCTGAAAAAGCTGGTCCTCAATTGTCTTCCTCCAACGATCCACGAATAACTAAGATTGGAAGGTTTATGAGGAAGTCACGTCTGGATGAGTTTCCACAGTTTATGAATGTATTACTAGGTGATATGTCACTGGTCGGGCCGCGCCCAGAACGTCAATTCTACATTGATAAAATTGCAGAGATTGAGCCACAGTTTCACCAATTAACGAAGGTACGTCCTGGAATTACTTCTTGGGGCCAGGTGAAATATGGCTATGCTGAAAATGTTGATCAGATGATTGATAGAATGAAATATGATCTGTTATATCTCAAGAATCGCACACTATCACTAGATTTTAAGATAATGCTCTATACTGTTCTCATTATCTTTAAGGGGGCGGGGAAGTAGATTACTTAATCTTTACTTCGAACATTTTCTTTTCACCAATAAACCCTACAAGGATATCGTTGATAGCAATCGGGCCGACTCCTGCAGGAGTTCCTGTGTAGATTAAGTCGCCCTTTTTTAGTGTCATAAATTGAGAGACATACGCAATCAATTTGTCAATGGAAAAGATCATGTCAGCACTGGTGCCTTTTTGTACTTCTTCTCCATTTTGCTCTAGTCTAAATTTTAAATCATCTAGCTGGAGTTCAGATTTATCGATAAAATCCTTACAAATAGGGGCACTTCCTTCAAATGACTTAGAAATTTCCCATGGATGACCATTTTTCTTGCATTCTGCCTGTAGATCGCGCGCAGTAAGATCAATGCCTAATCCAATTTCAGAGTAATACTTGTGAGCAAACCTTTCCGCGATGTTTTTTCCTACACGGTTTATTTTGATTACTAACTCACATTCAAAGTGAATATCTTTTGAAAATGACGGGTAAAAAAATGGCATTCCTGGCCGTAAAAGAGATGTGTCCGCTTTCATGAAAAACATTGGGACCTTCGGAAGTGGAGAATTCATTTCCTTCGCATGATCTGCGTAATTTCTACCGATACAAATAATCTTCATCTACTTGAATTTGTTTTTGAGATCCGATAATTTATCTTGAAATTTGTCTTCTTCAAGCTTTTTAGAAACGATTTTTTGCTGTTCGCGTTCAGCTTTAATCTTTTTCATTTCTTTTCTAAGGCACTCTTTGGTATAGAGCGGAAAGTCAGCATCGATCATCCAGCCATAGTATCCCGGTTCTGACTTAGCAACTGCTTTGATAGTTTTTCCTTTGTGCTTACCAAAGTTGTAAATAGCTTCTCCTTTTTTGTTAATCGCCAGTCTACCAGCGAAATCTAAGCGAGAAACATCTCCATAGCGAGAAAAGTCTGCCAGAAAATCAACATCGTTTTCCACTGCATCGTATTTTCCAATTTGAGCATCTAGAACCTCCCAAGTAGCTTTTGCATCAGATAGGGCAGAGTGAGCATTCTCTAATTCCTTACTGCAATAGAATTTGTATGCAGCAATAAGAGTGCGCTGCTCCATCTTGTGGAAGATATTCTGAACGTCGATGTGCTTTTTTGTAGATAGGTCAAGCGTACTACCCGATCTAATTAATTCTTCCGCAAGCATTGGAATGTCAAATTTGTTGGAATTATAGCCAGCAAAATCAGAATTCCCCAAGAATTCTTCTAACTCTGGGATGATTTTTTTAAAGGTAGGCTCGTCCTTAACATCTTCATCTGTTATCCCATGTATTTTCGTTACTTCGGCCGGAATTTTCATTTCTGGATTCACTCGTCTTAAAAAGTTCTCTTCTGAACCATCAGGAAGTATTTTCACGATTGCGATCTCCACAATTCGGTCAGTTGTTATACTGAGTCCAGTTGCTTCAATATCGAAGATTGCGAGTGGGGAAGTAAGTTTAATATTCATTCTTTCTAGTTTGAAATCAAATATAGTTATTCGGAAATCATAGGACAAAAAAAAGAGCTCAGATAATTCTGAGCTCTTTTACAATAGTGCATTCTATTTATTCTGTTTTCAGACCAACGTATTGGTATGGGAAGTACTTTTCTTTATTCACAGCATCCTTTTCATATGCAGGGCCCTGAACAAGCTTCGTAACGATTACTACGTTAACTCTACCTGCGAATTCGTCTTTCTTCTCGAAGTATGAAATAATATCGTACTTCATGTTCTCCGCACGAATTTCAGACAATCGCTCATTCGTTCCGTAAGTTTTTGTTGGTACTTTTGACGCAGAAGAGTATACGTTAATTGTAATTTTCTCACGTCCGTCCTTCAATTGCTCAGCAACAGATTTAACGAAGTCTTTCAATTCACCTTTCTTCGTTGTCAACTTGTTTTTGTTATATGCGAAGTAGTGCATGAATTCAAGGTTATCGAATGTTCCAACTGTAACTGGTGGAAGATCTACAACAGTATCTGGTGGTAATATCAATGTTCGAGTATCTACATCTAACAATAGTTCTCTGTAGACCTCTTGATAATTCGTGTCACACAAAGTCGTAAAGGTATCATCACCTAGCTTTGCGTTATCTGTAAGATTACTGTATTCGAGACGGTACGTCTTACATGGATCAAGTCCAGTCATAAATACACCGTCACGTAATCTAGGATACACATATCGATCAATTTCTGCTTCGTCACAATCAACACATACCAACTTCACGTTAATCGCGAAATCTTCTGGAATTGGTTTGTCATCCACAGTTTTGATAAGTCCTTTTAAGACGGCCACATCTTTTATTCCAAGATAATCGTTGTGGATTTCATAGATATCTTTCTCTCCATGACCATCTTTTCTAAATGAAGTCATAAAGCCTTTACGCCCGTCTAGGGTAGTGGTATAGAAGATGTCATCATTTGTAGAGTTGAATGGGTATCCTAGGTTAACAGCTTTAGACCATGTACCATCCTCCTGCAACTGAGTACGCATGATATCGAATCCACCAATACTTCTGAAATCATTCGTGGCAAAATATAAAGTCTGATTATCAACTGCAATAAATGGTGCGTCGTCATCATTTGGACCATTGACATTCGGTCCAAGGTTTATCGGATCACTCCACTTTCCATTTTCCTTTAACTTCAGCATGTAGATATCACGTCCGCCGAGGCCACCTGGACGATCAGATACAAAGAAGAATAGATCTTTTCTGTGTGACATCATTGCATGAGTCTCCCAGTATTTTGTATTGATGTTCTTCATTTCTAACTTCTCGATCTCTCTAAATTTCGCATGGTAGAAGTCAGTGAAATAGATATCTCCATTTCCTGTTGAATCTTCGTAGAGGTAAATTTTTCGTTCATCAGAGCTGATAGCAATTGTTGCTTCGTTTTGACGCGGTTTACAGAAATCAAGACGAACTGGTTCAGTCCAGGAAGAATCAAAATCGAGGTAACTTACATAGATATCTTCTGGAAATTGATTGATACGAGGATCTTTAAAGTCATCTGTTTCGTTATTTTCCCAAGCACGTCGAGATGTGAAGTACAGGGCAGAACCATCTAGTGATATTACTGGACTATACTCCGGCATTTCAGTATTTATGATCTCGCCAACGTTCGTTAGATACACGTTAACAGGGCTAGCCATTTGTTTGATAGCCTCTTGACATTGTTCAATGCGCAATTGGGCAACCTCGAGTAATTCTGACTTTTCATTTGTTGTTTCGACGAATAGCTGATAGTTTTCCATCGCTTTCCCGATGTCTTCATTTAAATGATAGCACTGCGCAAGGTGGTAGATTGCATCAATTGCAGCACTTTTCTCTTTGTGCGAATACATATCATAATTCGGATCTACATCAAGCTTAGCTTTTTCAAGGTAGGGGATAGCTCCAGCATAATCTTTACGAATATCGAGCATTAAAAATCCTTTACGATAGTTGTAGTTCGCACTTTCCGGGTTTATCTCCAGTAAACGATCTGCCGCCATTTCGGCATAATATAGATAACCCTCCTGTGTCATTTGGGAGGTTTGCATTACTAGTTGGCTCTCAGTACTATTTTCAACCATTTCTCTGACCTCAGCTTCAGTTAACTGGGCAAAAGAGTTCATGGTAAATAATAAACTGAATAGTGTAGTTGCAATGAATATTAGTCTCATAGAATTACATTTAGATCAATTCACTTATCGATCAATTGTGTTAGAATATATTTTTAATAGCATAATAATACGAATATTGAAAATTATTACCAAATATATTTGCGTGTGATATAGAAGGAATTACTTAAAAAACCACTATTTCAGTGAAAAATGTTGATAACCTGCTATTTTACTACTTTGAACTCAGTACGTCTGTTCGCTTGATGCTCCTCTTCAGAGCACTCAACGACAACATTATCTTCACACTCACATTCATTAACAAGCTGTGATTCACCATATCCTTTACCGTAAATACGGCCTGGGTTAGTGATACGGCTCTTCACGTAATCTGCTGAAGATTTAGCACGTTTCGCTGATAGTGTTTTGTTAAATGCTCTCGAAGATCGACAATCCGTATGAGATCCCAGTTCAATTTTGATGTCTGGATTCTCATTCATGATTAGAACGATCTTGTCTAATTCTGCGGCAGCATCTGGTCGTATGTTCCATTTCGATAAATCAAAATAAATTGGATTTAGATCAAATACTTTTCCAATGTCAGTACCAACCTCTTTTTGGTGGAGCAGGTAATCGAATGTTAGAGTTTCTTCAGTTCCTAACTCACCTTCCATTACAAAAGTTTGTGTAAGGTAGTTCGGTGCTGAAATATGAGCGTCTAATTTGAATTTATAACCGTATTCCTTGTCTTCAAGGTAATCCGAATTCATTACCCCGCTCTTATCTGTTGTGTACTTAACAACTACTTCGCCTGATACAGGATCGATAAGTTCAATCGTAGCTTGATCAACCGGTACCGTTGTTTCTGCGTCAGCAACATTCACAGTAAGGTGGTATGTTCCTAAGTATTTAATTTTGTTGATCTCTTCATTTTCGGCGTTACACTTGGTAACCATTTCGTCCGTGCCAATTAAGTTTCCAGTTCCATCGAAATACTCGATAGTATAGTCCTTACATCGTTCGAGAACTGCGAAATACGTTCCTTGTTTGATTCGTAGCTCAGCCCTTTTATTTTCAGGGATATCGCATGTAGGACACGAAAGAACAACTTTCATATCATCAGGAATATCATTCCCGTTAACATCAAAGAATCTCCCTCTCAATGAGCTGATAGGTGAATTCCCCATGTAATCATTTTGAATTTCGTAGATATCCTTTTCACCATGACCATCTTTTCTAAATGACGTCAAGTAACCTTTCAACCCGTCTAGAGTAGTGGTGTAGAAAAGATCATCCCCCGTTGAATTAATAGGGAATCCCATGTTTACAGGGCTTGACCAGTTGTTATCTTGATCTCTGAATGTTACGAAAATATCAAAACCACCCATACTTGCCGGTCCATTGCTCGCGTAGTAAAGTGTTTTGTTGTTGATGTCAATAAATGGTGATTCTTCATCGAATGGTGTATTGATCGAAGGTCCCATATTTTGAGCACGACTCCATTCTCCATTTGGAAGCTTAACAACACGATATAAATCACGACCACCATAACCTCCTGGTCTGTTAGATGTGAAATACATGTTTTGACCATCTGGTGTCATTGTACAGTGTGTTTCCCAGTATTTTGAGTTTACATCCTTGTATTCCAATTGTGCAAGTCCCTCGAATTTGTTACCCGAGAAGTTAGAGTAGTAGATATCCCCACCACCAGTAGCATCTTGGTAAACATAAATTTTCTTCTCATCTGAACTTACTGCAATTGTTGCCTCGTTCATCTGATTATTGCAAAAATCCAGTTTTTCAGGAGAAGTCCATTGACCTTCAAAATCCATGTACGAAACATAAATATCTTCAGGGTAGTTATTTAGCTTAGGATCTTTAAATTCATCTGAACTTTCATCTTCCCATTGACGACGAGAAGTGAAGTAAAGTGATGTTCCATCAAGTGAAATTACAGGAGCGTACTCTGCAGCAGCAGTGTTAATCTCTTGTCCTAGATTCTTAATTCTTACATCTTTTGGTCTTGCAACCAAAGCTTCAGCGATGTCACATTGTTTAATTCTAAGCTCGGCCTGCTTAATTTGCTCCGATTTCTTTGAAGAGTTGTCGATAAATGCTCTGTACATCTCACGAGCTTTATCCAATTCCATATTCATGTGATAGCAAACACCTAGGTGATAAAAAGCATCCACTGCAGCACTAGTTTCCTTGTGCGAATACATGTCATAGTTCTTATCTACATCCGTAATTGCAATTTGAAAATGTCGCATTGCAACTTCATAATCACTACGAGATTCTAAAACGATAAATCCTTTGCGGTAATTGTAATTAGGACTTGTCGAGTTTAGTGTCAATAATTTGTCAACCACAATCTCAGCATGGAAGAAATAATTCTCCTGTAGCATTCTAGAGCCCTCAATAACAAGTTCACGTTCTGATGCAGAATTTACCATTTGACGAACTTCATATTCAGTCATTTGTGCAATTGATGCAGTGGGTAGAAGGAAAATAATCAGTTTGATTAGTGTACTCTTCATGCTTTGTGTATTTTCTATTGTTTTATATCTCTCTGTTCGCGTCGAATTGCTCTAAGTAATCAGCTACTCGACGAACAAATCTTCCTCCTAATGCTCCATCAACAACACGATGATCGTATGAGTGAGAAAGGAACATTTTATGACGGATTCCGATAAAGTCTCCATCCGGCGTTTCTATCACTGCAGGAACTTTACGAATGGCTCCCAATGCTAATATTGCAACTTGAGGTTGGTTAATAATAGGTGTGCCCATTACATTACCAAAAGTGCCTACATTGGTTACAGTATACGTCCCGCCTTGAATATCTTCCGGTTTAAGGTTGTTATCTCTAGCGTTGTTGGCGAGTTCGTTTACAGATTTTGTTAATCCTGTAAGGTTTAATCGGTCCGCTTTCTTAATTACCGGTACAATGAGGTTGCCAGAAGGAAGAGCTGTTGCCATTCCGACATTAATATCTCGGCGTTTTACTATGTTATTTCCTGAAACAGAAACATTTATCATAGGGAAATCTTTTATTGCTTTTACAACAGCTTCAATGAATATTGGTGTAAATGTAATCTTTTCTCCCTCACGTTTAGCAAAATCGTTCTTGACTTTATTTCTCCAATTAACTAGTTCTGTGACATCTGCCTCAACATAACTCGTTACGTGTGGTGCGACATGAGTCGACATTACCATGTGATCAGCGATTAACTTCCGCATACGATCCATCTCAACGATTTCATCTCCATCTTGAGGAATAACCACTGGTTCTTTAATATTTCCTAGGAAGCTTCCAGCTGCTTGCGTGACAGGAGCTACCTTTGGTGCAGGAGATGGAGCTGGCGTAGCGACATCTTTTGCCGGTGCTGTAGAAATAGCTCCACCCTCGATAAATGCTAGAATATCTTTCTTCGTAACTCTTCCTGCTATTCCACTACCTTTAATCGACTCAAGAGCATCCATAGAGATCCCTTCTTTGGTTGCGATGTTTCTTACTAGTGGAGAATAGAATTTTCCTGAAGGTCCTGTTTTGTCAATTGAATTTGAAGATCCGTTTGTCGCTGCTATAGTCGTTTGTACAGTATCAGCGATAGTAGTTTTAACTTTTTCGGCTGTACTTTCTTCTGTTGGAGCAGATTCAGTAGTTTCTTCAACTGCCGCATCTCCATCAGTAGAAATGATTGCAATAACGTCTCCGACTTGAGCAACATCGTCCTTACCGAAAAGTTGTTTTACTAATACTCCTTCCGCTTCTGAAGGTAGCTCGTTATCAACTTTATCTGTTGCAACTTCAACTAAAGGTTCGTCCATGTCAACTGTATCGCCAACATTCTTAAGCCAGTTCGTAATAGTTGCCTCGGTAACACTTTCTCCCATTTTTGGAAGTCTGATCTCAAATTGCGCCATAAAATAGATTAATCAAATTGATTTTTAACGGCACAAAAATAAGCTTATTTTTCGATTTTATCAAGGTCTTATTTGTCGAGTTGACCAGACAATTTTAAGACGATAGATAAATCTTTGCGCATCGAATAATCACGGGTATATAGAACGTTTAGTTTTTCACGAATACCTGGAGTGTCGATCTCAATTGCATCGGCAGGAGAGAGGAGTCCTTCCTTCATTTTTGGAAGCCTCATGTCAGTCTTCATTTCTTTATCAGAAAAACCAACAAAGGATCGCTTCCCGAGCAGTGTTTTAAAAATGTTTTGAGCGTATTTGGATTTATTCGCATATCGAAATACCGTAATTGGCAGAGATAAAAGAAACCCGATCGAAAGTAAGAAGTCGAAGATTCTCTTTTTCCTCTGGTTTTCCTTAGTGCCAAGTGCATTGTTATTGAAGACGTATAAATCTCCTGCGGTGTCAATTGAGTTGCTCCCAATTAACAAGGTTGAATCAGGTGGTGCGATTTTAAAATCATGACCACTGTTTTTTAGGCTCACCATCTGAGTTATGATCGCCAAATATGGCATGTTCAATGCGCTGAAAATTATTTCGTCCTGAGCTAAATTTTGTTGTGAATCAGGCCCGACTTGAATGATTTCACCATTGCTTGCCTGGGTTTGCGAGAGCAAGCTGCTGATCCGATGGAATTCGTCTTGATGACTAATTACGGCAAAACTGTTTACTTTCTTAGTAAACAGTCTAAATTTCCCGCCAATTGCGAAATGAAGAAAAAAGCGCGAAATGAAAAAGTATACGAGAGCCCAACCAGCACCAGCAAAAATGAACAATCGTGAAAACTGATAAGCTTTTGGAAGGATAGCGTAGGCTACAAGTATGATTAATGTAGCGAATAGGAGGCTTCTGAAAAACTTGAAAAGCTTCGCAGGGAAGTCGTAGCTTCCATTAATAAAGGCAGTAACGATCCAAATGATTGAGTAGATCGGAATTGAATACTTAATTACTTCACTTGGAAATTCTATGCTATACATTTTCCAATAATTGGTTAGAGCATATAGTCCGATTACGATGTAAAGAAAATCGACCATTGGTAAAAATATTCTAGAAACTACGCGGCTTACAAGAGCGAAGAAGGCACGCAAATAAATGGCAAAGTTGATTAACGTAGAGAAGAGAAAGGCATTTTTTTTACCGAAATGATTCTTGGCAAAAATCACCATTGCTTTATAGAAGACTAAAACGTAATTTACAGAGCTTTTTTTCGTGCTTTCTCCTTTATAGTGAATGATTTTTGTGTCTGCGAAGAAGTAGTTTTTATATCCTCCTAATTGTATTCGATACGATAGGTCAATATCTTCGCCATACATGAAGTATTCTTCATCCAAGAGTCCAACCTTATCAAGCGCCTCCTTGCGCATGAGCATGAATGCCCCGCTTAATATGTCAACTTCATTTGTTTCATCATCCGGAAGATGCCCTAGATGATATTGACCAAATTGCTTTGATTTCGGAAACAATTTAGAGAAGCCAAATATTTTATAGAAGGCAACCATAGGCGTCGGAAGTCCCCTCTTAGATTCAGCAAGGAAACAGCCCTTTCCATCGATCATATGTGTTCCTAACCCGCCAGCTTCTGGATGAGAATCCATGAAATCGATTACTTTGGTAAAAGTGTCTTCCGCAACAACTGTATCTGGATTTAGAAGTAGAACGTATTCCCCTTTTGAAACTTTAATCGCTTGATTATTCGCTTTGGAGAAACCTAGGTTATCTGCGTTGGCTATTAAGGTGAATTCGGGATATTTCGTTTTAAGCATCTCCAATGAGCCATCAACGGAGGCGTTATCCACAATAATTGTTTCCACAGAACAAGAAGTACTAGCCTGTTTGACAGAGCGTAGGCATTGATCGAGAAAGTGTTCAACATTATAGTTGACCACAATCACGCTCAGTTTGTATGCGTACTCGCTGTTCATCATGATTTACTTAACTGCGATACAGGATATTTCGATACCTACATCTTTAGGTAGCTTCACGACCTGCACGGTTTCTCTTGCTGGAGGCAAAGAACGGAAATAGCTAGCGTATATTTCATTTACCTCTTCAAAATCTCTTAGGTCTTTAAGGAAAATACTGCACTTGACGATATTGTCCACTGTCATCCCCGCTTCTGTGACTAGTGCAAGAATATTTTTCATCACTTGATGAGTGGATTCTTGAATAGTATCATCAATAAGTTGCCCTGATTTTGGGTCAATCGGAATTTGTCCTGAAACGTATAGTGTATCATTCTTAAGGACCGCTTGACTGTATGGTCCAATTGGTGCTGGAGCACCGGGAATTTGGATTACTTTCTTCAACTGATTAATTTTGTACAAGTTTACTAAATATTATACTTCTTGCAGCGGATCCTACTTCTTGATAATTTCGACTCCTTTACTTTTAATCTTGCCCACTATTTGGAGAATGCAGGAGCGATGGTTGATGTTGTCCGTTGTGGTGAGATATTTGCCCCACTTGCCTATGATAAAATTGTCTTTTCTCCAGGTCCTGGATTACCAGCCGATCGAAAGGAGATGTTTGATATTATTGAAATAGTTAATGGTAAACGGCCTATTCTTGGAGTGTGTCTTGGGATGCAAGCTATTGCGTTGCATCTAGGTGGTGAGATCTATAATCAGGAGACCGTGAAGCATGGTATGCAAGAAAAAATACGATTACTAAGCAGCGATCTTTTTGACCAACTACCTGATGAGATTAAGGTAGGGCTTTATCATAGTTGGGCAGTTCAAAAGAACTCAGGAAGTTTTAGCGAGATTGCTTTTTCTGAAAATGATATTTTGATGGCAATTGAAAATGTGGACCAAAAATTATTTGGTGTTCAGTTTCACCCTGAGTCAATTATGACACCCAAAGGAAGGGTAATAATTGAAAACTTTCTTAAAATGGAATAGAAATTGTTATGCATAAATAGTATTTTTACATCAACTAAAAACAGAAGAAAGATGAAAGGAATTATTGCAATGCTTGCCATATTCATAAGCGTAACGGCTTTTGGACAATCGTGTATCGGAAAATGGGTAACAATCGATGATAAGACTAACAAGAAGAAATCGATCGTAGAACTCTACCGAAAAGACGGAAAGTTATATGGTAAGATCAAGTACTTGTATCCTCGCGAGGGACGTGAGCCGAACGCTAAGTGTAAAGAGTGTACGGATGATCGCAAGAACAAACCTCTTCTTGGATTGCAATTAGTTCGTGGGCTAAAATGGGATGGTTCTCAATGGCACGGAGGAACAATTGTTGACCCTGAAGATGGGAAGATCTACAAAGTTAAAATGTGGTTAGACCCTAAGAACAAGAATAATCTTAATGTACGTGGTTATATAGGGCCATTCTTTAGAACTCAGAAATGGGTTAGAGTAGTATAGATAACTCAGAAATGACATTGAGGTCCTGTTTCACATTGTGAGACAGGATTTTTTATTTCTAGATGAATTTGAAATCGACTCTTCTATTTCGTTGCTTTCCTTGAGGGGTGTCATTGGTGTCAGCTGGCTGTGATTCGCCTTTAAAATCGATCTCAAGTCTATCAGCGCTCAATCCTCTCAAAACAAAATACCTTGTTATCGCATCAGCACGTCTCATTGAAAGGCTGTCGTTGTATCTGTTTGTCCCATCTGAATCTGTGTGGCCGGTGACCTGCACTCGCAGATCTGAATGCCCCTTCACAATTTTAATCATCCGATCAAGGAAGTGGTTGTGTTCCATCCTAACATCATGTTTATCAAAATCGAAATAGATCGGTTCGAATACAAAATTGTCACGTTCAATCTTTCGTATCGCTGGAGCACTTAGTCCGTCTTTGTAGTCCTGTACGAATCTTTTGAACCAGATTTGACTGCTTTCCATTTCTGCTTCTTCTGTCATCTTAAAATCCATCCTGTAGAGAATGATTTCCCCCATGACCCTTCGGCAATCGGTACTAACATAACTACCTATCAAGTATCCAGTTTCCTTGTTGTGCCTCAAGTCAGCTGATATCCGACACCATTTCTCCCGAGAGGATTTTTTACTTTTTAATTCTACAAGATGCTTGAAAGATAACTTTCCATCTATGAGTTTACCGCTAATTGATTTAACAGAGTAATTTGGCGAATCATATCGTTCTTCACGCGTGGTTCCTGAAATAATACCGTCTGCCTCTTCAAACTCAACATAGATAAGTGTTCCGGCATCAATAGTTTTTCCTTTTTGAATAATTACACCCTGCCATGTTCCTGTAGGTTTTTGCAAGTTTGCGGAAGCGCAAAATGACACCAAAACTAATAGGACACTTAGGATTGATTTTTTCATCGATTATAGACTGTTTTGTATTTATAGCGTAATTAAGCAAATAATGTTCCATTTTTCACGCTAGAAAGTTCTATAATGGACATATTGACTGTTATTTAAAGCTGATTTTCTAAAATTCACTCGTATTTCTCGAGCTATTAACAATTCAACAATTAAACTGTTGATAAGTTCGTGTTTTCAACAATCATTTTACTATCAAATGAGCCCGTCGTTCGTTATTTTTGTCTGCTATTGAAAGTTTTGTCTTTCATAATGAATTTAGACTATGAGCGAAGAAAATAAGAAGCCTGAATACGCAGCGGATAATATCCAAGTATTAGAAGGTTTAGAGGCTGTTAGGAAACGTCCAGCCATGTATATTGGAGATGTTGGAGTTAAAGGACTTCATCATCTAGTTTATGAAGTTGTCGATAACTCAATTGACGAAGCGTTAGCTGGTCATTGTGATACAATTGACGTATTCATTCATGAAGGTAATTCAATAACGGTTAAGGATAATGGTCGTGGTATTCCAACTGCAATGCACTCTAAAGAGAAGCGTTCAGCATTGGAGGTTGTTATGACTGTACTTCACGCCGGTGGTAAGTTCGATAAAGATTCATATAAAGTATCTGGTGGACTTCACGGGGTAGGTGTTTCTTGTGTGAATGCACTTTCGAAAGATCTGAAAGCTGTGGTTCATAGAGATGGAATATTATTCCAGCAGGAATATAAGATGGGTAAGCCTCAGTACGATGTGAAAGAGGTTGGTACAACGGACCATAGAGGGACGGATGTTACATTCATGCCTGATGATTCTATCTTTGAGGTTACAGAATATAACTATGATACATTAGCTGCTCGTTTGCGTGAGTTGGCGTTTCTCAATAAAGGAATCCACATTAGTTTGACAGATGAGCGTGAAACGGATGATGATGGAAAGTTCTTTCATGAGAAATTTCATTCAGAAGGTGGATTGAAAGAGTTCGCAGCGTATCTAGATAGAAATCGTGAGTCGCTTATTTCTGAAGTTGTTTACTTCGAAGGTGAAAAAGATGGTATTCCAGTTGAGGTAGCACTTACATACAATACTTCATATACGGAGAACATTCAGGCGTATGTCAACAACATTAATACACACGAAGGTGGGACTCACCTTTCTGGTTTCCGTCGTGGATTAACAAATACTTTGAAGAAGTATGCGAATGATTCAGGGATGTTGGCTAAGGAAAAGGTAGAAATCGAAGGGGATGATTTTCGTGAAGGTTTAACTGCCGTTGTTTCTGTTAAAGTTGCAGAACCTCAGTTCGAGGGACAAACAAAGACTAAATTAGGAAATAGAGAAGTTACTGCTCCAGTGAGTCAAGGTGTTTCTGAAATGCTTGCTAATTATTTAGAGGAGCATCCAAATGAAGCGAAAACAATCGTTCAGAAGGTAATTCTTGCAGCAAAGGCAAGACAAGCAGCTCGTAAAGCGAGAGAGATGGTACAACGTAAAAGTGTACTAACAGGATCAGGACTGCCTGGTAAGCTTGCTGATTGCTCTTCTAAAGATCCAGCTGAAAGTGAAATTTACCTTGTCGAGGGAGATTCTGCCGGTGGTACTGCTAAGCAGGGTCGAGATCGATTCTTTCAAGCAATTATGCCGCTAAGAGGTAAAATCTTGAATGTTGAGAAAGCTATGCAACATAAAATCTTCGAAAATGAGGAGATTAAAAATATCTATACTGCACTGGGTGTACGTGTAGGTACGGAGGAAGATTCTAGAGCTCTTAATATAGAGAAATTGAGATATCACAAAATCATCATCATGTGTGATGCCGATGTCGATGGGTCACACATTGAGACTTTAATTTTGACGTTCTTCTTCCGTTATATGAAGGAACTAATTGAGCTAGGTTATATCTACATCGCAACGCCTCCACTTTACCAAGTGAAGAAAGGTGCAAAATCAGGATATGCATGGGATGATGATCAGCGCGATGTAATGATTCAACAAATGAAAGGTTCAGGAACTGAATCATCTGTGAATGTGCAACGTTACAAAGGTCTTGGGGAGATGAACGCGGAACAATTATGGGATACGACAATGAATCCTGAGTTCAGAACACTTCGTCAAGTTCAAATTGAGAGTCCTGCTGAATCTGATCAAATCTTCTCAATGTTAATGGGGGATGAGGTTCCGCCTAGACGAGAGTTCATCGAGAAAAACGCAAAATACGCGAATATCGATACATGATAATAACTTTTAATAGAAGAAAGCCCCGCTCATGGAGTGGGGCTTTTTTTGTTTATACTTTTTATGCTTGTTAAAGTGATTGGTTATTTGGGATTTTTTGCCCGCCCCACTCAACAACGGTTAAGCCTTTTCTCTCTTTAGATAGAATTTGTAAATCTTGAGGTTTAATTTGAACTGGTTCATTTGTACCTTGAAATACCATCATCACTCTTATAAGGGTTTCTGGTTCTGGTGAAATTTCCAACTTCGCGTACTTTTCATATTCAGAACTTGAGAAGTGAACAATGTTGAACTCATTTTGTTCGAGAATAGGTAACCAATAAATGATGAATTCATTTGCTTCCTTCTCATTTAGACCTAAAATGGATAAAGACTCCTCTAAAAATGGAACTGTCTCAGCTTTTGGGACGTGTTCCTGAATTGATTTGAATTTGATGAGTCGGGATGCCTTCCCAATAAAGAGCATAATACTGACGTCTCTTTTCGTCGATTAAAGTGCCATCGGGACAGGCTGTTACATTCCATCCATTAGAATAGCTAGGATAAGTGGTAGTGAGCCTTCCGCCGTAATCTAAATTAACTTGAACTTCAGCGGTGTCTTCAGGGTATATGTAAATAATCGGTTTTAAATCTTGAACTTCATCTTCTAGAATGACTTCAATTCTCAATTCGATGTTATCTCCCTTTTTAACAATCACATCTTCGATCACTGAAGTCTCGTAACGGAGCGATGATATCTCAATATCGTATTTGCCTGGTAGGATGTTATTTAGGCTAAATCTGCCTTCAACATCTGATAACGCGCCAATTATTGGTATGTTGTTTAATACTACTCTGGCGAACATAATTGGCTCGCCAATTTCATCAGTAATTCTTCCCACAATCGCAGCAGTAGCGATCGTATAAGGTGAGGTTATTATTGTTTCTGATACAGTGTCGCTGCTGCTAGTTGTTTCAATATCGCATTTATGTATGTTTTTCGAAGTTACACACGAAAAAAAAGATAGGAATCCATAAATCTCATGATTCGAGCTTTTAACAGAGAAGGTGTGTATTTACGTCTTACGTTTCTTCTTCTTTGCGGCTGGAAAGAGGATGTTATTCAGTATTAGGCGATAGCCTGGAGAATTAGGGTGTAAGCTCAAATCGGTAGGGGGATCTCCTACAATATGTCGATAATCTTCTGGGTCATGACCACCATAAAAAGTCCATGTACCTTGGCCGAGTTCTCCGTGAATGTATTTGGCGGTTCCCATGGATTGAGTTTCTCCCATTACCAATACATTTGGTTTAATAAAGTCTTTCTTGAAATCTGTTGTTTGTCCCATGAAACCATCAACAACATCTGTGTGGCATTGAGTTAACATGGTAGGAACGATATCCCATTTTGCAGAGAAATCAAATAAAGTGAACTTGTCCATCTTCGCTGCCTGCGCTTCAGGAATTCGATTGTTTCTTAGGCTCGTACCGTCAATTTCTGAATATTCATACTCTAGTGGATCGCGAACAAGCTGAAAGTCTCTAAAGGCGAGAGTATGAGAAAAATCTAATTTGTCTTGACAGTCCCTATGCGCCGGGTCACCATCGAACATGCTCTCGCATATGTCCGTGTTATGCGCGGAGAGCGATATGTCGTAGCTGTCAGTGCCACTGCACATGGTGAATAGAAAACCACCTCCAATCACAAAATTCTTAATGTTGGATGAAACAGCTAATTTCATTTCGGAAACTTTATTGAATCCAAGTCCAGCAGCAGATGTTTCGAGATCGTGCACTTGCTGTTTATACCAAGCTTCACCCCGAAATCTAGCGTAAAATTTACCATATTGCCCTGTAAAGTCTTCGTGATGCAAGTGCAGCCAGTCATATTCAGGTAATAATCCCATTATCACTGCAGAGTCGTAAATCTTATCGTATGGAATTTCTGCGTATTCCAGAACGAGAGTAACGGCATCATCCCATGGCATTTTCCCACTAGGTGTATACACAGCTATTTTGGGTGCTTTTTCTAGTTGAACAATTTCCATGTTAACTTCAGGGCTAGAAATTTGTCGCTTAATATTCGCAACTTGTCCATCTGCCAAAATCGTATAAGAGACACCACGAAGAAGTAATTCTTCTTCTATTGCATCTAGGTGTGGAGTAAGAAATGAACCACCACGATAATTCAGTAACCAGTCAACGACTATTTCATTTTCTAGTAGATAGAACGTTACACCATAAGCCTTTAAATGATTCGCTTGGGTATCATCCATGGGTATTAAAATCTGAGAAGATTTCCCATTGAACGAGATAAAAATGATTCCAAGAAGTACAAGAATTTTATTCATTGTCAATAAAGCTACAAAAATCTTACCTAAAATAAGGAATGAGTCAACCGCCCTCGTTATTCTATTAACACAAATTGCATTAAAACGGTGATTCACCATCCGTAGATGGGTCAAAGTCTAGATCATCATCAAGAGAGTTCATTTTACTTTGAAGGGTCATTGTACCTTGATCTTCAAATTCACTATTCGCTGACATCAAAGCATTATTACTTTGCACAGCTTCGGTGTCTTCGAAAGTTTCAAGATTGTCAAAGCGCGCATATTGACCAATGAATCGCAAGCGAACACTATCAAGAGCACCGTTTCTATGCTTTGCAATGATGATTTCTCCAACACCTGCGTTAGAATTTCCTTCTTCATCCTGGAGGAATCCATAGTATTCCGGACGGTAAATAAATGATACAATATCAGCATCCTGCTCAATGGCTCCAGATTCACGAAGATCGGACAGGATCGGTCTCTTATTTCCTCCACGTTGCTCAACAGAACGACTAAGCTGTGATAGAGCAATCATTGGCACGTTAAGCTCCTTGGCAATCTCCTTAATAGATCTAGATATTGATGATATTTCTTGCTCTCGATTTCCTTGACTTTTACCACCTGCTGTCATTAATTGTAAATAATCAATGATTACCATTTGAATGTCGTACTGCATTTTGAGTCGTCGACATTTTGCACGTAAATCGAAAATACTAATCCCAGGAGTGTCATCAATGTATATCGGGGCAGTTGCTAATTTGCTAATTCGTGTATGGAGTTGTTGAAACTCATCGTCACGAAGGTCACCCTTACGAAGTTTTTCTGCTGGCAATCGAGTCTCAGATGCAATTAGACGTTTTACTAATTGTACAGAAGACATCTCAAGTGAAAATATAGCCACGCCCTGATTGTGATCTACCGCTGTATTTCGCGCCATAGAAAGTACGAATGCTGTTTTACCCATTGCTGGACGAGCTGCAATTACAATCATATCAGATCGTTGCCATCCGGCAGTAATTTTGTCTAATGCGTAGAACCCTGAAGGAATTCCTGAAATACCATCCGTATTCTGTGCTGCTTTTTCAATTTCTTCAATGGCTGCACGAACAACGTTTTGCATAACGTCAACCGCCTTCCCCATATTATTTTCTGCAATTTTGAAAAGATCACCTTCAGCCTTATTTAACACATCAAAAACATCGTTTGTATCGTCAAAAGCTTCTTTCATTACTTCACCGCACATTCTAATTAGCTCGCGCTTTATATGCTTTTCAGAAATAATTCTTGCGTGGTATTCGACGTGGGCTGTCGATGCAACTCGACTTGTTAATTGAGAGATGTAGGCAGCGCCACCAGCGGCTTCAAGTTCTCCGTTTTTTTGCAATTTATCAGTTACGGTAAGAATGTCAATGGGTTTTGAGGTCCCAAATAGATCTTTAATAACTGCGAATATATATTGGTGTTTAGGATCATAAAAACTCTCCTGTGAAAGGATGTCAATTGTTTCAGTAACCGCATTCTTTTCAAGCATCATAGCTCCTAGAACTGCTTTTTCCAAATCAACAGCCTGTGGTGGAACACGTCCACCCATCTCAGCTGAGATATTAGGGGTACGACTCATTCGTGTTGCTGGCTTTCTTGGTTTGTCAGGTTTATTCTCCATGTAAACAAAGATACGCATGCTTTCGCCTCATACGGTGTAATCAATGATCTTTATTTTTCAAGATGATATTAATACTAGTTATTCACAATTGTTGATACCTTTAATTTATGAAACGAGAGATTCTTTCTACAAATGATGGTTCCACGACTATCTTTATTCCGGATATGGATGAAACATACCATTCGACGCATGGAGCAATTCAGGAGGCACTTCATGTATTCATTGAAAATGGCCTCCGAGAAATAAAGAATGAGATAATAACGGAAGTACATATTTTTGAAATGGGATTCGGTACGGGATTAAATGCTCTTTTGACTGCGTCCAATTCAAAAGGAAAGGTCTGTTACACAGGGGTAGAGGCATATCCAGTTGAGAAAGAGTTATTAGATCATTTAAATTATGCTGTCGAACTTGGCGGGGAGACAGAAGAATTGTTTCAAAAAATCATTTCTTCTCCTTGGAATCAGAATGTAGAAATCTGTGCTGATTTCATTCTAAATAAAGTGCATTCGAAAATTGAAGAGTACTCCATGCCGAGAGCGCATTTCGATCTAGTTTTTTACGATGCTTTTGGGCCGCGAGCGCAATCGTCCATGTGGGAGATGAAGATTCTCTCAAAAATTGTCGATGGATTGAAGGCTGGAGGTGTGCTGGTAACTTATTGCGCAATGGGGCAATTTAAGCGAGACCTTAAGGAGCTTGGTATGAGAGTAGAATCTCGTCCTGGTCCTCCTGGTAAAAGAGAAATGACTGTCGCTACTAAGATGTAGCAGACACAATGATGTCGCAAAGCATTAGCCCATCTCTATCAATACTATTCAAATGAACATATTGAAAAGTGTTACAGAGATTTTTATCGAATGGCACTTTTACTTTTACATAGTTTTCTGTAAATCCATTCATCCAACCATTGTTATCATCTGATTCGAATAGAACAGTTCCTGTTTGCCCAATATTGGATTCGTAAAATGCTCTCTTTTTTTTGTCAGAAAGAATGTGGAGTTGCTTGCTTCGCTCTTTTCGAATATTGATAGGAACGGCATCTCCAAGCTTTATTGCTGTTGTATTAGCTCTCTCGGAGTAAGTGAATACATGGAGATATGATATATCGAGATCCTTTAAGAAGGCAACAGTTTCCATAAAATCTTCGTCTGTTTCACCTGGGAATCCAACAATAACATCAACTCCGATGCATGTGCTCGGTTTTGATGATTTAATGGACGCAATTCTATCGGCGTATAAGGCCGTGTCATATTTCCGCCTCATAGCTTTGAGGAGACGATCATTTCCTGATTGCAACGGAATATGAAAATGAGGAACAAATCTATCAGAATTGTTAAGCGTGAAATCTATGATTTCATTTGAGAGTAAATTAGGTTCTATCGATGATATTCTGAACCGATCGATGCCTTCTACAGTATCCAGTGCTTTGACTAATTGAAAGAAGTTTTCATCTCCACCTTGACCAAAATCGCCAATATTTACTCCTGTCAAAACAACTTCTTTGACATCTGTTTTAGAAATTTTTTTAGCTTCCTGAACAGTAGAGTCTACACTTGCATTTCGACTTTTTCCTCTGGCAAGTGGAATAGTACAAAATGTACAGAAATAGTCGCATCCATCTTGTACTTTCAAGAAGGAGCGAGTCCTGTCACCAAGAGAATATCCAGGGACAAAATCTTTGGTTTCTTTTATGCTAGAATTATAGACAACTGTGTCTTTTGCGCGATCGATATTCTCAACATGTTCCAATAAGTTGAACTTTTCATTAGCTCCTAGAACGATATCGACTCCATTTATTTCTGCAATTTCATCGGGCTTTAATTGCGCATAACAACCAATGATTGCGACGAAGGCTTCTGGATTTACCTTTCTAGCTTTCTTGACTAATTGTTTACACTTTTTATCAGCATTTTCGGTAACAGAACAAGTGTTGATAATATAAACATCTGGGGTGTTATCGAAGTCCACGCGAGCGTAACCGCCTTCTTCAAAAGATCGAGCGATAGTTGAAGTTTCTGAGAAATTCAGTTTACAACCGAGCGTATAAAGAGAGACTTTTTTGTACTGATTCATGCGAATGCAAAAATACTCAGTTTCACTCTTGTAAGCAAGTTATTGTTAATTCAAACGAAAATTCATTTCTTTGATGGAGTCTAGAATACACAATAATCAACTTAAGACGATAGAATGCCAATAAGAATGGTTGAGGATGATCCTCAAGGGAATAAAAAAACTCGTAAAAGTAGAAGGTCTGTTAAATCAAGTAGCGGTGGGGATTCGGGTGGTTTAGGAGGAGCCTTAGGTGGCCTCGTTTCGACGTTTCGACCTGCTTTAATGAAGAAGTCTAAATTACTTATCGGATTAATTGTGGTTGCAGTCATAGCGTATATCTTGTTTTTTAGAAATAGCGACATGTCGCTTTCGGGTAGTAACATTATCAATTTTGATCCTCCAGCTGCGAAAGGTAAGCATGTTGCGTTTGTGATTGGTGTGAACAAATAGATTTATGAAACACGAGTACAAAGTAAGTTACCAGCGATTCGATAATTGGAAGGAGCTTCCCATTGAAGATCATGAACTGGTAGATAGGGCATACGAAGTGTGTAAATCTGCTTATGCCCCGTATAGCAAGTTTCATGTTGGAGCGTCGTTGCGTATGACCAACTACGAAATTATTACCGGGAGTAATCAAGAGAATATAGCCTATCCATCTGGGTTATGCGCAGAGCGCGTCGCTTTATTTTATGCTGGCGCTAATCTTCCTAATGAGAAAGTGCAAACTTTGTGTGTTGTTGCAAAAGGTGATTTGCTCCCGATCGAGAAAATTCTCTCGCCTTGCGGCGCATGCAGACAAGTGATGCTCGAAACAGAGGTTCGTCAAAACCTGAAGTATCGAATTATTTTGGTTAGTCAAAATGGTGTAGCTATTGTCTTTAATTCGGCCGAAGATTTATTGCCACTTGCTTTTGGGATAACTGATTAACAACAATTTATGAGCTTTTTATCGAATTTCTCTAGACTGATTTTTATTTGTGTTGGAATGTTCGGGATTTCCTGTGGGGCTGGTCGGAATTTGGACAACGAAGAGCTCATTCATGAATTACCACCTTCGATAATTGAGAGTGAAACTTCTTTATATTTATACTCTCACGACATGGGAGATTCAGCGAAGTGTGGGATAACTTACGACTTCTACTCCGACATTGATCTTCCTTATAAAGATACAGTTAACTGGATCATCAAGAAATTCACTGCAGATAATACCGAATTTACATTTGATCATCTTACAGATAGTAGATTATCTCATAATTTCTTCAGAACTGAGCTTGAAAAGTTTAGAGGCATTTACAACGATGCAGTTTCTAATGATGGTTATGATTATGGAGTGTGGGAAGTTGAAATCGATATTGATATTGATGATTCTTTCAGGGATTTCGTGATTGTGGGTACTGCGACATGGGCATATTCAGGAGGTGCGCATGGGAATGGTTTCATGGTGGATAATATCGTTGATAAAAAGACAGGTAAAGTACTTGGTTTGGATGATTTCTTTTCAGATATTAATGAATTAAACCGAATTTGTGATCCGATCTTTCGTAAATCGCAAAGTTTGACGCTGGATGAGAGTCTTTCAGATGCAGGTTTTTGGTTTGACGAGAATCAGTTTAGTGTGAACAACAATTTTTCATGCGGTGATGGTTTTGTGAAATTCTATTTCAATCCATATGAAATTGCTCCTTATGCTGCTGGCGCTATGTATGTCTCTGTTCATATTGATGAGGTTAAGCACTTGCTGTTGAGGTCAGTAGATTGATAGATGAAGATTCTTCGATTTGAGTTATCGTTCATCTAAAATCAGGATGCCAAAAAATCCAACTTTGAGGCATCTTTCAACGTAGAACCGATTTCATTATTTATTATATTTGTTCACTTTTATTAATTAAGAATTAAAATGGCGGTGAAGGCGCAAAAACAACCTGCAAAGGCAACAAAGAAATCTAAATCGGCTGGAAAGCCTAAGTTTTCTAGGGAGACATATATCAAGTGGTATACTGACATGCTTCTCATTCGTAAATTTGAGGAGAAAGCCGGACAATTATACATCCAACAGAAATTTGGAGGATTTTGTCATTTATATATCGGTCAAGAGGCAATCGTAGCTGGTACTGCAAGTGCTTGTATCGAAGGAGACAAACATATGACGGCATACCGTTCACACGGTCACCCAATTGCACTTGGAACAGATCCTAGAAGATTGATGGCTGAGTTATATGGCAGAAAAACTGGGGTTTCGAAAGGAAAAGGTGGATCGATGCACTTTTTTGATAAAGAAGTTGGTTTCCTTGGTGGACATGGAATTGTTGGAGCTCAAATACCTATGGGAGCAGGAGTTGCTTTTGCTGAGATGTATAAGGGAACCAAAAACATAGTCTGTGTTTCTATGGGTGATGGAGCCGTTCGTCAAGGTGCTTTGCATGAAACATTCAACATGGCAATGAACTGGAAGATTCCAGTAATTTTCATTATAGAAAATAACAACTATGCCATGGGTACATCTGTTGAACGAACAACAAATGTTACGGATTTATCGAAAATTGGTCTTTCATACGAAATGCCTTCACGCGTTGTTAACGGAATGTCGCCAGAAGCTGTTCATGAAGCGATTGAGGAAGCTGCAGATCGCGGTAGAAGAGGAGACGGCCCAACGTTGCTAGATATTAGAACGTACCGTTATAAGGGACATTCGATGTCAGATCCTCAGAAATACAGAACAAAGAAGGAAGTTGCTGACTGGATAGAACAAGATCCAATTGAGCATTGTAAATCTGTAATTGAAGAGAATAGATGGCTTACTGCCAAAAAGATCGAAGAGATCGGCGAATGGGTAAAGAAAGAGGTCGCAGAGTCAGTTGAATTTGCGGAAAACTCACCATACCCTGAGGCAAAAGAAATCTATGATGATGTCTACGCTGAACCAGATTACCCATTTATAGTAGAATAACCAGAATTAAGAAATTAGCAAGGAAATGGCTGAAGTTATATTAATGCCCAAATTGAGTGACACGATGACCGAAGGTGTTGTCGCTGAGTGGATCAAGAAAGTGGGTGATGAAGTTTCGAATGGTGAATTATTGGCCGAAATTGAAACGGATAAGGCAACAATGGAGTTTGAATCGTTTTATGATGGGGTTCTATTGCATGTAGGAGTTGGTAAAGGAGAAGCAGCTCCAGTTAATTCATTGCTCGCGATTATTGGCGAGAAAGGAGAGGATGTTGCTAAGTTAATTGAAGAGGCAAAGTCTGCTTCAACTCAGGAAGCACCAAAAGAAGAGGCTAAAAAAGAAGTCACTGCACCTTCACCTGAGCCAGTTACAGTTCAAGAAGCTGAACCAGTAGTTGCTACACCAGCACCTGCAATAGTTGCTGATAGTAATGGGCGAGTATTTGCATCTCCATTAGCCAAGAGTATGGCTAACGAAAGAGGCATCGATCTAGCTAATGTGATTGGAACTGGGGAGTCAGGAAGAATTGTAAAGCGTGACATAGAACACTATGTTCCTTACGTTCCAGCAATGGGCGGAGGAAAACGAGCTCATGTAGGCACTGAACAGTTTACAGAAGAACCAATTTCTCAAATGAGAAAGACAATTGCGAAACGATTAGCTGAAAGCAAATTTACAGCGCCTCATTTCTACTTAACCATTGAAATGGATATGGATCGTGCGATTGACATGCGTAAATCGCTTAAAGAATTGGATGCCGGTAAAGTATCATTTAATGATATGGTAATCAAAGCTGTATCTTTGGCATTAAGAGAGCATCCGAATGTAAATAGCTCCTGGATGGGAGATGTTATTAGAAGAAACCAACATGTGCACATCGGTGTTGCCGTAGCTGTAGATGAAGGATTACTGGTTCCTGTCGTTCGCTTTGCAGATGGAAAAGGAATGGAGGAAATCGGTGCAGAGGTAAGAGTTCTAGCTCAGAAAGCGAAAGACAAAAAACTTCAGCCTGCCGAGTGGGAAGGAAATACTTTTACGATTTCAAACCTAGGGATGTTTGGAATTGAAGAATTTACGGCAATTGTAAACCCGCCGGACAGCTGTATAATGGCTGTTGGAGGGATTAGACAAGTACCTGTCGTAAAAGAAGGAAAAGTGGTGCCAGGAAATGTCATGAAAGTGACATTGTCTTGTGATCACAGAGTGGTAGATGGTGCAACTGGAGCAGCTTTCTTAAATACGTTTAAAACGTATATGGAGAATCCAGTATCTCTTCTGCTGTAACAGAGTAACTAAATAACTACATATATGTCACTGTCCAAAACCTCTTGCGTTTGGACGTTGAGCTTGCTACTTATGCTTATGTCAAACCTGTCCTTTGGTCAGGCGACAATCAACGTTCGTGTAATTTCCGTCCAGGTAACCAATAATGAAGATTGCGATGGGTTCCTCAATGGAGATAGCGATTTTGCTTGGGAATTTATCGCTACTGATAATACCTTAGGTAATTCTAATAACAATCCAGTTTTAGGGGGTATTCTAGGGGGATTTAACTTTGCCTATGATAATGGGAATAATGGGCCGTATACAATGACGGCACCAGGCTCTGGCTTTTCACCTTCGGATGGATTATTCTTCTCTCATGGCTATGTTTGTCCAGGTGATGTTCCAACAAGCATGACAATTGATTGGAGAGGGTATGAAAATGATGATCTATTTTTCAATTATGATCTTCTAGGTATTTCTGATGGAGAAACTCCAAATCAGACACAGTCGATGGCGGTCCCGAACGGGGCGGGGGTGAATACACAAACGTACTCCGCAGCAAGTGCAGATCCGGGTTGTGTTCAAACCTATGTCATTACGCTTCAAGTGGAACGTGTTCCTTTAGTGGTAAATTATTTCCAAGATGATATTTGTAATGCGACTCTCGCAAATATTGGAGTTACATATACGCTCGGATGGTGTCCATCTGCGACCCTAGAGACTAATGAGCCTCATACTGGAGATGTTACTGCAAATGGATCTGTGTGGGTTAAGTTCGTAGCACCGCCAAGTGGAGAGGTTGAAATTACAACTGATTTAGCTGGGACAGAGTTCGGTACTTACTTCGAAATTTATCATGCCGCTGATGGCGGTCTTTGTGGGACAGGGATTCAGCCGATTACATTAACACTTATCAAGGATAAGTTCGATTATTTATCCCACCAGGAGTTCTCAGACGGTGTTGATTTACTAGGTCTAGATCCGGAAGCTGAAATTGATCTTGATGCTTGTAATCCAGTTAATCCTATATCCTATCAGAAGTTGCACCCGGGTGAAACATACTATGTGCAAATTACTGCTGATGCAGGAGGAGAAAGAGGCTACTATGAATTTAGAGTCAATGATTTAGGTGGAGGAAGTCCTCCAAATGTAGAAGATTTGCCATGTACGTCTCCCCCAACTCCATTTGGTACAGCAGTTATTAGCTCTGCAGCAGGATCACCTGCTAGTATGAACTTATCTTTTGGATGTGCTTATGATAGTGGAAATAACTTTGGAGAAACTGGACAGGCACACGTTACTCAGAATCCAGATGATTATCATGCTTATGATTATGATCATCCAGCTGCTGGCAATGGTACTATCAATGAGACTGTTTGGATGAACTTTGTTGCACCAAACGAAGGAAGAATTGTTTTTGAAACAGATTATCAAAGTGCAGTTTATTCCGAAGATGCAGCATTCTTTGGTTATGATCGTCGATTTGGTCCTGGAACACCTGGTGACTACAGTTGTGCAAATCTGGAAAACTTAGCTGCCCAACAAGGTGGATTGAATGGACTATTCGGAGGTGCGGTTGAAAGTGCGATAATTACACGTCAGTGTCTTGAGCCAGGATATGATTACTATGGTATGGTCGATCCATCTAACAGCCTTACAGGACTTAGTGCTCAAGACATTGATACTTGGTTGTACGATCCTAGCGCTGCTGATCCGATTAACAACCCGCCAGGAAATGACATTCTTTGTTTAACTATGCCTAACCCGTTGTATCAGGTCGTTGTTACTCCAGCAGGAATAACACCTCCATTCACTGCTGTTGCAGGATCAAACGAAAGAGCATGTAAAGAATTCTTGGCTGGTGAGCCACCTGCGCATCCAAATCCAGCCGATCGTGCAGATCAAACTGTGTGGCATTATTTCACTGTGCCAGCAAGTGGTGCAATAGAAATGAATATTAGAGCTTATATTGGAATGGATACTTTGCGCTATGCTATGTACAATCTATTAGGTGGAACCAGCTGCTATGGAGGATTAGCTCCGGCAACGTTTACAAATGACGGAACTCAATTAACACCAATTATTACGCCTCTTCTGCAAGGATCTGCTGGATTTGACGGCACAGTTGAATCTGTTTGTTGTATGACGCCAGGCTCGATTGTTGCGATCCAATTAGATGGTTCTTATCCTGGAGACGAAGGTCAATATATTATTGAGTTCATTCGTGAAGTTGCCTCTTATGCTGGTGATACTTATGTTGCGACAGTCGGTGGTGATACAGTTGATTTAAATTCCGCCGATACTGCTTTCGTATGTTTTAATGATACACTCTTTCCAGGAAACTTAATTAATGGAATTGGAGATCCAACATTGGATATCCCTTCTTGCCTTGATCCAGGATTTGTGATGCATAGTGCACCAGTGCCTCCATCACCTGTATTTGGGTCAGGATTTACATACATCGATACGGTGCAAGGACTTTCAGGAGCGTTTGTGAATAATACAAATGGAACAGGAACTCCATTGAACCCATTGTTTAACACAGTTTACTATGTTTCATCAATGGCAGATGATCCAGGAGATTGGGCAAACTTCAATTGTAGCTCATCCACAGTGGATAATGCAGTGAGCGTAGTTTACCTTACACCAGTTGTGCCAGTGTTTAGTTATGACAATGCTTTATGTCAAATCACTTTCACAGCATCAGGAGGTCTAGCAGCGTTCTATGGAACAGATTTTAACTATACGATTCAGGATGCCGCATTGAACCTCGTCCAAACAGGAACTTTTGCGAGTGGTGTGAATATAGTGTATCCAGTTGTAGCTGCCGAGCTACATACAATTACAATAGATGATGGGAATTGTCCACAAGTATTTACAGTGGATGCCAGCGCGTGTGCAAATCCTTGTATAATTGCTCCTATTATTCAGTTCGTAAATACGTCAATTTGTGATGGTCAGTCAATCTTACTTGAAGGCGCGAATCAAACTACGGCTGGAGTTTATACAGATGTGTTCACTGCAGCGAATGGTTGTGATAGTACAATTTATACTACTCTTTCCATCCTGGATCCTGTGGAAGTATCGACAGCAATAACAATATGTACAGGTTCATCATACACAGTTGGGACTAGTGCGTACTCCGTAGCTGGTCAGTATTACGATACCTTAGTTGCAGCGAATGGATGTGACAGTATAATAACAACAAATCTATTTGTTGAATCTGAATTGTCAACAGCAATAACGCAGACTATTTGTACTGGAACGACTTATACATTTGACGGCGCTGCGCTCGATGCGTCAGGAGTTTATGTGGACTCACTAGTTGCAGCTGCCGGCTGCGATAGTATTGTTACGTTATACTTAACTGTGACGCCACTAATAACAAACTCAATAACGCAAACTATTTGTGAAGGCAACTCTGTTACATTCGGAACACAAACTCTATCAGCATCCGGTACTTATACTGAGATGTTCACAACTCCAGCAGGGTGTGATTCATTGGTATCCATGTTCTTGTTTGTAAATCCAACAATAGAGAATTCTGTCTCTGCTGTAATATGTGATGGACAATCCTACACATTCGGAACTCAAACTTTAACGACTACTGGGCAATTCTCAGAATTGTTTACGACGCCAACCGGATGTGACTCGTTGGTTCAGTTATTCTTAACTGTTAGCGATGCCTTGGATTCAACATTTGCCCAATCAATCTGTGAAGGAGAAGTTTATACACTTGGAACGCAATCATTGACAGTTTCAGGTGTTTATACTGAACTGTTCTCGAATGCAGGAGGCTGTGATTCAATTGTAACACTTGAACTTCAAGTGCTAGATTGTGAAGCTCTTCTCGAGATTTCAAATATCTGCACTCCGAATGGAGATGGTAGTAATGACACTTGGAAGGTAAGTGATCTAAACCAAATCATTGGATGTAATGTCGTCATCTACAATAGGTGGGGTCAGCCCGTCTTCGAGACAGACGATTACCAGAACGACTGGGATGGTACTAAAGATGGAGCAGGTGGAGAAGTCTTGCCAGATGGTGTGTACTATTATACGATTGGTTGTGAGTCAAATAGAACATACGAAGGAGCTATTAACCTCTTAAGATTTAAAAAGTAGAACGATGAGAACATTTGTAAAACACTTAGTAGTAGTTGCAGCAGTTGGATTCGTATCGACTGCAATGGCACAGCAGACAAGACAAACAAACTTGTATGCTTATAATACATTTTCAATTAATCCTGCCTATGCGGGTGCGAGTGGATGTACTGAATTGAATTTCTCTCATGTGAATCAGTGGGTAAAAGTAGCCGGAGCGCCTGTAACGAGTTTTCTTAATGCGAACACACGAATCGGTAAACGATGGGGAGCAGGGGCAAGTCTATTAATAGATAAGCTCGGTATGCTTCAGCAGTTGTCCGCTTCAGGAGCTATTTCGTACGGATTCACTATTGCAAGAAGCCATAACATAAGATTAGGTATTTCTGCTGGCTATTTCCAGATGCGAGTTGATCCAACAGATGCAATTGCGTTTGATGCAGGAGATCAAATAGTAGATGGAGGTATACAAAGATCGAATTCAGTTAACTCTGAGGCGGGAATTGTTTACCAGTTTAAAGGGCTGGAATTGTCATTTGCGGCAAAACAATTACTTGAAACAAGATCTGCCTTTGATTATCAAAATCTTGAAGGTTATGGTCTTAAGCGACATTTGTTAGGGTATGCAGCCTATGATATAGTCCTTAATAAGACGTTGACACTGAAACCTAATATTCTATATCGTGGAATTGATTCAAAGCAACAGTTCGATTTTAATGTAGATCTTAATTACAATGATTTTATCTATGGAGGAATTGGATGGAGAACTCAAGTAGGGCTTGTAGGGAAGATTGGAGTAAACGTTCGTAAGTTATTCTTTATCGGATACGCGTATGAGGCTCCAATGCAAAATGTTGCGTCTTATGGAGCTGGTTCACATGAAGTGGTTTTGGGCTTGAAGTTCTGTAAGAAGAATAAGGAAGAAATTCCTCCGCTCGTTGGTGGTGATCCTATTTTGGATACAGTTACCATTGTGGAAACGATTATAGATACGATTGTTATCGAACGTGTTGATACTGTATTTCAAAACGTTGCAGTTGCCGAAGATAAAAATCTTCGAGCGGCTTTAATGGAGGCTCAGGAAAACTTAGAATTTATCCATGATAAGTCAATAATTGAAAAGAATTCATACGCGTCTTTGGAAGGCTTAACGAATTTACTTCTTGTTCATGAAGATGTTAAAATCAAATTGGGCGGTCACACAGATAGTGATGGAACCAAAGAATACAATATGCGATTATCTCAGAACAGAGTTGAAGCAATGAAGAAATTCTTGACTTCAAATGGAGTTGATAAGAGCAGAATTGAAACTTCGTATTTTGGTGAGTCAAAACCAATTGCTCCAAATACCACTGAGGAAGGAAAAGCTCGAAATCGTAGAGTTGAGATGGAATTAATTGTTCCGTAATGACAAAGTTCATGCTGATAATGCAAAGAATGGGAAGAAGTAGTAAAACTGCATTAGTTGTAATACTGACCATTCTTTCTGCATCCTGTGGAGGTCCAAAAAATCTTGATATGTCAGATAATTCATTAAGCGACGCAACTACTAGTGGGGACACTCAGATAATTTCAGCTCCAATCGTAAAGAAGAATTTTGTCAAGAAAAACAATGAGGTAACGGATCATGAAGAGTATTTTGTTCGACGATCAATTCAAGATTACTTTGTGAAATTCTGCGAAAGTAATGTCGATCGAGTTGAGTTGCAAGACTATTTAGACCATCTAGGGGATGATCTAAAAGTGGCTACACTTGAAGTTGAAATCCGTAATGGTAATTGGGATATTTGCGATGATAATTTAGAACGACAAAGTAGAATGGGAGAGTACATGATCATTCACCGAATAATCAAGGACTAATCTCTACCATTGCTTTCGGATAAGGTCTTTAGCTATTCGCGCAATTATCTCATCTGACTGTCCATTTTTTGTCTGCAACAAGTAGGCTTTGAGCGTAGAAATTAACGTGTTCCCTTCTTGCGGAATAAATGCCCATCCCTTAATTGAAGTTGGTGTTACCAGCAGGTTATTAGCGATGATGATGGCATGCGAATAAATTCTCCCTTGGAAACCAATCCTTCTTCCACGTTCAAAAATTACATTTGAATCAAATTTTACAGATGTGGAGATGAATTCTCTCTCATCTATCAACGAATGAATTTGATTTGCCGAAATTGGTTCTTTCAAATTGATGTTAAAACGCACTCCATGCATCAGCTGACTTGGTGTAGTTATATCGGATGATGTTACTTCTAGTGATTGCTCCATGGTTGCATAAAGATCCTTTACATCTATTGAATGATGTGTCCCCAGTTGATCATCCATGTGCCTAGCAACAACATTGGCAGCTACCAATCGTTCATGATTACCAAGATCTTCAGAGCGTCGAACGATAACGAAATCGGATGAAGCATGATTACTCAAATCTGTACCAGCGAATGTTGATAATAGGGCCGCTATCGAGTGAGTATTACAAGAAACAACATGGGCGAATTTTTTTCCAGTTAATACACTGTCATTTACTCCAGCCATAAAGGAAACACCAAAATCTTTTTCACTTCCTTGTGCACACGCTCCTTTTAAATTAGTTAAATCGACGTACCATTCTTTGTTACGTATACCGCCCCCATTATTGGTACAGTCGAATATATACGCTACATCATCGATGATTGTATCTACAAACGTAAGGTCTTCCCCAGTGCTCCTTGAGCAGATGGTTATACCCAATTCTCGAAGAAAAGAAAGATCCTCTTCTTGCCAAGGTTGAGGTGTGTTTTTAAGACCGTAAATCGTAGAGATTCCTAATTGTTCTTTGTATTCTGCGAGTAAACAGATTAACGTTGTTCCAATATTCCCAATTCCATTGACTAAAACTTTCATGCTGCTTATTTATGGATGTGCTGTTTTACATTAGATTTCCCAAGGATAGGTACAAGCATTGATTTCCAGATAATTTTTAAGTCCAATTTAACGGACCTATTCGAAATGTATTCCATATCAGCATTCCATGATACGTTTGCGTCACATACATTAACCAATTGTGCCATCCCAGTGATTCCGGGCTTCACCGACCAGCGCCTTAATTGTGACTCTCCATCCCATTTTAATCGAACTATATCTTCTTTGGTAAGAGGCCTAGGGCCAACGAAGTTCATATCTCCTTTCAGAATATTAATCAACTGTGGCAATTCATCAATTCCAGTTTTTCGAAAGATCCGACCTAGCAAAGTAATTCTGCCGTTCTTCATTGTACGAAGTTTGTATATTGTGAAAGTTTGCTGCATTCGACCAATCCTATCTTGAACAAAAACAGGCGTCTTCCATTCGAATAAAACAACTATCAGCATTATCAAAAGCAAGATTGGTGAGACCAGTAGAAATAGTAAAAGAGCAAAGATTCGCTGCATGCTAGCGAAGATAGAGTTTTTCTAACTATTAGAAAGCAACACCCCCTTGTTTTGAGAACCCAAAATTCATAATAAAAGTTAAGCTAATGAGGAGGGGACTCATCAATGATGGTGTGCGGATTGTTGTGACTTTAAATAAATTTTGTAATCTGTCTCGTTCAGTCTGAATATGCCATTTTGTGGTTAGGCAGCTATGTAGAACATCGTTCAACGAAGATACAAAATGATTGCTCTCAATTATCGGGCTGTGAATGCATCTAAACTGAAAAGATTATTAGCGCAATAAATAATAAACTGTAAATCAATATATAGTACTGCGTATTACTAGTTTCACTAACAAGAAGTTTAGGTAGTATTCGTCAAACGGAGTGCGGGATTCCGTGCACTGTTCATTGTCTTCTAGAATGAGCCATAACTTGTCTGAAATAAGTCTTTCTCTTATCTTTACGGAAGAAATAGGTACTATGAAATATATTTTAGGTTGGAGATTTTGCATCATTTTAGCCTTCATTCTTCAGGGTTCAATTACATTCTCACAGGTTGATTGTAATCAAGTGAGTCATGATTTTTCAGGCGAATGTGAAGGTTATGATAGATTAAGAGGATTTCGATCGACGAGAAATTTCAAGGAGGGTAAGCTGCACGGAAATTCAGAAGAGTTCTACAAATCAGGTCAATTGCGCTATAAGGCAAAGTACTCGAAAGACTTTATGCATGGTAAGTTTGTTGCATACTATCAGTCTGGCGAACAGATGACCAGCGGGAAGTTTAGGGGGGGGTCTGGTGATTTTATCATGTATCATCCCAACGGAAAGCCAAAGCTTACAGGAAGCTTCTATCAGGGCGCTATTGATGGTGACTGGCTAAACTTTAATGAAGCTGGAGAGTTTCAAGACACACTAAAGCGAGATGGCTTTTTCAGAGATGACATGCTGGCATATTTAGTTGGTGACGCACAAATGAGACCTGCTAAGAAAGATTTTTTCGGGCAGATGTTCGATATGGATGGTTTCTTTGGAGAGAATACGGATTCAATTTTTACGGACTTTCAAAAGCAAATTGACGATGCAATGCGGAAGATGCAGGATATGCTCAATAGATCAGATTCATATGACACGACAATTCATTTCAATTTTTCAGATTCAACCGGTTCTTTTGAACATATTGAGTTCTTTGGCGGAGAAGCAGGGAATAGAGCATCGAGGAGAGTAGAGGGACTAGTAGATTTTCCAGATGCAGAACCTACTTTTCCCGGTGGTGATGAGGCACGTGATGCTTTTGTCAAAAATAATATTCAATTGACTGATGATTCTAAAAATGATGGAGCTACAATTTTTATTGAAGCGATAATTAATGAAGATGGTACCATAGAACAACCTCAAATTGCTCTCGCTGGACTAAGAGAATTAGAAATTGAAGCCTTACGCGTTGTCCGAATGATGCCTAATTGGAATCCAGCGATCCATCGAGGAGAGAAGGTCAAGACTCGTATGATTATTCCTGTTAAATTTAAAGAAAGCAATTAGAGATGAGATATGTTCTATTTTTTTTTAATTCTGATACAAGCCTCATTGGGTTTTGGTCAGGTTGTTCTTGGCGAAATGCAGTCATCGAATAGCTCAACGATAGCAGATAGCTTTGGTGATTATGATGATTGGATAGAGATACACAATCCAACAACAGATTCGGTAGAAATTAGTGGCTTCATTTTAAAGGATCAATTAGATACTTGGGTAATACCGTCTGGTGATCCTATTACACTCCTGCCACCAAATGGAAGATTTCTTCTATGGGCAGATGATCAAGAACTTCAAGGACCCTCGCACACAAACTTTAAACTAGCATCCGGTGGAGAGTTCTTGTGGCTGTAAGCTGATGGAACTACTGTGATTGATTCGATTACCATCCCAGCGATGAACACAGATGATAGTTATGTGCATTGTGGAGTCAATTGGTTCCAAACTTCCAGTCCCACGCCGCTTACTACAAATGATTGCACAGCTCAAGTAGAGAGTCTTTCGACTATCGGGAATTTTAGTGTTTCAAGTACAATGAATGGAGACCTTCATATTGAGATTGAAGGAGCTAATTCAAGCTATTATGCCGTAATGATTTTTACTGTTGATGGAAAGCTTACCCGAGAAGTGATTATACCTGAAGGTATCACATTGCTCCGTACCAATAAATCCACGCGTGGTCTATACATTGTCGAAGTAAAACATCCGGGAGGCGTTCACTCTCAGTTAGTTTGGTTGAATTGATGAGTCCATTTTACCTCGATTCAAAGCATCATTTTGTTGTCAAAGTTGCATTTTCTTTACTATCTTGCACTAAAAATAGTAGATGAAGTCGATTTGTTTGATTTTCCTGATTCTCGTGTTCTCACCATCTACGTTTGCACAAGTAGTTGATGTCGTAGAAGCAGAAATTCTTTGGGAATCTAATATCCAGGCAATTCTTTATTTTGACAAGGAAAAAGTAATGAACCAAACGGTATTTTCCCGCCATACGTTTGATGGTGATTGGAAGTTATATCAAATAGATATGGCAGGTTAATCGATGTCGAAGCCAGTTCATTTTCTTAAACTATCAGCGAAATACTTTTTAAGGTTTCTCGAGGTATTCATAGGTTTACTCATTCTATATTATATTCTATTTATTTGGGGAATGATATTTTATTTTGGAAATCTTTCGAATAATGGAGAGATCTCTATATACGTGCGCTCGACTGGAGTTCATACAGAAATCTGTATGCCGACTACTACAGAAGGTGAAAACTGGAAAGAGTTTATTCCGACCGGTGTGTATGAAGATACTAGTCACACGGAGTACATTGCAATCGGTTGGGGAGATAAAGGTTTTTTTCTCAACACTCCGAATTGGGGAGAATTGAAGATATCAACGGCGCTAACGGCTGTTTTTCTGCCAAGCCCGACAGCCATGCATGTGGAGTATTGTTCGAAACCAGAGAGATCTGATGTTTGTAAACGCGTGACAATATCACCTCGACAATATCGAAAGCTCTGCAATTATGTGCAAGGATGCTTTGATACTAAAAAGAACAAAGTCCAACTGATTTCAGGTCATGGATATGGATTGACCGATAATTTTTACGAGGCACATGGCTCTTATCATTTGTTCCGTACATGTAATGTTTGGACAAATAACGCTCTAAAGTCAGCAAGCATCAGAACATCATTATTTAGTCCTTTTCCCGAAGGAAATTTGGTACATCTATAAAATGTCGGAAGAGGTTAGCAGTGACGAGGACTGTGGGTTTCCAGTGCGAAAGATCATTCATATCGATATGGATGCATTTTATGCTTCAGTCGAGCAAATGGATAATCCGGATTATCGAGGTAAACCAATCGCAGTGGGAGGAACGCGTGAGCGTGGTGTTGTTGCGGCTGCCAGTTACGAAGCTAGGAAGTTCGGCGTCAGATCAGCAATGCCAAGCGTTACAGCAGTTCGAAGATGTCCGGAGTTGATTTTTGTCAAACCTCGGTTTGATCGATATAAGGAGATTTCGAAAAAAATACGCGCGATCTTTCATGACTATACAGACGTTGTAGAGCCACTGTCTTTGGATGAAGCTTTTTTAGACGTCACAGAAAACGAAGCATATCCTTCAGCAAGTATGTTGGCGCAAGAAATTAGAACTAGAATTGCAGAGGAGGTTGGGTTAAATGCATCCGCTGGTATCTCTGTAAACAAATTTACGGCGAAGATCGCTTCCGATATTAATAAACCGAACGGTCAAAAGACAATAGCACCTGAAGAGGTTATTCCATTTTTAGCAAAATTACCAATTGAGAAGTTTTTTGGAGTAGGGAAGGTGACTGCACAGAAAATGAAGATGCACGGAATATTTCAAGGAAGCGACCTAAAGCATAAATCTCTTGAGTACCTCTCACAGTATTTCGGGAAGTCTGGTCAGCATTTTTTCAATATAGTTCGTGGTATTCAGAATAGTAAGGTTCAACCCAATCATGTTAGAAAATCTATCGCTGCTGAAAGAACCTTTAAGAAGGATGTCCGCTCTGAGGTGCATTTAATCGAACACTTAGAAAAAATTTCAATTGAACTTGATAAGAGGATGAAGTCGGCGAATCTAAAAGGCAAGACAATCACCTTGAAGATTAAATACAATGACTTTAGTCAGCAAACAAGAAGTAAGACGATTGAGAATTACGTCTCGCTTAAGGAGGAGTTCTTTCCGATCGTACTGACATTGCTGAGGCAATCTGAGTTGAAAAAATCGGTACGTTTATTAGGGATATCAATTACTAAATTGAATACACAAAAGGAGATCAAAACTGTGTCTGTTCAACTTAGCTTTGAGTTTTAATCCATAAATAAAAAAAGGGACGACCTAAGCTATTCCTCTAAGTTTATCAAAAAAATGTATTGTTAATCTGCCATAATCATTTGTTTTATTAGGATAATTTCTTGTTCTAATTTTTCAATTTTTTCATTTTGAGCATCAATAATTACTTGTTGCTCTTTCACTCCCTGTGTTAAGATTGGAATAAAGCCTATATAATTAATCGTAGTGTAGCTCTCCACATTCGTATTGTGCTTTCCTAATCCTCCATCGCTCATAGCGATTAAATTAATCTCCTTCGTAAGTTCCGGGAAGTTTTACTTAATCTCCTTGGCAATAAAGCCATAACTTCTTTGTTTAGTTAGTACAACCAAACCTTCAAATCCTTCATTGAATTTGATGAATATTTCTGTGACTAAAAGAAGATCAATATTCATTAATGCTACTCGAGCACTTATGTGTGCTGGATAAAGGGCAGTCTGTGAAAGCAGAGGATGAGCTTATCGAGATTTCTCTGATTTCTCACTAATTCTGACGTAAATTAGCTTATATCGTCCCTTTGAACTGTCTCTTTGTTCAACTTCGAAATTTTTAATAGATTTAATTAAGGGCGTTAGTTTTAAAAAACCATAATTTCTTGAATCGAAGTTTGGCTGTTTCTTTTGCATGAGACTTCCAACATCACCAAGGAATGCCCAGCCTTCATCGTCAGCGACATCTTCTATGTTTGCAGAAATAAACTTGATGATTTTCGGTGTGATTTTATCTACACTCTGCTTCGCGGCTCGCTTACCTTTAGTCCCGCTCTCCTCATCGTCTTGCTGATTCTTCAAGATTTCAATGTAGATGAACTTGTCACAAGCTACTATAAATGGTTCGGGTGTCTTTTTCTCACCTATTCCATAAACGGCTTTACCTGCCTCTCTAAGTCGTGTGGCAAGTTTAGTGAAATCGCTATCGCTTGATACAAGGCAGAATCCATCAACTTTCTCAGAATACAAAATGTCCATAGCATCGATTATCATTGCTGAATCCGTCGCATTTTTTCCAGTTGTATATCCGTATTGTTGAATTGGGGTTATAGCATTCTCTAAAAGAACTTTTTTCCATTTGTTTAGGTGAGGGTTTGTCCAATCACCATATATTCTTTTGATGGTTGGATTGCCATATTTTGCAATTTCAGCCATCATTTCTTTGACTCGTGCCGATGGGATATTGTCTCCATCTATGAGCACTGCTAGTCGTAAATCCATAATATATTGTTACTCGCTCCGTAGCGCGTTAGTGTTAATGATAATTTTCTTGGCCCTAAGAGGGCAGATCAGTAGGGCTACTGACGACCACAAGATAATCAGAAATATTTGATAAATAATCGATTAGGGATAATACCTATTTAAGAAATTTGAGAATATCATCGCTCAACGGCAGAGTCTTAGGTCCAATCATAGCAAGATACAAACCGTTTTCATCAAGCATATACTTCTGAAAGTTCCACTTAATATTAGTGTTTTCTACTTTATTAAGCTCGGTTCTAGTTAGCCAAGTGTACAGAGGATGTTGATCATTCCCTTTAACATCAACCTTTTCCGTCATTTGAAATGTAACACCATAATTTTTCTGACAAAAGGAGGCAATCTCATCGGAAGATCCTGGTTCTTGACCTAAGAACTGGTTACAGGGCACACCAATTATGGCTAATTTATCTCCATACTCATCATATAGCTTTTGTAGGTCTTCATATTGTGGAGTCAGTCCACATTTTGAAGCTACGTTTACAATCAATAATTTCTTTCCTTGAAATTGTTTTAAATCAAGTGGTGTACCGTCTAGGGCATTGATTTCAATATCGTAAAATGATGAAGGTATTGAATCTAAAGGGATTGGGTTTGATTTTGACAAGAAAGAAAAAAGTCCGAATGCGATCATAATAATAAAACGTTTGCTATTCATAGATGTTTATATGATACCAAAGTTAAGAAATTTTTACAGTCGAATCTGTCGTTGACGACAATTATTAATGGAACGTTTTGTTGATGGGTAAACTATTAAAACTGACACGCGAGAGACGATCTTGCCTATGATTATCCAGTATCGACCAAGCCAAATTGATATTTGAAGTGGCTCTTGATAAAGTTCTTTAAAATAGAATAGATTATTGTGAAAAATATCGACAACAATAATTACTAGTGTCATGTTGCGGTCTGCCTTTGGCCGAATAAAGAGTAAAATTGCTGCGGTGGGATCCAGAAACTCAAGACTATCCAAAAACAAACTACTTAAGAATGGTGCATTATAGTTTTTCGGAAGAAAACCGTTCTAAAAAAATCCATAGAACATGAGTACTAGTTCCCATGAAGATTGTAATGATCTGAATAGCTAATACTATTCTGATCCTCAATGGAAGAGAATTGAAGAATATCATCAGATGTGTCAATAAGTGAGATCGAATCTCTCTAAATTGACATGAAGGTATAGTTGGAATTTATCACAGTTAGTTCTTCCGCATTTACAGTGAGTAGAGGAATTTGAAGTTCGTTTTCGATGATTCCTTGAATAAATGAGTTTGGAGTTGGAAGAACTCCTTCTTTAAAATAGGCTGCAGCTATGATGTCTGCATCTACTTTTGCAGCATAATTAATGAGTTCCTTTTCGTACGATGACGAAGTTGGTAAATTTATGATCTCATGCTTAACATTGCTCTCAGTAAGGTGTTTACGAACAACAAGTTGATTCGATTGTGTTTTGTTTTCTAGCCAAGAGTCATCATCATGATAGCCCACAAGGTGAATCTTCGCGCTGAATTTTTTAGCCATTCTAGCCGCGAACGTTGTGATCTGAATAGATTCCTTTGAGAAGCTAAAAGGCATCACGATTGTATTGATTTTATCTACGGTTTTCTTTCCTTGTGTAATAAGAAATGGGGAGGATGCGTTACTGATCATCTTAACTGCATTACTTCCAAATACTTTTTGCATGCCCCTTGCGCCGTGAGTTCCCATTACGATTAAAGAAGTTTTCAAAACGTCACCAGCTTTCCCCATATCTTCGAAAAGGTCACCAACAATAACCTTTGAAGTAACAAGTTCTTTTTCTGAATCTCTCAATTCCGAAATAACGTTTTTGAAATTATTTCTTGCTTCAATTTTTTCCGAGTTTTTTCCGACAATATGAAGTAGGTAAACCGACCCTTCATTTGCAACTGCTAGATCAATAGCAAGGCGTAATGCACTTTCTGAAACTGGTGTAAAATCAAATGGAACTAGGTAAAGAGGGTGTTTGAACATTGTTAAGGTTTTATTGTTTTTGCAGGCTAAATATACTAAAAAGATACTCGGAGAGTTTTAATCTTAGTATTAAAATCAAAGAAGCACGAACTACAATAGTTAGTGCTTCCAATTCTTAATAGCTGCTTAATTAACTACAACTCTCGTTATTGAGTGCTTGTTGTTTCCAGTGTATATCTCCAAAAGATAAATACCTGCTTGAACATCTAGATCTAGAACAGTCTTTTCAGACGTTACAAATCGTCGTTTAGAAATTGTTTTACCAGTCGTACTTAGAATCGCTACCTCAATAAAGCCGTTTTGTTCTGGGGCTTCAATCGTAATAGTACCACTTGTCGGATTTGGATAAACTTTTACTGATTCTGCATATAAATCATTGATTCCTAACCCTGTTATATTTTGACAGGCAGAAGTGTCAGTACATCCGTTTTGTGTGATTGCAACTGCGTAAGATCCATTTGATGTTGCCGTATAACTCTGATCAGTTTCACCAGCAATTGCGGCGTAGCCATTATTACAGTCCAACCATTGATATGTTCCAAGTCCATTTGCCGTTAACACAGGGTTGCTATTGGTAACACTTGAATTCACATTAGTTATCAATACATCAAGCATAACTACTGAATCACAACCAGCAGAATTAGTAAGCGTAAAAGTGGCAGAGCTATTAGATGCTGTATAGGTTATTCCATCTATCCATGTCAATGAATCACATGCAGAAAGCACATCTGTTCCATAGGTCGTTGAATTTACAGTTCCATTTATGAAGAGTACACTATCACAACCTGCTGCATTCGGAATTGTATCCATGTATGATCCAGATATTGTCCAGTAATAATTGCCACTTGGCGAATAAAGTGTGTCACATCCCGAGAGCGTTAGTGCGGCTGATGTCTCAAGGCATGAGACACAAGGTGTCATATTGTGAGCACCCAAGGAATCATCCATATCAATTGGAAAAACATCCCATTCTGTTGCTCCTAGCGCCCAATTCGTTTGACCCTGTTGGATTCCAATCATTCTAATAAGCGTAAAGTTATTGGTGGCACCAGTTCCAACTGTCCATCCAAAACCAGGATCAACCCCAATTGTTCCAATTATATCTAGTGTATCACCTGTGCTGATTTTTTTGAGCCATAACGCATCATCACCATTGTAGAAAGTCATTGTGTGAGTTGTGTCTGCCTGACCTTGAATAGTAGGGTTCGCACTTGGATTGCCTACGACAAATACATCGCCAGACGCTAAAATAGCAGCAGGAAAAAGACTATCGGTAGGGGTAGTGCTACCGTTATTATTTCTGAATACGACGTAATCAGATAGATCAATTGCCGCAACGGTAGGATTGTAAATTTCGAATGCTTTATTACTAGATGATCCTTCGATGTATTCAGAGAAGAAAAGATCGGAGCATTGACTACTTGCACTGAAGGCAGTAATTAAAAGAGAAAAGAGTACGCCTGTTTTCATATTCCAATGTGTTTTATTTAGTGCCGCAAAATTAGAACTAGCTTCAACAAAGACCAATAAATTCTTCATTTAAAATTATTTTTATTCATTTCAACTCCTTGATTATGAGCGCAAGTTTATTTGAACTTGGAAAGAGATGAAATTTGGAAAATGTGCTTAGATGAGAAATCAATTTTAAGTGATTCCTGTTCTTCATCATGCACGAGAACAAAGCCATTTACCGTCATTGATTCATCTCCTGTACCCTTCGACTTCCAATATTTTTTAACCAAGAGTTGCTCTGCTTTTTTTAAAGCAACTAGTATTCCTTGATCGACATCCTCATAGATAATGAATTCATCCTCACTTTTTGTATTTATTTCCATATGTTCCTGAAATTAAAAATAGTCAGTAATATCACTTACTGACTCTCAATATTAATCAAACGAATTAACACTTACAATGTGCCTACCATTTAGCATCCGGATAAGCGCGTGGCAAATATTGCATTTTACTAATTATATGACCTAAATGTTCAGTGTGTTTACCTTCTTTTCCTCCTTGAGCTTTATGACCAATAGTTGGGATTTCTATATCGATCTCTTGAAGCATAGCATCCATATCACTAGCCCAGGACTCTTTGATTTTTGCTAAATCAGGAGCAATAGTAGCCTCTACCAGGCTTTTTTCATCTTCATCTGAAATAAAGTAATCATTCGTGTGATACGGTGCAAAATTCACATTCGGTTGTTCGACAAGTTGATAATTAAAGTATTGACGTTCATTTCGCCTATAGGCAATATCGTCCGCAGTTTTGCCATCATTGTCTAGTTTCGCCGCATATTAATAAAAGGAAGTTGCTTGACCGAGGTGGTCCAGAGAGATGTTTGTCAAGGCGATGCATTCCTCAAGGGTCGGTCCTGATGCATACATTTCTGCCAATCGATGAGATAAGATATTACTGCTATCACCCAATTGAACTAAATAGTTTGAAATAACATTCACTAATGATGCTGTTTACGAGTACTTTGGAGTAACACCGGTTCTGTTAAAAAGCTAATCAACTCTGATAAGCAAGTGCGATTTGCCAAAAGAAGTATCTAAAATTCTTTCACATATCGTAAATCAATGAAGGCCACAGTTGCTGAAACAGCCTAATTGTTTAGTTAATCCTTTTTACCGAGAGTATAACTGTCTATCATATAGTTAGTTCATCTATCGGAGTAATGAACTTGTAAATTCTTAGTATCTCTCTCGTCCAATAGCTTGAAAGAACAAACAAGATATTTATGATAGAGTCATTTATTAGCTTTTTTAAAAGATCAGCTTTGGAAACGCAAGAGCAAACCCCTGAAGGAATTTGTCCAAATTGCTGGGTAGAGTAGGAGTATGATAATGTAACTCGTGAATTGTATGATGATAAGCAGATCGACGTAAACAATCATAAGGCAAGAACGGGCTCGAATTCCCTGCGTGAAGAACTAATTAATACGTGCTCAGATTTATTAAGCTTTAATTTTTGTTAAGGTTTACAAAATCAATGTTCTTTTTAGCTCAAGACCCGAGGAAGTGAGCTATAATTAGTTACCTTGGTAGTAATAAGTTGTACTAATTTGAAACCAATCAATGGAAGGGCTAGAGTTTGAATTTGGAAAAGGATTTACATTCAGTAAGCATGTTCCAAAAGAAATATCGCACTTTGAACGTGTCTTTGATGTTTTCAAGGAGCTACTCACGCACACTTCAGGAAATATTGAAGAAGCATTTGAATGGCTGGAAACCTTAGACAATGAATACGATATTTTTAGTGATGAATACACTTTACAAGACTTCGAAGATGATTTAAAGAAACGGGGTTATATCAAGGAAGAAATTGATCCCGAAGAAGGTAACAGTGGGAAAGGAGCAGGAAAGAAGATATTAACAGCAAAGTTAGAATCAGCTCTACGTGAATACGCACTCGATCAAATTTTCGGAAAGCTAAAGAAGAGTGGTGTCGGTAATCATCGAACCTCCAAAATTGGTGTAGGAGATGAACGCGATGGCGAAAATCGAGCGTATCAGTATGGCGATGATTTGTCGCTCGTAAATATGACAGAGAGTCTAAAAAATGCTCAAATTAATAATGGAATTTCTGATTTGCGTCTTACAGAAAACGATTTAATCGTTGAGGAGACCAAACATAAAGCTCAAATGAGTACTGTTTTAATGATTGATATAAGTCATTCAATGATTCTCTATGGAGAAGATCGAATCACACCTGCAAAGAAAGTGGCTATGGCTCTTGTGGAATTGATTAAGCGCAAATACCCAAAAGATACGATCGATATAATTGTTTTCGGAAATGAGGCTTGGCCAATAAAAATTAAGGATTTACCCTATTTGAAAGTTGGACCGTATCACACCAATACTGTGGCTGGTTTAGAATTGGCGATGGATATTCTTCGAAGAAAAAGGAATACGAACAAGCAAATTTTCATGATAACGGATGGAAAACCAAGTTGTGTCCAATTACCCACTGGTGAGTTCTATAAAAATAGCAATGGATTGGATGAAATGATTGTTGGAAAGTGCCTAAATAAAGCAGCACAAGCAAGAAAATTAAAGATTCCAATAACAACATTCATGATTGCTCAAGATCCCTATTTAAGGCAATTTGTTGAATTGTTTACAGCACAAAACAATGGAAAAGCATTTTTGACAGGGTTGTCAGGGCTAGGACAGATGATTTTTGAAGATTACGAAAAGAACAGAATTAAAAGAATATAGTGAATATGAAAAAAGAAATCACATTTAAGGAATTAAAGGATTCAGGATATAAAGACAAAACGATCAATGAGGAAATTCAAGGAAATTTAATTGCTCGAATTCAGGATAAGAAAGCCGTTTTTGAAGGGTTATGGGGTTATGAGGATACTGTTGTTCCACAATTGAAAAAAGCTATTCTCGCTGGGCATCACATCAATTTGTTAGGACTGAGAGGGCAAGCAAAGACACGAATAGCCAGAAGCATGGTTGATCTCCTCGATGAGTACATGCCAATTGTTAAGGGATCCGAGATAAATGATAGCCCATTCAATCCAATATCGAAATTTGCGAGAGATGTGATAGAAGAGAAAGGCGATGAAACACCGATTTCCTGGGTACATCGATCGAATCGTTTCTTTGAGAAATTGGCTACACCTGATGTTAATGTGTCGGACCTTATTGGTGACATTGATCCGATTAAAGCAGCTACACTTAAATTGCCTTATTCAGATGAGCGAGTCTTGCACTATGGTATGATTCCGAGAGCTAACCGTTCGATATTCGTATTGAACGAACTTCCTGATTTACAAGCTAGAATTCAGGTATCCTTGTTTAATATTCTGCAAGAAGGTGATGTTCAGATTAGAGGTTTTCAATTAAGGATGCCGCTTGATATCCAATTCGTATTTACGGCTAATCCTGAAGATTATACGAATAGAGGAAGTATTGTAACTCCACTTAAGGATCGAATTGGTTCGCAAATTTTTACGCACTATCCTAAATCCATTGAGTTGGCAAAAGCGATCACAGAGCAAGAGGCAAGAATCTCGGACGATGATAAATCTAGAATTTCAATCCCGAATTTGGCAAAGGATGTATTGGAAGAGGTGGCTTTTGAAGCTAGAAATAGTGAATATGTTGATGCTAAAAGTGGGGTTAGCGCAAGAATGACAATTAGCGCAATGGAGAATCTTATTGCCGCAGCAAAATTAAGACTCATTGAAACCGGAGCAGACCGGACTTCTGTTCGACTCGTTGATTTCACATCTATTATCCCATCAATTACTGGGAAAATAGAATTGGTTTATGAAGGAGAGCAAGAAGGAGCGGATGAGGTTGCTAGATTATTGATTGACAATGCTATAATGGTTCAGTTTGAGAGCTTATTTCCACGTATCCCGAAATTAGAAAAAGCCGGAATTAGTACACCATACACGGATATAATTAGTTGGTTTAATAGCAATTTGTTGGAGTTAAACTATACAGATGACGATGACGATTTCCGAGCAAGTCTATTGATGGTTAAACCACTCGTGAATTTGGTTGATGAGTATTGTAAGGACTTTTCGGATCAAGATAAATTGTTCTGCATGGAGATGGTGTTGTGGTGCCTAACGATTAGCAATAAACTCGATAAATCGGAAAATGATCACGCCTTTACAATTGATTCGTTAGGCAGAGAATCCCATTTTTTAGGAGATAATTGATATGTTTAGTAGGGATCTTTTACTAAATCGATTAGAGGAGGTTGTAAATCGTTTAATGACTAGATTCTTTCCGATTTAATATGAAGACCCAACTGAAACTTTATTAGAGGAAAATACACTAGGGTTTCCAATTAAGTGGAGTGAAGAGCGAGTTCTAATCGCCAAGACAGAGAGTCCCAATGCTAATTCGGTTAGCTCGGTGGAAGGTTTCGTTTGAGAGCCTCAAACCAAAGAACCCACTATAAACAACAAAGCCTCAACGCTATTGGGGGCATTGAGGCTTTCAGTTAGTGGAGTCGGAGGGTTTCGAACCCTCGTCCAAACGACGAATTCTTAAGCTTTCTACATGTTTATTCTTCGATTGATTGTCGACATACCCTCGGACAAAGACACCCAATAAATATACTTAGCTTCTTAGTTTCGCGAAGAATTAGAAGCATCATCAACGCTAGCCTGAAATTTTTGGTCCTTCTTGATCCCAGCTTAACTGGCGGAAGCTAAGGAGAAGGAACTTGTCTGTGTACTATTATTCCACTAGATTAAGCGTAATTTAACTGAGTTAAATTAGGCAGCAAGTCTGTATGACGTGTTGTCAATTATAGTTTGTGACTAAAGTTTTACGAGCCTCACCACATTACTCGACATGCTTACACTCAACAACTGCTATCGCTGTCAAATCCAATACGACCCCAAAGAACTAATCTCTATCTACGCGTAGGGAAGAGATTCATTACAAATGTAGCAATAATTAGACCGATTTCGATCGGAAATAGTTTAACAAAAAAAAA
>DKPV01000085.1 GCA_002471375.1 Flavobacteriales bacterium UBA7325
ATGTAAGAATCATCAAAGCAAGTAAATAAGGGTGAGCCTTCTTTCGGTTTACCAACAGGCCGATAAATGTCATTGCTAACAAGAAAAAAGCAGAAACATTAAAGTATTCGGGAAGCAAATCGCTATGCAAAAGCTTCCAATTCGAGTAGATGTCTTCCGATGAAATGTCCCAAATTGGGAGTAACCCCTGAAGGAAAACCATCGACATATTATTTGCATTATAATGTCCTGTATAGCTATACCACCCAAGAATGAGCAGAAGTGTACCGGTATATGGAATTAGTTCCTTCCAACGTATTTTTAGTGACCGTTCACGAACTAACATCTCATACAAGAAAATCGCACCTAGTCCAAAAAACAGCATCAGTGATGTTATTTTTAATAAGCCGGCAAAAAGAAAGAGCATACATGCATAGACAAGATGCTTATACGATTTTTCTGTCCGATGTCGATAGAAGTGATAGCATGCTATAATAGCTAAAGACAAAGCATTCACGTTCATTAGAAAATTGTTTCCATAATAGGCTAGAATAGGGGACGAGAACAACAGAAGTGGGATAAAGATGGACCAAAAATTGTCGCCTAAAATCTTCTGCGCAAGTTTTTTAAGGTAGTAGAGCCCAAGTCCAAGTATGATGAAATTGATGAGTCGATAGATCCAATAATGTTTACCCGTTACCTTCCATATATTTCCTACAGTGTAATAGACAATCGGGAATTCACTGATAGTTTTCCCGCTTTGCCCTTCTCCACGCCAATGAATTTCCGGCTCAAGAAAAGGCAAGTTGTCTTGATAATAATGCTGGGTTATCGATAAACAATCTGATTGTCGCCATTGATGACGAGAATACGGACCTCTATCCATAGTATCAAAATTCCCATAAAACCATGCAATTAAGATGAATAGAACGACATAAATGGCATTCAGTTGCAGTGGGCTAAAGGTGCGTTTTATCATTATTCGTCCTTTTCTAATTCCTTAAGAATTTGATTCACATCTTCTTCTGTAGAAGTGAGTTTTGACTTACACACAGTGATAAGTTCTGAAGCACGCTTAACTTTTTCACTGAGCTCATCGACTGAAATTTCACCGTCCTCAATGTCAGCTACAATTTGTTGTAGTTCATCAAATGCTTTCGTGTAATTTAACTCTTCGCCCATTATGTTTTTTCAATTTTCGTGATTGATTTCACGTCTGATTCTATCGTAAATGTAGCAGTTCTTGTGGTAATTTTATCTCCTGAGATAGGTTGATTTGTATCTCCTATCGTTTTTCCATTGAGTGTTGTTATGGAAAACCCACGTTTTAAAACGTTCTGTGGGTCCAGTAACTTCAAGGATTGCATAAGTTGATTCAGCTTAATTTGATTGTTAGTTAGCGTGTTCTTGGTCAGCCCTGGAAACTGCTTTTCGATTGTTGATATGATATGGGTATACTCCCGTAATAGTGCCGTGGACGAACTTTCCAACTTGTGCTCGGTACGTCTTAAAGCTTGATCACTTTGCTGTAAGGATGATTTGACTGTTGTGAGTAGGCCTTGGCTGGATCGATAAAGGCGATGATTGTTTTCTTTTACAGATCTAATGACACCATTTTTTAATTCCGCTGATTTCTTGTTAAAACTGAAATTTGCCTCAGCTAGCAACGACCTAGAATGGATGATAATGTTTTTCCAAGCATCAGAAACTGGCACAGCGAAAGAATGAAATGCCTGAATGAAAAAATCTCCCAGTTCAGTGGGAGTTATTGCGTTCCTGAAGGCGACCATTTCAGCAACAGTCATGTTCGTAGAGTGTCCAATACCAGTTAAAACAGGCAGACGAAATTTCGCAATTTCTTTGCACAGGTCGTAGTTGTTATAGCAAGACAGGCCCACTTCGCCTCCGCCGCCACGAACAATAACAACTGCATCAAAATGATCCTGCACTCGCTCAATTTGCTTTAATTGTGCGACGATTGTAGTTGCTGCCTGATCTCCTTGAAGATAGGCAGGAAACAGCATGGTGAAAAATTTATACCCCCATTGATTGTCCTCAATAACTTGCTGAAAATCGGAAAGACCTTTACTTGATGCCGCAGATATAACAGCAATGCGTTTGGGAAGCAGCGGGAAATCAATCTTCTGATTTTTATCTAGAAGACCTTCTTTTTGTAGTCGCTTCAATGTTTCCTGTCGCTCTTTTTGAAGCTCCCCGAGTGCGTAGCTCGGATCAATATCTAGAATTTGTAGGCTTAAACCATAGAGTTCATGATAACTTATCTTTACCAGCATTAAGAGCGTGGTATCTTCTTTTAGAGGCTCTTTTACAACACTAATAAACCGTTGATTAATTCGCTCGAAATTATGCTTCCAGATAGATCCCGAAATTTGGGCTACAATTTTCCCATCCTCTTTTTGTAATAGCTCGGGAAAGCAATGTCCACTTGGGAATCGGTTCAGCTTGTGCATCTCTGCTTTTACCCAATATGTCTGGTGGTAGCGTTCTTCGATCGTCTTTCGAATAGAACTGACTACCTGCTTAAGCGTAAATATTTTTGGTGAATCTGACATTTGCTAGCATAAATATAAATCAAATTGTTGCTGGTTTTCTAAATTTGCAACCTAAACAAAAAGATATCATGGCCGACATTCAATCATATGACTTTTCAGGGAAACGCGCACTTGTGCGAGTTGATTTTAATGTTCCTTTGGATAAAGAAACACTTGCAGTAACAGATGACACTCGAATCAGAGCAGCCATTCCTACAATCAAGTTGATTTTAGAAAAAGGTGGAAGTGTAGTTTTGATGTCACATTTAGGTCGTCCGAAGCAAGGTTTCGATCCAAAATTTTCACTTGAAAACATTGTATCGCATATTTCGGAAAAACTTGGCGTGGACGTAAAGTTTGCAGGAGATTGTGTAGGCACTTCGGCATACGAAATGAGTACGAACTTGAAGCCAGGCGAAGTCATGATACTTGATAATGTCCGTTTCTATAAGCATGAAACTACGGGAACGGAAAGTTTTGCTGAACAGCTATCAAAGCACGGTGATGTTTATGTAAATGATGCTTTTGGAACAGCTCACCGTGCCCATTCAAGTACAACTGTGGTGGCAAAGTTTTTTCCAAACGATAAAATGTTTGGATTGCTTCTCGCAGGAGAGATTGAGAGTGTAGATAAAGTATTAAAAAGTGCCGAGAAGCCGAGAACAGCTATAGTGGGTGGGGCGAAAGTTTCTTCCAAAATCACGATCATTGAGCGCCTACTTGATACTGTCGATAACTTGATCGTCGGTGGAGGTATGGCCTATACATTTGTCAAAGCGGCAGGAGGAGATGTAGGAAATTCTCTTGTCGAGGACGACTATCTTGAAATGGCAAATAACATTGTTCAATCGGCGAAGACGAAAGGAGTGAATTTATTTATTCCAACAGACACGGTCATTGCCGACGCATTTTCCAATGATGCTAATCGTAATGAAGTCATGATAGGAGAAATTCCCGATGGTTGGATGGGACTCGATGTAGGCGAAGAAAGTATCAAAAGGTGTGATGAAATCATTCGAAATTCACGAATCGTTTTGTGGAATGGACCAATGGGGGTATTTGAAATGGAGAACTTCCAAAAAGGAACTGTTTCTGTTGCTAATTCAATTGTTGAGGCTACATCGAATGGTGCTTTTTCTTTAATTGGTGGAGGAGATTCTGTCGCAGCAATTAATAAATTCAATTTGGCTGACAAAGTTAGCTACGTTTCAACAGGCGGGGGGGCGATGCTAGAGTACCTAGAAGGTAAAGAGCTTCCTGGCATTAAGGCAATATTGAGCTAAGTCCAATTCTTTTTTCAAGTTAGCTGTAACTTTTCCGTAACTTTTAAGTCTTACCTCTGAAAACGGCAGAATGACTTCAAAAGAATACAACCTGGCAGTTGACGAATACTCGGATAATATTTTCCGATTCGCGTTGAAGCATCTTAGAAATGAGATGTCTGCAAAGGATATTGTGCAAGAGACATTCACCAAGGTTTGGGTAAAGCATGAAGAGGTTCGATACGAAAAGGTTAAATCTTATTTGTTTACAACAGCTTATCATGCGATTGTTGATTGGGTGAAGAAAGAAAAACGCTCTGGAGACATGCAAGACGCATATGAACAGTCGAGCACTCCGACGATAGAATTTAGCTTACAAGAAGTTCTTCAGTCAGCCTTAGAACGATTACCTGAAATACAAAAAACAGTGGTGCTCCTTCGGGATTATGAAGGGTATAACTACACGGAAATAGCGGAAATTACTGACCTCAGTGAATCTCAAGTGAAGGTATATATCTTCAGAGCTCGAAAGGCATTAAAAACATACATAAAAAGGTTAGATATCGTAATATGAAACCCGAACGCATTAGCATATTCAATTATGAGGCATTTTATCTCGACTACCTAGAAGGAAATTTAGGAGTAGAAGATACTGCGTTGCTTCTTGTGTTCTTGGAAGAGAATCCAGAATTGAAAATGGAGGATGAAGATCTGCCGGTTTATGATTCGGAGGACTATCTGCTGACGCCGAATGAAAAACTCGAGTTAAAGCAAAGCGATGAGGATGAGGTGATCATTCTTGAGAATGCGGAATATTTCATGATTGCCGAAGTTGAGGAACTTCTTTCAGAAGGGAAAAAATCTGAATTGGATGATGTGATAGTCGGAAAACCTGAGTTGGAAAAAGATCGTGCAATTTTCGCCGCGGTTACAATGAAACCAGATTTGGGAATTGTTTACAGTGAAAAGAATGACCTCAAGCGAAAGGTTGTTGCTCTATGGCCATATGTTGCTTTAGCGGCAGCTGCAAGTGTGTTAATTGCATTTTTCCTGTTAACCAACAACCAATCGGAGAAAACACCATCTTTTGCTAAAGAAACCGATTCGACAGAAGAATCAACGGATCAAAATCAGGATAAATTAGAAGAGGATATCGTTGCTCAACAGCTTGCAGAAGAGATAAATGAACCTCAAGAAATCGGAACTGATAAAAATGAATATCATTCAATTCCAGTCATAATTCAACCCGATCCCAAAATAGTTCAATCACAACGTGCAACGATGGCCAGGCTAGAAAAAAGAGAGTTGCGACTTCTCGTTCACACCATAGAAGGAGTTGATTTAGAGCCTATTTCACGTGCTCTACAGAATGTAGTAGAAACTGAGCCTGCATCAGAAGGGGAAGTTGCATATGCCGGCTTTGAACATATGACTGATCCTATTCAAGGTATCACATCAAGACTTAACAAGCGTATGAAATCTGAAGTTGAATTTAAAACTGCGAAGGCGACTAAGGATAAAAGCGGTGGTTTTTTCCTTAAGATTGGCAAGTTCGAGCTTGCACGAAAGAAGCGGAAATAGTACAAATACGCTGATTTCTGAGACGCTGAAATTCCGCGCATTAAATCCTTAATGATCGTATAATTCCGTTATATTTACTAACCCTATATCAGAATGATCAGAAAGGATTGAAAGAAACCTCATTTATAGAGCAAAATAAAAAGAAGTGGAATCGCTTTGAACAAGTGTACGAATCACAATCTCAGGACCCTGAGGAATTAAGTGATTTATACATGGACATCACCGATGATTTGAGCTATGCACAAACGTTTTATCGTCGCAGAACTGTTCGGGTTTACTTAAATCAATTGGCTCAAAAGGTCTTTACAGACGTACACAAACAAAAAGGCGAGTCATTTAAGAAATTCATCTCTGTCTGGAAGGTTTCGCTGCCACTAGAGATTTATCGATCAAGAAAAAACTTACTGTTTGCGCTAGTGGCTTTTATCATTTATGCCTTGATTGGCGCGGTAACCACGCATCTTGACCCTAATTTTGCATCGGTGGTTTTGGGACAGGGTTATGTTGATGTTACGAATGAGAATATTGCCAATCTGAACCCGCTTGCTATTTACGAGGACGATGACCAACTGGCCATGTTCATTAACATCACAACGAACAATTTAAAGGTCGCGTTTCTGACATTCTTTGTTGGCTTTTTTTTTACTCTTGGGACACATATGCTGATGTTCTACAACGGAGTTATGCTCGGTACTTTTCAGTATTTCTTTCATACGAAAGGACTACTAGTGACGAGTTTTTTAGGAATTTGGATTCACGGATCGTTTGAGATTTCAGCAATTGTTCTTGCCGGAGGTGCTGGTATTACAGCTGGAAATGGACTTCTTTTTCCTAAGAGTTATACACGAATACAATCATTGCAACTCTCCACAAAACGTGGGTTGAAAATTATGTTGAGCCTAGTTCCGTTTATAATCGCAGCGGGATTCTTGGAAAGCTTTGTGACGGCCAATTATCAAATACTACCTGATTGGTCTAAATGGGCAATTATTATTTTCTCATTTGCATTGATCCTCTTTTTCTATGTGTTCTATCCGATTTATGTCGCTAGGAAATATCCGGAACTAGTGTACCAGGAACCAGTTGAAAATTTCAAGCCCAAGACAACCTTTAGATTTGATAAGATTAGATCAGTGGGTGATATTATTGCGGATTCGTTTCGAATGTATCGACTTCAGTTTAAGAAGTTCACTAAGATTATTTTCTTAATTGTTTTTCCATTGGTGATTGCGGCTGTTTGGTTACAAGACATAAATCACTATGATTTACAGCAGAAACAATATTGGTATGATTGGTCGGCTCAACTCGAATTAATGATTGGCTACGGTTATCATAATCTACAGGACGTCTTCATGGTCGTTGTTTGGACTTTCATATTCGCTTTGATGCTAACTGCAGTATTGTGGAGTGTCAACACCATCGGTGAAGAGTTTTCATGGAAAAGCTTCTTTGCTTTTGTGGGAAAACGACTTCTCGGAATTTGGCTGGCGAATATTTTTCTAATGCTTCTTATCATGACTTTGCCCTCTTGGGGATTGATGCTCGCGGTGTCTGTGATGCCCTTTTTTATGCTGAATGGAGCCGTTGCTGGATTAGATGATGAGAAGTTTGGCGTTCGATTTAAGAGAGGGTTTAAATACAGCGCACAGCACTATGGAAAGTCATTATTGGTATTGCTAATCTTAATCGGCTTAACAGTGATTATGATGCAGCCTATCGCATTTGTATTTAGTATTCACGACGGCTGGTCAAATGAGCCAATGGTGAGGGATGTGCTTGATATGGTTGCGGATTTCACGAAACGAATAGCGCAAATATATACGGATGATTATATGTTCTGGGCGAATGTGCTTCGACAACTTGTGTATGTTTTATTTATGCTCTTTTTATTGCCATTACTCTTTATTACGATGTCATTTGGTTACTATTCAGAGCTAGAGAAAACTGAAGCGAACGGACTGAAAAATGCGTTTAAAAAGTTCGGAAAGCGAAGTAGAACTAAGGAAACTAGTGTCGACTTTGAGTAAATGGATTTTCTACATAGCGCTTTTTATAACTCCTGTATTTGCGAATGCCCAGGAAGGCTTAGCTGATAAGAAAACCACAATCTGGAAGTCAGAAAAGGACTATCTTGATTACCGCAAGAAAGAAGGTTATAGAGGACCAGATGAATGGTATGGTTCCTATCCTGCCGAGATGGACGATGATGATGACGCCTTTAGTGGCAGTGGAAGCGGCAGCAGTAGCAGTGGAGGAAGCTATGGTGGTGGACATGGTTTAAGCTACAGTCCACAGCAAATTCAACGCGATCGTCAGGAAAGATATCAAGGCTATGATCGTGGTGGTGGTAACGGAACTGTTCAATATGATCCGGATGTGGCACCTCCAAAGCCAATTGAACTGCCGGATGTTGATGCACCGGATATCTCGACACCTGATCTCGATTTAGATGCGCCGGATCTTACAAATTCAGTTATTTGGAAAGTTTTACTATTCATTCTAATCGCAGCAGCTGTATTGTTTATTGCCTATTTGATATTCAAGAATTCTAAAGCTCCGAATAAGAAAGTGATCGTGGATGTTGAGAACGATTGGAACCCTGAGGTGATCAGTAAAACGGAGCTTGAACTTCGTTTAGAGGCGGCAATGGAAAGTGGTGATTATCGCGAGTGTGTTCGAATCTATTTTACCTTTATTTTAAAAGAACTCATACGTAAATCATGGGTGCATTGGAAGAAGGATAAAACCAATCATCACTACCTGAACGAGATGCGTAAACGCCCAAACCGTCACGTTTTTGCAGAATGCGTGCGAATCTATGACTTAGTTTGGTATGGAGAGTATGAGATCAATCGTGACGTGTTTAATACACTCCAACCGACATTAGAGAGTTATTATCAATCCTTAGATCCTGTTAATGAGTAAGCAAGGAAGGATAGGATTGTTGATCGGAATCATTTGCTTTATGCTTTTGATGGTATGGTTATTCTCTTCAGGCGAAGGTTTGGATAACCCTGATGCACCTGTAAAAAAGGTATCGTTCGTCTCCTCAAATTGGAATAAGAAATACCTATTGGATGATAAAAACCCTTTGGGCTTATATATGTTTACTGCACTTGCACAATCGCATTTGGACACGAACAAACACATTGAAGTGGTCGAAGATTGGATTGGGCTAGATTCAATTACGGATGCAGATGAAAATCCTAAAACATACATGTTCGTTGGGAATATATTTCAGTTGAAAAACAAGGAAATGGATTCAATCTTAAGCGACGTTCATGAAGGTTCTGAGCTTTTTCTAGCCTTTGAAAACCTCACTGAAAATCTATTCCCAAAGCTCTTCAATTCATTTGAGTACCGATCAGACTATTCTGAAGAAGTAAATGTATTTGTTGAGAACAAGAAATTCAACATGATCAATTTGTATCAGAATGACACTATTGCGAAAGATTGGTGGGCGTTTGGTGAACTTGATTTCGATGAAGAGTATGTGGGACTTTCCTCATTTATGGAAATGCCGAATTTTGTTCGTGTTAAGCATGGAAAAGGATTCGTTTATTTACATGCCACTCCAAGCATGTTTCAAAATTATCAGGTAAAAAGAATACCCGGCTTTAAGTACGCCGCATATTGTCTGAATAACATTCCAAGAGACAATGATATCTACATGCTTGAGCTCGGTAGAAGGAGCGACGATTATGGAAACTATGATACCGATGATCAAAGTGGCAAAGACCTCAAGAACGACGATAGCTACTTGCAGTTAATCTTTAAGAATCCTACGCTTTTAATAGCGCTGTTGCTGACAATCTTAGGATTGATTCTGTTCATTATTTTCCGTTCAAAAAGAACTCGTCCGATTGTTCAGTTTATTCCTAAGCGCAAGGATATGACGCTTGCTTTTGCAGAAACAATTACATCAATCTACTTTGCGAAAAGAAATCCATACGGTCTGTTACAGGTCCAAAAGAAAAACTTCTATGATACGGTTCATCGTTACTTCTTTGTTGACCTGTACCATCGAGTAGGGGATCGTGAGTTATTGATATTAGCCGAGAAGAGCGATACGGATATTCAAGAAATCAAAAAACTTGTTCAGGCCTATGAAACAAAAGAGGCAAGTCAGGTTTCAGAGCAGTTTGTTGCTCAAATCACCAAGGAGAAGTATCAATTCTATCGCAGAGTTGGAATTATATCGGATGACTTCAATGACCGATTACAAGCACAGGAAATGGTCTTCAAAAGATCAATGTGGTTACCATCATTGTATATCCTAGGAGGGATAGCCTTGATTCTTATTGGCCTGTATCTCCTCGTTAGTGCAGCAGGGATAGGTATTGTTTTATGGCCAATTGGTTCCGTGCTGCTTGTGCTCGGAATCTTGAGACTTTCTAAACCATACCTGATAGTATCAAAGGATAAGATTATACACTATACAACTTTTGCTCAAAAGAAGGAGTTTCACAGACCGGATTTGCTCAATGTGGAAAGTAGAAAAACGGGCGTTATTATTACTTTTAGAAACAACAACTCACTGATTATTAATTATTGGGACTTAAGCAATTTCGACCGCAAACAGTTCGAGCGCTTTATATCCAAACTTCATATGAACGACTTATGATAGACGAAAACAATCCAGAGAACACAGACAAAAAGGATGATCACTCATCTTATATGCCAACCAATGATGATGTTAAAAAGACTCCTGAAGAGGAATTGGAAGAGTTAACCGAGGAATCAGTGACTCCAATTGTGGAATCATCTGCTCCTACGACAGAATCATACGGTTTTGAAAGAAAGAATACAGAGCTTTTATGGGTGGCCCAAAAAGTGAATGATGTTCGCAACGAATTAGCGAAATACATCATCGGTCAAGTCGAGATGGTTGATTTATTGATGACGGGTATTTTTGCAAATGGACACATTCTTTTAGAGGGAGTTCCTGGAGTGGCAAAAACATTATCGGCGAAAGTTTTGGCTAAGTCGCTTAACGTGGACTTTGCAAGGATTCAATTCACACCGGACATGATGCCTTCTGATGTAATTGGAACATCTGTGTTTAACATGAAGGATACTTCGTTCACCTTTAAGAAAGGACCAATTTTCTCGAACATTGTGTTGATTGATGAGATTAACCGAGCACCTGCGAAGACTCAAGCAGCGCTGTTTGAGGTGATGGAAGAACGTCAAATTACCTATGATGGAGAGTGCTACAAGATGGGGTTCCCGTTCTTAATTGTTGCAACACAAAATCCGATTGATCAAGAAGGAACGTACAATCTTCCAGAAGCCCAATTGGATAGATTCTTGTTTAAAATCAAACTCGATTATCCTGAACTTCATGAAGAAGAGGAAATTTTGCAACGCTACAAAAACAACATTAAAACACCGACTCTCGATGACATCTTAGCAGTATTCAGCGCTAGTGACATTGAGAAGATTCAAATGGAAGTTGAGAAAATAATTGTAGAAGATAATTTGGTAAAATATATCGCTGCAATAACTCATAAAACAAGAAATCACGGAAAAATATACTTAGGTGGTTCGCCTAGAGCATCACTTTCAATCATTCGAGCATCCAAGGCGATAGCTGCTATCCGTGGGCGTGATTTTGTAACACCAGAAGATATTCAATATGTAGCCGTCCATGTGATGAACCATCGATTGATCTTAACTCCTGAGGCAGAAATGGAAGGTGTACGTGTAGAGGATGTAGTAGATGAAATCGTGAAAACAATCGAAGTACCAAGATAATAAGGTCTATTGAAAACACTAGGTAATATATATTTAACCAGATGGTTTTTTGCAGTGTTCGGCGCTGTGATCGTCTTGTATGTTGTGACATACTCAATTCCGTCCCTACAATTTGTAGCGAATGTCGTTTTGGCTTCAATGTTTGGGCTGACGCTTATTGATGTATTGCTAGTATTTTCAGCAAAAGAACCATTATCCGTTCAACGGAATGTGAATAGCCGCCTTAATCTTGGGGATGACAATCCTGTTTCATTGATTGTAACCAACGAAACAAGTCAAGTCATTAATTTCACAATGATCGAGGGTTACCCTGTGGAAATGCAAGATCGGTCGACTGAGTTGACTGGAACATTGATGGGAGGTTCTAGCAAGGAGTTCAAGTATATTTTTACTCCAAAATCAAGAGGAACTTTTTTATTTGGCGATGTATTCATTATAATTCGTTCAATATTCTTCATGGCTTCTAGAAGAGTGGACATTAACATTTCTCAGGAAATAGACGTTTACCCATCGGTGTTACAAATGAAGAAATACGAACTTTTAGTATTTCAACAGCAGAAAACGAGTGTCGGAATTAAGAAGATTCGTCGACTCGGAAATAATAGTGAGTTCGAACAGATCAAGAATTATATTCAGGGCGACGAACCTAAATGGATCAACTGGAAAGCAACAAGCCGAAGAAACGAGCTAATGGTTAATCAGTACCAAGAAGAAAAGTCTCAAAGTATCTATTGTATAATTGACAAGAGTCGAAGTATGCAGATGGAGTTCAATGGACTCTCTCTCCTTGATCATTCAATTAATTCATCGTTAGTATTTTCGAATATTGCACTCCGAAAAAGTGATAAAGCAGGTCTCATTACTTTCTCTGATAAAATCGGAACACTAATTCCCGCAGAAAGAGGAGGTGCTCAGATGCGTTTGATCCAGGAGTCACTTTTTAATCAGAAAACGCTTTATAAGGAAGGTAATTACGATGTTTTATACCAATCGATTCGTCGAACAGTAAAGTCACGATCTTTGTTGATGTTGTTTACCAACTTTGAAACTGAATTCGCAATGCGTAGGGCTATACCAATGCTTCGAAGATTAAATCAGAAGCATGTGCTGGTAGTAGTGTTTTTCCAGAATAGCGACCTGCAAGATTTAGCATACGAGCCATCGAAATCGATTCAAGATGTCTATCAGTCTACAGTGGCCGAGCGTATGATTTCAATGAAGTCAAGAATAGCTCGTGAGCTCAGAAAGAATGGAATTCAGACAGTATTAACGTTACCTGAAGAATTGTCGATTAATACAATTAATAAGTACTTGGAATTAAAGGCGAAGGGATCTATCTAGGAAGTAGATAGTGTGATTACTTCTTCTTAGTAGCTCTTCTCGAAAAGACGTTGTATTTAACAATCGAATAGATCGCTCTAAAACCATCTTTCCAACCTATCTTCTTACCCTCTTCATAGGTTCTCCCATAATAGGAGATACCGATTTCGTAGATACGTAGTTTTTTATTTCGAGCCAATTTTGCAGTAAGCTCTGGTTCGAAACCAAAACGCTTCTCTTTAAGGTATAGACCTTGTGCTATTTCAGTATTGATAAGCTTATAGCATGTTTCCATGTCTGTAAGGTTCAAATTCGTGAACATGTTTGACAGATTCGTCAAGAACTTGTTTCCACGCGAGTGCCAATAGAATAATATTCGGTGTGGCTTATTTCCTAAAAACCGTGATCCGTAAACAACGTCAGCAAAGCCCTCAAGTACAGGTTGCAACAATTCATTGTATTCTCGAGGATCGTACTCTAAATCTGCATCCTGAACAACCAAGTACTCACCAGTAGCAAGTTCGATTCCTCTGTGAATCGCAGCCCCTTTACCCATATTCTTAGGTTGCTGATGTAGCTGAATATTCATTTCCGGATGAGCCGCGACATATTTTTCAAGTACTGCAAATGTATCGTCAGTCGAACAGTCATTCACAATAATTATCTCTTTCTCGATTCCATTCATCAGCTCAACGTCACCAATTTTATCCAAAATGAGGTGAATGGTCGCTGATTCATTGTATGCAGGAATCAAGATGGAAAGCTTTGAAATCATATCCTTATATTAGGTCGGCGCAAATTACGACTATTTACTGAGATCGCAATTTTGGCTTAATGCTTGTGACTTTTCATTTTATTCGCATTATATAGAAACAAACAATCACCTATGAGAAATTTAACCATCCTATTATTAGCGATTTGTTCCTTTTACGCCTGCGCTCAATCTGATCCAGATCAAGTGTTAACAGCAAATGACGAAGAGCCTCAATTATCGTTACAAGAAATCACTAGAAATGGTGGATTTCAAAAAAAAGATTTGAAAATACTTATAGATAAATCAGCTTACACTTTGCAAGTATTTTACAAAGACTCTTTACTAATAACTTATCCATGCGTGTTTGGCTTCAACGAGATTGATGACAAGCACCAAGAAGGTGATGGATGCACTCCAGAGGGTGAATTCGGAATTAGAAGCATGTACCCACACAAGAGTTGGTCTTATTTTATTTGGGTCGATTACCCCAACGAAGAATCGTGGAGACGTTTTAGGGCTCGCCGTGCAGACGGTACTATTGAAGATGGTGCAACTATTGGCGGCGAAATTGGAATACACGGTGTTCCTGAAGGCGCAGATGATTTAATCTCTTCACGGACAAATTGGACTTTGGGGTGTATTTCCTTGACGAATAAAGATGTTACAGATCTCTACAAGTCTATTAATAAGTACACAACAATGGAAATTGTCCCATAGCAGGAGTTCATTCCAAACTATATACGAAATTCGATGATTAAATTATCTTTGTCCTGATAATATTAAAGCCAGCGATCATGGACAAAAATCAACAGTTAATTGATAAGCGAGCTGCTTCAAAATTAGGAGGTGGTGCGGATAGAATAGAACGTCAACACGAGAAGGGTAAGCTTACCGCTCGCGAACGAATCCTATTGTTGATGGATGAAGGGTCGTTTCAGGAAATTGGAATGTTTGTCGAGCATCAATCCACTGCATTTGGTTTAGATAAGAATAAATTTCCTGGAGATGGTGTGGTTACCGGTTATGGAACTATACACGGTCGTCCCATTTACGTTTTCTCTCAAGATTTCACGGTTCTCGGTGGTTCACTTTCGAAAACTCACGCAGATAAGATTTGCCGTGTGATGGATCTTGCAATGAAAAATGGAGCACCGCTAATTGGCTTGAATGATTCAGGAGGAGCACGAATTCAAGAGGGTGTGGTTTCCTTAGCTGGATATGCAGATATCTTTTATAGAAATACCAAGGCATCAGGCGTTATTCCTCAATTGAGTGTCGTGATGGGGCCATGTGCTGGTGGAGCAGTTTATTCTCCGGCATTGACTGATTTTATTTTCATGGTTGAAGACACATCTTATATGTTTGTCACAGGTCCTAATGTTGTAAAAACAGTGACGCATGAAGAAGTTTCTTCAGAAGATTTAGGGGGTGCTAAAACGCACGCCGAGAAATCAGGAGTCAATCATTTTACAGCAGCGAATGATGTTGAGGTGATCAAACAAGTGCGAGATATTTTAACGTACATGCCACAAAACTCGCAAGAATTAGCGCCGAATCCTTCGCAATTTGAATTTAGTGAAGCGAAGAATAGCGCAATTAAATCGATCCTACCTGATAACAGTAACTTGCCATACGACATGGTAAAAGTTCTTGATGCAATTATCGATGACAATTCGTTTAGAGAAGTGCACGCTGATTTTGCAAAGAATATTGTAGTTGGCTTCGCTCGATTGGAGGGTAAAACGGTCGGAGTAATCGCAAATCAACCTTCTGTTATGGCAGGAGTTTTAGATATTGATGCATCAAGAAAAGGAGCACGATTCGTGCGATTCTGTGATGCATTTAATATTCCGCTGATGGTGCTCGAAGATGTGCCGGGATTCTTACCTGGAACTGAGCAGGAATGGAACGGAATTATCACTCATGGAGCAAAATTACTCTATGCTTTCTCAGAAGCAACAGTTCCTAGAATTACGGTGATAACTCGTAAGGCATACGGTGGAGCATTTGATGTAATGAACTCTAAAAGTATTGGAGCAGATTTCAATTTTGCATGGCCTACTGCCGAAATTGCGGTGATGGGAGCGAAAGGTGCAGCTGAAATCATTTTCAAAAGAGAGATTAAGTCTTCTGATGATCCTGCGGCGAAGTGGACGGAGAAAGAAACGGAATATGCAGCTGAGTTTGCGAATCCGTATCGCGCAGCCGAGCGAGGAATTGTTGATGAAGTAATTCTACCTGAGGAGACTAGATCAAAGTTGATTCTAGCATTTAAAATGTTGGAGAATAAATCTGAATCACAACCGAAAAGGAAACATGGAAATATCCCTATGTAGTATAGCTGTTTGCCCCAAACCGGCTATGGATTAAATTCGTTCTAGTAAGTAGACTTTGTCTACGTTTTCTTCGCGCGTCTCCTTGTATAGGAATGGAATTTTCAATTGTGTTACTGGAAAATCGTTGAATTCTTTTACAAGTTTACAAGGCAGGTTATCGCGCTGAATTTTCTCATAGGTTTCCTCATTCGTATAGATCCACACACCAGATTCGAGACCTTCAATATCCCAGATATTGATACCTTCAGAAATCCCTTCTTGGTAGAAGTCTATTGAGTGCTCATGAACGTGTAAATAGACAAATTTGTCAAGTTCCGCACCTTTTTCCTTAATCATTCTCCCAACATTTCCACCTGCTTGATAGTCTCCAACTAGCTGTGGGTAGAAGTGAGACGCAAGTACAATATTGAATCCAATGATGGTAGTCATTGCACTAAAGAAGAGTCGATTCGTGAGTGAGTTTTGTTTGATGAAAAAGTACCACGAAAGTGCAAATAAGGCAACCAAAACAATTGGAAGAAAAATGTTCGTTGCCGGAAATAGTAATGTTAATGCAACGACAATTACGATCCAAAAAAGTGAATTGAAAAAGCCTTGGACATATAAGAGCCAGTGCTGTTTATCTGTTAAGCCTAACAAGAACCTAGCAGCAAAAATAGCCGCAAAAGGGAAGGTAACGAAGATGTAATGGGGTAGCTTGAATCTAGATAGAGAAAGAGCGATAAAAATAACAAGGAAACCACCAAGCGAGATGTATTCCGGAGAATTCAATCTTTTGTTCTTAATAAATGCGATCAAACCTCCAGCTAAACTCAATATCAGGTAAAGAATCCAAGGTTGGAAGTCCCAAAGGATTGAATGAAAAAAGAAGAAGAACCCTGAATCATCTTGCCAGGCGCTATCGCCAGTAATTCGACCAAAGCTTTGGGTCCAGTAAAAGAATTCTAGACCAGAAGGACCTTGTAAATCATAAACGAATTTTTCAGGGTGAAGATCAAACTGCGTGTACAGACCGTAGGTCATAGGAGCGAGGAGGAGAACCACAATGATCAAGCCCACAATCCACTGCCACTTGAAGATATGTTTCCATTCCTTCTTAATAATTAAATGAGTACCCAATGCCGCAGCGACTACTACAATCCCAATTGGGCCCTTGGCCAGCATTGCCAATCCAACTCCGACGAAACCGAGAATTAAATTTATCCAAGTAGAGCGCTGAACAAAGAGAATCAATTGCCAAACAGAAAAGATTACGAATGCGAGTAGACTAGTATCTGTTCTGACATCGTTGGTCATCAGAAACATTCCTTGTGTCGAAGAGAGGATGAGTGTAGCAAACAAAGCTGTCTTATGACAGTAAAATAATCGTGTAAACTTAAATGTACTGTATAGCCCAAGTAATGTAAGTAGAAGGGCCGGCAACTTGTACGCGAAATTGTTTACACCAAATATGAGGAAGCTGACAGAAGACATCCAAAAGGAAAGCGGCGGTTTGTCCAGGTAATCCATATTCCTATGATAGACCTCGAGGTAACTGCCATTCATGGACATTTCCATGGAAATTGAAGCGTATTGAGCCGCATCTACATCCATGACATCGATAAATAAATTAAAGCCATAGATTACTAGAATACCCGTAAAAACGAGTAAATACTTGTTCTGATCAAGGAAATGTAACAATCGACTTTGCTGCATAATATCCAGAGGGATATGAGGAACGAAATTAAGAGTAATAGTTAATTCGCAGGATTGAATAGATTAATAATCATCTATTTCCCTTCAAACTATCGCAAATTCAAGCTCTAAGCATGTAAGAAATCCCTATTTTTGCAGGAATAATTTAGATACATGTACAGATCACATACTTGCGGAGAATTACGCACATCACATATTGGACAAACGGTTAAACTTGCTGGATGGGTTCAGCGTTCAAAAGACATGGGAGGTTTAACCTTCGTTAATCTTAGAGATCGCTATGGAATAACTCAATTGAACTTTAATTCAGAGGACAACGCTAAATTGACGGACGAAGCTAACAAACTCGGTCGTGAATTTGTTATTCAAGTCGAGGGTGAAGTAATTGAGCGCTCTAGTAAAAACATGAATATCCCTACCGGAGAGATCGAAATTAAGGTGAGTGAATTGACGGTTCTTAATGCGTCAAAAACTCCACCATTTACGATTGAAGATGATACGGATGGAGGGGAAGAGCTCAGAGCACAATACCGTTATTTGGATCTGAGAAGAAATCCAGTTCAGGAGAAACTTCGACTAAGAAATAAAGTAGCTCTTGAGACTAGAAAGTATCTTGATTCGGTTGATTTTGTAGATGTAGAAACACCGATGCTAATCAAATCGACTCCTGAAGGAGCAAGAGATTTTGTTGTTCCAAGTAGAATGAATGAGGGACAGTTTTATGCGTTGCCTCAGTCACCACAAACATTCAAGCAGTTATTGATGGTTTCAGGACTTGACCGTTACTATCAAATCGTGAAATGTTTCCGTGATGAAGATTTACGAGCAGATCGTCAACCTGAATTTACGCAGATTGATTGCGAAATGACATTCGTAGATCAAGAAGATGTTTTGACGACATTCGAGGGAATGATCAGACACTTATTTACTGAAGTAAAAGGAGTTGATCTTGGAGAAGAATTTCCAAGAATGACATATGCAGAAGCAATGACACGATACGGTTCTGATAAACCAGATATTCGTTTTGGGATGGAATTCGTTGACTTCAATGAGGTAACGAAAGGTCGAGGATTCGGAATTTTTGATGATGCGGAAGCTGTGCTTGCCATTAATGCAGAACAATGTGCAGTTTATACAAGAAAGCAATTAGATAAATTAACTGATTGGGTACGTCGTCCGCAAATTGGATGTAAAGGCCTTATCTACATGCGTTACAATGAAGATGGGACATTTAAGTCATCAGTTGATAAGTTCTATTCTCAAGAGGATCTTGCTAAATGGGCGGAAGCTGCGAACGCTAAACCAGGGGATTTAATTTTGGTTTTAAGCGGTGATCTCGCTAAAGTTCAAAAGCAAATGAATGAATTGCGCTTGCACATGGGAGATGAGCTTGGGTTGAGAAATCCGAAAGTATTCAAACCATTATGGGTTGTAGATTTTCCTCTTTTAGAGTGGGATGAAGAATCAGAGCGTTATCATGCGATGCATCATCCATTTACTTCTCCTAAGCCGGAAGACATGCATTTGATCGATACCGATCCAGGGAAAGTACGCGCTAATGCTTATGATTTGGCAATGAACGGAGTTGAACTAGGTGGTGGATCTATTCGTATTCATGATCGTGATATTCAGTCACGCATGTTTGATTTACTAGGTTTCTCAAAAGAAGAAGCAGAAGCCCAATTTGGTTTCTTAATGTCAGCCTTTGAATACGGTGCACCTCCTCATGGTGGTTTGGCATTTGGACTTGATCGTTTAGTCGCGACAATGGGTGGATCGGAATCTATCCGTGATTACATCGCGTTCCCAAAAAACAATAGTGGTCGTGATGTCATGATTGATGCACCATCACCATTGAATGAAGAACAGTTTAAAGAGTTGAATATCAAACTCACGCTTTAGTTATATTTGTTAGAAATACGATTCAAAAATGAAAGCAGAAGCAGCACAATTATCCATTTACAACAGCTTGACCGGAACAAAGGAAACTTTTATTCCACTAAACGAAGGATTTGTTGGTTTCTACGTATGTGGGCCAACTGTCTATAGCAATGTACACTTGGGTAACTGTCGAACTTTCATTTCATTCGATCTTGTTTATCGCTATCTCAATCATTTGGGATATAAAGTACGCTATGTACGCAACATCACCGATGTGGGTCACCTTGTGGATGATGCGGATCAAGGTGAGGATAAGATTGCAAAAAAGGCACGGCTAGAACAACTAGAGCCAATGGAAATTGTGCAACAATACACGATCGATTTTCATGATGTCATGAATCAATTTAATGCAATAGCTCCAGACATTGAGCCAACTGCCACAGGTCACATCATTGAGCAAATAGAATTGATTAAAGCTATCCTTGATAACGGATTCGCTTATGAATCGAATGGTTCTATTTACTTCGATGTTGAGAAATACAATGAGTCACATCCATATGGTGAGCTTTCGGGGAGGAAAATTGAAGATCTTCTAACGAACACCCGTGAATTAGATGGTCAAAATGAAAAACGCGCCCCATTAGATTTTGCACTTTGGAAAAATGCTTCTGATGAGCACCTTATGAAGTGGCCATCTCCTTGGGGGATTGGTTTTCCAGGATGGCACCTAGAGTGTTCAGCGATGAGTACAAAATATCTAGGGAAACAGTTTGACATCCACGGTGGAGGAATGGATTTGAAATTTCCTCATCACGAGTGTGAGATTGCACAAGGTACCGCTGGTTGTGGAATAGCACCAGTGAGACATTGGATGCACACAAATATGTTGACGCTCAACGGTAAAAAGATGAGTAAGTCTACCGGTAATAGTTTATTACCAGCAGAACTCTTCTCAGGTGAAAACGATCTTCTTGAAAAGGCATATGACCCAATGGTTGTTCGTTTCTTCATGATGCAAGCACATTATCGAAGCACACTGGATTTCACCTCAGAAGCACTCAATGCATCTGAAAAAGGGTATGCGAAACTTATAGAAGCCATGGACAGTTTGATGTCGTTGACTTCTTCTGATTCATCATCTGCCGATGTTGAAGGGCTGGTAGCTAAGTTCTATGAAGCAATGAATGATGATTTCAATGCTCCAATTTTGGTATCACATTTATTTGACGCAGTTAAATTTATCAATTCAACGAAGGATGGAAAGGCGACAATCTCAGCTGCAGATCTGAGTCTTCTTCAAACTGAAATGAAGGTGTTCGTTCGTGACATTTTAGGACTTGCAAAAAGTTCCGAATCTGGCGAATCTCGCCTAGATCCAGTCATGGATTTAATTCTTGACTTGCGTCAGGAGGCACGAGCAAATAAAGACTGGTCAACATCTGATAAAATACGTGACGGACTTGCCGGTGCAGGAATCGTAGTTAAAGATTCTAAGGAAGGTACAAGCTGGAATTAGGACTAAGCATCTGTTGTTTTTCTTGTTGATATCTTTCTCTGTTATTCGTGAGATTTCATGGATGTGAATTGTCGCATCACCCGATTTATTCCTATTTTAGAAGCCTTGCCGAAAATTGGTGAAACACCTATTAATAGTTGATTATGATTACTCCGGAACTCGATAAAAAACTCTTTCTTATCGATGCATATGCATTGATTTTCCGTGCCTATTTTGCATTTGCAAAGAACCCTAGAATAAACTCTAAGGGACAGAATACTTCTGCGGCTTTTGGATTTACAAACTCATTAATCGACATAATCAAGAATGAAAAACCAACCCATCTTGCTGTGGTTTTTGACCCTCCAGGAGGATCCACAACTAGAAAAGATGAATTTCCGGAGTACAAAGCTCATCGAGATGAAACGCCCGAGGGAATCATCTCAATGATTCAACCAATAAAGGATATTATTGCCGCATTTAATATACCTATAGTTCAGGTTGATGGGTATGAAGCGGATGACGTAATTGGAACCTTGGCTGTTCAAGCTGAAAAAGAAGGATTCACAACATTTATGATGACGCCGGATAAGGATTTTGGACAATTGGTGACTGAGAAGTCTATGATGTTCAGACCGGGAAGAGGTGGAAATCCTGCCGAAATTTGGGGTGTAAAGGAAATCTGTGAACGTTTTGACGTGGCAAGAGTTGAACAGGTGATTGATGTTCTTGGTCTGCAAGGTGATGCCGCGGATAATATCCCTGGAATTCCTGGAATAGGTGCTAAAACAGCATCAAAACTTTTGAAGTTGTATGATTCTGTTGAGGGAATTATCGAGAACAGTGATCAACTTAAAGGTAAACAGAAGGAAAACATTGAAAATTTTGCAGAGCAAGGCATGATGTCGAAATCTTTAGCAACGATAATTATCGATGTTGATGTTGAATTACACGAAGAAGATTTAGTCGTTTCACCGTTTGATGCTGATAAGATTAAAGAAGTTTTTACAGAACTTGAATTTCGGAATTTAGCAAGAAGGGTTTTAGGAGAGGATATCGTTGTTAAAGCTGCCGCACCTGTTTCAAGCGGAAGTAGTTCTCCTCAGTTGGATTTGTTCGGTGCGCAAAGTTTAGTAGAGCAGCAAGAACCTAGAGAGACGACTGAATTTAAAACCTTAGCTACGGAAAAGGCGAGTTATCATTTGATCACCAAGCCAGAGGAACGCAAAGAATTACTTGACTTATTGTTAAAGCAAAAATCCGTTTGTTTTGATACTGAAACTGACAACATTGTTGCTCGTCATGCGAACGTAATTGGAATTTCCTTTTCCTTTAAAGAAAGAGAAGCTTACTATGTAGCTATTCCTCATAATTACGACGACGCTAAGTCGATTGTTGAAGAGTTCAGGCCATTCTTCGAATCTCAAACGATTGAAAAGGTAGCACATAACTTGAAGTATGACCTCCAGGTAATCAACCGATACAATGTTGATGTAATCGCACCGCTTTTCGACACGATGATTGCACACTATTTGATCAACCCGGAGTCGAAACAAAGCATGGACTTCTTGGCAGAATTATACTTGAATTATAAGCCAGTTTCGATAATATCGCTAATCGGTAAAAAAGGGAAGAATCAAGGAAACATGGCTGATCTAAAGCCTGAAGAGGTAAGTGATTATGCTTGTGAGGATGCTGATATTACTTGGCAGTTGAGAGAACTGTTTAAACCTCAAATTGAAAAAGAGCATTTAAGAGAGTTGTTTTACAACATGGAAATGCCGTTGCTCTCTGTTTTATCTGCAATGGAACAGGAAGGTATTGCAATTGATTCTGATGGGTTAATTAAGTACTCGGAAGAGCTTGGGACTACGCTGGTGGACCTAGAGTCAAGTATTAAAGAAGAGGCAGGGATGGATTTTAATGTAGATTCTCCTCGTCAACTTGGACAAGTTCTATTTGATCATATGCAAATATCATCGAAGGCTAAAAAGACCAAGACAGGTCAATATGCCACTTCAGAAGATGTTTTACAGAAACACAAGAATGATCATGCAATTATTCCGATGATCCTTGATTATCGTCAGCTAAGAAAACTGAAAAGTACATACGTCGATCCGCTTCCAACTCTAATGGATGAAGATGACAAACGAATTCACACAACCTATATGCAAACGGTTGCAGCAACTGGGCGACTTAGTTCCCATAATCCGAATCTTCAGAACATTCCTATCCGAACAGATAAGGGTAAGGAGATTAGAAGAGCCTTTATTCCAAGAGGTGAGGAATTCCAATTAATGGCAGCGGATTATTCGCAAATAGAACTTCGAATTATCGCGGCGCTAAGTGAGGATGAAGCAATGATTCATGCATTCCAAAACGGACAGGATATTCACGCAGCAACTGCTGCAAAAGTATACGGGATCACAATTGATGATGTCACACGTGAACAACGTAGTGCAGCAAAAGCAGTAAACTTTGGAATCATCTATGGACAGTCTGCATTTGGTCTTGCTCAGAATCTTGGAATTTCAAGAAAAGAAGCTAAGCAAATTATCGATAGTTACTTTGAGCAATACAATACCATCAAGGCATACATGGATAACGCCGTTGCCGAAGCGCGCGATAAAGGCTACGTGGAGACAATAATGAAACGCCGTCGCTATCTTAAAGACATTAACTCTGCGAATGCAGTTGTGCGTGGGTTTGCGGAACGAAACGCAGTGAATGCGCCAATTCAAGGGTCTGCAGCGGATATTATTAAGCTCGCAATGATTGGCGTGCACGGAGCGATGCAAGAGGAACAGGTGAAATCTAAAATGCTGCTTCAAGTGCACGATGAATTGGTATTTGATGTGCACGAGAGTGAGGTGGAAATGATGCAAAACCTTGTGAAAAAGGAAATGGAATCGGCTATAGAACTTGTTGTCCCAATGGAAGTTGAAATTGAAGTTGCTGATAACTGGTTAGACGCTCACTAAGTCATTATTCATGACGAGATCTAAGTGGCTTATTGTTTTGGGAACCTATCTCGTGATAGGTGTAGGTTTTTACCTCGGAACTAAGCTCACTGTAGATTTAAGTTTGACAACACTCAGTTCGACTGAAAGTGAAGAGTACAAGAACTATCAAGCATACACGAACAAATTTCCGACACAAGGCGGGGGGATTGTAGTTTCTCTCAAATTAAATACGGGGTTCAATAGCCGTTTAGAATTCGAGAACATAAACCAAATTTGTCTAAAATTGGCTCGTCAATCTGGATGCTCGTCGGTATCATCTTTGACCAATGTCGAATTGCCTGAAAAGACTGGTTTCGGAATCAGGAAGAAGAATATTATGAAGTTGAATTCTGAAGCTTCATTTACAAAGTCTTACGACAGACTGGATGACTACCCCGATGTAACACCTAAGTTCTTATCATCAAACCGTAAGGCAATTAGGGTTTTTGTTTCGGTTGGAGAAGGTGGAATATCAAGATCTATACTTGAGAACATCCTGGATGAATTTGAGTTTGATGAGGTCCATCTCTCTGGTCAGAAATATATCGCGGATGATGCCGAGAAGAAACTCTCGTTCGATAGATTTTGGTTGCCAATAATTTCTAGTCTTGTATTACTATTGCTATTCCATATCTGGTTCCAAGATCTGCGAAGTCTGCTTGTTATTATTACAATTCTTGCATTAAACAGCGCTCTGGTTAGCATGATATTTTGGATTTCAAATACTGATATCGGAATACTCACTGCTACAGTTCCTATATTGATAATAGTGTTGTCATTTTGTGATATCGTACATGTCATCCATCGCTACAAAAAGCAGGACGATGCGATGCCAACAGAGAAGCGAATACTCGCAACGACTAAGCCGCTCCGATTGTCGCTATGGTTAACTTCGCTGACAACCTTCGTTGCTTTTGCACTGTTTCTTTTAAGCGGTGTTGATGAGATTATTGACCTTGCAATTGTGACATGCTGTGGAATAATAATCGCATATTTGACTGCTCGATTTGTGCTTCCGGTTTTCATCGTCACATTTGGCGTCACTAACTTCAAACATAAAGAGGCATTTATTGGCTTGAGTAAAGCATTGATCAAACTTAAAAATTCGTATCGAGCATTGGCATTCATGGCTATTTTGATACTGGCGGCCATGGTTGCAATCGTGATGAGTACGCTAAAGATTGATGATTCGTTTCATTACAGATTGGGTCCCGATACACCAATAGGAAAAGCGATGCGCTTCAATGACGAATATTTCGATGGAACTCGGTCCATTGAAGTTGTGGTCTCTAATGACAATGTTCTAACAGCTCAGACTATCAAGAAGGTTGATCAAATTGGGACATACCTGAAAGAGGAATATGGTTGCCGTACAGTGTTCAGTGTGAATAGCGTCATTAAACGCTTAAATCGATTTAACGCGCATGGCGCAAGGTCTGAATACAGAATACCCGATACGCTTAATTGTACCTTATTTCAACAAGTGTTGAAGTACAAAGAGGAGTTGGGTTTAGGTAATGCAGTGAGTTCCGATCAAAGAACATTGCGGATCATTGGCCGTTTGCCCGACATTGGGAGTGCGGAAGCAACGAAACGAAACGTGGCTCTAGTCAATTTTTTAAAGGGAGTAGAAACGGAAGATACCAAAGTGTTCACAAGTGGATTCTCGTACGTAAATGATCAAACAACGAATCGGGTAACGATGTTCATCTTACTTGGAATTATATTGAGTTTATTAGTTGCGGGAACTGTTTCCGGGATTGTGTTTCGATCGTGGAAAATTGCTCTGATTTCAATCCTTCCAAATTTGTTTCCACTTCTTGGGGCACTTCTTTTCATTGAATGTTTGGGCGTTGGATTAAATACAACTTCGGTCATGGCGTTATCTATCCTTTTAGGACTCTCTCTTGATGACACGATCTATTTTCTAAGCAGCAATTTTGACAAGGGTTCAAGAAAGATTACTTCAATGAAAATTGAGAGAAGTTTGAAAGAGAATACGTTTCCGGTGATGGTAACTTCTCTCATATTGGTTGCAGGATTTTTTATTTTAGCACTTTCAGGATTTCAGTCAAATAGAAATATTGGTTTACTCGTAGGGGGCATGTTATTAATTGCAGTAATTTCGGACCTTCTTATCTTACCCGCACTATTAGGACTGATTACGAAATCTAAAGACGACTAAATTGGAACCAACAATATTGATTATCTACGTTGTTGTTAGCATGACACTCGTCATCTATAGCCTCGTAGAGTTTTCATTATTGGTCAATTTTTGGTTTCGAAAAAACAAGCATAAGAAACGAGAGTGGAAGGAGCTTCCAATGGTGACCATTCAGCTTCCAATGTACAATGAATCATTCGTTGTAGAAAGACTGATCGATCGGATCACGGAAATGAATTACCCGAAAGATAAATTGGAAATTCAGATCCTCGATGATTCAAATGATGATACGGTCGGTAAGGCTAAACGGAAAGTAGCCTACTACCAAGAAAAAGGTTTTGATATCCAGTATATCCAACGTGAAGATCGTGTCGGGTTTAAGGCAGGTGCTTTAGATTATGGTTTGAAAACAGCCAAGGGGGAATTCGTTGCAATTTTTGATGCTGATTTTTTACCGTCTACTGAGTTTTTGAATGATATCTTGCCCTATTTTGTTCATGAAAAGGTGGGGGTTGTGCAGTCTCGCTGGACCTATATTAATGAGGATTATTCTTTCTTGACGCGCTTACAAACAGTAATCCTAAACACGCATTTTTCGGTTGAACAGCAAGGGAGAAATAGAAGTGGGGCCTACATCAATTTTAATGGAACCGCCGGGATTTGGAGAGTATCTTGCATTGCGGATGCAGGCGGATGGCATGCGGATACACTTACTGAGGATCTTGACTTGAGTTTTAGAGCACAAATCAACGGGTGGAAGTTTGTCTACGCCCACGAGATAGAATCACCTTCTGAGCTTCCTGTTACCCTTCCGGGTTATAAGGTGCAGCAGTTTCGCTGGTCCAAAGGTGCAGCTGAGTGCGCACGAAAAAACATTCCTGGATTACTTAAATCGAGGGCGCCTAGTTTCTGGGCTAAGATGATTGGATCATTTCACCTGTTGAACAGTTCAATGTATTTGATTATCATAATGTTTGTTCTCTTATCTGTCCCGATGACGTATGTGGTTCAAAACCTCTCTAAGGACTCATGGATCTATGCCCTTTTCCCGTACTTCTTGTCAACAAATTTGCTTCTCTTCATGGTGTTTGCAGGCGGAAGTTTATCGTCAAGTAAGAATGTTGGTATGGACATACTGCGTTTTCCTTTCGTTTTCATCGGTTTTATTGTGATCAATATGGGGATCTCATTATACATGTCGATGGGTATTGTAGAGGGATATATCGGGAAAAAGTCTGACTTTATTCGAACTCCAAAGTTCAATATCATTGCTAAAAAGAAAGCTGAAAAGACAGAAAAGTATAATAAGATCAAAATCAAACCTCTGCTAATTTTTGAGTTTTTCTTCTTGGGGTATGGCATTTTTCAGATTATTTATGCGCTTAAACTTGGGAATATACCTATGGCATTATTCGGGTTAATGTTTGCATTAGGTTTTGGTATTAATGCGGGCTCAACGGTATACCATTCTACTAGAAACTAGTTCGCGATTTCAAAGATTGATTATATAAAGTTTCTCTATATTCACGACATGAAATTACACGCCTTAATTCTCCTTTCAACTGCTCTATTATTCAGCTGTTCTGATCAAAAAGTGAATGAATCAACTCAATTGAATGGGGACAATTCTGAGCAATTGGAGCCATTAAGATTGAACCTCGAACATGCCGAGCGCTTGTTAGAATTACCGCTTTCCTGTATTGATATTGAGTATCCCAATAAGTTGAACCAGGTGATCGCTGGCGAGGAGGATTTGAAATCTCCAGACAAGCTTCACCCTGCATTTTATGGGTGCTTTGATTGGCACTCTGCAGTTCATGGTCATTGGTCACTCGTGAAATTGGCTAAAACCTATCCTGAGTTGAAGGAGAAGGATCAGATTTTTGAGGGACTATTAAAACACATTTCAAAAGAGAATATTGATGGCGAGACAGCATATTTTCAGCATTCTTTAAGTCATAATTTTGAAAGGACATATGGCTGGGCATGGTTACTCAAATTAGCAGACGAGCTCCACACTTGGAATGATCCTAAAGCACGTATTCTTGAGCAAAATTTGAAGCCACTTACGGACCTGATTGCAGAGCGTACCATTGAATTTCTTCCGAAACTACATTATCCCATACGCGCAGGAACGCATACAAATACCGCATTTGCACTGTGCATGATCTATGATTATGCGCTTACGAGTGGCAATGATGAGCTGAAGGACGCGGTTTCCGGTCGTGCCAAAGCTTTTTATGGCAACGATGTGGATTGCCCACTAACATGGGAACCAAGTGGGTATGATTTCCTTTCACCATGTTTAGAAGAAGCAAACATTATGCGCCGGGTGCTACCAAAACCTGAATTTGCAACTTGGCTAGATAGGTTCTTGCCTCAGTTAAAGTCAAGCGATTATAAATTGGATCCAGGTTTTGTCTCAGATCGTTCAGATGGACATCTCGTGCACTTGGACGGGTTGAACTTTAGCCGAGCTTGGTGCTTATTTGGAATAGCCAAAACGCTACCAGAGGATTATGGACATTTGATAGCTATCGGAAATGAACATATCGAGTATTCACTTCCTAATCTTGTTGGTGATTCATACGAAGGGGGGCATTGGCTAGCGAGTTTCGCCCTTCTGGCACTTAGTGATGAGTAGTTAATCGTAGCAAACCTCCCAACCGCGATTCTCCAATGTGCTTTGAAGTGTAACGAGCTCCACCGAGTCTGGAAGCGTCTCTTGAATTCTTGAAAAAGTAAGCTTTTTTCCGTCAATTTCTGGGGCCAGTTCAAAGGGAAATGAAGGAGTTCCTGCACTTGAATAGTTCTCAGAAAAAGTAATCCACTGGCGCAACAGGTTGATGGACTCGTTATCACTCAACTTGAACTGTGACGATCGAATAGAGCAGAAGAAATCGATGGAATACATTGCACGTGTTAGAAGAACATTAAGTCTTTGTCTTCCATTAGATGTTCCCATAGGTCCGAATCGCATATGGAAAGCGGCCTCTTCGTTTTGACCATAACCAAAACAAATCACAAGTTGATCGCACTCGTCTCCTTGAACATTTTCGAGTGCTTTGAAAAATCCTCCATACATCTCAATGTGTTCAGTGAGTTTAGATTGTTGCATGGCAGTTAATCGCTCCCATATGCATGTAAGTTGTTCTTCTGAAAATGCAACAATACCAAGACTTCGATTTGATTTAAGAAGGTTCGATACGTGCTTTACAACTGCATCTGCTTCTATCTCATTGCGGCGATTAATAAACCTACCGTCTTTAATGAAGTGGTGTTGTATTGCTTGGCGATTACCGCTATCGAATCCGGGAAATGCTTTTAACTCTCCCTTGTAGAAATGTTGATTGGAGAATCGGATAAGGTCCGGATGTGTGCTTCTATAATGGTGCTTTAGCGAACACTTTTTATAATGATATGATGATTGATGAAGTAGGTCCATTGGCTCTGAACCGCCTTTCTTGAAGTAGGAACTTGGGCCCATCTGATGTTCATCTCCTGCAATAATTATTCGTTTACTTCGATGTATTCCACCAAGAGCATTTTGGAGTGGAACTTGACTCGCTTCATCGAATATTACAACATCAAACATACCCTCTTCTAGTGGAAAGCATTTTGATAGCTGAGCTGGATTGCTAAGCCAAATTGGCTTCAATAATTGAATCCATTCGCGCGCTTCAGAGCTATAAAGTTCTCTAAGGCTAGGATGACTTCTTGTCTTCCCAAACTCTTTAACGAGAATGGCTTTTCCTCTACGTAACCGCCTCTTTAATTCTTTGTCGGTTTCAGATAACTTTCGGGCGGGTGTGATGAGCATTTTATGGTAAGCAGTGAACTTAGAATAGGTGCTCATCAGAAGCTTATCCGACTCGATTTTTGCTTCGCTCTTTTCAACAGAAATGATGTCATTTACTTTATCGCGTATATCAGCTGGATCGAACTCAGAAAACTGAGGAAATCGTTCCTTGAATTGCGCAAAATTAGTTGAAAAAACAGTAGCCCTAAAAGTATCGAATGTATCACAAACTTTGAAGGTTTTATACATCGATTCACCCAAGAATTTCAAGGCTGATTTTTGCGAAAGGATCTTGGGTATTCGAACTTCTAAATCCTCAAGGTAATGAAGAATGTTTTGTTCATCAGAGAATCTAAAATGATTAAGAAGGGCGCTATATAAGTTTTGAAGTTCCCGATGTGATGAGGTTATTTTTAATCTCGTTTCTTTCGGAATGTTCTCAAATTCGAGCCACTGCTCTTCAGTAAACGAGCCAAGTGTTTGTTGTATTTGAGGGATTTCTAATTCAGGAGATTCAATTCCTAAATCGTATAATTTTATTAAAATTTGCGAATAAGCAGCGCTATCTTCTTGATTTTTAATAATTCCGACAAGTGCCTGTTCTGCTTCTGTATGAGGTAGGATAGAGTATTTGGCCCAATTTTTACGTGCTTTTCGTTTAGTCCAATAACTACTGCTCTTCAGTTGAGCTTGGAGAGAACGTGCCTCATCAATGGATAGTTGGTTCTTATTTCCAGAAGCATTTTGGACGGATGAGAGATGGTGCTTCTTGTATTTTTTGCGAAGCCGTATAAAGGACTTTTGTTCTTTCGAATCAGGCTTAAAAATAGCTTGATATTTTTTATAAATCTCATTATCATATACCTGACAAAGGACTGCCTTTTTCATGGCCTTGGTAATGTCTTCCCAACTAGTTAAATCGAAATCATTTTGAAGCCTTTTTATTGTTGAAATCAATTCTCTAATCTTGCTATCAAAAGAATCGAAGCCATCGCTGTCAATCACTTTTTTTCTGATGGACCCAAGACTTGATTCTATGTTCAAGTCATATGCCTTTCTAATTAGATTTTCTTGATTCAGAAAATCAGAAATTAAGGGAGAAGAACTAAAGTATTTACCGGAGTAATTTTCGTTCTTCTTTTGCTTTAAAAAGTCGTGAAAGGAAATTCCCCCGATTAAATTTTCTTGCAAAAGCAGATCTAAATTCATCTGAAGATTGTCTTCGTACTGCTCGGATAATAGGAGGTTCTTAATTGGCCTTGGAATGAAATTTTCAAAGTAATCCCAAGTTGATTTAAGTTCCATTAAAAAGGATCGACTCATGCGATCTGAACTTGCGATATAACACAATTTGTCAAGATCGAAATCAGACAGCTTCTTCTGAATTACATTAAGGGCCGCATGTTTTTCTGAGATCACAACAACTCGCTGCGATGCTCCTAAGAATTTTGCAATTAAATTGGTTAGAACTTGTGATTTACCCGTACCAGGAGGCCCTTGAACCACAAGGTTGTTGTACGCTGCTGCCTCGAATACTTTTTTGTGATCACTATCCGCAGGAAGTATGTGAGTACTAGAAAATTGAACCTCATCCACTTCGGGTTTCGTCAATCCGAAGAGTGAACTTAGTCCATTTCCATAGAACGGAACTTTACTAAGTTCCTCTAATTCTTTTATTATCTGGTACCGGTGATGATGAAAGTTTCCAATGACCATTGAACCCTTCTCTGCTGGCAGTCCTTTCTCTTTTAGAAATTGGATAACATCTTCGAGTAATAGATCGTTCCCTATGGCTTCTGTCAAATCAATGTCAAGCTCAGATTTGAGGTGGCTTACAAGAAATGGATTAAGGAAAAGCTTATCGTCACTATAACTGAATGAATAGACGCCTGCGACTTTATCTAAAGTATAGTCTAACGCAGAGAGTAGAATGGGTGAATTTATTTCACTAGCTTGAACTTTCAACTTTACATGGCCCAAGCAAACGCATAATGGATTTATTCCTGACTCCTTAGTTGTACTCAGAGCATCACCGATAATAGCTTTTGGAAAGACATCGGAAGAAATAGATACAATTTCCTCAGTAAAGAAGAGCTTTTTATGATCACGATGAACATTGACCAACACATCATTAATGTTGAATTGGCTGCTTTCTTCAAGAAGCGTTAGAACACTATTTCTAAGTTCATTAGACAAGCGCTAAAAATACTGAAGTTCGAGGAATGTTGGCAAGATAAGTTTTCAGGCAAACTCATTATTTATTAACATACAGCTTCTGTTCGGAAGTTATTTCTTTTTAAACTCTTTACTGTCCCTATGAATCCCATCAGAGATTGTGAGTGTATATGCTCCTGAGGATAGCTTAGCGATATTCAATTTCAAATCATTCAGCCCGATGCTTTCTGGCGAAAGAGTCTTTTGGACAACTACGCGTCCTTCTGAATCGGTAATTGACATGTTCATTTGATTTTTTTCAACCGCAAAGTAAATGATCTCGAGCTTCCTGCGTGGTTTTTTTGGGTAGATTGAAATATCAATGATGTTGGATCCATTCAATAGTACTTCTTGATTATTGGATTGACCCTTGTGCAGATAGACTTTATATGCTCTGCTGCTTGCACTACTCAGGTTCTCTCCGTTTTCAAAGAAGATATTTTCATCTGTACTCTCAATTCCACCATAAATATATCCGACATGAGTCTTTTCAGTTGATAATGAATCTAACTGGAGAATTCCTATTTCATCTAAGATGTTTGCCGTAAAATTAGAAAATTTGATCTCAATCCTAAGTAACTCTGGTTACTCAATTGTAAATCACTGGATGAATTTGGAAATCGAGCCTACATCCATCTATTGCAAGAGATTCTTAGTACATTTGTTAATGAATTAATCAGTGCAATTGATTTTATGAAATTCGGTACAAAAGCAATTCATGGAGGTCTCAAACCAGATGAATCTACAGGAGCAATTATGACTCCGATTTATCAGACGTCTACCTATATCCAAGATGGAATAGGGAATAATAGAGGGTACGAATATTCGCGGACTCAAAATCCAACACGTCATGCATTAGAGAAGAATATTGCTTCCATCGAAAACGGAAAACATGGTGCATGCTTTGGCTCAGGTTTGGCGGCAATTGATTGTATAATCAAAATGTTGAATCCTGGCGATGAAGTGATTTCTACCAACGATCTATACGGTGGAACCTTTAGACTTTTCACCTCGATTTTTGAGAAGTACGGCATTAAATTTCATTTTGTTGGCATGAATGATACTTCTGCCGTAAAAGCGGAAGTAAACGCACGTACCAAGCTGATTTGGGTTGAGACACCTACTAATCCAATGATGAACCTAGTTGATATTGAAGCAATGGCTGACGTTGCTAAATCTGCAGGAGCTTTATTGGCTGTGGATAATACTTTTGCTACTCCATACCTGCAAAATCCATTGGACTTAGGTGCAGATCTCGTAATGCATTCCGTAACAAAGTATCTAGGAGGGCATTCCGATGTTGTTATGGGAGCACTTGTAACTTCGGATGATATAATCGCTAAAGAAATTTATCGAATTCAAAATTCTTCGGGAGCAGTAACTGCTCCTATGGATTGCTTTCTTGTGCTTAGAGGGATTAAGACATTACATCTTAGAATGGACTGTCACTGCTCTAATGGTGAAAGGGTAGCAAAGTACCTGGCAAGCCATCCTAAAGTTGATAAGGTATATTGGCCTGGATTTGAAGATCACCCTAACCATGACATTGCACTCAAACAGATGCGCGGCTTCGGTGGGATGATTTCTTTTAGTCTAATCGGTGATAGATTAGATGATGCGCATGAAGTTGTTAGTAAAACTAAGGTGTTCGCGCTCGCAGAATCATTGGGAGGCGTAGAATCTCTTATTGGTCATCCTGCCACGATGACTCATGGAGCGATACCAAAAGAGGAACGGATTAAAATTGGAATATCAGATTCACTCATCCGATTAAGTGTGGGAGTGGAGGATATTGAAGATATAATTGATGATTTGAAACAAGCGCTAGCTTAAACAGAGATATATGCATTACAACAAATTTGCAGTTATAGGTGTTGGTCGTTATGGTGAGACAATTGCTAGGAGACTTTCTGAAAAGGGAGCTCAAGTCTTCGCCTTTGACCCTGATGAAGAAAAAATTGAGAACATTAAAGATGAGGTGGCTTGTGCAGTTACACTGGACGCAACAGATGTTCGTGCGTTAAAGGCTCAAAACCTTGGAGAACTTGATGCGGCAGTTGTTGCTATCGGTGAAAATTTTGAGGCGACCGTATTAACGTGTGTTCACTTGATGGACATGAAAGTTAAGCGAATCATCGCAAGAGCAAGCGGATACCAACAAAGATTGATTCTCGAAAAAATAGGAATCACGGAGATTTTAACACCTGAAGACGAGGTTGCTTATGTCGTTCGTGAGAAGCTATTGAATCCAAATATCGTTTCATTTTTAGCACTTCCAGATGATCATGAAATTGCGGAAATACGGGCACCAAAAGGTGTCGTTGGTCGACCTATTGAAGAAGTTGGTTTCCGAAATAAGTACGAGATGACATTGATTACAATTAAACGAGAGTATGATGTCGTAAAGAATGGTGAAGAATGTAAGGAGGAACATATCATGGGGGTTCCTAAAAGTGACACGATAATTCAAGAAAAAGATACCTTAGTCGTTTTTGGAGCAGCAAAGAGCGTTGAGCGATTTATCGATATTAACGAGGCACTTTAATGGTAATAATCACGGGCGTTTCACGAGGACTAGGCAAGGCGATTGCTGAGAAATTTCTGGCTAAAGGTGATTATGTGCATGGAATTGGTCGTTCAACGGACCTAGAGCATCCTTGCTTCACTTTTTCCAAATGTGATCTATCAAATTTGGACGAAATACGTGAACTTAAATTTGATGTTTTATCTGGCCCAGTTACACTTATTAATAACGCCGGAATAATAGGGGAAATTAAACAGATGAGTAAGCAGCAGCCGCTTAACATTGACGAAGTCTTTACTGTGAATGTCTCGGCTCCCGCTATCATAACGAATCATGTTTATCAGCAGTGTCTGGATAAAGGGAAGTTTACACTCGTAAATATTAGTTCTGGTGCTGCAAGACGAGCAATTCCGTCATGGGCTTCTTACTGTGCATCGAAGGCAGCATTGAATATGCTGAGTGAAACCTTCTTCTTAGAAGAACGGGAATTAGGCAATGATATCAAAGTATTTGCGGTTTCCCCGGGAGTGATGGATACTGGAATGCAAGAACAAATAAGAGCTACACGCGTGGAAGATTTTTCTACGGTCGAAGTTTTTCGTCATCGCAAGGAGACAGATGACATGCTTTCACCAAGCGAGGCAGCGGATCGAGTCATGGTTCTGCTTGATCGGGATTATAATGAGCAAGTACTAGTTAGCTTGGCTGATATAGCCGCAGAATAAATAGATCACCGCCTTCAATCCTGATAACAGACCGTTCAATTATATTGGTTTGGTTTTGCGCGAGTTACTTAGTATCTTGACAGTCTTATTGAACCCAGATTAAATTAAACTATGAAGAAAACTATACTCTCCGCGTTTGGCGTATTGGCATTTGCCGTGTCCGCATTCTCTCAAACGACTGGAAATTGGTGTGGAAGTGACCACATTATCCAGAAACAAATCGAAGCAGACCCGAATTTTAGATCTGTAATTCATAACAGTATGATGAATGCTGCTGAATCTCGAACTGATAACGCCGGTAACAGAGCGACGTTAGTCGTTCCAGTTGTTTTTCATATCATTCACGATAATGGTGTTGGGAATGTTTCGCAAGCTCAAATTCAAGATGCTCTTGATGAGTTGAACATCGATTATAATAGATGGAATCCTGATACCACCAACACTCGTAATACTGCCGAGGCTCCATTCTCTCCAATTGCTGGTGGAATGGATATTGAATTCAAACTGGCGAAGATTGATGAGAGCGGTGATTGTACTAACGGGATTCTCCGTGTTAACGCTCCTTCACTTACATACGATGCAGGCGAAGATTGTAAAGACTCAAATTCAGGAGGTTCGGATCAATGGGATCGAAGTAAATACTTTAATATTTGGGTAGTGAATTCTATTGCGAATTCTTCTGGGGGTGCCGGGATTACGCTCGGTTATGCATACCTTCCTTATGGAGGAGCTGGTGGTGATGGATATGGAGTACTTATCCGCCATGATTGGCTAGGAACAATTGAAACTGCTGCTGGTGGTGATGGTGCTACCTTAACTCACGAGGTTGGACACTCTTTGGGATTAAGTCATATTTTTAACGCTGGATGGGGTGCAAGTGATGGATGCCATACAGGTAACTGTAATTCAAATGGTGATTATTGCTGTGATACGCCTACTCAACTTGATGCGAATTTCAGCTGTAATTCGACGTGGAACTCCTGTACTTCGGTGCCAGCAGGTGATTCATATGGCTTTGACACTTATGATCAGATTGAAAATTATATGAGTTACAACTCTTGTCAAAATATGTTTTCTAATGATCAGGTAGGAATCATGGAGTTCAACTTCTCAGATATCAACTTTCTCGCAAATCTTGTGAGTGGCTCGAATGCAGTTGCTACTGGGGTGAACCTCCCAGATGTACTATGTAAGGCGGAGTTTTCAGGCGACCAATTGACAATTTGTGCTGGTGAAACTGTAACTTTTAGTGATCTTTCTTACAATATGGTAAACGGATGGACTTGGTCTTTCACAGGAGGTACGCCGAGTATTTCTTCTGATCAGAATCCAACGATTCAATACAACACTCAGGGGTTGTATGAGGTAACATTGACCGCTACTGATGGATCCAACACAGACGTGGAGACTAAAACTGCTTACATTAGAGTACTTCCAGCTCCATCACCGCTTCCTTTTATTGAAAGCTTCGAATCATATTCTACATTGAATGGAATTGATGAGTGGGAGGTATATAATCCGACTGGAGATGGATACGAACTTCACGTTGGGACGGGCTACACTGGCAACCAATGTGCGAAGTTGGGGAACTTTGGCGAGAGCGCTGGTAATTCAGATGAGTTGATCTCCTCTCCAATTGCTTTAGGTGGGATTTCTACCGAAGTTACTTTAAGCTTTAGATACTCTTACAAAAAGCGTTATAGTTCGAACGATGAATGGTTAAAAGTATTTATCACTGGTGATTGTGGAGGTGACTGGGTACAACGTAAAACAATTCATGGTAGTATTCTTTCTCCAGATGCTCAAAACTCAACATGGACACCATCTGAGCAATGGGATTGGACAACAGTTCACATGTCTAACGTTACAAGTGCATATTGGACGGATAAATTCCGGGTGAAGTTTGAATTCGAATCTGATGGTGGAAATAACTTCTATTTGGATGATATCAACATTTATTCTGGACCACCATCTGATCAGATTGTCGTAGGATTGAATGAGGCAGATTTCAAGTTAGAAGCAGTTTCTGTTTATCCGAACCCGACTGACAACGAATTAAACGTACGATTCACAATCCCGAATTCAGCAACAACCGACATTTATGTTCAGGACGTTTCTGGGAAGATAGTTGAACAATCATCCGTGGCTGGAGCTGCTGGTTCAAACTGGGTCATGATGAATACTTCTGAGTTGGCAACTGGTATGTACTTCTTAAAAGTGCAAGTAGGTGATGCTCAAAAGACGGTTCAGTTTATAGTTAAATAATCCGATGCGCTAGCATCAAGATAATGAGCGGAAGCTCTACCTAAAAAACATATTTGGAAGATCTTCTCAGAAATGGGGAGGTCTTTTTTTATGCAATTAGTCGCAGTAATTCCTCGATAGAAGAATTCTTGAGTGTTTGGTCTACAGCTATATTTCGATCCTTTAGGGCTTTTTCTGTACTCTTACCCCAAGCGATTACATGACATGAAGTTGGAAGCGCATTCTCAAGTAAGAATCCTTCAAGGTTACTTGGACTCGTGAACACGTAAGAATCACATTCGGGTATTTCTTTCTCAACTAATATTGTTCGGTAGACGATCACTTCTTCTTTTTGATCAACAGGAAAGACACGAGATATTGATTTCAGTGACCTGCTAGAGAGTGGGAAAAGCACATTGCGATTTCCGCACCAACTCTTAAATTTTGAAGCTACCTCTGAAGGGTTTCCGCTATTTGTACCTGTGAAGTTTGGAGTATATCCAAGCTCTTTTAGTAGCTCGGAAGTTTTCCCGCCAATACAGGCAATTGCTTTAGCGTTTCCAATATCGTTGGTTGCAGAATAGAAAATGACCGACCGTTTGCTTCCGAAGAAAATGACGTCTACTTCATTCTCAATTTCAAATTTCTCGGCCTCAAAGGAAATTAGTGATTCAGAGACGAGTTCAATTTTTGCCTTAGCTAATTCGGCGCGTATAGCTGTTACCTCATGATCTGCTTTTGATATGAAGATCCGTTTAGTCAACTCTTACGGATTGTAAATCCTCAATCACTTTTTCAGCCATGCCTTCAAATGATTCTACCTTGTACTTAAGAAATGTACTTTGCTCGCCAGTTTTAGGGGCAAATGAGACAAACAACTCATTCTCTGGTGTGCAATATGCTCCTAATGGCAATTGACATCCACCTTCCAATAAGTTTAATATCTTTCTTTCTAGGCCAATTTTTTGAGCTACCTCAGGATAATTCATTTTGTCTAAAATGTTCTCCATTCTTTGATCTTCTGATCGAATTTGCAATCCAAGAACACCTTGTGCAGGAGCAGGAACAAATTCGGTTGGATCGAGGACAATCGTCACAAATTCAGACAAATCAAGTTCTAGACGATCCACTCCTGCTTTAGCAAGAACGATAGCATCGTAATTTCCTTGGCGCAATTTATCAATTCTAGTAGGTACGTTTCCTCTGAGATCGTTTATCGCTAAATCCGCTCTGTAATGCGTCAGAAGAGTTTTTCTTCGTGCGGAAGAAGTTCCAACAATGGCATTTTTCTTGAGCGTCCATTTTTCTGATCCCTGAATTGCTTCAGGTCGAATCAGGAGAATGTCAGCAGGATTTGCACGCTTTGAAACACATGCAATTTTAAGACCTTCAGGAGGATTTGTTTCCAGGTCTTTGTGCGAGTGAACGGCTAAATCAATTTCGCTTGAAATTAATGAATCTTCAATTTCTTTTGTAAAGAAACCCTTCCCTTCCAGCTTGTCGAAGCTAAGGTGTTGGATCTTATCACCCTGAGTCTTGATTATTTTAATTTCTACAGTGCAGTCGAGCTTTTCTAATTCGCTTTTAACGAAATAAGCTTGCCAAAGAGCAAGGTCGCTACCGCGAGAACCTATAGTTACGTGTTGTTTCAAAGTCGCTGTTTTAGCAGTATTTCTTTCGCCATCAACATAGGCATGCTGATGTATTTTTTCTCCATGTAATGAAGAATGTTTTCAAGTACTTCACGCGCTTCATCATCTAAATTTGATAAGTCCTGCTTGAATACTTCATTCAATGCAGCGTGCTTGATCTCTTTAACTTTTGAAGGGACTTCTCTCATCGCAAGCTCTACAGAGCGTTCCTTGTAAAGAGCCTTAAAGTCGAATATAGCTTCAGAAATGATCTCATGTACATGAGTAACTTCTGCTGAACGCGCTTTCAAGTTCTCATTTGATATTTTCTGAAGTTCTTCAACGGAGATATGATGAACATTATGCGCCTCTTTGATTTGAGGAGATAAATCTTGTGGAATAGCAATATCAATAACCACTTTACGGTCTGATTCGGCACGCTCTAATTGCCTATATATTTCAGGTGTTAGAATATGTCTTTCAGCGGCAGTACATGTAATGATGACATCAAACCCTTTCTCAAAATTAATTAGAGACTTCAATGGGTGTGCATTTCCGCCTAGATCGCTGGCTAACTGCTCGGCTTTTTCCAACGTGCGGTTAAACACATCAAAGTTGGTGAAGCCATGCTTCTTCAAGAAACGACCCATATTTGTGTTCGTTACTCCGGCACCAATAATCAGTATACGAGAATCCAAAGGGATATTCATATCGCGTAATTGATGGTAAGCCAAAGAAACTACAGAAACAGGTCTTCTGGCAATGTTAGTCTCAGTATATACTTTTTTCGCTGTTTCAATTGTGTGACGCATCATTAAGCGCAATACATCTCCTGAAAGCTCATTGGCTTTGGCGGAATCGTAGGCGTTTCTAACTTGTGTTATGATTTCCCGCTCACCTACAACCATTGATTTTACCGAGGAGGCTACCGAAAGTTGGTGATGAACTGCATCAATACCGTTAAAAACATCAGCGCTCTCAACGAATTGATCTTTCATTTTCTTATCCAAAGAAGGATAGAGAGAATCAATGAACATAGAGATGAATTCCGCATCAACGGTTTTTTCCGTTACTAAAGCAAATTCTATTCGGTTACAAGTAGTAAGATACATGATCTCCGTGATGCCTATATAATCTTTCAGTTCAGTAAGTCGTGACTTCTGATTTTCCGGATCAATATGAAGGCATCCAATATCATTCACAGAGAAATTTCTGTGGGTAAAAGCGATGATATATAAGCTCTTGAGCCCTTTGTTATTTGTCACTAATACAAAGATGATTAGAACATCCTTATTTTGTGTCATATTTGTGTCATGGTTTCGGTATTTAGAACCCTTCTAAATGCAGTGTCAGTGCACAATAAACTGATGTTACAGGAAATGAGCTGATTACAACTGCATTTTTGCGTGCCTACCCATTCGCCCCTGGAATTTGTTAGGATCTTAATTACTTCGATTAGTTGAGTTGTTATTATTTTACGTTCGCCCATTAGGTTTCGATCAAAAATGTATCTTTAACGACAGCATGAAATCCATTGAATTTGAATCAGCCCAGAATGTAAAGATCGAGTACGAGCTCGCTTCTGTTGGTCAAAGAACTATGGCCGCATTCTTAGATTTAGTTGCTTTCACAATATATTTTGTGATTTTTAATATGTTCTTGGGTGTGAGTGGAGGCTTTCAAGCGGACCTCGGTTCGATGCTGTTTATCCAACTTCTATTGGTCAAACTTCCATGGATATTTTACAACCCCCTCATTGAATATTTGACGCAGGGTCAAAGTCTCGGAAAGTACATAATGGGTATCCGAGTAGTAACAGTTTCGGGAGAAAGACCAGGACTTAGGGAAGTTTTCACTCGATGGATATTTAAAGGTGATTTCCTGTGGATCAGTGCGGATTTTTTCCTTTTATTTTGGTTCGGTTTGGGATTAATGGGAATTGTGTATGCTGGGACTTCAACTCGACGCCAGAGAATGGGAGATGTAATGGCTAATACCTTAGTTATTAAAACCAAATCTAGCGTTCGATATACACTCAAAGATGTATTATCGATAAAAAGTCAAGAGAATTATACACCGGTTTATCCCGATGCCATTAGATTTACAGATGAGGATATGCTTCTCATAAAAAATACAATTCAACGCGTTCGTGCAAATCCAAATCCGGAAACTAAAAAGTTCGCCGTAGAATTGGCGAATGAATCGGCGCGATTAATCGGCCTTGAAGAAACACCGAAAAAAAGACTACAGTTTTTGCAAACACTGTTGCAAGACTATGTAGTTTTGACCCGATAACTCGGAAAAATGGCAAAACTCATTCTCGTACCGACTCCAATTGGAAATCTTGAAGATATTACGCTTCGTGCAATTCGAATATTGGGTGAGGTAGACCTCATCTTTGCAGAGGATACAAGGACAACAAATCGATTACTTAAACACTTGGATATTCAACAGAGTGTTCATGCATTTCATGCGCACAATGAGCATCGTGCTTTGGCGGGTGCAATAGATAAAATAAGAGCTTCAAGTACAGTTGCATTGGTTTCTGATGCAGGAACACCAGGTGTATCTGATCCTGGATTTTTACTTATCCGTGAGTGCCTAAAAGAGGGAATTGAAGTGGAATGTTTGCCAGGACCGGCTGCATTGATTCCAGCGCTTGTTGCCAGTGGATTTCCATGTGATAAATTTGTCTTTGAAGGCTTCTTGCCACACAAAAAAGGTCGTCAAACAAGGTTGAAGATTATTGCTGAAGAAGAGAGAACGGTTGTTTTGTATGAATCACCCCATCGACTTGTAAAGTGTCTTGGGCAAATAGTTGAATTTATGGGCGCAGAACGTAAGGTTTGTGTTGCTCGAGAATTGACCAAGATTCATGAAGAATTTCGCAGAGGAACGGCAGAAGAAGTGAAATCCCACTATGAGGAAAAGCCACCAAAAGGTGAAATAGTGATTGTTATTGAAGGTAAAAAGTGAACATGAAGTCAGAGGGTTTTTTCTTGGTTAAAAATGGAGATGCGAATCAAGCATTCGAATTACGGAGTTTCGAATTAAGTGACCCAAAAGGTGACGAGGTATTAGTTGAGGTAGAATCTTTTGGGCTTAACTATGCAGATGTTATGGCGCGCCGAGGACTTTATCAAGATGCACCCCCAATGCCATGCATATTGGGATATGAAGTGATTGGAAAAATTACTGCTTGTGGTCCAGGTGCGAAGCAAGATTTACTTGGAAAGAGGGTTGCAGCATTTTGTCGATTTGGCGGATATGCAAAACATGTGGTTGTTAATGACTACGCGGCTGTTCCGGTTGGAGACCAGAATGCGGTTGAGTTATTAGGGCTTTGTACGCAAGGAGTAACGGCATATTACATGGCTGAATACCTAACGCCGATTCATTCAATAGATAAGGTGCTAATTCATGCTGCCGCAGGTGGTGTTGGAACAATATTAATTCAATTAGCTAAGTTGAAAGGTTCACGTGTAATCGCGAAAGTGGGACGTGCGGAAAAGGAAGAGTATGTCCTTGGATTAGGCGCTGATCATGTTGTAAACTATAATACATCGGATTATATAGCGGAGACTAAAAAGCACCTGAAAGGAGAAAAGATTGATATCAGTTTTAATCCGGTAGCCGGTTCAACCTATAAAAAGGATTGGTCTATTCTTGATTCTGGGGGTCGTATGATTTTGTTCGGTGGATCAGAACTCTCCAATGGTAAATGGGGGATTTTTTCTAAACTGAATTTCGTGCGAAAAATGGGAATGATGATGCCTATCGGATTGATGATGAGTTCAAGAAACGTTTTGGGTGTCAATATGCTTAAAATAGCGGACAATAGACCAAAAGTTTTGGAACACTGCTTGGCAAAAATGGTCGAATTATATGACCAAGGAAAGGTGACACCAAAAATTGGAGGTGAGTATACCTCTGATCAATTAGCAGAAGCTCACGCTGCTTTGGAGAAGGGTGGGACCACAGGAAAACTAGGAGTTCGGTGGGTGTAATGCTAAGTAAGAAGCTCAAATGGTATTTGCTTTTTGAAGATAGATCTGAACTAGAGGATCTACTTGCCACGAAACAATCAGTCGTTTACAAAAATATATTTGGAGAGGTGCTACTCGTTAAAAGTAATGGAGCGATCTATGCATTCAAAAACAAATGCCCTCATCAAAACAAATCTCTCGAAAACTGCAAGATCTCGGAGGGTCATGTAATTTGTCCTTGGCATCAATACCAGTTTGATTGCGACTCAGGTAGAGGACATGGCTTAAACATCGATAAATTCCCTCTCAAGTTCGAGGGTGATTCAGTATATATAGGGAAAGAAGTTTGGTCCCTATTTTAATCTATTGATCAAGGTGGGTGAGGCCCAGTGTATTTTAGACAAGGGTTAATACCGGTGAAACATCTGTGATTTATCTGAATTTGCATTGTCGTATCACTCACCAGCTCGACATTGAAATTAGCTGCATTTTTCCACTCCTCGTAACAGCTATTTTCTTGACTTGAGTAATGAATACCTTCGACTTTATGAATAGCTAAAAATTCGTCTAATGGAAGCATTTTATCTTCCGTGATCATGCTGTAGTTCCCTGGTTTAAGTTCAAGCTCGATAATGCCAGCATTATTCGCAGTTACTTTAGTGAAATCACTTTTATTTGTTGGTCGTGAATCTTCATAGAGGTAGTAAACCATTCCATTGCCGGGCCGTGTAATGTTGGCTTCCATTTCTGGAGTTGGAGCCATACCCCCACAATGTGGACGGTATTCACTTACTGAAACTGTTAGTTTGTGGAGATTGTCATTTTCTCTCGCTGTTCCTTCGTTCTCCGTGCCTCCTCCAGTTACAGATCCACAACTTGAGACTATGAATAGCCCCATTCCAGTAAATAATAATCTAAAATCCATCAAAATCTTGTTTTTCAGTGTTTTCTTTCATTCTCTCGTTCAAGCCCTCTTCATTCTTAGTTTTAATGAGCGGAACCTTAAGAAATAATACATCTTTCACCTTCTCCCCTTTATAGGATATGAGTGCTATCATCATGATAATACTAGTAATCAGTATAGGGTATAAAAGTAAACCAGCGTCGAAATCAGGGATGTTGATCGCTTCATTTTTCGCTAATACAAAGAAAAGTAATACAGTAATCAGGCCACGTGGTGCAATAAATAGTTCTGGGAATAAAAAGTCCTTAGCAAAAAGGCGAAGTGCCAAGTATCGAACTGCAAATAATATTGCCACGATTGCTAGACTATTTATGGCCACTTGCCAATTGTACAGAGAGCTAAGCGTGATACTCAGTCCAAAAACAACGAAGAAGAACGTACGTATTAAAAAGGCAGATTCTAATGTTAGATTATGGAAGTCATGCAAAATGGGCTTCACTTTTTCCTTATCAAACAAGGAGGCTAATCGTCCTCTAAAGAACACATCTGTGTTATTGAGGACAACCCCAAATGTCAAGATAATTAGAAGTGAAGATAAGTGGTAGTACTTACCAACAGCGAAGAGCAATAGTAGAACTCCAATTACAAGAAAGAGTTTAACTTGCATTTGTAGATGCTGAAAAAGATAGACCATTACATAGGCTACAACTACAGATATTAGAATTGTGAACCCAATATTTAGGAGGATTTCCCACACTATATCTCCGCCACCGGCACCACCATCGGCACCTATCATAAAGTAGAATACCATAATCCCCAAGATGTCGGAAAATGTACTTTCGTAAATCATGAACTCCTTCTTTTCGCCAGTTAACCTGCCAACACTAGGAATGATAATCGCACTGCTCATAATACTCAAAGGAATGGCATATACGACAGCAGTATAGAGACTCGTACTAGGGAAAATCACAAGGAAGAACGCGGCCAAAGCAAACATACTTATTCCAATTCCTAAGAAAGCAACGAGCAGAGATTTGAGAATGAGGCCCGTTTTACTCTTTTCTAGCTTTAGGTCTAATGCGGCTTCTAGGACAATCATTACCAATCCGACATTACCCAAAACTTCCAAAATAGAATCAAGTTCAAGATCATTTAGAACGTCATACGACTCTAGGACAGATTTGAGAATCATGCCTAGACCAATTAGCATTAACACAGCGGGGATATTCGTTCGCTTCGCGATAATATTGAAGAAAAAACTCAAGATTATTATACTAGCAAGCGCTATGATGAGTAAATAAGTATTCATTGATTCTTTATGGTTTTGAGTCAAAGATACAAAAAACCAGCACTCAAATTTGGCAACACAATGATTTAATCGTAATATTGCGATATATAAATGAATTAATAATGGGTTTAACTAAAACAGAGAACTACACAGAAGAACAAGTAAACCTTGGAAAGGTGTTGAAAGTGATGGGGCACCCAGCAAGAATAGCCATCCTTCAATCAATAATTAGATCTCAGACATGTATCTGTGGTGAACTAGTGACGGAAATAGGGCTTGCTCAAGCTACAATTTCTCAACACTTGAAAGAATTAAAATCAGTTGGACTCATTCAAGGGACCATTGATGGAACAAGTGTTTGCTATTGTATCAATTTGGACACATGGAATAGTGTAAAGTCCTCTCTAGGCGATCTGTTTGATTCGGTTAAAGACAAAAATAAATGTTGTTAAAAGATAAAACATGAAAGAAACAATTTTTCCAAGAATGCACGTGTCACTCTACGTTAGTGACCTAACAGCAACTGTAAATTTTTATTCTACATTTTTCGGGCAACCTGCTTCGAAAGTGAAAAAAGGTTATGCGAAATATGAATTAGCGGAGCCAGGCCTAATAATATCGTTTATTGAAAACCCAGAACGCGTATCCTCATCATTTGGACATTTGGGTATCCAGGTAGGTTCGAAGGAAGAAATGGACCGCAAATTTGAAGTTGCACGGGCTCAAGGTATTGTCTCTAGTGAAGAAATTGGAGTGTCATGTTGCTTCGCTGTCCAAGACAAATTTTGGGCAGATGACCCAGATGGCTTCCAATGGGAGGTCTACTATTTTCACGATGATGTTGAGTTTAATGACCCAAAGTATGCGGAGGAAGATGCATCTGCTTGCTGCATGCCATTAGAAAGAAAAGAGAAACAAAAAGTACAGTTGTCTGAGATTAAAACGGATGCTCCGAGTTGTGAGCCTGGATCTGGATGTTGTTAAGAAAAAAGGGATGATGAAGAATGTATTGGTGCTTTGCACAGGTAATAGTTGTCGAAGCCAGATTGCTCATGGTTATTTAGAGCATTTCTCTGGGGAAAATATCAAAGTGTTTTCAGCTGGTGTTGAGACTCACGGTGTAAACCCGAAGGCCATTGAAACGATGAATCAAGATGGGATAGACATTTCAGAGTACACCTCTAACAACATTGATGAATATGGTACTCAAGAGTTTGATTATATCATCACCGTTTGCGATAATGCGAAGGAACGATGTCCGTACTTTCCATCAAATGCTGTGAAATTTCATCAAAATTTCCCCGATCCTCCTAAGTTCGTAGGAACTGATGATGAGGTTAGGGTTGAATTCGCTAGAGTGCGTGATCTAGTGAAGATCTATTGTAAAGAATTTGTTGCGGCATACTTATGAGACGTTATGTTGGTGAACTGATAGCTACCTTTTTCCTCATTTTTTGCGGGACGGGAGCAATGGTAATTAATACAGAAATGGACGGTGTCATCTCTCATTTTGGAGTTGCGACCTCCTGGGGTCTTGTGGTTATGATAATGATTTTTGCATACGGAAGAATTTCTGGTGCTCACATGAATCCAGCTGTTACGATCACGCTGACATTATTGAAATTGCACCCGAAAAAGGAAGTTTTGCCCTATTTGGTTTCACAAGCGGCAGGAGCATTTCTTGCAAGCTTTGTTCTCCGATTGCTCTTCCCGCAAAACGAACTACTTGGCTCCTCCCTTCCACAAGGCTCCGAAACTCAATCATTTGTTCTTGAATTTATATTGACCTTCATGTTGATGCTGGTAATATTGTTGACCTCTCAAGGCCGCAGGATAGAACAGTACTTTGCGCCAATTGCGATCGGTATGACGGTTGGTCTTGAAGCACTTTTTGCGGGACCTGTGAGTAATGCAAGTATGAACCCTTTTCGAAGTTTAGCCCCAGCTGTTGTCTCAGGACATACCGAACATTTATGGGTCTACCTAACTTCAACAATGTTAGGCGCCCTAGTGGCCGGTGCATATTGGATGTGGCAACGAACGGAGAAAGTTGCTAAAAAAACTGATTAGTTGCAGTCTGTCTTTCTTCTAGTATCTATAATTTGGATCATTTTCCAATTTCCTTTATCAAGGACGAGCTGGAACGAATTTACACCACAACGACTAAAGGTATCATCAATGTAAAATTCACAGTTCATCCATGCTTGTGCCAATTGCACTGAGAAACCCTTCGATTTCTTCGGTTAAAATCTTGTGTTTACAGGCAGCTTCATAGGTGGACATTAACCGAGCATCTCCATGGAGTACAGATTTCGCTAGCGTAGTGTCTCTTGTTCGTATAGCTTCAAAAAGTTGATGGATGACAACCTCAATTTCCACGATTTTGTTTGAGTCAGAGGGCGCCGCATTTGCTAACAGAGAACTAATAACGAAGGAAGCGAGAAGTAGAAATTTCATAATTGTGTTATTTGATTAATCGCAAGTTCGAAATGTATTCGCTAACATATAATATAATTGCGATGACTGGTTTTGATTTAATCCGATTTAATCTCTTCTGATTAGTCAAATTTTTAACGTAATTTTGTGCAACAAATTAATTAATTAACAAACTGAATCTCATGGCTGAAGTACTTACAGACCTTGGAATAAAAAATATACTGGTTCAATTGAATATTGAGTCAATGAACAATGGCGCATCCACGGGTGGACATTGGTTTAACACACGTGGTGAACAAATCGACTCAATCTCTCCGGTAGATGGTAGAGTGATTGCCAGTGTAAAATCAGCGACAGAAGTTGACTACGAAGCAGTAGTACTGAAAGCGCAGGAAGCATTTGTTGAGTGGAGAAAATGGACTGCTCCAGCTCGAGGTGAAGTTGTTCGTCAATTGGCAACAAAGCTGCGTGAGTATAAAGAAGCGTTAGGTAAATTGGTTTCTTACGAAATGGGGAAATCTTACCAAGAAGGTTTAGGTGAAGTTCAGGAAATGATCGATATCTGTGATTTCGCAGTAGGCCTTTCTCGTCAATTGCATGGTTTAACAATGCACTCTGAACGTCCTGGTCATAGAATGTATGAGCAGTATCACCCACGTGGAATTGTTGGAATAATTTCAGCATTTAATTTCCCAGTTGCAGTTTGGAACTGGAATACGGCCCTTGCTTGGGTTTGTGGTGATGTTTGTGTTTGGAAGCCTTCAGAGAAAGCGCCAATTACTTCTATCGCATGTCAAGAAATTACAAGACAGGTTTTTGAAGCAAATGGAGTTCCAGAAGGAGTTTCAGGATTAGTTATTGGTGGAGCAGACTTGGGAATTTTGATGTCAAACGATACAAGAATTCCTTTAGTTTCTGCAACGGGTTCAACTAGAATGGGGAAATCTGTTAGCGCAGCTGTTGGGGCTCGCTTGGGGACATCACTTTTAGAATTAGGTGGAAACAACGCTATTATCGTGACGCCATCAGCGGACCTAAAAATTGTTCTTCCAGGAGCAGTGTTTGGGGCAGTTGGTACAGGTGGACAACGTTGTACATCGACAAGAAGACTGATTATTCACGAAGATGTATATGATACGTTTGTAAGCGCAATTGTCAATGCATATGGTCAATTGAGAGTTGGAAATCCATTGGATGAAAACAATCACGTTGGACCACTTATTGATCATGATGCGGTGAACGCATACTTGCAAGCATTAGAAGATGCCAAAGCTGAAGGAGGGAACATTCTTGTTGAAGGAGGTGTATACGAAGGAGAAGGATATGAATCTGGATGCTACGTAAAACCTGCGGTTGTTGAAGCGAATAATTCATTCAAAATTGTTCAGCATGAGACTTTTGCTCCAATTTTATATGTAATGAAGTACTCAGGTGATGTTACCAACGCAATTGCAATGCAGAATGATGTGCCACAAGGTTTATCATCAGCAATTATGACGAATAGCCTGAAAGAATCAGAAGCATTCTTGTCAGCGCAAGGTTCTGATTGTGGAATTGCCAATGTAAACATCGGGACATCTGGTGCTGAAATCGGCGGAGCATTCGGAGGTGAGAAAGAAACAGGAGGAGGACGTGAGTCTGGATCTGATGCTTGGAAGGTTTATATGAGAAGACAAACGAATACAATCAACTATACGGATGAATTGCCATTAGCGCAAGGAATCAAGTTTGAGTTGTAGTCAACCATATTCTATCAAAAGCCTCCACGATTTTCGTGGAGGCTTTTTTATTTAAAAAAGTAAAAGAGGAAGAGTTAATTCCAGTTGAAGAAAGTATCTCCCTTTATTGAATTGTGGAGTGTGTTTCGAAGCTTATCTAAGCGCTTTTTTGAGGATACATCACCATTTTTGGCCTCTTCCTTTAATCGATAATACATCTGCATAGTCTCTCCAAATAGATCCTGATCCAGACGATTCTTTATCGAGGCTATCTTGCTGTTAATTTCAATTAAGAAATGTTCGATGTCACCAAGCTCTTTTGTTTCGTCTGTTGAGCTGTCTTTTTTGTGAACAAGGTATACGTAGCGAGGGAGAATCTCACCAAGAATTGAGTTGAATTGATCCAGCTCTTGATTTAGGGTTTCCTTATGCTTTTTGAAGTCCATATGGTACAATTTACTAAAAATGTAGGATCGCCACAATGGTATTCAATAGTTTTAACAATTAATATTATTCCTCAATGATTGCTTACTTTTGATTCGTGGCAGGTATTTACATTCACATTCCTTTTTGCAAGCAAAAGTGCACATACTGCGACTTTCACTTTAGTACATCCTTTGATTCGTACCGTGAAAGAATGCTAGATTCGATCTGTCAAGAACTATCGGATCAGGTGACTTATTTGGAAGGAAAAACAATCGAAACGATCTACTTTGGGGGAGGAACACCAAGCTTGCTCACACAAGTGGAATTAGCCAAAATTCTTGATACGATACATGCTAATTATCAGATTGTCTCTTATCCAGAGATTACTTTAGAATCGAACCCTGATGATATATCTTTAGAGTCACTCAAAATGTGGAACCTCGCTGGGGTCAATAGACTTAGTATCGGTCTTCAATCGTTTAAACCTGAAGACTTAGAGTGGATGAATCGTGCCCACACTGTAGATGAAGCCCTAAATTGTATTCAACTAGCGAAGAGTATCGGATTTGAGAATATAACGGTTGATTTGATTTATGGACTACCGAATCTTACAATGGATGAGTGGCAGAACCACATTCTCACAGTCTTGTCTATGGATGTTCCTCATATCTCGGCGTACTGTTTGACGGTTGAAGCGAAAACAGCCTTGGCCAACATGGTCAAGAAGGGTAAAATAGTTCCTGCTTCTGAAGACATTCAAAGTGATCAGTTTCTCTTACTTCTCAATACACTCGAACAGAATGACTACCAGCAGTATGAAATTTCGAATTTCTCGAAACCGGGAGCAGAATCAAGACACAACGGTAATTACTGGAAGGGAGAATGGTATTTAGGGGTTGGTCCTTCAGCTCATTCGTTTAATGGAGTGTCTAGAAGATGGAATGTTTCCAATAATCAAATCTATATGAAATCTTTAGAGGACGAAGAGCCTTATAGTGAGACAGAAGTTCTTTCACCAGATAATCAATTTAATGAGCGGATCTTGATTGGACTGCGAACGATGCGCGGTGTCAACATCGAAGAACTGCAACAAATCCAAAAGCTCCCGGATGAGTTTGCAGAGAAGATATCGGATTTCGAAAAGTCAGATTGGTTAGCGGTTAATGGTTTAACTATAGCGCTTACAAAAGAAGGAAGACTTAGAGCAGATTATATTGCTTCCGAATTATTTGTGTAACAAGTGACCATTCGGTGTCGCCTTCTACATTTGTCTTCAGATTACTCTTATCTTTAGCTTTTGAAAAATTGCTGACTATGAAAATTCTTCTCTTTTTACTTTTGATCGTATGTGCAAATTTGTCGTTTGGTCAAAAAAAGATTATCGATCACACAGCTTACAATGATTGGAACTCGCTTAGCCGACATCAGGTTTCGAATGATGGAAATTTTGTGACCTACCAAATCAAACCACATCGTGGAGACGGGCATCTGTTTATCTATGATGTTAAAAATAATAAGCTTGATTCTATTCCTCGTGCAAAATATGCTCAGATTTCTGGGGAGAGTAGCTATGTCGCTTTTAAAATCACGCCTACATTTGATTCTCTGCGAACATGTGAATTGGAAGAGATAGAAAAAAAGGACTGGCCAAAGGATTCCCTCGGAATTTATATTTTCTCAACAGGTGAATTAATAAAATATGAAAGAGTGAGTTCGTTTGATGTAAATGATGAAACAGATTGGATGGCATTCATGAGTAGGGATAATGAATTGTCTAACCCAGAGCCAACGAAGAAAAAATGTAGGCTATTTCGAAGAAAACAACCGGCTAAACCAAAATCAACGGGACACATGCTAACGATTTTCAATCCAATAACAAATACTAAAAACGAGATTGTCAATGTGAAATCGTTTGAGATTTCTGAGAATGCAAAATACCTTGCCTATTCAACGCATCAAAAAACAGAGGAGGATTCAATGCAACTTAACGTCCTAACGTTGTCTTCCATGATGAATTGGGCTGATGCCTTCCAATACAATGATCTTCAAAAAATTGTATTTAATGATCAAGAAAATAAGCTAGCCTTCCTTTCTTCAAACGATACAAATGAGATTCAAGCATATGAGATAAATATGCATGATCTCGATCTTCAAATGACGACTCTAGTTGCAAGCGAAGGACAATCTTTTCTTCCAAATGGGCACACAGCAAGCGTACACTATACGCCCGCGTTCACTGACAACGGAGATAAGCTATATTTTGGAGCAGCATTTAAACCGGAACAGGAACCAGAGGATACCTTGGTTGATTCAGAAGAAGTTCACCTTGACTTGTGGCATTACGCCGATCAACGTCTTCAACCAGAGCAGCTACTTGACTTGAAGTATGATTTAAAAAAGACGTCTCTTTATTTATATGATATTAGTTCTGCGAGTGCAGTTCGTTTGTCGGATGATACGCTTAGAGTATGGAGAGAAACGAACAAAGAAGCCAAGTATGTTTTGGGAACTAGTACTGAACGCTACGCCCACACCTATAATTGGGTGATTCCTTACCCTGAAGATCACTACCGAGTATCACTCGAAACTGGTGAACGAATGTTGATTCGTGAGGGGAATACTTTTGGTGGCGAGTTGTCTCCATCAGGGGAGTATTATAGCTACTATGATTATGGCAATCACAATCATTATGTCATTCATTTACCATCTAATATCCTTTCTTGTGTGACCTGTAAAGTTGACAATGTCAACTGGGAAGAGGATGTGAATGGGATGCCAATGGATGCTTATCCTAGAGGCGTGATTGGTTGGACTGAAGGCGAACAAAAAATTCTCGTTCAATCGGAATTTGATATCTGGGCATATGATTTTGGTACCGAGTTAGTGTCTTCAATCACTAATCAATATGGATCAGAGAATAATGTCGAACTGAACGTCAGAAAATGGTCATACGATAGCACCTACGTATCTAATGATAACCTATACATTTTTGGATTTGACAAGAAAACAAAAGGTGTACATTTTTACGACCTTGTAGAACATGGAGATCATTCTGATCTTAAAGAAACAGCTTATTATGATGCTGGGGTTTACGGAATTGATCGATCAAAAGACAAGTCTCAGATTGTTCTAAAAAAGATGACAACTGAAGATTATCCAGATTTGCATTTGGCGGATGCTGGAATGAACACGACGAAACAGATTTCGGTTACGAATCCACAGCAAGATGAATACAATTGGGTGAATGTAGAATTGGTGAATTGGAAGAGTTATGATGGGATTGAGCTAGAAGGATTACTCTATAAACCGGAAGATTACGATTCAACAAAACAATACCCATTGATGGTTTACTTCTACGAATTGTACACCGATCGTTTACACCAACATTATATTCCGAAGCCTACTGCATCAATAATTTATGCGACAGAGTACGCTTCTGCCGGTTACATGGTCTTTATGCCGGATATTCGATATAAGGAGGGGCATCCAGCGAAATCAGCTTATGATTGTATATTGAGTGGGACGGATCATGTTTTGGAATTATACCCCAATGTGGATTCAACTAGAATGGCCCTGCAAGGACAATCGTGGGGTGGTTATCAAACGGCTCAGCTAGTTACAATGACTAACCGATACAAAGCTGCAATGGCTGGAGCACCAGTTACAAATATGTTCTCTGCATATGGTGGTATTCGTTGGGGATCGGGATTAAACCGGCAGTTCCAATACGAAAAGACTCAATCTCGAATTGGATATACGATCTGGGAGAGACCAGATTTATATGTTGAGAATTCACCACAATTTCACCTGCCTAATGTGGAAACACCCTTAATGATAATGCACAATGATGGCGATGGAGCTGTTCCTTGGTATCAAGGAATTGAGTTATTTACTGGACTTAAGCGTCTTGATAAGGAAGCATGGCTTTTGAATTACAATGATGAGGAACACAATTTAATGCGTAATGCGAATCGAATTGACTTAAGTATTAGAATGCGACAGTTCTTTGATCACTACTTGCAAGGAAAGGAAGCACCAACTTGGTTGAAAGAAGGTATTCCAGCAACAGTGAAGGGTAAGGAACTGCGTTACTAAATTTGCTAATTAGGATTTAACACCATGAAGAAACTTCAGAACTTTATTAACGGGAATTATTGTGATCCATGCTCGGGAGAGTACATCGATAATTTTGAACCGGCAACAGGGGAAGTATATTCCTTGATTCCAAATTCGAACGCTGATGATGTTCAGGGCGCAGTTACCGCTGCGGAACAAGCTTTTCCAATTTGGTCGAATATGAGCATTGAAGAGCGATCTGAAATTCTCGTGAAGTTGTCTCAGGGTATTGAAGCGCGCATGGACGAATTCGTGGACGCGGAATCTCGTGATAATGGAAAACCGAGATCTCTGGCGGCTCATGTGGATATACCAAGAGCCGTTTCTAACTTTCATTTCTTCGCAACAGCAATTTTGCACTACGCATCAGAGTCGCATAACATGGTAGGTGTTGGCGTAAATTATACACTACGCAAACCAATTGGTATCGTCGGATGTATTTCACCATGGAACTTGCCGCTGTACTTATTTTCCTGGAAAATCGCACCTGCCTTGGCTGCAGGAAATTGTGTAATTGCCAAACCATCTGAAGTAACACCATACACGGCATATCTGCTTGGGGAAGTGGCAAAGGAAGCTGGAATGCCTCCGGGAGTCTTGAACATTCTGCACGGAGAAGGTGGAAGTGTTGGAGATGCAATAGTAAAACACCCCAAAATTAAAGCGATATCATTTACTGGCGGAACGAATACAGGAGAGTATATTGCACGGACGGCGGCACCAATGTTCAAGAAACTGTCACTTGAATTGGGGGGGAAAAATCCAAATATAATATTTGCTGATTGTGATTTTGATGAGATGTTGAGTACTACTTTGCGCTCATCATTTGCTAATCAAGGTCAAATATGTCTTTGCGGTTCGCGGATATTTGTACAACGTGAAATATATGACCGTTTTAAAGCGGCTTTTGTAGATAGAGTTAGTAAAACTGTAGTAAGCAATCCTCAAGATCCAAAAGCGAAGTTAGGTGCGGTAGTTTCAAAACCTCATATGGAAAAGGTGTTATCCTATGTTGAATTGGCAAAAGAAGAAGGTGGAACAGTTTTAACGGGAGGCGAACGAGTTATTCTCGATGCACCATATGATAAAGGCTATTTCCTTCGTCCTACAGTGATTGAAGGGCTTGACTTTAAATGTCGAACAAATCAGGAAGAGATTTTTGGGCCGGTTGTAACGATTACACCATTCGATACGGAGGAAGAGGTCCTAGAAATGGCAAATTCAACGCAATATGGGTTGAGTGCTACACTATGGACGTCAAACTTGAAGAGAGCGCACCGTATGGCCAATGAGTTAGATGCAGGTATTGTCTGGATCAACGCATGGCTTGTTCGTGATTTGAGAACTCCATTCGGCGGAACCAAATCTTCAGGTGTTGGTCGCGAAGGAGGCTGGGAAGCACTTCGATTCTTTACTGAAGCGAAAAACGTTTTTGTAAAGTATTAATCGTGCGTTTTTGAAGAGGATTCTATCAATCGATAGATCTCGTTCAATTCATCCTTGGTTAAATCACGATATTCACCTACAGGAACATCGAGCTCAATGTTCATGATTCGAACACGCTTCAGTTTACGAACATTATAACCCAGATATTCGGACATACGTCGAATCTGACGGTTCAAGCCCTGTGTTAATATAATCTTGAATTCATAGCGACTCAAGCGTTCCACATTACACTTCCTAGTAACGGTATCAAGAATCGGTACACCATTCGACATTTCAGAAATAAATTCATTCGTAATTTGTCTGTCAACAGTAACGATGTATTCTTTTTCGTGATTGTTTCTTGCGCGAAGAATCTTGTTTACGATATCACCATCATTTGTCAAAAAAATTAGTCCCTCACTAGGTTTATCTAGTCGACCAATTGGAAATATGCGTGTGGGATAATTGATATAATCGATAATGTTATCTCGCTCTACTCCACGATCAGTTGTACAAACGATTCCAATGGGTTTATTGAATGCAATATAGACAGCGGGTTCATTCGCCTTCGAGATGAGTTTTCCATCCACGCGCACCTCATCAGACGATGAAATCTTTGTCCCCATTTCTGGCACTTCGCCGTTGATGGTTACACGCCCTTGATCGATTAGCTTATCCGCAGCTCTTCTAGAGCAATATCCTGCCTCACTGAGGTATTTATTAATCCGCGTTTTTTGTTCTTCACTCATTTATAAATGCGAAGTTACAAGAATGACTCGAATTAGCGTCGAGGACGAGCTGTTCATTCTTCGAATGGCACTCTCTATGGCTGGTTTTCAGCAGCGAATTCAATTTGTCTTTTTCTCTTTTGTAGCGTTGATAAATAATCCGGTGCGAGTTTATCTCCAAATTGTAAGGCTGAGGTCTCAGATTTACCTAGATTATGATTTGGTAACAGCATTCAAAGCGATCCCAATGTGGGAGGCCACGTTGAGCGATTTGGAGAAGCTCGAAGCGAAGGAAGAAGATTGAAAATCCTGTTTTTTTTGAACAGAAAGCACCCTGCCAGAATTTCTGGTAGGGCGCCTTTTTGTTTTAAAACCTATTACTTGTTGATTACAATAGTCTCAACTTGTGATTCTTCGGAAGAAATAACACGAACTATGTAAGCTCCATTATCCGCATTTGAAAGATTTAAACTTGTTTTGGTTGAATTAATTGATTGAGTCAAAATAACTCTACCAGTCATATCTGAAATAGAAACAATTGTTCCTTTCAAAGATGTTGTTCCTAGATCTAGTGAGAAAACTCCATTACTTGGGTTTGGACTAACGGTAAACAAGTTGTGTCCTAATTTATCCAATGATGCAGTCGCTTGGGTTGGATCGTATCCATAGTTTGTTGTTGCACTACCATCACATGCGTTTGGATCTAGGTACGCACTAGCACCTAGTCCCCAAGAAACTCCAAATCGACCATAAAAATCGTATTGGTTGTTATCGTTAGTTCCGCTACAAGCAGCAACTCCTCCATATAGTTGTCCGATAATACGTCCTTCTTGGTCAAATAAAGGTGAACCTGATGAACCAGGTTCAGTCACTCCATTATCCCAATCGTCAATAAACCAAACTGCAGCACCACCAACGCTTTGATGGTACGGAGAATCTTGCTCTTCACAGATTTTCTTGATATCTCCAGATGGATGGTGTATCCCGACAGCGCTCGAAATAGTACCGTCCGTATCAACGTTGTTCCAACCAGCATAGTAGCATCCCCAATTCGATGCATCAGTTACTGTCATGTTATCAATTTCTAGAAGTGCGAAATCAGAAGAGCCACTGCTGGAAAGAACTGTAGCGCCGTTTGCAGTCTGATCCCAGTTAGATGAACTGTTATAAGCTCCTGCAGTATTTGTTGTTGTTGCGCAAGAAAGTGAAGCGTCACCCGCTGCAACTTCCCAGTTAAATCGGAATGCCCAACTTCCTGTAGAACCACCTAGACAGTGATTTGCTGTGAGGAAGTATGGTGTTCCATCATTACACGTATTGTTGATTAAAGCTCCTGTACAAATACCAGAACCACCTACAACAATCATTGCAACTGAACGGATTTGATTATTCCATAAGTCCCCTAGTGGGCAACGAACATCAATATTACAATCTCCTGAGCTATTAAGCGCTTTTGCTAGATTGTTTTGGACGTTTGTAAGTGTTCTGTATCCATGAATTACGTTGGCTATGGTAATTGACCCTTGTCCAATTAAATTCGCAGGCTCATAATACTCTACTATCATGTGATCACCTCTCATTAATTCAGTTCCAAGAAGACCATCTTCTCTATTGTTTCTTGCAGTGTATGCACCCACACGATTCGTGTTTTCTGCATCATGCAAATACAATGAAGCTCCCTCAGGAATCATCACATCTTCAAGTAAAAGATTCATCGTAATGGCGTCATTTGATATAATTGAAAGTCGCCAAACACGTCCTCCATCTGCAAGATTTTCCCAAGACCCTGAATTATCGAGTGTATAATCCGTATCAAACTTATATCCGAATCGGTAAGGAATGGACTTGTCAAGATCATTTACTAAATCTTGCGCTTCCACAACGTTCATGTCGAATGACTTCATCTTCTTACTTGGAAGATTCGTTGCACTTTTTAATGACATTTTCCAACTCATTGGACCACCTAAGTCAGTTATTTGCCCGAATGATGACCCGCTTAAAAAAGCAGCTGCACATACGATGAGTAGTTTTCTTTTCATAGTTCTAGCTTAATTATATTAATTGTTGAAAGCCCAATACCATTGGACTATCGTGTTAATTACGTTTAATACTGCATCCTCTTGGTGCAGATGTTTTTGCAGGTAATGCAGTTCCATTTGACAAATGTGAAACAACATCGAGAGCATATGTTTCTAAATTCTCGCGACCGCTGTCCCATGAGTTGTCGATACTCCCCATAAAAACGACTTTCCCCTTTGCATTGATTGCATAAAAATGCGGTGTCGTTTTAGCTCCAAATGCGTCAGCTAGTTCAGAATCATGGTCCACCAGATAGTTCATGGTATATTCAGCAGCCATCGAGTGTTTAAACATCTCAGCTTTTGAATCAACCCCATTTCGTTTTGCTTCATTAGAGTTAACGAGAACAAATCCAATTTTTCCTTCCTTCGCCGAAGTATGAAGATCGTTGTATTGTTTTTCCCAACCTTCAAACTTGTCATTCCCTACAACAAATGGACAGGTATTACACGAAAACACAACGAACAAGCCGTTTTCACCCATCAGGTCATTCAAAGAATAGTTGTTCCCGTCGACCGCCTCCATTGAGACGTTCATCATCGGTGCTTTCTTACCAACCTTTAGTCCTTTGTCCTTTATTAACATTGAAGACGAAGTAATGAAACCAAGCGTTGGGAGAGCAATTGCAATAAATAGTAACTTTTTAATCATTCTGAGTTTTGATAATGAATACATTCCTTAGTAAATTTAGCACGATCATTGTATGTATACCAAGGATTGCAAATTACGAAATAAATGAAACAGTCAATACTATTATTAGCGATCCTAATCGGTTTTGGGTCGTACGCACAGAAGTTTGAGATTCCAACAAAGAAGCATCCATTTTATGATATTATTGAATGGAAAGGAATAGGAGCAATCCTGATGAGTAAAGATCCTCAGAACACAACAAGACAAATAAATTTGACCCTCATAGGGGATCAACAAACCAGTATTTGGGATCAGAAATTTATTCCTAAAACAGAGGAGTTCTTCTACTTATCAAGCGAAAATTCTCGATACGTCTATTTTTTAGATAACCTCGAATTGACGAATGGCAAGGTCTATTTTAATCAATTGAATTCTGCAGGAAACGTAAAGAGTAATTCTGTTTCGATTGGTGCGACGATTAAAAAATTGGGGAATTATGATTACAACAATCTCGAGGTGATTAATGCGGTTGTAACAGATAAAGCGCTGGTTCATCATTTCCGATATGTAGATAAAAAAGAGAAGTGTGTACGTGAATTTGCAACATTCATTACGCATCACAATTTCTTATGCTACGCTGTAGAGCTTGGTTCGGTTAGCAATGACAAGTTGAAAAACGGTGAGTTATATGGACAATGGAAGTACATTGGGTTTACAGGGGATCAAATATTCTTTGCGCTTCGTGACTATCAGAGCAAAAAGAAAGGATGGTCAATTAAACAATATACCTCTAAAGGAAAGCCAAAGTTGGGTACTTTTATTAATGCGCCAGATGATCTTATCTCAATTGAAAACATCGGATTTGGAACAACAGGTGAATACTATTTGGAAGATAAAAATACTGTTGAAACAGGTTTAATCTCGCAGATAAACGGTGAGTTCTATATGATGGGAGCCGAAAAAAGAGACGATGGTGCAACGCTAATTCTTTTCAAACATAATGAGGGAGAATGGGTTGAGGTTAATACTATGAACCTGAATTATTTTATTGAAAAGAAAACGCTCAAATTGGGTGTCTACCCAGTGAATGAGGGCTTAGGCTATCATCTCGATCATAATGGGTATAATAAAGTTAGCTTGGTTAGTTTTACTCCCGATGTTACGTCGCCACACAATGATTTTACGGATCGAACAGTATACAATCCAAGTAGCGTCCTAGATCGACAAGAAACAGGAGAATTTACCGTAAATTTGCCAGACGCTGTTTTGGTTTTTGATACCAAGCAACTAGCAGATGGAATGAATGTGGAATTTGAATTGAAGGTGAAATGATAATTGGTATTTGTGGAGGTAGTGGCTCAGGTAAAACGACTATTCTCAATCGTTTATATTCAGAGTTTAAAGAGCTTGAACCAAGTGTTTTCACAATGGACAATTACTATCGTTCAATCGACGAGCAGGTCCTTGATCATAACGGCGAAGTAAATTTCGATCTCCCTACAGCTCTCGATAGAGACAGATTATCGAGTGACCTTGCTCGCTTAGTAAAAGGTGAACAAGTTGTTGTCAAAGAGTATCATTTTAATTCTCCACCGGATAAGCATGTGCTGATAACCATAAAGCCTTCTGAACTTTTGATAGTTGAAGGATTGTTCTTGTTCCACTATCCTGAAGTTAGAGAGATGCTAGATTTTAGTGTTTTCATCGATGTAGATCAGGAGGTGCAATTGGACCGAAGACTGTATCGAGATCAGGAAACAAGAGGGTATACAAGAGATGCTATTTTGTATCAATGGGAAAATCACGTCACGCCTTGCTTTAATAATTATTTGCTACCTTACCGTAAAGATGCTGATTTCCACTTCAGAAATGATACAAGGGCTGATGAAGATTTTGAATCCTTAAAACGGGAAATTGAGCATCGAATGGAGGCTCGAAAAACATGGTAATACGTGCACTGAAAAAATATTCTACGCTCTTTGGAGCGCTTCTTAGTACGTTCTTTTTTATTGCCTTCTACTTCCAAATTTTTTCGAACAATTTTGAAAGTGATGTAAAGGCATTTGAATCTTCATTGCACGCACAAGAAGCTAAACTGAAAAGCAGTCTTGATTATTTCCGCGCTGATGTCAGAACAAAAGGAATTGAAAAGCTATGGGAAACAGCAGATGATCGGGATGAAATAAACTTTCACGTTTATCATCGCGACTCACTGGTTTTTTGGAATACGAATCAACTACCCATATTGCGATTTGCAGATATTCACTTCCCTTCCGAAGGATTGATACATCTTCAGAATGGCTGGTATTTTGCAAAAATTGTTGAGGAGAATGAACACCTCATTTGTGGATCATTTAAGGTAAAGCAAGACTATTATTATGAGAATAATGACCTTGTCAATGGTTTTCCCGATTATCTGCCGCTTTCTTTTGAGGGAACCGTCCAAATGGATGAAGAGGTAGGCTATAAAGTTTTTGACCCTGATGGCGAATACCTCTTATCCTTAGTTCCGGATGAAATTCAAGAAATTTCGAGTTCAGAATCTTTTATCGTTCTGGTCTTATTACTTCTGATGATGGCCATGTGGCTTGTAGTTATTGCTAGATTAGCCCGCCGTCTTCCTCGAAAATTAAGATGGATATTACCTCTTGCGGTGATTTTCATTCGGATTCTATCCCTTCAGTTTCAGTGGCTTGAATTTATGGAAGAAACGGAAGGTTTCGATCCAAGTTTGTACGGGACTAGCACGTGGTTTCCGAATTTTGCAGAGTTCCTCATCAACATCTCTGTGCTTGTCTATTTAATGCATGAAGCACGGAAGTCCTTCAAGCTAATTAGAAACAACTTTTTGGGCCGCATTATTTCTTTGATTCTTTATTTGGGATCTGTTTTGTTATGGGTTCTACTGGTGTATTTAATGCGGAGTCTTATCGAAGATTCATCGATACCAATGATCATTGACAAGCTATTTGCTTTGAATGCATTTTCGTTGCTGGCTGTAATGAGCTTAGGGGTATTCTTCTACTCTTATTATTTGCTTCTTCGAGCTATTGTGGTGAAGGGCAAGGAAACGAAATTGAGCGCTGGTAGATTGGCGGTCATCACCTTTATTACAGGATGTATATTCCTGTTTTATGAAATTAACATTGGGAATCAACTCTTCATTAATGGACTATATCCAATGGTTTTCTCGGGTATTACCATTTACCTGGTTTATCGTTTCGATGGGATGCGACAGTTGGGTCCAGGATTGATTCATTTAGTTCTATTTTCTTTGGTGCTTGCCGTGAATGTAGCGGAGTTCAATCGTATAAAGGAGCGCGGGGAACGAGAACTCTACGCGAATCAAATCGCTACGGATGAAGATATTGTAACGGAGGCAGAATATGCAGGGCTTGCAGCGGAAATACAGTCTGACAACTTTCTACAACGCTTCATATCATCTCCTCAAGAACTGAGTGTTTCTGATTTTCATGAGGGAATGGAACGCAGATTATTTAATGGTTTCTGGGATCGATATGAAATGACTTTTAGCCTCTACAATGATGAGCAGGAGTCGCTAATTCAGTATCGAAAGGACCCAAAGGAAGGTTGCAAAGAGCTAGAGAGAATAATTAAACGGTCGGGTTCAGCTTCGCAAATTAATGGAGGCATTTATTATATCGAAGACCATTCCGCGCAATTGAGTTACATTATTCGGCAAACATTGTACGACGAAGATTCGACGAATACTGCAGTATTGTTTTGTACGTTGAAGTCGAAAAAAATTCCTGAGGAAATCGGCTTCCCACGATTATTAATTTCTGTTCAAACAAATGTTCTTGAGACGCTCGAGACGTACTCAGTTGCAAAATTCCATAAGGGAAGATTAGTCACAAAGTACGGGGATTTTAACTATCCTTCTTCTCATACCGCTATGGTGCCAGAAGACATGAAAACGAAAGGGTTTTTCGACTATGGTGAATATAGCCATTACTTGTTGGTCAAGGGAAATTCTAACGTGATTATTCTTTCGAATAAGAACTTCTCAAATATTGATCTACTCACTTCTTTCTCTTATCTATTCAGTTTTTTTGGATTGCTCTTGCTCCCGATGCTCTTTAGATTAAACACGAGTGGAACAACGAAGCGGACTGTTAGTTTGGCGATGAAAATTCAATTGGTGTTGATATCACTCGTTTTCCTTTCACTTTTGGCATTTGGTTGGGGCAGTGGAATATTTGTTAGTAATCAGTATAACCAATACACAAATGACGTCATAAGTGAAAAACTGAATTCAGTGCAGACGGAAGTTCGAGCAAAATTAGGTGATTCTGAATCTCTTTCGATTAATGAGAACGGGAACTACATGCAATACATTCTTCAGAAGTTTGCGAAGGTATTCTACACTGATATTAACATGTATGATAACGATGGTTATTTACTAGGGACTTCAAGACCTAAGGTGTTCAACATAGGTTTGCTCAGTGAGCAAATGAACCCCACGGCACTGAAGTACATGAATTACAATCAGAAAAGTCAATTTGTACAGGCTGAGAGCATCGGTGATTTGAATTATTCTTCTGCTTACTTACCATTTTACAATAACAATGGTGATCAATTGGGCTTTATTAATTTACAGCATTTCGGACAGCAGCGAGAGTTTGAAAATCAAATTCAAAAATTCCTCGTGGCTATTATCAATGTTTTCATTCTTCTACTTGCCATTTCAATTGTCCTCGCCATATTTATTTCGACCTGGCTAACATCTCCATTAAGAATCCTTCAAGAAAGTTTCGCCCGCGTCAAATTCGGAAAACACAATGTGCAGATTGAATACGATAAGGAGGATGAGATTGGAGCCCTAGTAAAAGAGTACAACAAGAAGCTTCTCGAACTTGAATTTGCTGCTGAGCAAGTAGCCAAAAGTGAGCGTGAATCGGCATGGCGAGAAATGGCCAAGCAAGTTGCTCATGAGATCAAAAATCCACTTACTCCGATGAAGTTGAGTGTGCAGCAAATGTTGCGTACACACGACCCTGAAGATCCTAAAAGTGGTGATAAATTAAAGAAGGTGGCAAACTCGATTGTTGAGCAGATAGACGCATTAACGAACATCGCAAATGAGTTTTCAAGTTTCGCGAAAATGCCAAACCCACGTGAAGAACGGTTGGATTTCGTTGCACTTGTTAGAGGTGTAAGTGAAGTTTTTAGGACAGCTGAAGGGGTTGACATCAAGGTGAATTGTACTCAAGATGAGGTCTTCGTTAAGGCAGACAAAGATCAATTTGTGCGAATTTTCAATAACGTTATTAAGAATGCGATACAGGCAATTCCGGATGATCGAGAAGGGTTTATTGTTATCGAGATTTTCATGGAGAAGAGTAAGGTTCACTGCACTATAACTGATAATGGAGTTGGAATTGACCCATCTAAAGAAGGCAAAATATTTGTTCCTTACTTTACTACAAAAAGCAACGGAACAGGCCTTGGGTTGGCGATGGTGAAACAAATTATCGAAAACCACCATGGTACGATTGATTTCACAACTGTGAAGGATGAGGGTACCACGTTTGAGATAATTATTCCTCAATCGCTATAGAAATACAATTGTTAAATGTGAGCGATATGGTGTAGAACACTTCTTAATCTAAACGTTCATTGGCTCCTGTAAAGCCAACGATCATGGTGTGACGGCCGGGTTCTTCTTCCATTAGAGCAAAGTTCTTTCTAACAGTGAAGATGTAAATCCCTCCATTTTTACTTCTTCAATTATGATCTAAAACATGTTAAAACATGCGAATCCTCACTTTTTTTAAAAGATGTAGAGGTATTATGGCAACATCACAGGGAATTGACGATCATTCTCTGAATATTCCTATTTTTGTTGTTCATGAGATCTGAAAAACGTGTTGCGGTAATTGGTGGAGGAAGTTGGGCAACGGCTCTCGTCAAAATACTTTGCAACAATGTATCTAAACTAAATTGGTACATGCGCAATGAATTGGCTGTAGAGCATATTCATAAGTTTCGACGAAATCCTAATTACCTTCAATCTGTTGAATTCGAACTTGATAAAATTGAGGTTAGCACAGACCTTGAAAAGGTGATAGAAACTGCAGATGTTATTATTATTGCTACTCCGTCAGCTTTCTTAGTGAAACTTTTTGAGGATTTCCCTCTTGAATTAATAAAGGATAAAGTGTTATTTTCAGCGGTAAAGGGTATCATTCCTGAATACTCCGCAATACCTGCTCGATTTATTCATAAAACATTCGGAACACCATACGATGAAATTGGTATTATTTGCGGCCCATGTCATGCGGAGGAAGTCGCACTTGAACGTTTATCGTACCTTACGATAGCTTGTCAAGATGATGATATCGCTGAGGACATGGCAGAGATGCTTGCTTGTCGATATATTAAAACAACAACATCGGATGACCTATTCGGAACAGAACTCTCGGCAGTTCTCAAGAACGTTTATGCAATTGCATCAGGCGTTTGTGCTGGTCTCGGGTATGGAGATAATTTCCAATCTGTTTTGATATCGAATGCGATTATCGAGATAGAAAACTTTATTGATGAGGTGAGTCCAATTCACCGTGATGTAAAATCCTCGGCTTACCTTGGTGATTTATTGGTGACGGCTTACTCTAAATTCTCTAGAAATCGAACTTTCGGATTCATGATTGGAAAGGGATATTCGGTTAAGACGGCACAACTCGAAATGAGTATGATTGCTGAGGGATATTATGCCACCAAAAGTGTGATGGAGATCAAAAATAAATTTGAGATTGATATGCCAATTGTTGAGGCCGTGAACAATATCATTCACGAAAAGATATCTCCGGTAATTGAAATGCAGATTCTGTCAGATCGATTGACATAGTGCGCTAAGTTCTGTAGTGTTGTAAAAAGCACCTTATAATAGTTAGTTAGTGAATAATTGGTCAAAAGTGGATTCCCATGCCCTAGGCTGTCGATTTTTATATTTTTGCAAAAAGTTTTAGAAATGCTTGTTTTCAAATTTGGTGGAGCTTCGGTTAAGGATGCAGAGGCAGTAAAAAATGTAGTAAGTATTCTGCACTTATATTCTGGTGAGAAGCTTGGCGTTGTGATCTCTGCAATGGGGAAAACAACAAACGCTATGGAGAACATTTTAGCGGCTCTTCTCGAAAAGAATAATACTGCGTTTCTAGAGCGAATTGAAGAACGGCGAGAATTTCATGTTTCTATCATGAAACAGCTGTTTATTGATCAAAATGACACCATTTTTACCGAAATTAATTCTATTTTCGATGATTTGAGCAAAAAACTGGATTCAGGTGTTTCTGAAAATGCAGCCCTCGAATATGATCAAATCGTATCATTGGGGGAAGTAATTTCGACAAAAATTGTTGCGGCTTATTGTGTTCAAGAAGGTGTTTCAGCAGGATGGATGGATGCTCGAAAATTGATTCGAACAAACAACGTTCATAGAGAGGCGGAAGTTGATTGGGAGACATCTACAACGCTTTTTCAGGATAGGTTTAAAGCAAAGCATACTGAAGTTGATGTAATTCTCACTCAAGGTTTCATTGGTCACACGTCAGATGGTCTTACAACCACCATAGGAAGAGAAGGTTCAGATTTTTCAGCTGGTATTATTGCTTATTGTTGTGATGCAGAAAGTGTTACGATTTGGAAGGATGTTCCTGGAATGTTGAATGCAGACCCGAAGTGGTTTGATAATACTGTGAAGTTGGATAGTATATCATTCCGTGAAGCAATAGAACTTGCCTACTACGGTGCCTCAGTAATTCACCCAAAGACAATTAAGCCACTTCAAAATAAGGAGATACCACTTTATGTGAAATCATTCATCAACCCAAAGGAAGATGGAACTGTTATTCAATCCTCAACATCGAATGACCACCTAGTCCCGTCGTTTATTTTTAAGATGAATCAGATTCTTTTCTCATTCACGCCGAAGGATTTTTCATTTATTGTAGAGAAGAATTTGAGCGATATTTTCGGACGCCTGGATCAGTCGAATGCAAAAATCAATATAATGCAGAATTCTGCACTGAACTTCTCCATTTTAGTGGATGAAGACAAGGTGTCAATCGACCGTATTTTGAACTTGTTTGAGGATAGCTATGATGTAAAGTACAATCGTGGATTAGAACTCGTGACTATTCGTCATTACGACCAGGCTACCATTGATCGCGTTACTGCCGATAAGGGAATCATCCTTCAACAGAAGACCCGTGAGACTGCACGTTTGGTCGTGAAACAGAAGTAATATTCTTGATAATTCCAAGGTTAGATTCTCATAGCTCCATTTTACCACAAAATAGTGAGTGTTAAATCGAATAACTAGCTGTATTTTTGTTGTTCGTGAAATCATCATTGAAATCTATATCAAACGGAGTTGTAGTTGAAGTGCGCAGTATTGCAGCCTCTTCTCTCAAAGTCAAATTACTCGAAATGGGTATTACTGAAGGAAAGCAACTCAAAGTACTCTTTCGTGCACCATTGGGTGACCCGATGGCCATTGATGTGGGCGGATATATTCTCTCGCTACGAAACAGTGAAGCAGAGTTGATTGAGGTAGAACCAATTCTAAGTGTTATATGAGAATTGCGTTACTAGGGAATCCAAATACCGGAAAAACTTCGGTGTTCAACTTGTTGACTGGATTACGCCAACAAGTAGGGAACTTCCCCGGGGTTACTGTCGATAAGAAAGTTGGAAAGCTTGACATTCATGGAGAGAATCATGAATTAGTTGATTTCCCCGGGACATATAGTTTCTATCCTAGATCTGGGGATGAAAGAGTTGTGTTTGAGATTCTCTCAGAGCCGAAAAGTGAACTCTATCCGGATGTGGTTGCTGTTGTAGTTGATGCCTCAAATTTGGAGAGAAATTTATTGTTGTTCTCACAGGTTTATGATCTTCAACTGCCAACTGTCATGATTCTAAACATGACAGACTTGGCTGCTAAGCAACACAGACGGTACGATGTGGATGGTCTCCGTAAAATGTTTCCTGAAGCGACAATTGTAGAGTCAAATGCACGAGTAAAAACGGGTAAATCTAGAATTAAAAATTCATTTGCAGAACTTAAAGAACGGAGAGGGGATCTATTCCTTGAAGGTGAGTTGTTGAATGACTCTGATCTTGAAGGTCAGGAGAAAGATGCCGAGAGGAGATTTGCTAAAATTGCCAGTTCGCTCAAGAAGATTGAAACAGCTCAAGAAGAGAAGGTATCACCGACAAGCAAGGTTGATCGAGTATTGGTTCATCCAGTATTTGGCTATTTGATTTTTGCGTTAATCTTGATGCTTATTTTTCAGTTCATTTATGCTTTTGCGGCAATACCAATGGACTTCATTGATGGAACATTCGCCACCTTTAGTAGTTGGACGGCATCGGTAATGTCGGAAGGGATTTTCACCGATCTCTTAACAAAAGGAATTATCCCGGGGATTGGTGGGGTTGTTATATTTATTCCTCAGATTGCCCTATTATTTTTCTTCATTGCGATTCTGGAGGAAACTGGTTATCTCTCAAGGGTGGTTTTCATTATGGACCGACTGATGCGCCCACTCGGCTTGAATGGTAAAAGTATAGTGCCGTTAATATCAAGTGTTGCATGTGCGATTCCGGGTGTCATGGCTGCTAGAACTATTTCTGATCGTAAAGAGCGAATAATTACAATCATGGTAGCGCCATTAATGAGCTGTAGCGCCCGAATACCTGTTTATACATTACTAATAGCAATCGTAATTCCTAGTAAAGTCATCGGAGGCTTTATGAATTTGCAAGGACTAGTTCTATTTGGACTTTATGCCCTAGGAACTATCAGCGCCTTGGTAGTTGCATTGGTTCTAAAATGGGTGATTAAGACAAAAGAAAAAGGATTCTTAATGCTCGAAATGCCATCATATAAGGCCCCGCGATGGGGCAATGTAGGTTTAACGGTACTGGAGAAAGTGAAGATATTTGTTTGGGATGCTGGGCGCGTGATACTTGCAATTTCTATAATCTTATGGGCACTTGCCACCTACGGACCTGGGGACAAATTGGAAAATGCTGAGAAAATGGCTAGGAAGCAGGCCGTTGAGCAAGAGCTCTCTGAATCTGAATCTTCTCAGTTGATTGCTTCGATGCGTTTGGAGAAATCCTACATCGGTATTATGGGTAAGTCCATTGAGCCGGTTATTGAACCTTTAGGATACGATTGGAAAATTGGAATATCCGTTATTACATCATTTGCGGCACGTGAAGTATTTGTTGGTTCAATGGCCACAATATATGCGGTAGGGGATGATGGTGAAGAAAATCTACCACTCATTGAAAAAATGAAACAATCGAAACGCCCGGATGGTTCTCCAATTTATACGTTGGCAGCTGGTGCTAGTTTGATGGTCTTTTTCGCATTTGCAATGCAGTGTATGTCGACCTTGGCTGTTGTCAAACGGGAGACAAGAAGTTGGAAATGGCCATTACTTCAACTTGGTTATATGGGCGTTCTGGCGTACCTTGGAGCTTGGATAACATTTATTATCTTGTCGTAATGCAAACCTTTTTAGTCATAACGGTGGTTTCACTTGCAGTCTCCTACATTGGATGGGAGGTCTATAAACGATTCTTTGCTAAGAATAGCAAATGCGATAGTTGTGCTATGGGATCATCAATTAATGAGGCGAAAGCAGATTAACCAATTTTATTCAAAGTTAACGCCTCTTTTCTGCAACATTCTTTTCACAGCGAATGCAAAAATTGCTAGATAAGAGAAACATACCGCACCAACGATAAATGATCCTTGTGCACCAACGATATCCATTAACTTCCCTTGAATAGGAGCGATAATTCCACCTCCAAGTATCATCATTACCAAGAATGCAGATCCTTGCGTTTGATATTTACCTAGGCCTGCAAGAGAAAGGGAGAAGATACAGGGCCACATGATCGAACAGAATAAACCGGCGCTTAGAAAAGCATAAATAGTTACAATTCCGGTCGATGTTAACCCTACGATCATTGCAATGAGGGCCAGGGCACCAAAAACACCTAGTGTTAAAGCAGGTTTATCATCTGTTAAGAAGAAGGCTCCAATTTGGACAAAGACGCATACGATGTACCAATAAAGCATCTGAACATCATGTCCAGCTAGCGCTGTTAAGCCCAAGACCACTCCAAACGCGATCAATGGGACAAAAAAGCGAAGAATAAGCTTTGTTTGTCTGGAAATATTGAATGCGTTAATTGCGCCAGCCCAACGTCCTATCATTAAACTTCCCCAAAACATAGCAACAAAAGGAGCAATCTCCGAAGAACCGTAGCCTCCGAATTCCTTTTGCCCTAAAAGCTCTCCCAGGTTACTTCCAATGGCAACCTCGACACCAACGTAGGTAAAGATGGCCAGCATTCCAAGTGTTAGTTGCGGGTATTGCATTGCTCCCCATCCGTCTTTTACCCTGGAGGCCACTTTTGTAATCGAAAGTAGGCCAATCAAAATCACCAATAAGGCTGCACTTAACCAGAGCATTCTCCATTCTTCAAGTGGTTTAAGTAGTGATGTATTTTCCTTTTCTAATTCTTGAATTTTTTCTTCTTTCGCTTTGAAGCTATCGATTCCTTGCACTGCTCGTATTGCGCGTTCAATGTTATAATCCTCACTTCCTTCTGGAACGGCAAACTCTGCATTTAATGCTGCAATCTCTGATTCGTTCGCCTCAATCTGCTTGACTTCGTCTGAAGAATAACTACTAAATACAGGCGAGAAACATGCGATGACTAATCCTGTAATTACAAGAAGGGAAACCATTGCCTTTTTTGCTGGTTCTTGCTTACCTAGGTTCTTTCCGTCAGGAACTGATTTGGAAAACCAAAACAATGCGGCAATAAAAAGGAATAATGCTCCTACACCAGTGTAAAGAACGATAATCTTCCAAAGGTCGAGGGTTGCAATTTCTTCAGATGAGTAGGTAGCAGTTCCAAAAAGTGCAAGTGCAACGACTAATGGACCAATTGTAGTTCCAAGACTATTAATCCCTCCTCCTAGGTTTATTCTGCTGCTCCCCGTTGATTCATCACCTAATGAAATCATGAAAGGATTGGCAGCTGTTTGTTGGAGAGAGAATCCCAATCCAACAACGAAGAGTCCAAATAACATTCCCGTAAATTGATTATTCGAGACCGAGATGATCATTGCTGCTGCACCAAGAGCAGAGAAGATAAGCCCGAAAACAATACTTTTTTTGTATCCCCAATTCCCTACCAAATCTCGTCCTGTGGAGGATCCAAATATGAATAGGAGAAGCGCTCCAATGTAATAAGCACCGTAGAAAGCATAATCAATCAGCTGACTTTGGAACTGATCCAAATTAAAGTAGTCACGGCAAAATGGGATGAATACGCTGTTTCCCGCCGCAATAAATCCCCAGAAGAAAAATACCAGCGTGAGCGTAGCGAGAGCCCCATTGTTTGTCTTTTTCAAATCTGTCTTTTCCGGCGTAATTGTATCCAATGTCTCACTCATCTTTTTTACTTTCTAGGTCACAAAATAAGGAGAATCTTCCGATGTCAAGCAGAAGCTTTGAATTTGATTAATTTAGCGACAAATAATTTGTGTGGTCAAGAACTTACTTACGGATATTATCCAATGGGATGTTAAGAACTGGGGGAAAGCAATTCCTTTCTGGGAGCCTTCTTTGAAAGGCATAGAGAATGGAAAGGCAGCTGCATTTGGAGAGCGTGAAGGTGGATTGTCTCTTTGGTTAGCATTGAACGGATGTGAAGTGGAATGTTCAGATTATAATGCACTTGATTCGATTCCATTAGAGCTACATGTAAAACACAAAGTAGAAAACTCGATTTCGTATTCTAAACAGGATATAACTTCAACGTCCTTCGAGGATGGATCATTTGATGTTGTTATGTTTAAATCGGTCATAGGTTCGCTGAATAGTAAAAAGCGACAGCAAGCTGCTCTCGATGAGCTGTATCGTATTCTAAAGCCGGGTGGTTATTTATTATTTGCGGAGAATCTAGAAGCAACCGGAATGCATCATTTTGCCCGGAAGAAGTTCACAAACTGGGGTCATCGATGGCGTTACCTCAAATGGAAAGAAATGGATCAAATGCTTGACCAATTCTCAGAAACAAAGAAGACTACGACTGGATTTCTCGCCACCTTCGGACGTTCTGAAGGTCAAAGAAAATTCCTTTCAGGCATTGACTGCGTACTAAACCCAATTCTTCCAAAAGCGTGGAAGTACGTTCTTATTGCCGCTGCAAAAAAGTAGTCGCAATGTAATTTTCAATTTGCCAAGTATCGTTAAATAACAACTTGTTAACGGCAAACTTCGAATACTTTATTTAGCTTGTTCATTCATTAATACAATTTTATGGAAAGGAAAGATTTTTTAGTTAAGGCATCTTTAGCGGCATTTGCTGTCTCTGCATGTGGAACAATTAAACCCACGAAGGAAGTAGAAGGAGAGCGTTTTATTGGAAGCTGCGCAACTACAAATGACATTCTTGGTCCATTTTATCGTAACAGCTCACCGAGTCGCTCAGACCTTACTTTTGAGGGTATCGAAGGCTCTATTGTTGAAATTAAGGGACGCATTCTAGGTCCTGATTGTGTGACTCCATTGGAAAATGCCACGGTTGAGATTTGGCATTGCGACACTGAAGGGCGCTATGATAATGATACTGATCGCTATGATCATCGTGGACAACAAAAGACAAATAAAGCGGGTGAATATTCATTCAAAACAATTTTACCGGGTAAATATTTGAACGGAGAATTATATCGCCCGGCTCATGTACATTTTAGAGTAACTGCACCGGATCATCAGAGTTTGGTCTCACAGATGTACTTCATGGGTGATCCACATATAGAAAAAGATCCTTGGGCGTCACTAGATAAAGCCAAGGCAAGAATAGTCCCTATCGTTTTAGAAGATGTGAAAGGGAATGTCGTAGCAAACTTTGATGTTTTCCTTACTGCAGGAAGTGACATGTAGGCTGAACTTGTCGCAGGATCAAATTTACCTGATGGCATGAGGATATCTTTATTTGTCAAAGTCATATTACTCTGTTCTTTTCAAGTTGGAAATAAGCCAATTTTTGAAGAACGAACAGAGGTTCCATTTATCCAATTCAATCTTGAGGTAGAAGTTGTTAGGAGTTTACCAATAGGGGGGTATAACCTACAGGTGTAAGATCTTAAAACGAGATGAAGATTTCACTCCAGAAACTGGTGATACGATAAATGTAAATGTTGCTATTGGTGATGATCACCTCGGTATTCCTAGAGAAAGGACAAGCTTCATGTTTCAAGGTGAATATGAACAATCGGAGTATTCTTATTCTCCATCAGGTGTTTCCGGAATGATCGACGATGAACGTTATGTATGGTATTTGAGAAGTACTAATTAGCTGTATCAACTCGAAGTAAATTCCCGTAAAAAAGTTCCTTTCCAGTTGTTGTTTTCATCCAGAGTTCTCTTACCGACCAGTCACGCTCTGGAAGATATAATTTAGCCCGCTCAACGATATCCTTTGCTTCAATCTTTGGGGAGTACGTATTCAGCACAAGGAACCCGTCCTCACCTATTAGATGTGCTGCATTACCGATGAGGTCATCTAGCTTTTCTTCGAGCTTCCATTTTTCTTTTTTCGCTCCGATTCCCCAGGCAGGTGGATCCATAATAATCCCCTTATAGTCGCGATCGCGCTTTACTTCCCTCTGAGCAAATTTGAGAGCGTCCTCATGAACCCATTTGATATTCAGCAATTGACTTGCATCCATGTTGTCACGTGCCCAAGAAATGAGTTGCTTAACAGAATCTACATGTAAAACTTGTGCGCCTTTATACCTTGCTACACAGGAGGCTGCTCCTGTGTACGCAAATAGGTTTAAAAATGCATCATCTGCGGATAGGCGCTGATCAATAAAATCCCAATTAATTCTTTGTTCAGGAAATAGACCAACATGTTTGAACTTTGTAAGTTTTAGTGAAAAAGTCAGACGATTATAGCGAATAGTCCATTCCTTTAGCGCTTTCTTTTTAAGCTGTTTCCAAACTCCGGTTTGTCCGCTTTTAGGAATGAATTCCCAGTGGGCCATCGTTTTCCATTCAGCAAAGGATTTTCCTGACTTGAAATATGCTTGAACTTCTGGGCGAATTGTAATGACATTACCCCAACGCTCTAGTTTTTTGCCCCCACCTGCATCGATTAGTTCGTAATCTTCCCAACCAGTGGAGTAAACGCGTTGTGTCTTCATCTATCTTTTACGAGGAGTCTTTTGACGACCACCCATCATTTGAGCCATACGCTGTTGGTTCTTAGAAGGTGTAGCTTTCATTTGCTTCTGCATACCGGCGATTTGCTCTTTCATCATTCCTGATGTATCCAGCTTCTTCGCTTCTGCAAGCAGTGAAACGGCTTCTTTTCTTCTATTCGTTTGAGCACAAATTCCTGCAAGGTGCATACGAGCAACTGCATTATCTTGTCCTGTACGTAAACCCATAGAGATTGCTTTTCTTAAAAGTTGTTCACTCTTAGTGAATCCGAGTTCTTGAGTATTCAAAACGGCCTTTAAGAAAAGAACATATGCATGTTGCTTCTTTGGAAACAACTGTGGATGCGTGATCTTCGCAATATGTTTCTTCGCTTTTTCTGTATTTCCAAGACGCATCTGATTCAATGCCATAATCATTCGTTCATTTCTGAAGAATGTAAATCCAATGATTATAGTTGCTAAGATGGTCATGATAGCCCATCCCCAAGATCCTTGGGCGAATAATACTACCGTAAAATAAATAGAGGCTGCAGCAAGTATACAGCGGATAATAAATGCAATCATGTTCTAATTTTCAATTGTTGCTATACATTTTAATTCAATGGCAATAGGCGTCGGAAGACTATTAATCTCCACTGTTGTTCTACAAGGAAGATTATCCTTAAAGTACTCAGCATAGATTTTATTGTACGTCTGGAAATCACGTTTCATATCGACCAAGAAGACGGTTACATCAACTAATTGATCCCAACTTGATCCAGACTCTTCTAAAATAATTCGAACGTTATCGAAGACACTTCTACACTGTGCTTCAAATTCGAAAGCAAGAAAGTTTCCGTTTTTATCTAACTCCAATCCAGGTACTTCAGAATCAGTAGCGTTAGACCCAGCAATTCTTGGACCTACACCAGATAAGAATAGTAATTCTCCCACTTTTCTAGCGTGCGGATACAATCCAACTGGTTTCGGAGCTTTATTTGTAGAAATTCTCTGTTCGTTCGACATTGCCATTATTTGTTGCAAAGATAGTTAGAATTGATCACTAACGAAAGATCGTGGGCGCAACTCTTCTGCAAATTTTAACATCTACTAACAAGGCATCATTTTTGCACATGCTGATTTAACTAACTTTGTATCATGAAACACTTGTTTTCTCTTCTAGTGATTGGACTACTATTTTCCATGACTAGCTGTCTCGAAATTATTGATGATCTATCTCTAAATGGTGACGGTTCTGGGATGTTCAAGTACACCGTGAATATGAGTTCGAGTAAGGTTAAAATAAATTCTTATTTAGCCCTTGACAGCTTAGATGGGAAGAAAGTTCCTTCTATTTCTGAGATCACCAATCATATTGATGAACTCATTGATGAGTTATGTACTCAGGAAGGGATATCAAATGTGACCTTCGATTCAGATTATAATAATTTCGTTTTTAAGCTAAAATTGGATTTTGCATCAATCGATGAACTGGAGGAAGCAATTAAAGCCATTGTCCGAAAAAGAAGTAAGGGTAGAGTCGATCAAGAACTAGATCATGAATGGTTGACTTATTCAGAGTCTTCACTGAACAGGTCTATTCCAAGAATGAATTTTGAGAGGACTAATAATCTTAAAGCGGATGAAATTGCAGATCTCAAGAAAGGAATGTACACGTCAATAACTCGATTTGAATCTGAAGTCGCGAGTTTTGACAATGAATCTGCGATAGTCGCCAAGAATAAAAAGGCAGTAATGGTTCGCGCCAACCCTTATTCACTCATTCGTCAAACGAATCTGTTGGATAACACGATTTATCTTGAAGAATCGGCCGAGAACGAATGAGATTATTCGTAAATTTGAAGCAAGAATTTTTCCCCAAATATCGGGTGTAAACTGAACAAATGAAACTACTTATCACCACCACATTTTTAGTCGCTTTCGGCTCTGTTTTTGCACAAAAATCTGAGAACCTTCTTCCGAAAGATGCAGTATCTGTTTTTAGCATAGACAATGTAAATTTATTACAGAAGATTTCTTTGGACGATCTCGTGAAGTATGAATTCATGGAAGAGGTTCAGCAAGAACTTTTTGATGGCTCCACGTCAGGAAAAACACTTAAGGACGCTGGAATTGATTTCGAACAACGAATCAACTTCTTTCAGGGAAGTGGTAAGCGCTTTCGTGTAACCGGGTTCACTTTCGGAATTGAAAATCGCGATCAGTTATTTGAAGTTTTCGATGATTTTCATGCAATCGAAAGTGATTACAGTGGAGTTGACTTTTATGAGTCATACTTTAATCGTATTGCCATTCGAGGAAATTCGGCGGTCTTGTTCCGTGTCCAAGGACATAGCGATCATGTAGAGCATGTAACTGATTCTATTTGGTATGCTCGAGGAAATGATTACCCTTGGTACGAATACCAGTACGATGAAATGATTCTGGAAAGCCTCCAACCAGAGGATGCTGTTTTTGATGGAAATGAAACGATCGAGAATACGAACTCTCCTAGTGAAAACAACCTTCCACAAGCAGATGAGGATCCTACACAAAAAACGTATTATGAGCTACGTGATTCTGTAGAACTAGATTACCACTTGCATTGTGTCAAGAGATTATGCGATGAGCTATTTCTACGCAATGAATCATTGATGTTGGAAGACGAGAGATTCGCAGAGCAGCTAACACATTCCGCGGATGGGATATTCTATTTAGATTTGGAGCGCAGTGTTGGTAATGAGAGAGACATGAAGTTTCTCTATACCTATTACCCAAACTTCAGTGTAAAATCTGAGGAGTTGTATGCGGGAAGTATTGTTCTGGGAGATATGAAGATTTTAGATAATGCTATCGAGCTTGACCTAGACGTGGAATACGGCGAGAAACTTGGACCGATATATAATGAGCTTACGGACACAAAATTCGACAAGCACGTACTCAAGTATATCCATAAGGACAATAATGCGTATTTCACTCAGAATGTGAATCTGAGAAAAGCATATGAGGAGGCTTACGATGTTGTAATGCCAATTCTAAGTAATTCTGAGCGCTCAATAGCAGCGAGTGCAATCATGATTGAATTAATGGATGCACTTGTTGATAAGGATGCGGTCTTTGGTGTCTATCAAGGAAGTATGTTTGGTGCATACAATGGACTTCAAACCGTTAAAACGAAGAAAATCATTTTTGATTACGACGAGGAAACATTTGAGTATTCGGAGATTGAGGTAGAGGCAGAAGAGGATATGCCTGTGTTCGTTATGGGATTCACAACTAAGAGAGGTGATGTGCCGGAAAAGGTACTTAACCGTCTTTCGAAGATCTACTCTAAAATGACAAACATGGAAGATTATTGGTTGTTGGAAGATGTTCTTCTTGGTGCCGCTCCAATGTATTTCATTATTAAGAATGACTTATTTATCATGACAAATGACATGGATTTGGCAACCAACCATCCAAACGGATATGGTTCTGAAGCCATTGGAAAACGTGAAGCGAAAAAGGCAAGAAAAAGCGGTGCTCTGTATGGCCACGTTGATGCAGGAAAAGCACTTCAAAACCTTCCGAGAGGAATATTTAGCGATTATGAAAATGAAATGATCGATGTTATTAGAGGCAAGTCGGGAACAATGGAAGTAACGAGCACAAAGTCTGTGGAAACTTCAACTTCGTTCAAGTTGGCATACCAATTTGAAGGAGAGTATGAAAATTCAGGCACTTACTTCCTTGACTTAATAAATAGCCTCTACGTCGTTACCAAATAAATTGAGATGTATCGTAAATTAGGACTAATCCTAATTGTCGTTTCGACAATATTGTTTCTATTCCTCTACTTGAGAAATAGAAACGAGGTCGAACCTACTCGTTTTATTGATCGACTTCCCGACGCAGATATTATTGGAAGAGCTGATGTCCTTGAGATGGCTACGGAGTTCATGCCTACGCTCTACTATTACAAGATTCCAGTTCGCGAATTCGTTTCACCTGACTTTTTTCTGAGTCAAGGAAAAGCTTATGGGATTGATTTTCAAACTCCGCTTTACTTTTTCGGAACGGAAAGTGATGAGAAAATTAAAGATTGGGGAGCGCTTATTCCGGTCGATGATAGTAGTAAAGTGCTAGATGGGATATTGGCAATAGGAAGTGTTTTTGACGTCAGAGACACAATTATTTTCGATAAGAAGATTTATATCAGTAACTCACTTAATCTTGCTGTTAGTTATGGAAAGGATTGGTTACTGGTAAGCTCCACTAAGAAATTCCCAAGGTATTTGCGACATGTAATTCAAGCTAAGCGTAATAGTATTTCGCCGCGTTGGAAGAAGTTCCTTAATGATGAAACCTTCTCTGACAAACCTTTGGTTGTGCGTGCAATCTCACCAAGACTAAAAGAGAACGGGATTGAATCACTACTCATTGCACCTACCGGTGATTCAACAAGTATTACTCTCAATACAAGGGTGACACAATTTGATTCTCTTTCATTTCAGTTGAAGGAGGATGGACCATACTTCGATGCGGAGGAGTATTCGAATCGCACAATTAATGCACACTTCAACATCGATAGATTGCGTGGTAACACTTCGGCGCCACTTTATAGATTACTTGAAAAAGTAGGAAAGAAAGTGAGTTTTCCACTTGACGAATTTTTGGATGCTTGGGATGGAGACGTCGCGTTTAGAATGGGAGGTATACAGAAGATTAAAGAAGAGTATATCGAATCTGAGTTAGATGAAAATTTCAACGTCACGGAAGTGGTAAAGTATAAGGAAGTTAAGATTTCAGGTTTTTCACTTTATCTCTCGATGAATAAAAGGAAAGAGAACTTCTTAACGTCGATCTTTCAAAAGGGAATCCTTACGACTGAAGGAAATAAGATGCGACTTTTATATTTCCCTCCTATGTATATGAAGGACAGCGATACATCACTATTGTTTCATACAGGTAGATATGCGCCAGTTGTTCGAACTGATTCATCTCACTATGGATTGTGGACTTTCGACTATACACCTGTTTCTTTTAGCCTGGATTCTGCCGAGACCAAGTCTATATATGGTAAGGTTCAGATTCCTCTGAAGAAGCTTATTCGAGATTATCTTCCTGAAACTCTTGAGCAGGAATGACACATGATGAATTCAGTGAGAAGAAGGGTGGGGCTTTTACAAACGAACTTAGCCTAGTCCATCGATTGATTCTCGATGCTCATCCTGCGATATATCGCACGGTGAAGTATGGTTATCCTTTTTACTGTATGAAGAAGAATCTTTTTTATTTGGATGTTCAAAAGGACAGGCCTCTTCTTGCCCTAGTATATGCTTATAAAATGACGGACGTAATCGAGCTATTGGATTTTACAGGCAGGACTCAAATCGGACACTATTTCATTGATAACCTGAATGATAAGAAACTGGCTGAGGTTGGACTTTTAATTGATACGGCAGTGCAATTTGATCTTGGCCGCAAGCGCTAGTAAAGGAGATACAAAGCATTAACAGCAGGCTGTCCATAACTCCAGTGGATTATTCCATATTCAATGCTGAAATCCGTTAACTTCAAAGTAAACAATTACCCTATGCCAAGAAAGAAAAGAATCTTTGTACTAGACACATCCGTGCTACTTCATGATCACCAATCTATAACTTCGTTTGAACAGAATGATGTTGCCATACCGATCACTGTTTTAGAAGAGCTAGACAAGTTCAAGATAGGACATGATACAAAGAACTTTTCGGCGCGAGAGGTTATCCGATTTATAGATAAACTTTCTGGAGACGAAGGTTTACAGGATTGGATTAGTTTGGGTAAGAAGAGAGGCGATTTTAAAGTCGTTATGCAAACTACGCCAAAGGGTGTTAATGCAGAGGATGTCTATGCGAGAGGAAAGAACGACCATAAAATAATAAACGCTGCACTTCATCTTCAAGAGACTGATAAGAAAAAAGAGGTTATTCTTATTACAAAGGATATTAACCTACGTATTAAAGCAAAGGCTCTTGGAATTGTCGCTCAAGATTACGAGACAGGTAAAGTAAAAACGGATATCGCACAAAAGAATACTATCCGCACTATTGAAAATGTAGATTCAGAGCAAATCCGTCAGATTTTTACGAAGGGTAAGATTGATGAAGAGGGGATTTTAGGTGAGCACAAAATTGCAAATGGTTATTATATACTAAAGAATGGTAGATCCTCCTCTTTGGCTGTTTACAATAAAGCACTTGATCAAATCGAACGCGTTGAGAAGGAGTTCGTCTATGGGATCAAACCCAAAAATGCAGAACAAGCATTTGCGTTTAATGCACTATTAAATCCAGAGGTTAAGCTTGTGGCATTACAGGGAGTTGCTGGAACCGGTAAAACATTACTGGCATTAGCTTCTGCTCTAGAGCAGCACAAGAAATTTCATCAAATCATTCTAGCCCGTCCAATTGTTCCACTCTCCAATAAGGATATTGGCTTCTTACCTGGTGATGCTGGTGATAAAATTGGTCCATACATGGAACCGTTGTGGGATAATTTGAAGTTCATCAAATCTCAGTTTGGCGAGAACGAACGAAAGAATAAGGCAATTAAAGAGCTTGAGGAAAGTGGTAAAATTGTGATTTCTCCGCTCGCTTTCATTCGCGGTAGAAGTTTATCAAACATCATGTTTATTGTGGATGAGGCGCAAAACCTTACCCCACATGAAATCAAAACGATTATTACCAGAGCAGGTGAGGGTACTAAGATTGTATTTACAGGCGATGTGAACCAAATAGATACTCCATATCTTGATGAGCATAGTAATGGACTCGCTTACTTGGTGGATAGACTTAAAGGACAAGATTTATTTGCTCATGTAAAACTTGAGAAAGGGGAACGATCTGATCTTGCGAATCTTGCTAACGATTTGTTATAGGATACTCAGGTTCTAGTCAAATTTAAAGAATAACCTTCCGTTGATCCATTCTGGATCTAATGTTGCATTCTTCTTGTTATAGAATTTGATGGCTGGTTCATTCCAATCGAGAACTTGCCAGTCCATACGCGTATATTTTCGCTCTTTACAGATTGCTACCAGACGATCAAATAAGATGTCGCCAATTCCAGCTCTTCTGTGTTCAGTTAGTACGTATAGGTCTTCTAAGTACAGGCAGGGTCCCTTCCAGGTGGAATAGGACGTATAGAATAAAGCAAACGCGATAATTTTAGAATCTACCTCTACAACTAACGCTTCACAGTGACCAAATTCAAAAAGATCCCTCCTTAAACGTTCAGGAGTATTCTCGACGGCATCAGGCTCATTTTCAAATGTTGCTAAGCCCTGAATAAGATCGATGAGTGCATTTTCATCTCCTGGCAGTGCAGCACGAACCGTCATCTATTGAACTCCAGCTAGATTAAATCGAAGAGTAATTCCTGTCGACATGTTCCCAGTTGGGTAGGAGGTTGCAATCTTCGGAGTATTCAATGTTTGATCGTAGTAGTACTCAATTACAAGGTTGTTTGTAAGATTGTAATCTACTTTCGCGGTAATCTTAATTACTTTTTGACCTGCGGTTGCTTGGTTACTGTTCTCAACGATTTTACGAATCACTGTTAAGTTATCTCTAAACGAGACATCAGCTCTGACATTCACCGGTGAAGGTTTCTTAATAAATTCAAATGGCAACTTCACCTTGGCGAATTTGTAACCTAATCCGATTACCCATTCGTTTCCGAGAACTTCAGTAACCTGATTATTGTTGAGTGAAAGCGCGGCACTACGATCTTTTTTATACTCGAATTTCGTAATTAATCCTTGCCCTTTAATGTTCCATGTGGCATCAAATCCAATTAATGGCGAGAAGCGTTCCGTCACGATAATGTTTTGAATTTGTGATCCTGCAAGGAAGTTGTTATTCAAATCTCTAAATGATGCAGATCCATCTGAATCAAATGTCGCGTTAAGATTTGTTTGCATTCCCGAAGCAGATATCGAAGAGCTATATGCATGACGCATTACGAAGTTTTTCAGCGCTTTCTTCATGAATGGGAACTTCTTAAGTCCGTTGTAATTCACCGACCAGTTTGGCAATGCCAAGTTTCTCACTGGATTGATATTCTTCTCGTTCACACCTCTATTTGTATAAGATGTTAAGAATGCTCCAGTTACTACTTCCTGTTGCGATCCGTCATATCCATCATAATACCCAGATGAGAGCAACGCAGAGTTTGAGTTTGCATTTCCTAATAGGTCCGATACTCCTGCACGGTTTGCCAATAAATTGTCAAATATCGTAGACTCATATTCCTTACCAATTAATGCAAAGGCAGATCCAATTGAAACATTCGAATAAGTTAATGTCCCTATTTCAACGCGACTTTGGCTTTCAAACTGCGTTGTTAGATCATTCCAACGATAGAATTCATTTGAACTTAAACTATACGTTCTATTCAATGTAAGCTCAATTGACATGTCTCGTATTGGCTCTAGATTAGCTCGGAGATTCAAGTTCGTGGTATGCGTACTTGTATGTTGCTGATTCAGGTTTTCATTTTCAACTAACCATTTGTTATTTGGATTAGATGCGATCGTTGCAATATTATACCCCGTTTCTCTGCCCCAAACATTATGACTTTGTTGACCAAATATGAATCCGCTCATTCCACCATCGAAACTTGGATTGAATCCAAGAATTCCAACTTCCTGATTGTAACCAGGGAGGAGCGTTCCGTCAGTGATTGCATAAGTACCTGAGACATTTCGAACAGTCATTAAAAGTCGCGCTAAGAATCCAGCAACAGGGTGAACCTTCCCACCACGTTTCTTTTCACGTTCTGCGCGCACTTTCTCACGTTCTTTCTTACGTTTTTTACGTTCCTTTTGTTTTTCAGATAAGGTTGGATCATCTTCTGGATCAACCTCTGGTTTTGTTCCCGGCTTCTTGCCACCATTTCGATCAACAGAACCAGCTCTACCTCTTGGATTTCGTCCGTTATTATTGACCTTCTTAAAGAACTTAACCTTGTTGTAGAGTGATGTGAAATTCAGTTGTGCTGCCATATTTACATCACGACTGTTCTGAATAACGTTACCAAACTCGCGCTGAGCAAGAGGAGCTCTCTGCCAGTTATATGAACCTTTCCACGTCACATTTGCAGTCATCCAGTTTGTTGCTGGAATTTTGTCTAATGGAAGCGTATACTTAAACTGATAGTTATGCGCATAGTCCATTGAACGTCCAAATGTTTGAAGTTGCGTTCGGATAGAATCTTTGAATTCTTGGAACCCAACAGGATCTAATTTACGATCGACACGAGAATTCCCCTCTTCAAAGATGGATCTATTCGTCGCATTGAATGTGAACTTCAATTTCTTAGTGATATCCCAACCTAGTCCATACGTTCTATTCCAATCGAATTGTTTTACATAGACTGGTGCAAATTCATAATCAGGCACGATGTTGTTTCTAATCTGACGCTCGTTGTACAAACGCATCATATCAGATGAGAAGGATACATTCTTAGGTGTCAATGATAGATTGAAGTCACGCACAATTGCCCACCATTTAGAACCCTTCATGAATTTTACTTTCTTGAAAGGAGTCAGTGGTTTTGTAGCAAACGAGTACGAATATCCAAGGTTTGTAGTCCAGGTTTTCGTACGATCATAGTTTGTATTGAAGTCTCTTCTTAGGTCTTCTGAATGTGCAAATCCTGCAGTCCAGTTAGATAGTCTCCAGAAATGGTTTTTAGCCCCCGCTTTTAGTTCTTTTCGAACTCCAGTAAAGTTGTATGAACGTCTTTCGGTAAAGTCTTGCCCAAGTTTAGCTCTTTCTTTTCGAGTGTCCGCATCATAGTCGTTGAGACGGATATCAGGATTAAACGGATCGTATTCAGGGTTAATTATACCAAGCGAATAACTATAGAAGAATGGAAGGTTTACACCGGCCTTTTTTCCGAAGAACTGTCCAAGTTGAACATTGAAGTTCATATCGAAATTCAATTGTTGGTTTCGTTGACGTTCTTGAACTCTACTATCAACAGCTCCCCAGTTTATTCCAGAGTAGCTTCCAGACATATTCACAGTGGCAAAATCAGCCATTGTAACAAGCATTTGAGCAATAGCGGCTGAACCACCTTCGCTTACAAAATCTGTCAGTCGTAATTCATTAACCCAAACTGTGGCGCACTTTGCCAATCC
>DKPV01000086.1:0-42640 GCA_002471375.1 Flavobacteriales bacterium UBA7325
CTTCTGGAGCATCCGTTGGCTCACATGTTCTTACCGGAATCGGAGCGGATATGACACGCCCAAATGTACGCTTCTCCTTTTCACGTTACAATACGCAGGAAGAAGTGGATTATGCTATCGAGCAAATAAAAGTTGTTTTCGAAAAGACACTTGCCTAAAATCGTATATTAGTAGGAATAATGGCCTACAAACCTATTGACATACTCTACCTGAGTTCCTGGTACCCTAATAAATATCAACCTTTCGTTGGCAATTTTGTTCGGCGTCAAGCTGCCATGCTTGCAGAAACTCACAATGTGACGGTTATCCATACGGTCGCTAGAGCTGAAGAATCAGGTTTTAATCTTGAGAAAAACGTAGAAGGGAATCTCACAGAATACCATGTCTATCACCAAAGAGGAAAAACGCTACTTGCCAAACGTAAGATGCAACGTGCAGCATTGAATATTGCCATGGCAGAAATTGGAAATGTGGATCTTCTATTGACCCAAATCCTGCTACCAAAAGGTCTTCAATTCATTGATGCGATGAAGAATTTTGACTGTCCTTGGATTCACATTGAACAAGGATCCTATTTCAGGTCTGAAATCAGAAAGAAATGGTCCATTCCTCAACGTATTATTATCAAATGGGCCGTTAGAAATATTGATCAAATATATGCGGTTTCAAACTTCCTAAAAAAGGATATGAAGTCTGTTTTTCCGAAGAAAGACATTAAGATAATTTCCAATCACGTAGATCCAGAACGATTCACATATAAGCCGAAGCAAAAAAGAACACATACAAAGTTTCTTCATGTATCTACACTCGATGAAGCTACCAAAAACCCGAAAGGGATCCTCGACGCTTGTAAATTATTAAAGAATCAGGGAGAAACGAATTTTTCACTTCTGATCATTTGTGATGAAGACAGCAGTAAGTGGAGGGAATATGCCAACGAATTAGAGTTATCAGACATCATCACCTTTGAGGGCGCGCAAGAATGGGATGCACTGCCCAGTTTCTATCATGATGCTGATGCCTTTATTCTCAATTCTGTTTACGAGACCTTTTCGATTGTTATTGCCGAATCATGGTCCACTGGTACCCCAGTCATTTCAACTCCTGTAGGCATTGCCTTCGACTTACCAACAAATCTAGGATATCAGACAGAGTTTGGAAAACCAGAAAGTCTAGCGCATTCGATGAAACAGTTTATCGAAAATAAAAATAGTTTTGATGGCATCGAAATTCAAAAAGCTGCTTCAAAGTATAGTACATCAAATGTGAACGAAGAGTTACGTACCCTAATAAAAATGCATGTTAAGTAAACCAGTCGTTTATAATGCTCTTCGTGAAGAATTAGATTTAAGGAAGAGTAGAATCGAGGAATCACTTAGCGACAGTCTTAAATCGATGACACGCGAAACTAAGAGTTCAGCTGGCGACAAGCACGAAACGAGTCGTGCAATGGCACAACTAGAGCAGGAAAAACTATCCAGCCAACTTAGTAATGCGACACAACTTAAGGGTATCATTACTGGAATTAATCCAGAAGAAGAACATACCGAAATACAATTTGGGAGTCTCATTCAGCTTGATCAGAACTGGTACTTTTTATCGGTTGGTATGGGCAGTATGATGGTGGGGAATACGAAGGTATTTTGCTTATCCGCTGCCACTCCACTTGGGCGGGTGCTATTAAAAAAGAAGCTCGGAGATGAAGTGTCCTTCAACGGAAAATCAATGAAGATTTCGCACCTGAAATAGGCGAATTCATTAAATCACTATTTCAAGTCGAACAAGCTCTCAACTCCGATAAATCGCTCCACAGTAAATCCTTCTCCATATTTTGCACCAATCGGCCTTCCTAACTCCATCATTCTTGAAGCGACAAATTCCGTAAACCCTTTGCCTGAAATAGGAGTCTCAGGCTCTGTTGACTCAGGATTAAAGAACTGTGACTTGAAACAAGCGATTGATTCCATTTTACGATCATAATACTCCGTAACATCAACAACAAAGTCAGGTTTGATAGAATAATCTTGAATATAGTGATAGACTGCGTTCGGACGAAAGGCTACCTGATTCTCACCCTCCCATGTAGTTTTAACTTTTCTTAAGCCAGCTAAAAAGCACGCTTCGGAAACCAGCTTACTTCCTCGACCATGATCTGGGTGTCGGTCATTGATTGCATTCGCTAAAACTATCTCTGGCTGAAAACGACGAATTTGTTCAACAACCAGTCGTTTATTGGCTTCATTGATTTCAAAGAAACCATCTTCCATCTTCAAATTAACACGAGTGTGAATCCCTAGAACTTCAGCTGAAGCTGCCGCTTCTTCATATCTCAATTCCACAGACCCGCGTGATCCCAACTCACCTTGGGTTAAATCAACAATTCCGACCTTTTTACCGGCCGCGATGTGCTTCATTAATGTCCCTGATGCTGATAATTCAATATCATCGGGATGAGCTGCAAATGCTAATATATCGAGTTTCATATCCTATATTTTATTGGGTTTTTTCGACATTTTTAGTTTGAAGCTTAGCGTAAGCGTACAACCCAAGGTTGACAACAAGAGCAATTCCGATAATACCCCATGTATACATTTGCATATTCTTGAATCCTACTAATCCAAAGAAATAAGACCACAATCCTATGAACCATGTAATGGAGAAAAATACTAAGAACTTATTTCTAAATGTCTTCAAAGAAATCATTTGCCCTCTTAAAACATATAGTTTATTTCGAACCCATGCGATCTCAGTAAACACATAGAACGATATCACTACCCACTTCAACCAAGAAGGAATTGAACCAGCCTCACCTTGAGCATAAGAGTGTAAACCTGTTAGGTAAAAGTTAACGCCGAAAAATGTAAACAGAATTGCAGCATATCCCCAAAATCCGGACATATTGAATGTGAACTTGTCTTTTAATGCAGGTATGAATCTAAAGTGCAAGATGATTGCATAAACGAGAACGGCCGCGAGAGCCCACGTTTCCTTACTATCCCATCCCCAATAGCGCCCCCATGATTCGTTTGCCCAGATTCCTCCTAGAAATGTACCGATCGTCAACATGAATAACCCTATGATCATTACCATTTCAGAGATAAAAGTCAATTGATTGATCTCAATCGTCATAACCTTAGAACTATTCTTACCACGAACGATGTATAATATTAACGTCAAAAATCCTAGTATACATGACATACCAAGAGGAGCATAACTACCAGTAATGATCGCAACGTGGATCATTAACCAATAAGATTTCAACACCGGTTGCATCGGCGAGATCTCAGGATCCATTAGGTTCATCTCTGTTACAAATATCATCAGAAAGGCCATGATTGCTGCTGCTGCTATTACAACAGCATTCTTTCTAGAGAAAATAAATCCGAAAAGCATGGTTACCCATCCAATAAATACGACAGCCTCATAGCCATTACTCCATGGCGCATATCCCGTGATGTAAGATCTCATCAATATTCCAGTACCATGATAGAGGAATGTAAGGAAAAGGATTGCTCCAATTATCTGAGAAATACGCTTAAATCTCTTCTTTGATTTTTCCGAAGAACGAACGAAAATACCTACAAAAAATACAACCAAAAGAATGAACCCAAAGGTAAGGTAGCTATATGCCGAATTTCCAAAGATGTTCATCTTGTTGTACATCACCTCTACATTCACCGCTGTATGCGTTGGAGCCACGTCTCCACCTTCTTTATATTGATGAGCCTTAAGCTGCAGCAATAATTCATCCGCATCCTTATAGTTCCCGTCAGAAGATGCTGCAGCGAGTGCATTAAAATAGTTAAAACCACTCTTTCCCCAGACAGAATCTAAAGCCATGACCTCAGCGGACAAGGGTACATACCACGTCTTTGTGGGGTCACTCTTGATTGGAAGAATTTTCATATCCTCCCACATCAATAGCTGAAGCATCATTTGATAATGATCACCTAATTTCAAAAGCTGCTTATCATATTCATTTCGACGAGCCTCCATTTTCCTATGCGCCTTCTGATAGTCCGCCAATAGTAGGAACTGACCATGTGAATCTGTCAACTCCATGAATGTCGCATGCGATCCATCGAGCTCGAGTTCACTTCTCAAATCCCCTTTGGATGAGACGTATAACATCGGCTCTTCAACCCAATAATCTGGGAACATGTGCAGACTAATAATCGTTTGAACAGCATTTAAATCATTGTACTTATTAGATCTACTGATCTTTCGTAAAAACTGATCACAATGCGTGTGCATTGGAATGATTCGGCCTTTATAGTCTTGAATAAGCAAGGTTGCCAAACTATCTGAGTGCTCTTTTGAAAGAACTACAAGCTTTCGATCTAACTTAGGGCGAGCAGGCGGTTTGACATCTTCCTGTTCAGGAGCAGTAATTACCTCATGATTATGACCTTCATGATCATTGTGATCATGTTGAGAAAAAGTTGCTGGGGCAAAGGTTATTAAAAATGCGATCACGGCGAGTAACTCCGTTCTGCGCTCGTTCGACTTTTTTAGTTTTCTATTTAACTCTCTAAATCTACCTCCTGGAGTCATAAGCGTTAATATCATACCAAGCGCCATGAGTAAATATCCTAAATAAGTGATGTTTGTCCCCCACCAATCGTGATTCACACTAAGAATAGTTCCCGACTCATCCGAGAAATAACTTGATTGAAAGAAACGATACCCACCATGATCCATCACATGATTCATTAGTATGGTCTGATCATGAATTTCTTTTCCTGTCTTATTGATAACTGTGACATCGCTCTCATAAGTCGAAGCGGTTTGAGACCCAGGGTAACGATCCAATCTGAAATCGTCACAACGCACAGAGAAAGGAAGTTCAATCTTTTTTGGTCCATAAGTCATCTCATAGCTCAAACCATTCAAGTTGAAAAAGGACGGTGTTGGAATCATTCCAGCTCCACCTTCAAGCGCAACAACAGTCGACTCTTTACCATCAGTCAATTCCACAGTCAAAATATCAACTCCTTCATCTCTAACACCAGATGGCATTTTCATCATCTTGGTGTTCTTCAGTAAATCTTTGTACACGAACTGAACATCGCCAATTGCATACAGCGTTGCCTTCTCAAGAACAACAAGTGTATCCATCGGGATTTTGTTGTAGAGTGAATCTGGAATATCTGGGTTCTCTCTATCAGCTACTTTAAGTACAGACATAGGAAGACTAGTACCTCCAGGTACCATCACTTTCATTCTGAGTTTACTATTCTCTCTAAAAATTTCAATACCAGGAAGCGCGTTTTCCTTTTCATAGGAAACAGGAATATCTCCCCAAAACAGGAATCCATCTTCAGAGACGTATTCTGACTTACCCTCTCGAATGAGCTCAATCGAAGTTTCCTTGAAACTGGCGTCATTTACCAGCGAATCAACCATGTCCTTCTGGTAATTCACGTATTCAATTGATATTGGTGTTTTATGCTTTGGGAAATCGACACCGTATGAGAAATCATTCCATGCGTCCATCTCAGACAGAAGCATTTTATGATCATGCGTGTATTGCATTTTCTTATCATCCACCTTGTACCACAAATATGGATCGGCTGAGTAAATAAAGTTAACCGCTTGCCCCTCCCCAATCTGCATTTGTCCTTCAAAACTTGCAAAACGAGTAATAGCCGCTCCGATGAGAATTATTATAAAGGATAGATGAAATGATAACGAAGCTACCTTTTCTCTCCTAAACATTTGATATCGGAAAATATTAGCTATTAAATTGAAGCCCAGATAAACTAAGAGTAGATCGAACCAAATAGCGTTATAAATAAAAATCTTAGCGGTCTGCGTATCGTAGACCGACTCCACCATTGTTGCAGAGCCAATTGCAAGAAAAAAGATGAACATGGCGAATGCCATCATGCGCATCGAAAAAAAACTTTGGGCAAATTTATCCATTGTATGTATGCTAAAAACTGAGACAAATATAGTCATTTGAGGTGGGTTCAAAACATCAAAATGTTCTCATAAAGTTGCTTTTCAAACAATCGAAACATCAGTTAATTAGTTTCTAATAGACGAGGATTGGCAATCCAAGAATCAATAATAAAGGATTTAGCACGTAAATTACTATTGTTTACATTCGTCTAAACAATTAAATTATAAAATTATGAGAACAAAATTACTTTCAATTGCATTAGTCCTTAGTGCAACTTTTGGATCAAACGCTCAAGTTGGAAATTACAACGTCGGAGATGTTGTTTCTGATTTCACAGTAACTGATGTACATGGCGTGACTCACGTACTAAGCGATTACACAAATGCAGGAAAATGGGTCTTTTTAGACTTTTTCTTCGTTACATGTGGTCCTTGTCAAGCAACAGTTCCTTTTTTCAGTGAATTCCACGAAAAATATGGATGTAACGCTGGTGACATAGTTATGATCTCTATCGATTCTGGTGATGACGATGCTGCCGTATTATCATTTGAAACTACTTACTCAATGTCGACTGGATTTAATCCGGCACCTGCAGCTTCAGGAACTGAAGGTGGAGGAAACGCAGTTGTAGCGGATTTCGGAATTGTTGCTTACCCTACGTATTGCATCATTGGTGCCGATATGAAATTAAAAAACGGTGACGTATGGCCAGTTTCATCAATGGCTGATTTTGAAACTGCACTTACTGCTGTAGGACTTACTCCAACAGAAATGGCTTGTGCTGCTAACGTTGAAGAAAACCTTGCATCTTTAAACAATGTTTCTTTGTACCCGAACCCAGCAACAACTAGCGCAAACATCTCAGTTAACTTGGAGGAAACTTCTGAAGTAACTGTGAACGTTTACAACATGGTTGGTGCAGTTGTTTTATCTGAAACTTTTAACGGGTCGAATGGAGCAAACATGTTCACATTGAACACAAACTCATTGGATAATGGTCAATACATTGTTAACATTTCTCTCGGAGAAAATGTAGCAACTACTCAAGTTAGCTTGAACGTATTGAAGTAGAACAATATTCCTACCCACTTTAATGCCCTTGATTCAAAAATGAATCAAGGGCTTTTTTTTGACAGAAATTAGGGTTCCCACCAGACAACAAACAATCTATCAACTGTTCCATCCGGATTATTCTTCCATACCATTGGTGACTTTTTCGAGTCCGTCAATAACTGCAATATCTCTAACAATTCATCCAACTCGAGCCAATCAACTCCGCCTGGATTTTGCATAAACCAATCAATCTTGGTTGGTATAAAATAGGTGCAACTCGAACATTGAGCCTGAATAAACTCATTCAATGTATACCAATAACCTTGAATTGCTTCGGGATATAGTTCGTGTACAATGTCTCGCCTTGAAGCTGGAAGGAAGAGATTTCCAAAGAATGCCAACTGTTGTAATACATGATCAGGATTAATGTGATGTGATTCAAGCACCCTTATTCCCTCTTCAGACTTAATTAAGGGAAATTGTTTCTTTTGAAGTTTATCAACTTTCAGTTCTAATGAATCGTTCAAATTTGGCCCTACCCAGTTAGCCGCAGCAAAACCTGTATTCAATTTTAGCAAGTAAAACTTGTATACTAGCTCAACATGAATCAGTTGATTATCCGATAACCTCTTTACGAAAAAATCGAATTCCCCTATGGTTCGTTTTTCTTTAAAGACTTGAATACTCTCTAATAGCATATCATATTCATCAGACAATTCAATTGATTTTGAGAAATATCGCTCGGCTCTTTTTCCGAGCATCAAATTTTCCTTTAGATCAGGATAACACTCTTCATCAATTGACTCAGGCATTTGAAAATTCTCCAACCCGGGAATCAAACAATCCTTAGACAAGTAGGATGACTTCAAAAAACCAGAAAAATTTCGCTGCTCGTCAGTACTCATTACTGCTAATTTAGATGATTTTACGACAATATGAATTGCTTTCGATCCTGGGATAACAACTTTGTTTGTTAGCTTTACCTATTGTAACCGTCTAAGATTTAAAATTAATAAATATGAAATCAATCCTCGCCATCGGAGCCTCATCGAGTCGAACTTCAATTAATAGAAAATTAGCGAGCTATACGGCAAACCAAGTAGCAGATTGTATGGTGGAATTGCTTGATTTGAATGATTTCGAGATGCCAATCTATAGTGTAGATAAGGAGGAAGAACTTGGCATACCAAACGAGGCTCTGAAATTTAAAAAACAAATCCAAGATGCGGATGGAATTATTATCTCATTTGCAGAACATAACGGAAGCTATGCGGCCGCCTATAAAAACATAGTCGATTGGACTTCAAGGATTGAAGGTAAGCTTTGGGAAGAAAAAACATTATTCTTGATGGCAACATCTCCAGGAGACAGAGGAGGACAAACAGTGCTTGCATCAGCTACCTCGAGCTACCCTCGCATGGGAGCTAATGTCGTTTCTGAATTTTCACTGCCTTCGTTTTACGAAAACTTTAGCGATGAGGGAATCAATGATGAGACCCTAAAAAGCGCCTTTGAAACTCAGCTTTCAAAGTACATTCAAAATATTTAATTCTCTGGAAAACCATTTTCCATCCAACATTTCAACATGTTCAACTCAGACTCAGGTAATGGACCTGATGTCGGCATAGATTGATTTGTTAGAACTTCTTTTTCGAATTTCCCATTAGATGTGTAAGCAGAAAGCTTAGCATAGGAGGACATGTCTCCATTTGAAGACCCGGTCCCGTGACAGCTCAAGCATCGGCCAGATATGAATATTTCAACATTTGTATCATACGTTGGTGTTGAACCATCACAAACCGGAACAACATTACTTGAGTTCTTTTTGCAGCTTGAAAAAATGAGAAATAGAGACGCGCTAAGTAATAGAATTAAGTTTTTCATAAGGAATAGTTTATTGTTTAACGCTTTCATTGTCAATATCCGTATACCGTTAAATCAACAATCGATGCATGTAAAACAATAATCGATTCAATAAATGCTACACTTATGAATTCAACTATGGCACCTATCCTTTTTAGCTAAACTATTCAATCTCCATCTTTGAGAAAAAACTAAAAAAGATGAGAAACATTCTAAACGGAAGCACAGTAGCATTGCCAGCTTTATTTTTGGTTTCATCTGGCGGAGACGCAGCTGCGAGTGCATTAAACGAAAGTTAAGAAGGACTTGAGGAAAGTATTGAAAGCGATGCTTTAAGTTGCAGTGATCTTATTGATAAAGCAGACGATCTAATGGGAACTGAAATTACGATCAAAGCAATTAGCTGGGGTAATAATGGTACAACTACTGGAGAAACTCAAATGAGTCTAAGAGATGAGAAATTAGAAGGTATGCAAAAAGCACATGTAGTTGCTGTATTTAGCGAGGCGGATACCGCTGCTTCCGAGGGAGTTGAAAAAGATTCTGAAGTAACTATCAAAGCGACTGTTGGAGAACAAGCTTACGGAGCTGTTAAACTGACAAACCCAACTATCGTTAAATAAGAACTTATAGTTCGACGCTGCAAGAAATTGCAGTTAAGCTTAAACTCAGTTTTTAACTACACCAAAAAACGATCTACTAATCATCATAGTGTGTAAGTGAAGAGATGGACATCAGATTATCTGGTGTCCTATTTTTTTTTGCTACTTCTCTATATTCTCTATGTAGGCATCAACATTAGACTGGATACGTTTTGTGATATCTGAAGTGTCCGACTTTTCAAATGCCTTCCCAGTGATCTTTTCGTAAAGCTCTATATACCTTTCAGTAACAACGTCAACAAAATCATCTGGCATTATTGGCATAGTCTGGCCATCTAACCCTTGGAACTCATTTTCAATTAACCATTGGCGCACAAACTCTTTTGAAAGCTGACGCTGTGGTTCTCCAGCATCTTGCAGTTCTTGGTAACCATCGGCATAAAAGAAACGAGAAGAATCAGGAGTATGAATTTCATCAATCAACATGACTTCACCATTTCGAATCCCAAATTCATACTTTGTATCTACAAGAATCAACCCTCTATCTGCTGCCATCTCTGTACCTCGTTGAAAAAGTTTTCGTGTATAATCTTCTAATTTTAAGTACATCTCTTCAGGTACTATTCCTTGTGAAATTATTTCTTCACGAGAAATATCTTCATCGTGTCCTTCGTCTGCTTTCGTTGCCGGAGTAATTATCGGCGCAGGGAACTTATCGTTCTCCTTCATGCCTTCCGGCATAGGAACTCCACATAAAATTCTTTTACCTGCTTTGTATTCACGAGCAGCATGCCCAGACATATAACCGCGAATCACCATCTCAACGCGAATTGGATCACACGCATAACCTACCGCAACTGATGGATCTGGAGTAGCTAAAAGCCAATTCGGGACAATGTCCTTTGTCGCATCTAAGAACATAGTAGCTACTTGATTTAGTACTTGACCTTTAAACGGGATACCCTTTGGTAAAACATGGTCAAATGCCGAAATTCGATCAGACGCGATCATTACCAATAAACCATTGTCGAGCGTATACACATCACGAACCTTTCCGTTGTATACTGAAGTTTGACCTTTAAAAGAGAATTTACTATCTATTATTGCGTTCGCCATATCTACAATTTGAGTTTACAAATTTAGGAATTCAGAAATGTTCTAAACTGATTTTCACAAGAAGTTACGGACATGATTTCAACAAAAGAGTTAACTTTGATTTAGATTGAGAAATACAGATAGCATAGAACATCCTGCGGAAGAAATTGGTTAGCTATCCCCTCTTCATGAATGGATCATGTACCGCAGAACTTTTTACAAAAAGTATTATGATTCGAATTACAATGCTCTCTCTCTTAATTCTATTAAGTTCTTGCGGCGCACTTATTCAACTGACTGATCAGAAAGCAAGTATTAAAGAGACCTCTTCAACATCCATTGAGCTGAATGGTGTTCTTGGAAAGCAAATGCATAAAAAACTTTCAAAGTACCTAAGTGAAAATTCCGGAATACAGAAAATAATTCTGAACCAAATACCTGGGTCCATGAATGATGAATGGAATGTCAAAACATGCCTACTTATTAATAAAAGACACATTGAAACCTATCTAAAATCAAAGTCTATTATTGCTTCTGGAGGAGTTGATTTATTTATTTCAGGGACAAAACGGACAATTGAGAAAGGTGCAATAATCGGCGTTCATTCTTGGAGCGATGGAAAAAAAGATGGCTCCGAATACCCGAACGATTCTAAAGAACATGATCTGTTCATTGATTTTTTCAATCAAATTGAAGTGGACACCTCTTTCTACTGGTTTACACTAAAAGCTGCCCCAGCAAAGGATATTTACTGGATGACCGCTCACGATATTGAGAAATATAGGCTGAAAAAAAACTAGTCTTTGCCTTGATTACGCTTCTTAAGTCGCAGCTCGGCTTGTCGCTTATCTTCATTTTCAGCAACTTCGAATGCCGCTATAATCCGTTTAACAAGTGCATGTCGGATTACATCCGCTGATCCCATTTTAATGATTCCAACACCTTCGACCTCTTCAAGCGCATTCATTGCATATGCCAAGCCTGAACGTTGACTTCGTGGTAAATCGACTTGCGACATATCACCAGTAACAACAAACTTTGCAGTCATACCCATTCGAGTCAGGAACATTTTCATTTGCATCGTTGTGGAATTCTGTGCTTCATCAAGAATCACAAAAGCTTTATCTAATGTTCGCCCTCTCATAAATGCCAACGGCGCAATTTCGATAATGCCAAACTCCAACATATCAGCTAGTTTTTCTGCAGGAATCATATCCCTGAGAGCATCATACAACGGCATCATATATGGATCGAGCTTTTCCTTCAAATCTCCCGGAAGGAAACCTAGATTCTCACCTGCTTCAACCGCAGGTCGTGTAAGAATTATACGCTTTACTTCCTTTGCCTTTAACGCTCGTACTGCAAGTGCTATGGCCGTATAAGTCTTTCCGGTACCTGCAGGACCGACAGCAAATAGCATGTCATTTATGTCAATTGAGCCGACCATCTTTTTTTGATTGATCGTCTTAGCCCGAATCTTCATCCCATGATTTCCATGAACGAGAACTGCCGACTCTCCCTTGTCTTTAAGTAGGTCTGAGCCATCTGCTAACATTAGGTTATCGATATTATTCTGAGTCAGTTGATTATACTGATTGAAATGAGACATAATCAACTCAAACTTTCGTTCAAATTCATTCATCACATCTTCATCTCCAACAATCGTGATAACATTTCCTCGAGCCGTGACTTTTAGCTTTGGAAAATATGTTTTGAGGTGCTTTAATTTTGCGTTGTTCACCCCGAACAACTCCGCAGGACTAATACCTTGTATTTCAATTTTTCGCTCTAGCAATCGTAATTCTTTATTTTAGGTTTTCATTTTTACAATCGTCAAATTGTAATTAATTACTAATATAGAGTAATGATTGAGAATAATAAAGTTCTTAATCGCATAATAACCTTATTTTTGACTCGAGTTAACGATTAAGAAATGAAAGTCATTACGCTTACGACAGATATGGGACTGAACGACCACTATGTGGCATCGTTAAAAGGGTCATTATTAAAGTCAGCAAGTGATGTCCAAGTAGTTGACATTGTTCATACGGTTCGCCCCTTTGACATTTCAGAAGCAGCGTTTCATGTAAGATCTTGTTTTACTGATTTCCCCGAAGGGACGGTGCACGTAATTGGTGTTGACAGTGAGCCTATCGTTAACTTTGGCGGATCCGATGGAAGCTTTCCTTCAATCATGAAGTATCAAAATCAGTACTTCATTTCTTGCGATAACGGATTTTTTGGTGCCTTCCTTGGCGAGAATCATCCTCAAGGTTTTTGGAGAATTGATGACATCCTATCCAATGAAAAACTATTCAAATTCCCTACAAAAAACGTTCTGATACCTGCCGCTGTGAAACTTCTGAACGGAGTTCAACCAGAGGAAATTGGGTCAGCATCCACAGAATACAAAAGCGCTCTTAATCCAATCGCCGTTTCTGAAGCAAATTTGATCAAAGGCTATGTAATCCATGTAGACAACTACGGGAATGCAATTACGAACATAAATCAAGAACTTTTCGAGAGGTTCGGGGAAGACACACCATTCGTGCTTTACTTTAAACGGAAACGGAAAGACTATTTCATTGATGTAATTTCTGGAGCTTACAACGAAGTTCCGCAAGGTGAAAAAGTTGCAGTGTTTAACGAAAATGGACTCCTCGAAATTGCTATAAATAGAGGAGCAAACGGAAGTACTGGAGGAGCGGAACAATTATTTGGCCTGAGAATAAATGATATGATCCGAATCGAGTTCACTCCTGCTGGATCAAGAGAAACCATAGAATCACTTTTCTAAAAAATGACACGAATCGTTCAACTAGAATTTGATGAAGCGAAGATTGAAGAATTCATAAGCTTTTTCGACACTATTAATGACAAAGTGAATAATTTCCCTGGGTGCAAAGGAATGAAACTATATCAGGATATTAAGAAACCATCCATAGTCTTAACCTATAGTCATTGGGATGATGAATCGGATTTAGAAAATTATCGCAACTCTGAAACGTTCAAATCTATTTGGTCTAAAATTAAGCCCTGGTTCTGTGAAAAACCTCAGGCATGGAGTCTCAATTCACACTTCAACGGCTTCGAAGTCTCAAAATAATGAGCGTTTAATAACGCTAAATATTTGTTAAAGCATCGGGTCTACTGTTTTTTCGTGTGCAATCTCCTTATCTTACGCGTTATGAAAAATACAATCTTAGCATCCCTTTCCCTCGTAATTTTAGCCATGGGACTATGGAGTTTCTCTAATTCCTCTAATTCTACACAGACTAAACCTTCGGAACTTATCGAGAAAAAGACTGCTGAAATTGAGTGGTTATCCATTGAGGAAGCTATGAAGCGTCAGAAAAATGACCCTAAGTTCATCATCATTGATATCTACACAGATTGGTGTGGTTGGTGTAAAAAAATGGACGCATCTACATTTAAAGATGAATTCGTTATTGAAGAAATTAATAAGAACTTTTATGCTGTTAAGCTCGATGCCGAAAGTAAAGAAGACATTGAATTCGAAGGTAAGACATATAAATTTGTTGAGAGTGGAAGACGTGGCTACCATGAACTTGCCGGGGCATTACTGCAAGGTAAAATGAGTTACCCAAGCTTCGCTTACCTAAGTAACGAAACACAGTACATTCAAGCTTTAGCGGGATTTAAAAGTGCACAAGACATTCATATGATCCTTCAATTTTTTAGCTCTAGATCCTATAAAGACAGTACTTGGGAGTCCTTCCAGACTTCATATCAATCGCCTTACCCGGGTGAATAACAAGAACTAGAAATTCACTGCTCAATGTCGCCTTGTTGGCTCTCCTTGACCATGAAGACTTCCCATACCATTGTTTAGTTCATCTTTTGTCAAATAGCCATCTGAATTAACATCAAGTTGATTGAAGCGATCCTAAAGAGGTCCGTTCATCTCCCTGCTGGATAATTTACCGTCATTATTGGCATCCATTTGATTCATCAATTCATCAGGATTTGGCGTTCCATGATTTGACTCCGGATTCATTCCTAAAGATCGTCGCTCCGTTGTTTTTCTATGAAGAAAGTCACTGGTTGGCTCCCCCATAAGACATAACAGATAAGAGGGGAAGTTGTCAGTTATTACTTAATAATACTCTTGATCACTCTCAGGCGTTCTACCTACTCTACCATTGCATTCATCCAGTTCTGAGCGCTCGCTCAAATATTCGTAATCTTGAAAATAGGTACCATCATAAGTTCCATCTGGCGCTGATTTACCATCTCCTCCTCTACTTCCACTTTTCAAGGTATATCCACTTTCCATTTCTACTATGTCACCGTTTTGATCGTATCCATACTTGTAATAGATTGGAAACCCACCGGCCGCATAGCCTAATTTTAACATCTGGGAACCATCAACTCCTAATTCTTGCAAAACGCATTAGGCATAACATGATAATGATATTTAACACCTGGCTGCACATGTGCATTGTTGCAATCAGCACATGCGCTAACAATAACCCAGCACTATTTAGACAAAATAATATTGGTGAAAATTTCATAAACTTACGATTTACTTTGTTCATTATAAGTTGAATAACTCTTTGATGTAAAACCTTGTACGAAGACCACCGATATTCGCATTTTTTCACATTTTTTAAGTAACCCGCCCTCATTTTGGCCATTACATATTGAATAGGTTACGAACATTGACATTTTAATAAATCATCCATGCAGATCATCATTTACAGGCTTAGGTTTCAAAAGGAAATCTTACTTTTGGGTTCAACATCATTTGTACTTAAATGAGAGCACTTTACATTAAAGAGATTCGAAGCTTCTTGAGTTCTGTGATAGGATATGTATTTATTCTTATCTACCTCATTACTGCCGGTCTTTTCCATTGGGTAATTTCTGGAGACATGCAAACAAATCTCCTGGAAGGCGCTGAAGCCGACTTGATCCCGTTTTTCAATTTATCACCAGTTATTTTTCTTGTCCTAATACCTGCAATTACGATGAGGTCAATAGCGGAAGAACGAAGAACTGGAACAATCGAATTATTGTTTACGCGACCAATTTCAGATTTAAAGATCTTGTTGGCCAAGTACTTTGCTGGCGTAACCCTTCTCATTGTAGCTCTACTGCCTACACTGATTTACTACATTTCGATGTATAATCTAGGTAACCCAGTTGGTATCATTGATGGCGGAGCTACCTTCACATCATATCTAGGATTAATTCTACTTGGATCTACTTTTGTTGCCATTGGGATTTTCGCTTCAACACTAACTAGTAGCCAAATTGTCGCCTTTATTTTGGCCATGTTCCTCTGTTGGTTATTTTACAGCGGGTTTCAATTACTCGGATCTTTTAGTTTGATGGGGAAATTTGATTCTGTGATTCAATATTGTGGAATCACATATCATTACGATGGTATCAAACGTGGAGTTATTGACTCTAAAAACATTGTCTACTTCATTACCATTATTACGTTGTTCATTTATGCAGCACTAACGGTTATTAAATCTCTTAAACGATAGTCATGGCAGAAAAAAAGAAGATCGTAAAAGGAATTTACAATTGGACCTTCATGGCAATTGTTATCGTTGCCGTTGTTCTAATCAACATAGTGAGCTCTTTCATTTATACGAGAGTTGATATGACTGAAGATCAGCGTTATTCGCTCGCACCAGGAACAATTACGTTCTTAGAGAATACGAATCAATTTAAGAGTAGATTAAATATTAAAATTTACCTCGAAGGAAATCTTCCAGCTGAAATAAAGCACTTCAGAGATGCCATCGAGGATAAATTAAAGGAGTTTAAGTTGTACGCAGGCGACAGAATCGAGTATCAGTTCATCAATCCACAAGTTGGGACTGATGAGGAGAAACGTGAACTTTTCGAAAACTTGTTCGCCGAGGGTAAAGGAATACTCCCAATGGATCTTCTATACATGAAAGAGGGTAGTCAGACCAAAATGATGTTATGGCCAGGCGCTGTGATCGAATATGGCGGATCTACTGTGAATACTGTACAGTTCTTACCTGGATCAAAGACAGCTGAACCTTACCATTTGAATGAAGTTAATGGCATGATTCAAAACTCTGTGAACAATCTAGAATACATGTTAGTCAGCTCTATTCGCAGATCTACGCAGGAGTATCGCCCTCGAGTTGGCTTTTTGCAAGGACATGGTGAACTTGAATTTAAGGAAACGCAGCGTATCAGAGCGATGATTTCGCCCTACTTTTCTGTTACGGATGTTGAATTAAATGATTCTCTTGGATCACTTGATAATATTGACGGATTGGTAATCGCACGGCCAACTACAAAGTTTTCAGATAAAGACTTATACATTATTGATCAGTTCGTAATGACTGGAGGTCGACTGATGTGTTTTATCGATAAATTAGAATTGCCTGAAGACACTCTTGATGCTGTCGGATCAACTCACACGAGTAGATACAATCTAGGCTTAGATCGAATGCTATTTGATTATGGACTCAAGATCAATGATAACTATGTGATTGATGCTCGTTGTGGTGTCAAGATGGTACCCTTCTCTAATCAATCAGCAATTCCATGGTTCTTCCACGTCTTGGCGACACCAACATCACACGCCATTACCCGAAACCTAGAACCTGTATCACTTGAGTACACAGGTGAAATTCAGTTCGTTGGAAATGATCCAGATGTTGCCTTAACGCCTATATTGACTTCAAGCACCAATTCTTCAGCTACAGGCTTAGCTCCAATGGTGAACTTGATGATGCCTAATAATTATGGACAGAATCCTAAATTGGCTCCAGACCCAACAAGCGAGCAAAATAAAAAGTGCGTTGCCGGTTTAGCTGAGGGTACTTTCGACTCATATTTTAAGAACCGACTCGTTGGTGCTTTTGCTAATAATCCGGATGCTGAATTCAGAAAACAAAGTGTTAAAGAAGGAAAGGTACTGGTAGTTGGAAACGGACGATTCATTGCAAATGAATACGATTCGATGCCAAACAAACAAGGGACGGCCATGATGTACCGACCGAAGCAGCTGAATAACTTACAATACAACGAAGACATGCTTCGCCTTAAAGTACAGCACTATTTTGGGAATCAAGAGTTTTTCCAAAACATGACTGATTACATGCTAGGAGACAATTCAGTTCTTGACTTAAGGAGTAAACAAATTGATATCCATGAAATGGATAACGAAAAAGTTAAGAATGACGGCTCTTTCTACAAAATGATCAATGTTGGCTTGCCAATCGTTCTTATTCTGTTTCTTGGCTTCACGCTTAACTTTATACGAAAGCGTAAGTACGCAAGATAAACACTACTGATCATGAAAAAACTAATTATACTAGTAATAGCCGTTGGAGGTTTAGTCGGCCTAGGCTTTTATATCTCATCACTTTTCGAGAATGAAGGCAAGTCAGACACGGAACTAATTGACTTTGCTATTGAGGACATATCAACGGTAGACAAAGTAATCATCACCGATAAGTTTGCACGTACATTTGAAATCCGAAAGAAAGGCAAGGTTTGGACTGACAAAGATGGCGGATGTATCACTCAAGAAAATGCAGCCTTTGTATTGGAAGCATTCGAAAAAATCGAATTCAAAGGTTATTTACCAGATAGTTCACACGCGAACTACACTAAAATGATGACGGCTCAACACTTAAAAGTTGAGATTTTTCAATCGGGTGAATGGACAAAAACCTGGTACCTAGGACCTACAGCTCCGGACCATCATGGTCAAATAATGCTTCTCGACTCTAAAGAACACGGACAGAGTGACATCCCTGTACTGATGAAGATTAAAGGAATGAATGGCATAATCGAACCAAGATTCTTTGCTGACAATCGAGAATGGGCATGTACTGGAATTTTCGCACTATCTGTGGAAGATATATCAGCAGTAGATGTTAAGTTCAATGATGAGCCAGAGAGAAGCTTTAAAATCACTAAAAACGGTTCAGATTTAAAGGCATATCATCAAGGAAAGAGAATGATGGATGCTGAACCAGACATGATGTTTAGATACTTGAACAAGTTTAAGAAAATCAATTATAACCTGCAGAATTTTGAACTTACCAACGCTCAAGTAGACAGCGTAAAAAGATCAACTCCTTTTGCAACATTGAGTTTGAAAGAAACGAATGGCAAAACGTCAAAGCTGAGATGCTTTAGAATGAAAGCTCCTGTTGCTGTAGAAGCTGACTTTGGTAACATTGAAGATACGAACCGAGACAAATTCTGGTGCGAATTACCCGATGGAATGCTTGTAAAGTGTCAATACTTTGTATTCAATCCGATCCTTCTAGGTCATGTGTATTTCCCTATGGACTTGAGTATGCTCAAAACTGAAGACGGTATTCGACAGAAATAGCGTTCAACCTTGTTGATAACTCGGTGAAAAAACGAAAGTCGGCATGCTTTTGTTTGGTGCGAAAATGATAATTTTGATTATGTTATAAATCGTATACAATGAACTTTGTCATATCTAGTGCAAAATTACTAAAGCACCTTCAAGGAATCTCAGGAGTCCTGAGTACAAGCAATACTCTTCCAATTCTTGATAACTTCTTATTCGAAATTTCTGATCAACAGTTAACTGTTTCAGCATCTGATTTAGAGACTACTATGCGCACGTCTTTAGAAATCGAAGCGAAAGAAGAGGGAAAAATTGCAATACCAGCTAAGCTCCTGCTTGATGTATTGAAAAACCTTCCGGATCAGCCTTGTACTTTCTTGGTTGACGACGAAACTTATTCAATAGAAATCGCTTATGATAACGGTAAGTCTAAAATGGTTGGATTTAACGGAGATGACTTCCCAAGAGTTCCATCATTAGATAACTCTAATTCAATTAGAATCTCTGGAAGCATACTCGCGAATGCAATCAACAAGACTCTGTTCGCAACAGGAGTTGATGATCTTCGTCCAGTAATGAGCGGTGTATTCTGCCAATTTTCACCTGAAAGCATCACTTTCGTAGCTACTGACGCACATAAGCTCGTTCGCTACACGAGAACAGATTCACAGGCTGATGGAAGCTCTTCATTTATCCTTCCAAAGAAACCATTGAATCTAGTAAAGGGAAACCTGAAAGGTGATGAGGAAGTACAACTTGAATACAATGATTCAAATGCTGTTTTCATGTTCAACGATATCGTTCTTGTTTGTCGTTTGATTGATGGGAAATACCCGAACTATGAAGCGGTAATTCCTAAAGAGAATCCGAATGTGTTAACGATTGATCGTCTACAATTACTCAGCTCAATCAAGAGGGTATCAATTTTTTCGAACAAAACTACGCACCAAATCAAGCTTAAATTGGCTGGTTCTGAATTGGCATTATCTGCAGAGGATATCGATTTCGCAAATGAAGCGAATGAAAGATTGACGTGTAACTATGCTGGTGAGGATATGGAAATTGGATTCAACTCTAGATTCTTAATGGAGATGCTGAACAATATAGATTCTATGGAGGTTCGCTTAGAAATGAGTGAATCAAGTAGAGCGGGTCTATTGATTCCATCAGATCTACAAAAGAATGAAGATATATTAATGCTTGTGATGCCAGTGATGTTAAATCGCTAAGCCCAAGCCTCTATACTATTAAAGCAGTCTATTGAATAGGCTGTTTTTTTTTGCTCAAGATTAATTTGATATGATCTAATTCTAGGATGGAACTAACGATTTCTATTCTTTCTTTTGAAATAAAGAACATCGATATAAAGCAATAGCTTCATGGATATGCTGTTCGTCTGAGGCTGGTCAAACAATTTGTCAAACGAATTAAAATAAGATGGAACGACGGTGTTTTGCGAATTGAATATGTTGTTTTTATACACTATTCTCAACTCGCTCCCGGGAGTAAATACCCATCGATAGTTCAGATCTAAGGTGAAAGCATTGTAATTCGTATTGTGTGCAGACTCACCATCATCATTTAAAGGAAGATAAGTCGTTGAAACCTGATTACCCTCATCTAACAGCTCTTTGAAGTAATTGTACTCAACCTGCTGCCAATAATGGCGTAATCTGAGATCAACACCCATTCTCTTAGTGAAGATATACTCCAATTGTATTGAGTTTTCCGTGATTCTGCGATTCCGATACCCCATCAAAATCTCATCAGAGTAATTTTCATCTAATGAACTAACATAACCAAAATCATGTGTAATAAACTCCCAATTTGATCGTAAGACCAGGAACATCTTATCTGAAACCCTCATCCGTGGGCTAACATTAATGAATGTTGTCTTCATAGCAGAACCAAAAAATTGCTTAATTCCTGAACGCACATCAAGTGCAAATTTCTTACTGTAGTCCGTTGAGACAAATCCTGAAATCCGTCCACTCGATCCAAATCCCACCTCTTTACCAAATTCTCTTGATTCAAAATGGTTGACCTCATTAAAGGGTCGAAAAGTTCCATTAACCCCTATGGTTGTGAAGTTCTTGGTTGTACCTCGTCCACTAAAATCAATTCCACTATTGGCATAAACCTGTGGCTTATATAACGCCGCATAATGAACTCCTACATCAGCCCATCTTCTCAGGAACCATCGGTTCGCTTCAAAATCACGCCAATTCAATCGAGCACCAACAAATCGTTCATTATTATTGTAAAGGAAGCCAAGGTCGTTTGGGTCGTATGTATCGCTTTCCTCAAAATAATCGAGGGCATACCCCCAAGTTCCACTCACTTTCTCGAGAACAAAACTGGCACTATGACCAAAAACTGGAGTCTCCCCTTCAAAAACCGATGAAATTTTAATTCCCGAATTGATATTAAACCTTCCATCTTTAGAGAAGAGTGACGATTCGATCACAGAGACATTTGCATCTCTATTAGCTCCGGCTCTCATTACATTGGTGTTTACGAACGAAACGCTGCTATTATTTTGGAGATTCTGCGACAACACAAAGACGTTGTAGTTAGTCAGAGGATGTGTATTCACAACCCGTTGAACTCCATTAGAATCCGCCACGATGGCCTGAAGCTCTCCCTCAATTGCATTGAAGACTCCGATTCCAAGCCCACTCTTTGTTCTCCCTGAAACCTTCGTTCCATTCAGTAATGCTGCTAGGTCTGGATTACTTATCACCTCCTCTCCTATTGAGTCAGCCAAAGATAATGAGGCAGCAGAATAATTGTATGGCTGTGCTCCTATCCTTCGTGAATAGAATACATTACCAATGCTAAAAAGATCAGTTCCTTCAAGAAAGAAAGGTCGATTCTCATCAAACCTAACCTCAAAAGGACCGAGATTCAACACCTGCTTATCGGAGGTTGTTTGTCCGAAATCAGGAATCAGGGTCATATCAAGTGTGAAAGCATCATTTAATCCATACTTCAAATCTAGGCCTCCTGTCAATCTACTTTTCCAGACTTGTTTTTCGAGTGTGTAGTCGTATGAATTCTCTAAATATCCCGTTGCATATGGTGTAAACGAGAGGCGCACAGGAGATTTCACATTTGATATCCCCTTCATAACTCCCGATTGAGTTATTTCACCAAAATCACTTGGATTCACTGGGCTCCAGAATGATTTCTCTCGATCCCGTCTCACCTCACGCACGAGGTTTATATTCCACTCTTGCACCGATTTATTCGGGAATCGCAACGCAGAGAATGGTATTTTCATCTCAAACGACCAGCCATAGTCTTGTTTCTTCACTGAACTTTTCCAAACTGCATTCCAAGAAAAATCAGATCCATTGGTAAATAGTAAGCCATCGATTTCAACTCCAGCAGCAGTAACAATGAATGCAAATGAACTTGTATTGGCTGCATAGGGATCCAGCGTTATGCCGAATCTGTCCGCGTTACCCACATCATCTCGTTGCGACAAACTATAACTTACAGAATCTGGTGAAGGATCGAAAAGTTCACCAGCAACATAGAGCGCTTTATCATCGTAACACAATCTAACCTTTGATACATATCTAGATTCAGTTCCGTACTCAGGATAGTTGGTAATGAAGTCTGAAGCCAATCCAGCATCCGCCCACGCAGCATCATCTACTTCACCGTCAATTGCAATAGCATCTGTTATTCTATGAATAGAATACTTCTTCTGAGCAGTTGCAAAAACAGGTAGCATTACCGTTATGGAGAAGACAATATGGAGAAGACTGATGCGCATTAAAAATCGGCGTTAACGCTGCAAAATTACGGAATTCAACGGCAAGTAAAGAATCAATCGTACTTCGTACCGATTCATTTACTAAATGAACAGGCACAGTACACACTATTTCAGAGGAATACGGTAGCAACCATTTCTCAAATTATAGGACGTCCTTTTACTTTGAATATATGGCATATCAACTATGTAGTCATCCTTAAATGGCACTACACGCGTACTAGTTCTTAAGAAGAAACTCTTATCCTTAGAAGGTAAAAGTATATGATATCCATTATCGAATTTGACGACTTTCATATAACCACCAGAAACCATAACACTAGTCTCTCCAAGACTCAAACGAACGAACTTAACTTTTCCAGGATGGATTTTGGAATATGCATCGATAAGAAAATCCAATCCATCTGTTAGACCATTTGTGGCATTATGTAGGCAAATTATATTATCACCCTGCTTCACCATCATCAGGAGCTGATTGGAATTAAACACAACAAATTCATTCCTTGTTATATTTTCATACCGTATAGCTTGAATAGCAATAATAAGGACCATAGCTGCAAAGAGAGCAACCTTCAATACTATCATTTTTGACTTAGCCAGAACCACAATGAAAAGGATAATATATGCCGCTACGATTAAATACCATGGCAATGTGAACCCAAATGCTACAGAGCCACTCAGGTGCTCTACCCACTCTACAAAAAATATCATCGCTGTGAGAGCAAAGCTTAAGAGCGCCGCGATCAACTTACCAACAATTTTAACCCAGCTAGTCGCGAATAGAACCAGTCCTAAGCTCAAAACCAAGCCTGCAAACACCATCATGCCGATGTTAGTCAGAATGAAATAGTTAGGAAATTGATGAAAGTAATGCAGCGTTACCGGAATCGTAAAAACCTGTGCCGAAACTCCAACAGACGTTCCTTGCCACACTTTATTCAGCCATCGGTTTTTGATGAAGATTGATGATTGAATTGGCTTGTAGAGTAGGAATATCCCTAGCATTGCAAGATATGATAGTTGGAAACCTATATCATAGAGCATCAAAGGATTGTAAGAAAGTAGTAGACATGCTGAAAAGAGTAATATATTCAAGCCATTACTTTGTTTACTGAAGATTTTCCCAAGTGCAATTAGCGAGAACATAATTGTAGCGCGCACAACCGAAGGAGAAAAACCAACAACTGCGGCATATATCCACAATATTCCAATTGCCAATAGTACTGCCCTATTCTTCTTGAGAATTTTGGAGAACCTTCCAAAAATAAAAAGAAGAATTTCTAGTATGATACCAATATGTAATCCCGAGACTGCTAAAACATGCATTGCACCCGCGGAACTAAAGCTCTTTTTCAGTTCGGGACGCAAAAGTGATTTATCTCCTAAAATCAGAGCCTTTGCAACGGCTAAATTGGATTCATCCAAATTTTCACCCAAAATTTCATCAAGTTGATGGTTGATACTATCCCGAGTTTTTTCAAACCAAGAGGGCTCTATCGAGCCGATATGGAGATATTGACTTTCGTCCATATACGCGATGCTATAAATGTTTTTGCTATTCCAATAGTGCTTCGAGTCAAATTCACCTGGATTGCCCTTGTTTGCTATTAATGTGAATGTTCCTCTCATTAAAACTTGATCATTTTTACTCAGTGCAGATGAATTTGTATAAACAAGTAATTTCTCCCGATGTGGAACATATGCATCTTCACCCACAATTGCCACTGATTCACAAACCATACGCTGCCAAACCGATTCGGACTCATTCACTTCCAATACATTCAATAGCATCGTTGAGTTTATATACTCTCCCTGATCATCATTCCCAATGGCCATATCATCGAACCTGTTATAATCCACTAGAACACCTCCAATAAATAAGATTCCCAAAACGACTCCAAAAGGGAATAAATAGTCGATTGGCTTTCGAAGAAATAAGCGAATAATTGCGACAACGAGAACTGCCATAACCAACCAAGCAAGACTGTCATGCATGGCATAAGCGTCACCTAGAAAAATCCCTAGCGCGAATAGTGGTGTAATGTAAACGAATGGTCGCCTGTAAAAATTCATTTCCAGTGACTAATCTACAAAAAATAAGAGATCCTTGTCGTTCAACGAGATTAATCTAAGGCCTTTCGAAATTCCGAGCGTCTGTTGGCTTATTAAGCTATAGCCGAATATCTTACGGCCAGAAAAACAATAATTATTATGGATATTAAAGATTTATTAGAGAACGAAACGATTAAAGGTCTGATGGACAAAATTGGAGTTCCTCCAGAAAAAGCCGAAGGATTTGCTAATCAAGCAATGAACTCTATAAAATCCAATTTCGACAAAGATCCTAAGCAGATGTCAAGTTTGCTTTCAGAAAATGAGAACACTGAAGGTGATATGATCTTATCAAAAGAGGTAGAAGATGATTTCGTCGATCGACTTATTAAAAAAGTTGGTTTACCAGAGAGTGTAGCTGGAATGGCAAAGTCAGCTATACCTCAGATTCTTGGACAATTCACAAACAAACTTTCTTCGAACGGCAAAAACGATGAAGGTGGAATCGCTGGGATGCTCAGTGGTATAACTGATATGTTTGGCGGTGATGAAGGTGGTTCTAAAAAATCTGGTGGATTCATGTCGATAATCATGGGACTTCTGAGAGGACTATTTAAAAAGGAAAAATAATCAACTATCTATATATCAAGGGGGCTGCAGCCCCCTTTTTAGTTTTATAACGCTGAACATCTCGAAAGAACATTAAATGAGTTAAAAAAGCACCTGCAGGGAATAAAGTTTTTTTCTAAATTACAACATGATTAAGTTGAAACCACCAAAAACCGATTATGCTTCACTGGACGATGTTGGGAAATTCAACATGATGTGGAATATTAGTTTGGTGCTAGTTCCTGTTTTCTTCATTTTATTCGTTACCCATCTCGTTTATAATGATCCAAGCTGGATTACTTCATTTACAGCAATTCTTCTTGCATTAAGTAATTCCCTTTTACTATACAAAACTCGCAAATACAAATTAGCCGGTATCATTTCAACGATACTAGCCGTATTAATAAGTCAGTCAGTTATATTTTTAGTCAATGATTCGCACATTGCTGCAGATGTCATGTGGTGCGTCCTTGTTGGGATTTTTTCCTTCTTCTTATTTGGAGGCTTTATTGGTACTTTCGTCTTACTCTTGAACCTTTCAGGGCTGATTATTTTTTTAATGAATGGAGGTCCAGAAGAAATAATCGGTAAAGGTGTCAGCCCAGGCCAGGTTAACTACAGAATGGTTGTCAATGTTTATTATGTAGCACTGGCATTGGCGTTTATCCTCTACAAAATGATTTCAAATAACCAAGACGTTAACAAGAGATACGAGCTGGAGATTCAAAGAAATGAAATATTACTAAAGGAAATCCACCACCGAGTAAAGAATAATCTTCAAATTATATCAAGCCTTCTTAAATTGCAGGCCGCTGAATCTGAAAATGATTCGGTATCCGAACATTTTGATGAAGCAATTAATAGAATCCGATCCATGGCATTGATCCATGAGAAAATGTATCATAACGATGATCTTTCGAAGATCGATATTCAATCCTATTTAGTCTCATTGACGGAGGACATCTGTTCATCCATTGGATTTGATTCAAACATTGAGTTCAATGTTAATTCCGAGATTAAAAAAGTTGACATTAAGAGTATTGTTCCAATCTCCTTGATCTTTAACGAACTAATAACGAACAGCATGAAACACGGTTTTGCTGAATCCGATTCAGGTGAAATTAATGTTGAAATCAAGGTGAAAAACGACAGAACTATCTTCGAATACCGGGACAATGGTAAATGGAAGGAACCCGCAAAGAAGATGACTTTTGGCTTGGACTTGTTAGATACCCTAACTGAGCAGCTAGAGGGTAACTTTGATCGTAAATTCGACAATGGAACGGAATACACATTCTCATTTGAAACTGAAACCCTCTTTTTTAAAGAGCGCTAACGATCTGAGTCCCTTTTAGCAGTCAGGCATTCTGACCTAAAATTCGAGACAATAATGAGAAATATTTTTGCCCAACAATTCAATTTCAACCGCGGATGGTAGGTGAAACAACCATCTCCGTAAATTCCTTTTCGTTTTACCCTCTTCAGATCAGTAGTATTCTTATCTTTGCGCCTTAAACTTTAGGCAGAAAATGATAGATATAACTCTTCCGGATGGCTCGATAAAACAAGTTGAGAAAGGAACTACAGCAATGGATATTGCTATGGGTATCTCAGAAGGACTTGCTAGAAATGTACTAGCAGCAAAGGTAAACGACGAAGTAATCGATGCAAATCGAGGAATTGATTCAAATGCCACCTTGCAGTTATTGACCTGGAGAGACACGGAAGGAAAATCTACAATGTGGCACTCTTCTGCTCACTTGATGGCCGAAGCCCTTGAGTTTTACTATCCTGGAATTAAGCTTGCGATTGGACCTCCAGTGAAAAATGGATTTTACTATGACGTAGATTTCATGGATTACCAAATTCACGAGAGTGATTTAGTTAAAATCGAGCAAAAAATGAAAGAACTTGCGAAGCAAAAGAATGCTTACGTAAGAAAAGATATGTCGAAGAGTGATGCTGTTGCTTATTTCAAGAACTTAGAAGATCCTTACAAATTGGAGCTCCTTGAAGACCTTGAAGACGGAACAATTACATTCTATACGCAAGGTGAATTCACAGATCTTTGTCGTGGACCACACATCCCACACACCGGATTCATCAAAGCAATTAAGCTGACTGCAATTGCAGGAGCGTATTGGCGTGGCGATGAGAAAAACAAGCAGTTAACACGTATCTACGGAATTACATTCCCGAAGAATGCTGAGTTGACTGAGTACCTAGAAAAAGTTGAATTAGCTAAAGCGAGAGATCACAGAAAACTCGGTAAAGAGCTTGATTTATTTGCATTCTCTCAGAGAGTTGGACAAGGATTACCGTTATGGCTTCCTAAAGGAGCTGAGTTGCGTGAACGCTTAGAAAATTTCTTGAAACGCGCGCAAAAGATAGGTGGTTACGATCAAGTAATTACTCCACACATTGGTAGTAAGGAATTATATGTGTGTTCTGGTCACTACGCAAAATATGGTGAAGATTCATTCCAACCGATTGGAACACCACATGAAGGTGAAGAGTTCTTATTGAAACCAATGAACTGCCCACACCACTGCGAGATATTCAAGACACGGCCAAGATCATATAAAGATTTACCTATTAGATTTGCTGAATTTGGTACCGTATACCGTTATGAGCAATCAGGTGAACTTCACGGATTAACAAGAGTGCGTGGCTTTACTCAGGACGATGCACACATATTCTGTACACAAGATCAAGTAAAGGATGAATTTAAAAAAGTAATTGATCTCGTTCTTTACATATTCAAGACTTTGAAATTCGAGAACTTCAAAGCTCAAGTTTCATTAAGAGATAAAGACACTCCAGACAAATACATAGGAAGCGATGCGAACTGGGACAAAGCAGAACGAGCAATTATCGAAGCTGCAGATGAAAAAAATCTACCTACAATCGTTGAGACTGGTGAAGCAGCCTTCTACGGGCCAAAGTTAGATTTCATGGTTGAAGATGCTTTAGGCAGAGAATGGCAACTAGGAACTATTCAAGTTGATTACAATCTACCAGAGCGATTTGAGTTAGAGTATACTGGTTCTGATAACCAGAAACACAGACCGGTAATGATTCACCGAGCACCATTTGGTTCAATGGAAAGATTCGTTGCAGTTCTCCTAGAGCACTGCGGTGGAGACTTCCCATTATGGTTAACAGGTGATCAAGTAGCAATCCTTCCAATCAGTGAAAAGTACAACGATTACTGTGAAAAGCTTTTGCAATTACTAAATAATTCCGATATTCGCGGATTCGTTGACGACCGTAACGAGAAGGTAGGTAAGAAAATACGTGAATCTGAGCTGAAGAAAATTCCATTCATGCTCATCATTGGCGAGAAAGAAGTTGAGAACAATGCAATTTCAGTACGTCAGAGAGGAATGGATGATTTAGGACAGATGGATGTAGATAGTTTTATCCAACTTTTGAATAAGGCAGTTGAAGACGAATTAGCTTGAAATAATTAAAACAGTTTATTACAATTAATGAGAAGACCGCACCATAGAAAGAAGTTTGTACGTAGAGAAGATACGGCAAAGCACAGAATTAACGAGAAAATCGTAGCTCCTGAAATTCGCCTTGTAATTGAGGGTGAAGAGCCTAGAGTTATCTCAGTTAAGGAAGCCTTGGTTATGGCGGATAAAGCAGATTTAGATCTGGTCGAAATCTCACCTAAAGCGAATCCTCCTGTTTGTAAAATGTTGGACTACAAAAAGTTCCTTTACAACCAGAAGAAGAAGCAAAAAGAACTCAAAGCTAAGCAAAGTAAGGTTGTCATCAAGGAAATCCGTTACGGGCCTAACACTGATGACCATGATTTCAATTTCAAGTTAGCTCACGCGAAGAAATTCTTGGAAGAAGGATCAAAATTGAAAGCATATGTATTCTTCAGAGGTCGTACTATTGTATTTAAGGACCGAGGGGAAATTTTATTACTTCGTCTAGCTCAAGAGTTAGAAGAATATGGAGTAGTTGAGCAAATGCCAAAATTAGAGGGGAAACGCATGACAATCATGATCAACTCGAAGAAATCAAAATAAAAGAAACAAAGTTTCGATCGAACCTAACGAAGAGAAAGAAACCAAGTATAAAGAGCAGTATAGCGGTAACTTAAAACTAAAGAGAGATGCCAAAAATGAAAACTAAATCTAGTGCTAAGAAGAGATTCAAAATCACTGGAAGCGGTAAAATTAAAAGAAAGCACGCTTTTAAAAGTCACATCTTAACAAAGAAGACTAAAAAGCAAAAGAGAAACTTGACGCACGACGGACTGGTACACAAGGCAGACGAACCGAACATCAAGCAACAATTGTGCATGAAGTAATCCGATAGTCGGACTTACTTTAAAAAACAGGTAATGTTAACCAAGTAACGAGTAACTAAGTCAACTGAAACAGTGTTGCACTCTTTATTAAAAACAAATTATTATGCCAAGATCAGTAAATCATGTAGCTTCAAAAGCGCGTCGTAAGAACGTAATGAAGCACGCCAAAGGTTACTTTGGAAGAAGAAAAAACGTTTGGACAGTAGCAAAGAACGCCGTTGAAAAAGGGTGGGAATTCGCTTACACTGGACGTAAACAAAAGAAAAGAAATTTCCGTTCTTTGTGGATTACGCGTATTAACGCAGGTGCACGTCAACACGGGATGAGCTACTCTCAATTCATGGGACTCGTTAACAAGAGTGAAATGGAGTTAAATCGCAAGGTTCTTGCAGATTTAGCAATGAATCACCCAGATGCTTTTAAAGCAGTTGTGGATTCTGTGAAGAAGTAAATTATTAACATCGCTATACTTGAAACGCCTCGATTTTATCGGGGCGTTTTTTTGTACCTAAACTTCTCCTCTACCTCTGGAAACTAATATTGTATCTTTGAAAATAAAAACTGTGCGTCTTTTCTATTCAATTATACTGCTTTCCTCACTCTCTTTAGCGACTATCGCTTGTGGAGAGTCAACGACATCTATTGATATAATGGGAACAGATAAAACCCCGGAGGATACAGCGAAAGTCGATATACCTCAACCCGCACTTCGACATGACAGCACCTTTACTCTTGACTTCAATGGGAACCCAATTGAGGTAGTTGTAAAAACATCAGAAAAAGAATTCATCGGAAGTATTATCGTGCTACCCGGATGGAATTACCCTAACACTGGTTGGTGTGACAGCACAGATCTATGTACTGAAGCTCTTTCTAGAGGATACACGCTGATACTTCCACAAATGGGAAAAAGTATATATTGCCAAAACACCTATCCACAAACAAGACAGAGCTGGTTGAAATACCCAACACGAAAATGGATGAGCGACGAAATGATGCCGTACATTCAAGATCACTTCGCACTTTTACTTGCCGCCCAACCTAACTTTACTCTAGGCTTATCAACTGGAGCGAGAGGTGCTACGCTGTTAGCCTTAGATCATCCTCATATTTTTAATGCATGCGCAGCATTATCTGGTGACTATGATCAATCTGCTTTCCCAAAAGACAATCTCTATATTGGTTATTACGGTCAAATGAATCAGTTCGAAGAGCGTTGGACCAAAGATGACAATATTATAACTCAAATAAAACAACTACAGGTTCCAATGTATGTTGGTCATGGAACCTTAGATAAAGTCGTGGATATACAACACTCAGACATATTCGTTGAAGCAATGAAGCAAACAGGATTGAATCATCTTTACCATGTTGACCCTAATGCGGCTCACACTTATTCTTATTGGAATTCAGAAGTTAATGCGATGCTAGACTTCTTTGAGCCTCATACAGATTAGAAAGCAGGAAACGAAATTCTTATTTTCGTTTTGCCTTCATCAAGTTAGAAACACCTTTCATATATTGGTATCCAATCCCAAATGGAAGATCTTTAACTCCTTCTCCTTTGTAAGCCTCTTTCAAGTCTAACTGCTGACGTTCTGCAAACAATGATATTGGATTTTGAAAGTGACCGTAATAAGTCAATTCCCACTTACTCTCATCAAAATACTTGATTGGTATACCTGAATCATCTTGAAGAACATACTCGCAATTATCTAGAATAATGTTTCTTACAATGCTGAAAGTTGGGCGGTGCATTAAATAAGAAGCCGACTTCACGTAAGTTGATTTCATATTCAGTGATTTCAAGTAGGCAACGAAGTCAGTTCTTGACTCAAGCCCTTTAGCAACTAATCCACCGCGACTATGGTATGGCGAGTTTTGAAGATTCACTGCAAAGTATGTCAATGTGCGTACCTTATCAGATCCTTCTCGCTGAAAGTAGTAACGATTCCCGAAATAAGTGGAATCTGCAAGCCCATCTAACTCAGTTGTCAACGACCCATCTGCCATAACCCCAACACGCTCTTGATATAACACTTTATGTCCCGTTCTATTCATGAACTGCATTAAAACTGGTAAAGTACCATCAACTTCTCCGTTGAAGTCATCAGCCATAGCGATGGTTCTAAAGAAGCTTTTCCCAAGAATCATATGCATCGATCTGCGTACACCATTCAAGTATACTTGATCTTTACCTTCAGCAGATTTCTGGATCATATCAGGATAAGTACCGATTGGCTCTAGTCCAATCATAACGATATTTTCATATTCAGGAAAAAACACATCAGCATGAAGGAAATCTGGTCCAGAGAATGGATAGAATAATGTTCCTCCCCCTTCATTAGCCTCCCCCATTTCAGATTCTGACCATTTACGCATGATTGGAAGTTTTTCATTCGTCTTTTTCCATAACCCATCCATCGAAGTCTTGTAAGATTGCCATGTACTTTTCGCTTCAATCAAGCTAAGAGAAGATTCTGAACCTCCTTCTACACCAGCTACAAAATTGGAAAGATCATTGAATTTTGCATCCTGTGGATAATCAACAACATCAACTTGCTCTTGCTTTAAAGAGTCTGTTTCATTTTCTACAACTGGCTCATCCGTTTCTGAAGTTTCCGAACCACATGCAGTCAATAATAGTGCGAATGATAAATATGCTAACTTTTTCATAACGAGAATTGATGTGTTTTTACAAATTTGCTCATTTAAATTGACTCTCAATTGATTATCCTAAAAAAAAAGTACTTTAGGTGTCTTCTTAAATCCCCAACCAATAATTCATAAGAATATGGCTATAAAATATACTCGATCAGTTGCAACAAATATGGTGATTGCAAACATGATTGGTACTGGAATTTTCACCTCTCTCGGATATCAAGTTATTGATGGAGGAATTCCAGATCCGTTCGTGATTCTTGTTATTTGGTTAATAGGAGGAATTATTTCTCTTTGTGGAGCCACAGTTTACGGAGAAGTTGCCACGAGTATTCCTAAATCAGGTGGAGAGTATACTTTTCTTACAGAGCTCTACCATCCTCTGCTTGGATTTATCAGCGGGTGGATTTCTATCACCATAGGTTTCTCTGCAGCTATTGCTGGACTATCGATTGCAACAGGAGAATACTTCTTGCCGATTCTCGGGATGGAGAATACAGAGGCTGCCATGGGCGTGCCGATCGTAAAACTCATAGGCTGCGTCGTTATCGCGATTGTCGCTATAATACAGTTTGGAGGTGTTAAAATTGGGGGTATGGTCCAAAATTACATGACCTATATTAAACTTGCTCTCGTTGCAGTATTCCTCGCTCTTCCATTTTTCTTTGGAACCGATGCTAATACTTCAGGAATCAGTTTTGCACCGTCAGACGGAAGTTTGGATATGATCTTTAGCCTATCTTTTGCAGGATCACTAGTATGGGTAATGTTCGCCTACAGTGGATGGAACGCAAGCTCGTATATCGTTGGAAATTTAGAGAATCCAAAGCGTAATCTACCATTCTCTTTAATGGTTGGAACGCTAATTGTAACTGTGCTATATATGTTATTGAATACAGTGTTTATGTACGTTGCTACTTTTGAAGAGCTTGCTTTCCAGGTGGATCTTGGAAACGTAGTCTCAACAAAACTTCTTGGAAATACGATCGGATTGATTTTTAGTGGAGTCTTTTCACTCGCATTGATTTCTGGATTGAATGCAATGTTTATTGCTGGCCCTCGCGTTGCTCAACAAATGGGAAAGGATCATGTTGTATTTAAAGCACTCGGAAAAGAGAGTAAAAGTGGAGCTCCAAAGGCGGCTATAATAACTATGATGATTATATCTATAATACTTGTTTTTACCTTCTCATTCTCTGACCTAATCAAGTTTACAGGGTTTACGCTTTCTATCTTTGCCTTGCTTACAGTGTTTGGTGTCTTTATCTTAAGAAAGCGAGGAAATCAAGGAGAGAATGTTGTTAAGTCATGGGCTTATCCGCTTTCGCCAATAATATTCATTGCACTAACAATATGGATGATTTTGTACTTTGCAATCGAACAACCAATTATCATTCTCTGGTTCTTCTTCATCATTACTCCCGCCATCATCATATACTATGTGACTAAATCGAATAATGACAAGATTACCTCCGCTAATGCAAATGAGGATGATCTTTCAAAACAGTAAAAATGAATAATTGGATAACTCTTCTTTGCGCAAGTCTGATTTCTATATCGAGCTTTTCACAACTTGATATTGAATCAAATAAAGAGTTGATGGATTACCTTCACGGAAGTGATCCAGTATTTAATGCCATTCTGGACAGTACAGACTTACATAGAGTACAATTCATTTATACACGGATTGATAAGGAGAATGGTGACACCACTCTGAAGACTTTCAATTTCTCAAATTCGGATTTTTACTTCTATCCAGCAAGTGTTGTTAAGCTACCTACAGCTCTTATCACACTTGAGAAGATGAAGGAGCATGATTTATCATTGGATGCCTACATGAAAATCCATCGGGATCAAACTTGCGGGAACATGAGCTACATTGAAGAAATGGAGGACAATCGTCTCACTATGGGAAAGATGCTAAAAGAACTTATCATAGTTAGCAATAACAGGTACTATAATGCACTTTATCAATTTGTCACCCCTAAAGATCTTAATGAAAGAATGGCTTCTAAAGGCATCAGTGACACCAAAATCTACAGAAGCTTTACCGGTTGTGAAATGCCCTACAATTTATTCTGTAACTCTCTGACCGTAACAGATCAAGAAAAGCGAAAAACAATGATTCAAGAATCCAGTAGACTTGATCTATCAAGATTTGCATCTCGCTATATCTGGAGTCACAAATACTTATTTGGTTCTAAACATGAATATCGTGGTAATATCGTAAATGGTCCGTTCGACTTCAATTATCATTTGGATTACCCATTAAAGGATATTCATGGCACAATGCTTCGTTTGGTGAAGCCTAACCTATTCGCAGAGGAAGAGCGTTGGGATATTACCGAAAGTGACCGGGATTATTTCTTGGGCGCTATGAAAGGAGTACCTTCCGATCTCTCTGATGAGAAGTATAAGGACAAAAAAGATTATCCTGACAACATCTTCAAATACATTGTAAAAGGGGATGAAAATCCTGACTTCAAAAACGTAGAGACGTATAGCAAAATTGGGATTGCATATGGCTTTGTGACAGAAACAGCGTATGTTGTTGACAAAGAAAGTGATATCGAATTTTTTCTTACCGCGAGCATATACGTAAATGCAAATGATACGGTAAATGATGGGAAATATGAATATGATGAGGTTGGTCGACCATTCTTAACCCAATTGGGGCAAAAAATCCTCGATTATGAGCGAAGAAAGGTTCAATAAACGCTAATTTAGAACACGAATTACCAACAATAATATTTATTATTTAACGTCAGCTGTAAGTAATGTTATGATTTAAACAGGAAAATGTGGTAACTGTAATTAATTGACGTACTGCCACCAATAAGGGATTGCCGAAAAAAACACTGAAATAACCATCGCTTAATTAGCATATTTTGTGAATTGCAGAAACACTTATTATGTAGACTTGGTATTACAAACAACCCATTCAACAAATCGGTTTCACTTTCCGAAGTAGATCAATTTAGAATGGAAGCTAAAACATGAATTATGGAGTCAACCAACGAAATTATTCAATTATTACGGGCAAAACTCGACAAGCTCAAGCGACAACAAGCAGCTTTTGGAGTTGAGTTCGAAAAGTTCGAAAGGCAAGTACAAGCCTTAGAAAGAAGAATAGCTCTTCATGAGGCATCCTCCAAACCTGCAGTGCCAACGAGCACGAGTGTTCCAGAAGTTAAAGCTCCCAAAATTGAAGAGCAAAAACCTATCATAGAAAAGGTGGAGGAGAAAAAGAAACCCATTGTAGTTGCACAAAAGACTGCGAAGGTTATTACACCTCGTCCAGACATTCCTCAACCAAAGAAGGTTGATACAACCCCTTCTAGTTTTGAACGATTTGTAGGAGAAAATCTAGCGAGTAAAATTGGGATTGTGATTATTATCATCGGTGTTGGTATTGGTGTAAAATATGCAATTAATAATGACTTGCTGGGCCCAACCATGAGAATCGTACTTGGATACTTAGTGGGAGCCACCCTTCTTGGTGTTGCAGCATTACTCAGAAAAAAGTATGATAGCTTCAGCGCTGTATTATTTGGTGGCGGCATGGCGATCGCCTATTTCGTCACATTTCTGGCCTACGATTTTTATGGAATTTACTCGAAAATGGGTGCCTTCGGAACCATGTTTGCAATGACTGTGGTCACGACACTCGCAGCAATAAAGCTAGACAAACAGATAATTGCAATAATTGGATTAACTGGAGCTTATGGAGTTCCTTTCCTACTGAACGACGGCACTGGTTCGATCTGGGCTATGTTTAGCTACATGGCCATTTTGAGTCTTGGTGTACTATTTCTTTCCTTCTTCAAAGGTTGGAAGGCATTGCAAGCCGTAACATTTGGTATGGCTTGGTTTATCTTTGGACTTCTCCTAGTCAATAACTACTTGATTGATGGTCCGGAAGACGTTTATCTAGTATTCGCACCAATCTTCTATGTGATTTTTTATATCGCAACGATTGCCTACAAACTCAAACACCGAGAGAAATTCGATGCTGAGCATATAGCAATCCTAATGATCAACACTGTTGTAGCCTACTCAATTGGGATCACCTTAGTTGAATCTATTTATGACAGTGCACTGTACTCTGGTCTGTTTACTATTGGCTTTGCCTTAACGCATGTTGTTTCAGCAGTTATTGCTAAGTCAAGAAAAGAAGCAGACATTCGTCTTTTCTACTTTAGTTTTGGTCTTGCGCTAATTTTTGCAACTATTACAATTCCAGTAATATTGGATGGTCAATGGATTACTATGATGTGGTTCCTAGAAGCACTCCTACTCTATTGGATTGGACGTGTGAAAAACACCGCATTCTATGAAAAGACTTCATTCATCCCGCTAGGACTTGCTTTAGTTAGCATGCTTATTCTATGGACTGGAATGAATGATTTCGGATTGGGACATGGAGAACTAGTAGTGAACAATTACTTCCTTACAGGAATGCTTTTCTCGCTATCGCTATTCTTAATGTCCTTCATCAAGCATTCTACGGACAAAACGTGTGATCTTGAAAAAACAAAAGGTCCATATAGTTCTTTGGGCGATTTGACCATGTATTTATTCTTGGCAGTATTCTATTTCACCTGTTACTTTGAAATAGATGCATATTGGTCTACCAAATATGTCGAAATACAATCACTTCAGCACTTGGCATACTTCCAGCCATCTCAAGATTTACATACATTCAAAGTAATCTGGACTCTAATCTTCACTATGGGATACGTTTCTGTAATGCACATAGTGAACGTGCTAAAATTCAAAAACAAAAGCCTAGCAACCGCTTTAGGTATCGTGAGTAGTATACTCTTGTTCATCTTTTTGACAATCGGTCTTTATATGATGAGTAAACTTCGCGATCGAGCTTTAGAGCCAAGACTAGGACTTATTGAAGGATCTGAAGGCATGTATATGTATATCCGTTACATTGGATTTATTGCATTAGCAGGATTAGCGATTGTAAACAATTTCGCACTCAGAAAACTATTTGATTCTAAAGGATTACACCGCGTGTTAGAAGTCATCCTAAATGTGACGTTCATTTGGTTCATGAGTTCAGAAGTAATTCACTGGAAACGCATGAACGGAGGTGATGATTACTACCGAACTGCGCTGAGTATCCTATGGGGATTGTATTCTCTTGGACTAATTGCATATGGTATTTGGAAGCGAAAGCCGCACATTCGTCTTATAGCAATAATCATATTCGGAGTTACCCTAATCAAACTCTTCGTGTACGATATTGCTGACGCAAGTAGCGGTGCCAAAACAATTGCGTTTATTTCATTAGGCGTCCTTCTTCTTATCATTTCATTCTTGTACACGAAGTACAGGCACCTGATTATTGATGAAGAAGAGAATCCAGAAAAAATCGAATCATAGATAATTTAACAACACCTATAAGTCCCAGCGATCTGATCGTTGGGACTTTTTCAATTTATATAGCCTGATACTAGTCGGCAATCCGCATCATCTATTAATTTTGTAGCAAATCATTTTGATGACAGCATTCTTCGAAACACTCGTGAGAGATATTATACTTACCAGCATCTGGGAGTGGATTGCTGTTGTTACCGCTATTTTATACGTCATCCTTGCTGCACATAAAAGGAACTTATGTTGGCTTTTTGCCTTTATTTCTTCTGGAATTTATGTCTACTTGTGCTGGATTGGTTATCTATATATTGAAGCAGTCCTAAATCTATTCTATGTCGTCATGGCAGCAGTTGGTTGGCTTTCATGGAAATCCAAAAAAACAAGCGACTTAATTCAGACTTGGAAATTTTCTAAGCATTTGGTCAATATAATTCTGAGTGGAATCGTCGCATATATGCTTGGATTTTCATTTGACTTCTGGAGTAATCAGGTGAATCCTTACATGGATGCCTGTACTACGGTCTACAGCCTAGCTGCGACTTACATGGTAGTCAAACGTGTACTAGGTAATTGGATCTATTGGATCGCCATTGACCTAGTATCTATCTACCTCTATTTTGATCGAGGTTACACGCTATCCTCCCTCCTATTCGTTGCATATACAGTCTTGGCACTTTTCGGTTTCGTAAAATGGTACAAAGCATATAAAATTCAAACCGCATGATTAGAGTAGCTATCACCGGACCTGAATCTACGGGAAAAACAACTTTAGCCAAAGCGATTTCGGAAAAATTGAATGGTGAATACATCCCAGAATTTGCCCGTGAGTACTTGGCAGAATTGAAAGGGAAATACAAACAATCCGACCTCAATGAAATCGCTAGAAGGCAATTAGGCTCACTTCTGAACAGCTCTGCGAGGCTGCGCATCTCTGATACCGATTTTGTTGTACTCGATATATGGTCAAATGAGAAGTACGGCTCGACTTCAAGCTATATCGAAGACCTCATCATTAATAAATACTTCGATCTTCATATACTCTGCACTCCTGACATCCCATGGGAGGAAGATCCTTTGAGAGAAAATCCTAATGACAGAGATCGTTTATTTGATCTTTATAAGACACGATTAATCGAACTAAAAAAGCCATTCATCATCGTTGAAGGCTCGCACGAAGAACGACTAAAAAAAAGTTGTGAAGCGATAGGAACTATCTCATTATAAAATCTAAATTTGTTCTGTCTCTAAGGGGTGCTTCGAGAAATCGAGGCTGAGATTACACCCATTTTACCTGCTCAGGATAATGCCTGCGAAGGGAAGTGACGTAAGACAAATAGCTAATTTATACACACAGAGAATTAGCCCCTGGTTCTTGTAATCTTTATTAAAATGAAAACAAGACTAATTTCTAAGATCTGTGGCCTAATGGTGTTATTCCCGTTGGTCACAAATGCACAACGCACGCTGGAAGGCACAATTACAAATGAAGAAGGAGAAGCGCTTTACGGTGCTAAAATAGTTGTTAATGGCACTTATCTAGGAGCTTTCACTGACGAAAAAGGCTACTATCAGTTTACCAATTTAGAGGACAACGACTACACGTTGAAACTTTCTCAGAGCGGTTATGATCCAGTGACATGGAAGGTGAAAATTAAGGGAGAAGATGAAACTCACAATTTCACCTTGTCAAGGAGTCCACAACTCATCGCTGAGATTCTAATAGAAGCAATACGTTCAGATAACAAAACAGCAACATCGTACACGAACGTTAAATCTCAAGAGATTAAGGAGCGAAATTTCGGCCAGGATCTGCCGTACATTTTAAGACATACACCATCAGTTGTTGTCACATCAGACGCAGGAGCTGGAGTAGGTTACACTGGGATTCGCATACGTGGTGTAGATCCAACTCGAACGAATGTGACAATTAACGGGATTCCACTTAATGATCCGGAGTCACATGGCGTATTCTGGGTAAACATGCCCGATTTCCTTTCCTCTGTCGATCAAATTCAAGTTGTACGTGGTGTCGGTACCTCTTCGAATGGAATTGCTGCATTCGGTGCAAGTATAAACATATCGACTAACCAGTTAAAAAAGAAGGCTTATGGATCGATCGACAACTCCTTAGGAACCTTCAACACACTACGTCATAGTATTAGTGCGGGTACAGGATTAATCAATGACAAGTTCACCGTAGACACAAGACTTTCCAGAATCACATCGGATGGGTTCGTGGATCGAGGATCATCAAATCTTCACTCTTTCTATATCTCTGGTGCTTGGTTAGGTGAAAAATCACGTGTAAGAGTAAATGCCTTCAGTGGCAAGGAGAAAACATATCAATCATGGTACGGAACTCCTGAGGCTGTAATCAACGGTGATGAAACTGAAATTATAGCATATGCAGATCGTAATTACATCTTTGGAGAAGATCGTGAAAACCTACTTAACTCAGGTCGAACCTATAATTTCTATACTTATGAGAACGAAGTAGATAATTATCAGCAAGATCATTACCAATTAATGTTTGCTCATCAATTCTCGAAGCAACTAAATTTAGACGTTGCCGGGCACTATACTCGTGGAAGAGGATATTACGAGCAGCTCAGAGTTGATGACGATTTTTCGACCTATGGATTCGAGCCTGTTGTTTTCTCAAATGACACCGTTACATCTACTGATTTGATTCGAAGAAGATGGTTGGACAATCATTTTTATGGAGGTGTATTCGCACTTAACTATAAAAAGAAAAATTTAGAACTAACGTGGGGAGGAAGCGCGAACCAATATGTTGGAGCTCATTTTGGCGAAGTGGTATGGGCTGAATTTGCATCCACAAGCAATATCCGTGATCGTTATTACGACAACGATGCGACAAAGACAGACCTTGGATCATATATCAAGGGAATGTACAAGTTGAACCGTTTCAGATTATATGCAGATCTTCAGATAAGAAATGTCGGATACAAATTCGTTGGTTTGGATGATGTGAATGGTTCGATTCAAGAAGTTGACCAAACTGTATCCTATACTTTCTTAAATCCAAAGGCGGGCTTAATCTATAACTTTAGTGATCGACAAAATGTGTATTTATCCGTTGCCGTTTCTAATAGAGAACCGGTAAGAAGTGACTTTAGAGAAAGTACGCCGGCAAGTCGACCAGCGCCTGAGCAGCTAGTTAATTTAGAATTGGGACATCGATTTAACTCTCGAAGAGTATCTACAACAGTGACGGGATATTTTATGAACTATAAAGATCAACTGATACTAACGGGGCAAATAAACGATGTCGGAGCCTACACCCGAACTAACGTCGCTAAAAGCTACCGTGCTGGATTAGAACTAGACTTTGGATATCAAGTACACAGACATATTGAACTGACTGGAAACTTGACGCTGAGTCAAAATAAAATTGAATCCTTCAATGAGTATGTTGACAACTACGATGTTGGCGGTCAAGACACCATCTCACATACAAACACAGATCTAGCATTTTCACCGAATGTTATTGGTGCTATAGGTGTCAATCTTGAAGTTGCTAGAGGACTAGATGTAACACTTCTAGGGAAATACGTCGGACAGCAATTCTTAGACAACACATCAACAGTCACGCGAAAATTAGATGGTTATTTTGTTTCAACATTAGATATAAGCTATACGTTGAAAGATGTTCTATTTAAAGAAATCCAATTCGGATTGAGAATCAACAACCTATTCAATGCTACTTACGAGAGCAATGGATACACATGGGGGTACATCGCAGGAGGAGAAAGAACAGTAGAGAATTTTTATTATCCGCAAGCTGGAAGAAATTTCCTTGGAAGGATTACTATCCAACTATAATTTGGACTTAAAAGAAAGCCAGCTCAAAATATCGAGCTGGCTTCTTTCGTTGTTTTGGTTTAGGGTCTTCTATTTTGCGATCAAGCTATTCTATTATTAACTTCTGTTTTAATTCTGAAATTTCGTTTTTTACTTTTACCAAATACATCCCACTTGGTACGTTTAAGTTAATAGCAAACTGACTAAGCATACTCTCAGTTAATGCTGAATAAACAACCTTTCCCTTTAAATCAGCAATAATTATTTTACTAGGCCCTATGCTTGCTGGGAGGCTAATAGTAAAGTTTCCACGCGATGGGTTTGGAGCAATTCCAATTGACTTCATTTCCGTTTCATAGACCTGAAGTGTTGGATCTTCAACGCAGGTCGGACTAATTATATTATCATAGAAAAGTTGAACATCGTCGGCCATAGCATAGAGTTGATTTACATTTTCTAACCTTTTTGCATCTGCTCCTGAATCATGAACCGGTATCATCGAATTAAAAGTACGCATCTCAGCTGAAGCCTGCAAACGCAATAAATACCACAAAAAAAGGCGTTCTATTTCTAGAACGCCTAATCTATCTATGAAAGATACTACTACTTCTCTTCTACTTCTTCGAAATCAACATCTGTAACTTCATCCTCTCCGTTAGCTGCATCTTCAGACGCACCGTCTGTCGTTTCACCACCTTCGTTAGAAGCTTTATACATGTCTTCGGAAGCCGCTTGGAATACTTCATTCAACTTGTCCATTGCTGGCTCAAGGTTATCCATATTCTTAGCTTCGAATTCCTTCTTCAATTCAGCCAACGCATCTTCGATAGGTTGTTTCTTCTCAGCTGGAATCTTATCTCCGTACTCCTTCAACTGGCGCTCAGTTTGGAAGATCAATGAATCTGCCTTATTCACAACTTCAACAGCTGCTTTTGCTTTTTCATCCGCTTCTGCATTTGCTTCTGCTTCTGCTTTCATTTTTTCGATTTCCTCATCTGATAATCCTGAAGAAGACTCAATTTTAATTGATTGCTCTTTTCCAGTTCCTTTATCCTTCGCAGAAATGTTCATGATACCATTCGCATCAATATCGAAGATTACCTCAATTTGAGGAACTCCTCTT
>DKPV01000086.1:42960-43743 GCA_002471375.1 Flavobacteriales bacterium UBA7325
TTGAGGAACTCCTCTTGGTGCAGGTGGAATATCTGACAATTGGAATCTTCCAAGTGACTTGTTGTCATTCGCCATTGAACGCTCTCCTTGCAGTACATGAATATCAACAGAAGGTTGATTTTCAGACGCTGTGGAGAATACCTCTGATTTCTTCGTAGGAATCGTTGTGTTCGCATCAATAAGCTTCGTCATTACTCCACCCATTGTTTCGATTCCAAGTGATAATGGAATTACATCTAGTAGAAGTACATCTTTTACTTCTCCTGTCAATACTCCACCTTGAATAGCAGCTCCGACAGCAACAACCTCATCAGGATTAACTCCTTTAGACGCTTCTTTACCGAAGAATTTTTTCACTGCATCCTGAATGATCGGAATACGAGTAGACCCACCAACTAAGATGATCTCATCGATGTCGCTGTTTGACAATCCTGCGTTTTTCATTGCAGAACGACAAGGTGCGATCGTACGTTCAACGATTTCAGAAATCAATTGCTCGAACTTAGCACGTTGTAATGTTCTTACTAAGTGTTTTGGAACTCCATCAACAGGCATGATATATGGCAAGTTAATCTCAGTTGAAGTCGTAGACGACAATTCGATTTTTGCTTTCTCAGCAGCTTCTTTCAAACGTTGAAGTGCCATTGGATCTTTTCTTAAGTCCAATCCTTCATCATTTTTGAATTCTGAAGCTAACCATGAAATGATCGCTTCATCAACATCATCACCTCCTAGGTGCGTATCTCCATCTGTTGAGAGAACTTCAAATACTCCATCTCCTAA
>DKPV01000012.1:0-12609 GCA_002471375.1 Flavobacteriales bacterium UBA7325
GAAACAAGACTTTAAAAATTACAGGACCGAAGACTTTCAAGTGTGGAAAACCCTCTTTGAGAGACAGATTTTAAATCTAAAGGATAAGTCATGTAAAGAGTATTTGCAAGCGCTTAAGGATATGATGGAGGTTTTATACTCTGAACGAATTCCTGAATTTTCTCAATTGGACAGCTGGTTTTTAAGCTGTACCGGTTGGAGAATCCAATGCGTTCCTGGGCTAATTCCGGTAGACGATTTCTTTGAACTCTTAGCTGAAAAGAAATTCTGTTCTTCTACATGGCTAAGATCAATGAATGAGCTTGATTATTTGGAAGAACCGGATATGTTTCATGATGTCTTTGGTCACATCCCGCTATTATCAAACAATGTGTTTTCTAAATTTATCCATGAGTTTGGAAAGCTTGGGAAATTGAATATTAAGAATGAAGAAAGACTCATCGAACTACAGCGTTTGTATTGGTTTACAATAGAGTTTGGGTTGATTGATCAAGACGGCCCTAAGGTTTACGGCGCAGGAATAGCCTCGTCTTTTGGAGAAGCAATATCGTCCCTTGAAAAGAATACTGTGCGTGTTCAGTTCGACTTGGATGAAGTGTTAAACACATCCTTCGAGACCGATAAAATCCAAGAGAAGTATTTCGTGATAGAGAGTTTTGATCAATTGTATGAGTCAATTTTAATATTAAAGGAAAGATGGAAATAGAAGGTTGGTTAGTAGTAAACGGGATGTTAGTTCGAGAGTTTGAGTTCGAGGATCAAACAGAAGCAGCAGAGTTTATTTTGTTAGTTGCAAAGATGTCGGATGCTATGGGGCATCATTGCGAAGTGCTTCATCATTCATGGAATAAATTGAGATTATCAATTTGTACGCATGATGCTGGAAATACAATAACAGAGAAAGATTATTTCTGGGCGGAAGAAGTGAATAGAATTGTCGGGAAATAAAAAAGGGTTCCGAATCGGAACCCTTTCTCTAAAAATTAAAACCTATAACTAGCAATACTGCTTGTATGCTTCTGAAAGGTTATCAGCAATCATTTGAGCTGTTCCTCCCTCGATGTGATGTCTTTCTAGGAAGTGAACTAACTTTCCATCTTTAAATAATGCAATAGATGGTGAAGATGGAGGGTAAGGCAAGAAATGCTTTCTAGCTTGATTTGTTGCGTCTCCGTCTACTCCTGCGAAAACAGTTCCTAATGAACTCGGAGTTGAATCATTTTGCAATGAAAGCTTAACTCCCGGGCGCATATTTCCTGCCGCACATCCACAAACTGAATTAACCACTAATAAAAGTGTTCCGTCTGCTTTATTTATCATTTCATCAACTTCTGAAGGTGTAGTTAACTGATTAAACCCTGCACTAGTCAGGTCTTCCTTCATTGGTTGTACTAATTCTGGTGGGTACATAATGTGTGTATTAAATTACGCAACAAAGATATAAATTATCTCGTGCCATTTTCTTCTAGTTTGAAACGTAGTTGGCTTGATTGTCTTACAATAAGAGTTTGTTATATCGTGAAAGTTGAACTTCAGCATGAAGTTCTGTACCCTCGATTAAGTGCTGTGCAAACTCTAGAGACAGAAGGGGTGCAAGCATATAGCCTTTTGAACCGAGACCATTGAAGATATGGTAGTTATCGTTCTTGGGGTGTGTTCCTATGAAAGGTCTTCGATCTGCAGAGCCCGGACGCACGCCCGCCTGCTGCTCAATTACTTCAACGTTTTCATCGATTAACAGTGACAGCTTCTTTAAAATTTCTTGCCTGCCTTCCAATGTTGTGTGGGTTGTTGAGTTACCCCAGTCGATCGTTGAACCAACTTTAAATAGTTTATCTCCTAGTGGAAGGTTAAAGCATTTTCTATTTAAGGATTCATCCTCAGGCAACTTTGTTGACTTGATCGTAAGTACTTCACCTTTCGTTGGATCGAGAGGGAGGTAGGAAAACCAGGGGTTGTGAATACCTAGGTACCCTTCACAAAAAATGATGTCAGAATATTCAACACCATCATATATCGTAGCAGTCAGGGACGTATAGTCGAAGTGATCATTTAGGATCTTTCCATCTCGTTCAATAATGCTTTTGCAGGACTCTAGAAAACCATTTGAGTCTACCGAATAGGTGTTCTTAAGACGCCCACTACCAAATAGATTAATTGCTTTGTCATAGTTCTTATCTGATCCAATTATGGTTTCCATATAATCGGTGAATCGCTCATCATGCTGTTTTTTGTTCCATAGTTCTGCCTCATGCTCTGTTGAAAAGAGGCGTCGAATCGGAATGGGCTGAAAGAACGCAGTTTTAGTTTCCTTCTCGATTGAGGTGTAGAACTCAATTAATGTAGGAACGAACTCGTCTACACGCCATCCTTTTGTCATTCTACGAAAAACTAAAGGATTAATCATTGCTGCCGCTACTCTAGAGCTGTGATTCTCGTTGTTGTCTACCACGGTCACTTGAGCTCCTTTGCGGATAAGCTGGATGGCGACGCTTAAGCCAGAAAGACCAGCTCCGATGATAAGGAAATGTTTTTTGGATAACATTATTGATTCATTTAGCTCATTGCCAAAGTTACGATACTAATCTTGATCTTAGGATGTACTTCTCGAATAGATTGTGCAATCGACTCAAGTGTCGAACCTGTTGTGATGACGTCATCTACAAGTACAACGTGATTGTAGTGTAGTATTGACTTTTTAGTTTTAAAAGTTGATTGTACATTATCCCATCTCTGAAATCTGTTCTTCTTAGTCTGTGTAGATCCATGCTTAGCACGAATGATAGAATTTGTGTCTAGCCTGATGTTAAGTGCATCGCTCATGCCTTTTGCAAGAGCTTCACTTTGGTTGTACCCACGAAGAAATGCTTTTTTTGGATGAAGGGGCGCAGGAATAAAAGCATCGACATCTGTAAACTCACTCATTACCAGGAGCCTTTTAGCAATTTCCTTACCAAAATACTCACCAATGGCTGGGTTGTCTCTGTATTTGAGTGAGAATAAGACGTGCTGTGATGACTTCTCTTTTTCAAAGAATAAATAGGAGTATGCTTTACAAACTTCAAATCTACCCCAAAATAACTGGTCCATTACAGTGGCTTCTTTTGCCAAGTGAAAATTCGTTTCTATCAATTCTGATTGGCAAATTGAACAAATACTTTTTTCTTCTTTTGATAGTTCATTTGAACATGAAACACACGTTTCAGGAAACACCAAATGTGTCAAGTCCCCTAAAAAACTAAACCGATTTAAAACGACGTTTGTAAGTGAGTTCATGACTTTGGTTAATGGTGACAGAGCTATTAACATTTAAGTGTTGAAAATAGCAAAAAAAAGGGGTTGACGCAACGCTATAAATGCGTTATTTTTATGGAACTATATAAGAATCAGTGATTTTAAGAGGGTAAAGATGAACTCGTTAAATTTATCGGTAAACAAGCGGACTAAGACTGTGAATATCTTTCTAAAGGTTGTTGATAAATACGCGGATTACTGTTCTCAAAGGGATACAGAATGCGAATGTTAATAACGTTGACAAATTGTGGATTTAATTAGGTTGTTTAACCTAAGATTTTTGACAATTTTTGTAAAGCTCTAATGAGAGAAACCGACCAACTACTTAATCTGGTTTTTAAATAGAGGAAACACAAACTTTACGAATAGAAAAAATCGAAAAACGCACGTTTTTCGACAAGGCAACGACACGTTAAAATTAAAAGAAAACTATGAAATCAGTAGAACCAATCTTACAGGAAAATAAGAGCCGATTTGTCCTTTTTCCAATACAACATGACGATATCTGGTCTTTTTACAAAAAGGCGGAGGCTAGTTTTTGGACGGCGGAGGAGATTGATCTTCAGCCAGATCTAATTGATTGGGAAAACAAGTTAAATGACAATGAACGTCACTTTGTCAAGCACGTTCTTGCCTTCTTCGCTGCATCTGATGGGATTGTTAATGAGAACCTCGCTGAGAATTTCCTAGCGGAAGTTCAGTATACTGAAGCGAAATTCTTCTATGGATTCCAAGTAGCGGTAGAAAACATTCACTCTGAAACGTATTCATTACTTATAGACACTTACATCAAGGATACACAAGAAAAAAAGAGTTTATTCAATGCACTTGAAACAATGGATTGCGTGAAGGTGAAAGCGGATTGGGCTCTTCGCTGGATTGATGAAGGATCGTTCGCGGAAAGGTTAGTTGCCTTTGCTGCAGTTGAAGGTATTTTCTTTTCAGGGTCGTTCTGTTCGATCTTCTGGTTGAAAAAACGTGGATTGATGCCAGGACTTGCCTTCTCTAATGAGTTGATCTCAAGAGATGAAGGGTTACATTGTGATTTCGCATGCCTATTGTACAACAACTACGTTGTAAACAAACTACCGAAGGAGGATATACAGAAGATTATTCTTGATGCGGTCGAAATTGAAAAAGAATTTATTCTTGAAGCATTACCTGTTAAGCTTATAGGAATGAATAGCGACTTGATGTCTCAATACATCGAGTTCGTAGCAGACAGACTTCTAATGGAGCTTGGAAACGATAAAGTGTTTAACGTATCAAATCCATTTGATTTCATGGAGATGATCTCGATTCAAGGAAAAACAAACTTCTTTGAGAAGAGAGTAGGAGAATACCAAAAAGCTGGAGTATTAAACAATGATGGTTCACAAAACTTCACACTAGACGAAGAGTTTTAAGAAATGATGCGAGAGCATCAAGAATAGAATTAACAATATATCAAAAACACGCAAGCGCCAATGTACGTAGTAAAAAGAGATGGAAGAAAAGAGGCTGTAAAGTTTGACAAAATTACAGCGCGTATCGCAAAGATGTGCTATGGATTAGATCCACTAGTATCACCTGAAGCGGTAGCAATGAAAGTAATAGAAGGATTATTTGATGGAGTTACTACGACTCAATTAGACAACCTTGCGGCTGAGGTAGCTGCAGCAAAAACAATTGATCACCCAGATTACGCACTGCTTGCTTCGCGTATCGCGGTATCTAATTTGCACAAAGAAACAAAGAAGACTTGGTCTGATGTTGTTGAAGATATGTATAACTACATTGACCCTAAAACTGGTGAAGTTGCGGCGCTAATCAGTGATGAGGTATATACAATCATTCAAGAAAACAAAGATCGGCTTGATTCAAGCATTATTTATGATCGTGATTTCCGTTACGATTATTTTGGGTTCAAAACACTGACACGTTCATACTTGTTGAAAATGGAAGGTCAAATTGTTGAGCGTCCACAGCATATGTTGATGCGTGTATCGGTTGGGATTCATAAAAATGATATTGATGCTGCCATCAAGACTTACAACTTAATGTCTGAGGGTTGGTTTACACACGCTACACCTACGTTGTTTAATTCAGGCACACCAAAACCGCAAATGTCATCTTGCTTCCTTTTGACGACAAAAGAAGATAGCATTGAAGGGATTTATGACACATTGAAATCATGTGCGCAAATTTCACAATCAGCAGGTGGAATTGGATTGGCTATTCATGATATTCGTGCAACAGGCTCTTACATTAAGGGAACTAACGGTGAGTCTAATGGAATTGTTCCAATGCTACGTGTGTTTAATGACACTGCGCGTTATGTAGACCAAGGTGGAGGAAAACGTAAAGGTTCTTTCGCAATCTACATTGAGCCATGGCATGCTGATGTTTTTGATTTCCTTGACTTGAAAAAGAATCATGGTAAAGAAGAGCAACGTGCGCGTGATTTATTCTATGCATTATGGATTCCAGATTTATTCATGAAGCGTGTGAAAGAAAACGGTGATTGGACATTAATGTGCCCGCATGAATGTAAAGGACTTTCTGATACACATGGTGCAGAGTTTGAAGCGTTATATACGAAATACGAGAAAGAAGGAAAAGGTAGAAAAACAATCAAAGCTCAAGATCTTTGGTTTAAAGTGCTTGAGTCTCAAATTGAGACTGGAACACCTTACATGTTGTACAAAGATGCTGCGAACAGTAAATCAAACCAGCAAAACTTAGGTACAATTAAATCTTCAAACTTATGTACAGAGATTATTGAGTACACTGCGCCGGATGAAGTTGCCGTCTGTAACTTGGCATCTCTAGCCTTACCTAAATATGTTACTGAAGAGAAGACATTCGACCACGATCGATTATTCGAAGTAACATACCAGGCAACGTTGAACTTAAACAGAATTATTGACGGGAATTATTACCCAGTTGAAGAGGCGCGTAACTCTAACATGCGTCACCGTCCAATCGGACTTGGTGTTCAAGGGTTGGCTGATGCATTCATCAATTTAGGTCTTCCATTTGAATCTCCAGAAGCAAGAAAATTGAATTCTGAGATCTTTGAAACGATTTATTATGCTTCGATGACAGCGTCTAAGGATCTTGCGAAGAAAGATGGACCTTATGAGTCAATTGAAGGATCGCCAGTATCTAAAGGAATTTTCCAATTCGACATGTGGAACGTTACTCCATCTAGTCGCTGGGAATGGGATGTGTTGAAAGAAGAAGTAAAAGAGTACGGTGTACGTAACTCATTATTGTTAGCACCAATGCCAACTGCATCAACAGCACAAATCCTTGGAAACAACGAGTGTTTTGAGCCATATACTTCGAACATATATACACGAAGAGTACTTTCTGGGGAGTTCATTATTGTGAACAAGCACTTATTGAAGGATCTAGTGAGAGAAGGACTATGGGACAACAGCATGCGTCAGAAAATTATGGCGGCTAATGGCTCTGTCCAAAACATTCAAGAGGTACCACAACGATTGAAAGACCTTTACAAAACAGCATGGGAAATTTCGCAAAAGGCGATTATTGATCAAGCTGCTGATCGTGGAGCATTTATCTGTCAATCACAGTCTTTGAATATTTTCATGGAGAATGCAAACTTTGGGAAACTAACGTCAATGCACTTCTACGGATGGGAAAAAGGATTGAAAACAGGGATGTATTACCTGAGAACTAAAGCGGCAACTGATGCGATTAAATTTACGATCGACAAAGAAGCAATCGCTGAACCAACTGAAGCAGTAGTTGATACGAGAACGCCAGAACAAATTGAGCAAGATGCTATTGCAGCATGTTCAATCGAAAACGGTGAAGATTGCGAAGCTTGCGGAAGCTGATTAATCAGAAATAATTGAATTAAGGATCCCTCGTATTTGAATCGGGGGATCTTTGGTTATAACTGATGATGTATTTTTACATCGTACTGATACATAGTCTTCTTTTATTGACAGGAAGATTCTGATTTAGTTAAAAATGGCTAGTTTAACACCCGATGAAGCTATTCTTAGTAGAGGTATGGAAAAAAAGCAAAGTAACCTTCGTTCTTTTTAGTTCGATTATTCTTCTAACCTTCTACTGTACATTCGTTCAGTTCGAGATTACTCCTTTTTTCTTGTGGGCACATTATTCTGAACAGCAATCTCCTCAAGAATCATATGAACGAATATATGTCCGCGTGAATGGGGAATTACTTGATCTTCCTTCAATCGCCCGCTCTACGAGAGAAATGATTCAAATTCCAACAGAAGAATTCTGTAAACTGAAGGAAAGTAATTTCGAAAACATCACATCTTCCATAATCCGAATAAAATGGAAAGGAAAGTTCTCGGATGAGTTTGTGGAAGGCTTCATTACTCAAGTAACAAGCACAAAAGAAGACGAAAATAAATTTCTACCATGGCTATCTCGGTATGTCGAAAGAACATGTGACGTTAAAGTCGAAACGATAGAAGTTGGAATTTTGGATATTGTGCCAACTTACAAGAATGGTAAGCGATCTGCAAAGAAGATGAACCTTGAGCCAATTGCAAGTTTAGAACGATGATATTCGAATTCAACAATAAGTCTAGAGCGATATTGACGCGAGTGGTCTTTTCATGGATCCTTGCAGTGCTCCTTTATCAATGGAGTGCAGGTCTATTGATTTCACAGTTGGAGTCACCAGTGTTAATCAGAACAGACATAGATCTAACTTATTGGCTCATACATTGGACAGGTCTTGTTGAGTTAATATCTCAAAATTACTGGGGAGGAATAGTCTTTAACATATTGCTATTCGGCTTTACGATTAGCGCTATAGTATGGCCTAAGAAATTAGTGTTTACCATACTCTCCACCTTAACGTTTATTCTCTATTTGATTAGCCTCAACTCATTCATGAGCTGGCATTACCACAACATAATTACGCTCTTATTTTTGTTGTTGCCTTTTTGCACGAGCACCATCAAACAATTCTCAATTTGGTTTGCTGGAGCACGCTATGCGCTACTCTATGTTTATGCTTCTGCTGCTATATGGAAGCTTGCCCGAGGCTCAGTTTTTAATCCAGGACAGATGCGTTGGCTTATAGACCATAACTATTTAGACCGAATGGCAGAAAAGACCTTTGATCCCTCCTTTTTTGAGCAAATTATGATTTCACTAATGGATCACCCCGCCTTAATGGATGGACTTTTGATAATGGGTGTAACCATGGAAGCGGTATTCATAGTTGGGTTCTTTACACGAAAGTTCGATGTTGCCCTTATTGTTATAGGAATAACGTTTCATGTTTTTACAACCATCTTGGTAGATGTATCGTTCATTCAATTGTGGATAATATTCATCACTTTGATCCCTTTCCAGAAATGGACAGGGATCAATAGGTTTGCAATAAATAGGATGTTTTAACGATTTTTAATCTCACTAGCCACAACCTCAAGCTCTTTAAAGAACTCTTCTCCAAAGGCTCGAACTAATGGTTCTTTTAGGAATTTGTATACTGGAACATCCAACTTATCTCCACAATCACAGGCAGGCTCACAAATTTTCCACTCATCATAGTTAAGCGCTGTGAAATCATTGAATTTCTTAGTCCGGATAGGGTATAAATGACAAGAGAGAGGCTTTTTAAAGTCCAACTTTCCGGCTAAATGTGCTTGCTCAACAGAGCACTTTGTAATCCCGTTTTCATCAAAAAAAACGAAGGCGCATTCAGCATCGTTCACCAAAGTAGTCACAGGTTCATTGTCCTGGTCCATATAGAAAACACCCGTTTTATCAATTGCCTCAATTCCCTCCTTTCGCATATAGGGCTTAATGACTTCAAGGTTGTCTTCGAGTATGTCCACCTCCTCTAATGTGAGCGGGGCTCCAGCATCACCTTCAATACAGCACGCACCTTTACAAGCACTAAGATCACACACAAATTTTCTGTCAAAAATTTGAGTTGATACGACTTTGTCTTTTACTTCAACCAGCATATTCTCGATTTATACAAAGGTCTGAAAAAGAAACGACATTAATGATCAAAATCTGGTCTCCAGTGCCTTGTATAGCTGACAGCAATGATGAAGAAACTTGTTAAATAAAAAAATACACGTATATTTGCAGCACATTCATGATGGATATTAAAGAACGAGGGGACATGAGTCCCCTCTTTTTGTAACTGATGATTAGTAAAAAGAAAGTATTAGCGCTCATTGATGAGAGGATTGCAGAACTGGATAACGGACTGTTTGTTGTTGAATTAAACATATCATCTGCCAACGTGATTCAAGTGGAGCTTGATAAGTACGAAGGGAATGTATCTGTTGATGATTGTATTCGAGTATCAAGGAATGTTGAACATAACCTTGATCGAGAAGAGCAAGATTTTGAACTTACAGTAACATCTGCTGGTTTGGATCGAGGTTTACGCGTTTTACCTCAGTATGTAAAAAACATAGGTCGAGACGTTAAAGTTAAGATGTCTGAAGGTTCTGGTAAACTAGAGGGTACATTGATCGCTGCCACTGAGGAAAGCATAACGTTGCAAACAACTCGAAAAGAGCGCATCGAAGGAAAGAAGAAAAAAGAAACCATTGTGGAAGACCACGTCATCCCGATGGAGAATATAAGACAAACGAAGGTAGTACTGTCCTTTAAGTGATGGTCACCTTTGAATTATTAAGCGAACAATAAATAAGTAGAAAAATGGACAGTTTAGAATTGATCGAATCGTTTTCGGAGTTCAAGGAACTGAAGAACATTGATAAGCAAACGATGCAACACGTTCTTGAGGACGTGTTTCGTGCGATGCTTAAAAAGAAGTTCAATACAGATGAGCACATCGATGTAATTGTGAATATCGATAAAGGTGATGTTCAAATCTTCCTTAATAAAGAAATCGTTGATAACGGCGAGGTGGAAGATGTTAACACAGAGATTGCCTACGACGATGCAATTAAAATCGAGCCTGATTTTGAAATCGGAGAGGAGGTTACAGAAGAGTTCAAGTTTAATGACTTTGGGCGTAGAAATATTCTATCGCTTCGTCAAAACTTGATTTCTAGAATCATGGAGCTTGAAAAAGATCACCTTTACAAACTTTACAAAGAACGTATTGGGGATATCATCACTGGTGAGGTTTACCAAGTTTGGAAGAAAGAAATCATGGTTCTTGATGATGAAGGAAATGAATTGTTACTTCCTAAATCTGAGCAGATTCCTTCTGATTATTTCAAAAAAGGAGAGTCTATTCGCGCTGTAGTTGCAAAAGTAGACATGCGTAATAGCAGTCCAGTAATTATCTTATCAAGAACTGCAGGTGAATTCTTAGAGCGTTTGTTCGAGCTAGAGGTTCCTGAGGTGTTTGACGGGTTGATTACAATCAAGAGAATTGTTCGTGAACCAGGTGAGCGTGCGAAAGTGGCGGTAGAGTCATACGATGATCGTGTAGATCCAGTAGGAGCATGTGTTGGTATGAAAGGTTCTCGAATTCATGGAATCGTTCGTGAGTTGAGAAATGAGAACATCGATGTAATTAATTATACGAGCAACCCACAGTTGTTCATTCAACGTGCTTTATCTCCAGCGAAAATCACTTCGATTGAAATCGATGAGGAAGCAGCTAGAGCAAAGGTTTTCTTGAAGCCAGACCAAGTTTCACTTGCAATCGGTAAAGGGGGACACAATATTAAGTTAGGTGGACGCTTAACAGGATATGAATTAGATGTTTACCGCGAAGGTGAAGTTGACATTGAAGATGTTGATTTAGAAGAGTTTGCGGATGAAATCGATTCATGGATTATAGATGAATTGAAAGCAATAGGATGTGATACGGCGAAGTCTGTATTAGAAATCTCAGTAGTTGATCTTGAAAAAAGAACAGATCTTGAGGATGAAACCATCAAGGAAGTGTTTAAAATACTACAATCTGAGTTCGAGTAAATCGACGCAATTAAGTATATTTAGACACCTAAAAAAGAAACAGTAACCGAGAGGGCGCACAAAGCGATTATGGCGAAACCAGTAAGATTAGGAAAAGCAGCAGGAGAATTTAACGTTGGTATATCAACCATCGTCGAATTCTTAGAGAGCAATGGAGTAAACATTGATCCGTCACCGAACTTAAAGTTGACGCATGATCAGTATGAAATGTTGAGCACTGAATTTGCTGCAGATCACGACCTAAAAGAGAAAACGAAGCAAAAGCCGGTAGCTCGAGAGAAAAGAGAGACTATCTCACTTAGAGACAAAGATAAGTCTGAAGAAGTGGAAGTGGAAGTGGAAGCTGAAACGGAAACAGAAACAGACAAGGTTGTTGAGGAAGTGGTTGAAGAGGTTACTGAGGAGGTTGTTACTCCTGAGGTAGTCGAAGTTGTTGAAGAAGAAACGACTCCTATTGAGGAAGAAGTATCAGTTGAACCTGTCGTTGAGAAGACAGAGGAAGAGCCAGTCGAAGAGGAGAAGAAAGACGGCGGAGTAAAGGTGCTAGGAAAGATTGATTTAGGTTCAATTAACACGAAGACACGTCCAGATAAGAAGTCTAAGGAGGCGAAAGCCGAAGAAAAAGCAGAAAAGAAAGCTCCAATTAAGGAGGAAGTAAAAGCTGCTAAACCTGAAGAAAAGAAAGAGGAGAAACCGAAAGAGGAAGCGAAGCCTAATGTGGAAACTGAAACAATTAGAGTTCAAAGAGCGAAGCTTACTGGACCTAACGTTGTTGGAAAAATTGAACTTCCTGTAGAGAAGCCTAGAACATCTAGCGCTGATAAAAAGAAGAGAAAACGTGTTAGGAAAATTGATCCATCTAAGCAGACACAGGGTACCAACCCTAATGCTGGAAACGGACGAGGTGCACGTGGTAATAAAGGCGGAAAGAAAGTAAGAGTTGAAAAACCCGAAATTACAGAAGCTGATATTCAGAAAGAGATTAAAGAGACACTTGCACGTCTTTCCAATAAAGGAGGGAAGTCAAAGGCCTCTAAGAATCGTCGATCTAAAAGAGAGACTGCATCGATGCGTCGTGAAGCGGAAGAAATCGCTGCTGCATACGAGGATAAAATCCTAAAGCTTACTGAGTTTGTTACTGTTTCCGAATTAGGGAATATGATGAACGTAAGTTCTACGGAAATTATCTCAGCGTGTATGACGCTCGGAATATTTGCCTCAATTAACCAACGACTCGATGCTGAAACAATTCAGATTATTGCTGAGGAGTTCGGATATGAGTGTGAGTTCGTAAGTGCAGAGGTTCAAGAGTCTATTCCGATTGTTGAGGATAAAGAGGAGGATTTGCTTCCACGTGCTGCTATTATCACGGTAATGGGTCACGTAGATCATGGT
>DKPV01000012.1:12919-15249 GCA_002471375.1 Flavobacteriales bacterium UBA7325
GGTCACGTAGATCATGGTAAAACATCGCTTCTTGATAGAATTAGAAATGCAAATGTAACCGATGGTGAGGCCGGAGGAATTACACAGCACATTGGTGCATATAACGTTGAGTTGAAAGATGGCCGCACAATGACCTTCTTAGATACTCCTGGTCACGAGGCCTTTACGGCCATGCGTGCTCGTGGTGCTCAAGTTACCGATGTCGCCATAATTATTGTCGCAGCGGATGATGATGTGATGCCTCAAACGAAAGAGGCTATTTCACACGCACAGGCTGCTGATGTACCAATGATTTTCGCGATCAATAAGATCGATAAACCTGGTGCAAGCGCTGATAAAATTAAAGAGCAGCTTTCTGCAATGAATATTCTCGTTGAGGATTGGGGTGGTAAATACCAATGCCAAGAGATATCTGCGAAGCAAAACTTAAACATTGATCTTTTATTAGATAAAGTTCTTCTTGAAGCAGAGATGCTTGAATTGAGGGCTAACCCGAATAAAAATGCATTAGGAACTGTTATTGAGTCTTCTCTTGATAAAGGGAAAGGTTATGTAACCAATATGCTTGTAGAAGCAGGTACAATGTGTATCGGTGATGTTGTATTAGTTGGACGTTACAGTGGTAAGGTTAGAGCAATGCATGATGAGCATGGAAGACCTGTTGAAGAAGTACTTCCTTCAATGCCAGTTTCTATTCTTGGTATTAACGGTGCACCTTCAGCCGGAGATAAATTCTACGTATTAGAAGATGAGCGTGAAGCGAAAGATATCGCTGTTAAACGTGAGCAACTATACCGTGAGCAAGGACTTCGAACTACTAAGCATATTACTCTTGATGAGATCGGTCGTCGTTTGGCTATCGGTGACTTCAAGGAACTTAATATTATCGTTAAAGGTGATGTTGATGGATCAATCGAGGCACTCTCAGATTCATTATTGAACCTATCTACAGAAGAAATTCAAGTGAACATCATCCATAAGGGAGTTGGAGCAATTTCCGAGGCAGATGTAAACTTGGCGTCAGCATCTGATGCGGTCATTATAGGATTCCAGGTTCGTCCTACACTAGGCGCACGCCGCTTATCCGATGAGGAGCAAATTGATATCCGTCTTTACTCAGTAATCTACAAAGCGATTGATGAGATAAAAGATGCGATGGAAGGCATGCTTTCACCAGACATCGAAGAAAAAGTACTTGGTTCTGCCGAGATCCGTGAGGTATTCAATATCACGAAGGTTGGTACGATTGCTGGGTGTTTCGTCTTGAGTGGTCTAATCAAACGCTCATCTAAGATCCGTGTGATTCGTGACGGTGTGGTTATTCATACAGGTACTCTTGGGTCGTTGAAACGATTCAAAGATGACGTTAAAGAGGTGAAAAACAACTATGAGTGTGGACTTAACGTGGAGAAATTCAACGATATTCAAGTTGATGATGTCATTGAAGCATTCGAGGAAGTAGAAGTTGCTCGTAAACTCAAGTAATTTAGATTTAACATCTTTTATGGTCGTTTCATAAGGGTTTTGCTTAAAAAGTGAGGTCTTTCGGCCATAATAAGTAACTTTGTATACAATTTAATATTTGTAAAGATGATTTTAGCTTTTGGTGCATGGCAAGTAATCGCCATTTTAGTCGTAGCGTTATTGTTGTTCGGAGGAAAGAAAATTCCTGAGCTCATGAAAGGCCTTGGAAAAGGAATGAAAGAGTTTAAGGATGCATCTAAGCCGGATGAGGCAAATCCTGCGTCTGATACAGAAGAAAAAAAGTAAGCATGCGTACCTTTCGCAGCTATGCTGAAGTAAAGAATGCTCTTGCTTCGGGTGAATCGGTTATCCAAATCCTTGAGGGGTACTTGGCTCAAATCGAAGCCAACAAAAATCTTAATGCATTTCTAGAAGTTTTTGAATCTTCAGCAAGAGAACAGGCTTCTTGTGTGGATGAAAAACTAAAAAACGGTACCGCAGGTAAACTGGCAGGTATGGTTATCGGTTTAAAAGACAATCTTTGTTATACTGGGCATAAGCTCAACGCGGCTTCTCAAATTTTGGGAGACTTCGAGTCCTTATTCACAGGAACAGCAGTGCAAAGATTGATTGATGAGGATGCAATTATCGTCGGCCGATTGAATTGTGATGAGTTCGCCATGGGAAGTTCGAATGAGAACTCTTCGTTTGGACCTGTCATTAACCCAATTGGAACTAATATGGTGCCTGGAGGATCTTCAGGTGGGTCTGCTGCGGCTGTTGCGGCTGGTATGTGTACAGCTGCTCTTGGTAGTGACACAGGTGGATCAATTAGACAACCAGCATCATTTACTGGAACAGTAGGT
>DKPV01000079.1 GCA_002471375.1 Flavobacteriales bacterium UBA7325
TACTTATACTGGCCATTACTTTTGGTCTAAATCAACCAATAGAGGCACAAGTGACATGCGTGCCTTGTGATATGTTAGATATGTCTGTAAATGTTGGTTCCCAAGAAACCGCTATCAGTATTTATCATTCAGGTCAGGATATTCTTGAAGAAGTGGTTCATTGATAATATCAAAGCAACGATTCTTCAACGCGTTTTTGTCGAGGGCTTCTACTTCCTCAGAAGAGATGTAATCGTGAATATACACACGAGAAATACCAGGATGCGCTCTACCTAAAATGTCAGAAGGGTCCGAGAACAAAAGATGGTTGTTGGTGTATGTCATTGGTAATATTGGCAAGTGCAGCTCTTTCGCAAGCTGAAATGCTCCGGTCTTATATCCGATCTGCTTTGGATTCAAATCAGGAATTCTACCTTCAGGGAAAATCACAAGAGACCATCCATTCTTCACTTCTTGTTTTGCCTTTACAAGCGATCGAGCAGATTTAATAGCACTTCCACGATGAACTGGAATATTCAAATGTTTGAAATAATGTCGAATAATCGGGTATTTCAAAAGTTCCCCTTTTCCTAAAAACAAAAACTCGTCCTTCGGTAAGATGGAATACAATAAGAAAATATCCAAGTAAGAAATATGATTCGCGGCAATGATGAATGGACCTTTTGGTAATTCGCTTTTCTTGACTTTTTTTACATGGTAAAAGCATAACACTCTAACCGACCAGCTCCAAAAAACGAAAACTTTGAACGCCCGTTTCTTGTTTTTTAGACTAAAAAGTAGAGGGTAAATAATAGGCAGGTAGATCAATGCGAGGATCACGAAAATGATCGCCACATAGAGCTTCCAAATAAACGAAAAAACGCCTAGTACTTTTCCCATGAAGTTCAAATATAGGAATTTACTTAGCGTGAGCGTTAATCTTGTCAAAATGACTAATTTCGTTTTAAAAACCAGTTGTAAATGGCACGAATTCTCACAGGTATACAAAGTACAGGCACTCCTCATTTAGGAAACCTACTAGGGGCCATCGTCCCTGCGATTGACATGGCGAATCAACCTGAAAATGAATCGTTTTTATTCATCGCTGACCTTCATTCGTTAACGCAAATAAAGGATGGCTCTACCCTGCGAGAAAACACGTTATCTACAGCTGCTACTTGGTTGGCTTTTGGGTTAAATCCCGAAAAATCAGTTTTTTACCGTCAGAGTGATATTCCTGAAGTTACGGAATTGACGTGGTACCTACTGTGTCATTTTCCTTTCTCAAGATTGCAAATTGCGCACGGTTTTAAAGACAAGAAAGATCGACTAGAAGATGTAAATGGAGGATTATTCACCTATCCTATTCTTATGGCTGCTGACATTTTATTGTATGATGCAGAAATTGTTCCTGTTGGAAAAGATCAAGAACAACATCTAGAATTTACACGTGATGTTGCCAATCGAATGAATAACGTGAATGGTGAGTTATTTGTCATCCCAGAAGTAAAGCTTCAAAAAGACACGATGCTCATACCCGGAACTGACGGACAAAAAATGAGTAAATCTCGTGGGAATGAGATTAATATCTTTCTAGCAGATAAGAAACTACGCAAACAAATAATGGGTATTTCAACCGATTCTAAAGGATTGGACGATCCAAAAGACCCTAAAACGTGTAACATCTTTGCATTGTATCGATTACTTGCTTCTGAATCCCAACAAGATGAAATGAGAAAAAATTACGCTGGTGGAGGTTATGGATATGGCCATGCGAAGCAAGCGCTCTTCGAATTAATCATTGATAAGTATAGCAAGGAACGCGAGCGTTATAATCACTTGATTGCTCACCCGGAAGAGGTTGAAACAGCTTTGAAAATCGGTCAGGAAAAGGCTCAAAATGTTTCGTCTAAAGTATTGAATCGAGTGCGACAAGCGATGGGTTACTAATAGCGTGGATTACATCCAATTTTTTTTATCTTTGTGGGTCTAAAAACTCTTTACAACTATGAGATTCATATTACTCTCGTTACTCATACTCTCTGGAATAGTTTTCTCCTCTTGCGGAGACACTGAACCTGCAACAGAAGATCTAGTTGCAAAAGGGGGAAAACAATATGGTGGTGAATTCAAATTCATGTCACCAGAAAAAGTAAAAACACTTTTCCCAGCGCATACTGCATTCCTTTACACTTCAAGACTAATTGCTCAGATTTACGAACCGCTCATGGTTTTCGATGCTGGAAGCATGAAGGTAATTCCTGGTGTTGCAGAAAGCTTCGAAATGAGTTCTGATGCAAAGGTATACACATTCAAAATTCGTAAAGGAGTTATGTTCCACTCAAACGAATGTTTTGGTGGAGAGGCAGAGGAATTAACTGCAGAGGATGTTAAATTCACATTTGAAATGGCTTGTTCTGGCTTGGAAAGTAACCAGATTAGTTACCTACTAAAAGATCGTATCGAAGGAGCGAATGCGTTCTTTAAAAAATCGACAAAAAGCATCCCTAGTTCTGGAATCTCTGGAATCAAGGTAAAAGGAAATAGTGTAGAGATTACGTTGACAAATGCTTCTCCTGGTTTCGAGCGTGTACTTACTAATCCTGGACTCGGAATTATTTCGAAGAAAGCTTACGAGCATTACGGAGATAAGAAAATAGACAAAAACCCAGTAGGAAGTGGCCCGTTCATGTTAGAAGAAATGGCGGGATCGAAGATTACACTCGAACGTAATCCAGCTTACTGGAGAAAAGATGATTTCGGAAACCAACTTCCATTCTTGAATAAAGTTGAAATGACTTACTCAAAAGACAAGCGAAGTGAATTCATGTCATTTAGAAAGAAAGAGATTGACCTCGTTCTTGAAATTCCAGTTGAAGAAATTGAGCACATCCTTGGATCGCTTCAAGAAGCTCAAGACGGAAAAAACGTAAAGCATAAAGTTGAAGGTAAACCAAGTTTGAGCATGTCATACATTGCAATGGCTTGTGAAAGTGAAGAATTCAGCGATCTACGTGTTCGTCAGGCTTTCAACTTAGCAATCGACAGAGAAGAAATTATCGACAATTACCTAGAAGGTGAAGGTTGGGCAGCGCTGAATGGATTTGTTCCTCAAATGGCAGACTACGACAATGACGCTGTTGATGGACATTCTTTGAATGTTGACCGAGCAAAGTCTTTAATGGCACAAGCTGGCTATTCAAACGGTGCTAACTTCCCTACTCTTGATTTTTATGTGAATGCCACAAAAGGATCTGGAATTCACAAAATGTGTCAAGCGATTTCGGCACAGGTAAAAGAGAACTTAAACGTTGATTTAAACATCAAGCTTTGTTCAATTGATGAACGTGAAGAAGCGATTGCAAATGGTACTGCTAAGATTTGGAGATCAGGATGGATTGCTGATTACCCAGATCCAGAAAACTTCCTAGGGTTATTCTACAGTGGAAACCTAGAAGGTGGTTCTTCAAGTGTCAATTCATTTAAATTTTCAAATGAAGCATTTGATAAATTGTTCGAGGCTGCAGCTTCAGAAAGCGATCCTGCTAAGCGAATGGAAATATTAGTTAAGTGTGATCAAATGGTTGTTGATCAAGCAGCAGTGATGCCTGTATTAACTGACGACCACATTGTAATGATTAATGCTCGTGTTAGAGACTTCGCGGCAAGTCCGATGGAAGTGTTCAGCCTCACGAATGTTTTCATTAAAGAGCAACGAAAAGAAGAAAAATAGGAAGAATAATTTCCGACTAGATCTTTAGTACAAACGTCATCCATTTGGGTGACGTTTTTTTATGCATGAAGAATTTCCTTCACGATCTCATAGGAATCTAAGACCCCGAAGTTTGGAATATGAATTCGGTAATAATCTAGCATCGTCTCTAACGCTTGTTCTCGATCCATTCGTGTGTAATCGACCGTTCCATTTCCCAGAATCCGATTACGGATTAGATCAGCGGGAGCGCCTGAGGCTTCGCGCAAATCAATTCTACTGTGTGATTCAAATGTACCCTCGTCCAAGTTGAAATACGAACCAGAATCATTCTTCACGTAAGGCTGAACGCCTAATATTTCTGTGAAGTCGACTAGAAAATTGATTGGGAAGTATTGATAATCCTCTGAAGCATCTAGCTCCTCCACTTTTTGCTCTATAAAGTCATAACATGTAGAATCTACCTCATCCTGATGGACACATTTCCGAATTACCTCCGCAAGAAAAAAAGCAATCGTTGATTTGATTGGATCAAACTGGAATTGATGCGAAGTTGCCGGATCGACTGCTGTCAACTGAAGCAAAGAACTCTCCTTTCGATCGTAAAAAGATAGCTCCCCGATCGACATTGGAAAGAGACTGTGTGCCTTCTTCTTACCTCCTTTGAAAATGAACTTTTTGAGCCCTGAAGACTTCGTGAGAAATGTAATAATTAAACTGGTATCCGAATAGGCTAACCGGTGAAGAAAAATACCTCTGTCCGTTGTTTTCATTAGCGAACAACTAAAACCTTTCCAACTTTTCTTCCTTTGACATCACTATCGTTAGGAGCAGTCCAAATAAAATATACCCCCGTTGCTACAGGTTCTCCAGTTAGTTTCTTTCCATCCCAAGTTGCTGTTCCCCCATTTGATGAACCATGGTAAACTACATTACCTCCTGCATCTGTTACTTTCACATCCGAATCACCTTTAATTCCCTGAATTGTGATCGGCCCCGTAAAATCGGGTCGCACAGGGTTTGGAAATACCGTCACCTCAGAATAATCACTGTTTCCTGCAGTAGCATCCGTACGGTACGAAATCAAACCTTTATCCGTAATGATGAACAGCTCTCCCGTATTGTGATCCAATTGAAGATCAAGAATTGTATTCGAAATCAAAGGCGAATTCTCGACGGTGTGTTGCTCGATGATTTCAAGTCCATCTGCTGATAACAAGATGATGCCTGAATTATCTGTTCCGAACCACTTACGATTTGCACCATCTACTTCGATATCGGAAATAGCTGTCGCACCTAATACGTATTCTACGTTCCCTTCAAACTCTACTTTAATTCTTTGCGCATTGTAATCCCCTGCCGAAGCACCAAAAGCACTTGGCGCATTATACAGTACTGCAAACCCATTATCCGTACCTATCCAAAGTTCATTGTCCTGATCAACTGCTAATGCAGTTACAGCAGACGATGGCAAGGCTCCAGATTGACTCCCAGAGTTTAATTTGACATAAGAGTCATCACTTAGGTCCGTAGGCGTATCATTATCGTTAAAACCATACAAATCCCCGGCTCGAAATGAAAACCACTTGTTATTATCATTATCCAACACCATTCGTTGCGAAAACTTATTACTCGCTTCTGGGTCAAGATTGAACGATTGCCAATCACCGTCTTTCGTCAAAACTTTCAATGGTTCCACAGTACCTCCATTCAATACCCAAAGATTTCCTGAATTGTCATATTTCAGGGAAGAAATCAATGACATCCCAATTCCAATCGAAGTAACCTCTACACCAGAATTATTTGCAGTCATCGTATCAACCACCTGACCTGATTCATCTGTAAATGAAAGCGGTAAAAAGGAGTTAGTTCCAATCGCAACAACATCTTTGTCTCGAGGATCAATAGCAACAGCAAGGAAATCCCAAATATCTGCAGCGCCCCAAATACTTGAATTGTTCTTATCTAATAAACTCCATTCTTCGTTCTCAAATGTATATACGCCACTGTTACGGTAGAGCGAAATGTTTCCGGCTACACCTCCACCTGCAATTGCAAGTTTTCCGCGAGACCAGTCCATCGAGTAAAAATCGTTCTTAGGTGGGCCTGAAAACGTAATATTTTCCATGGAACCTCCTTCAACTTTGACAAGACCTACTTTAGAATCAGCTATCCAGTGAATACCATCTCGGTAATGAACGCGACTCGCGTGTGCTGTCCCAAATCCGTAATTAGCTATAATTAAATCTTGCGTGTAATTAATGTTATAGGTAATTGTAGCACCTTGGTAGTTCACGCCTAGCTTTCCATCAATATTATCTATCGCAGAAATCTCCATCGTAAAGGATTCTGACATCGTTGTATCCAGTCCTGCACTAGTAAGGTGATAAACGGTGTCCAGTCCATAAGCCTCGTCGACGTATAAGATAAATAGTTCGTTATTCACCTTCGCGATTTCACGGTATTCATTCGAGCTGAGTGTCGGAACACGTGTGTCAACTGTCCATTGAGAAGGATCGGCAAGGGCAACGTTATTAATGTCCCCAGTGTACATAAGCACTTCTGTTAACGCAAAAATAGTGTCATTTCTAAACTCAACATCCACAATGGATTGATTCCCATTTGTTGGATAATAGGTATCACGTACTTCATTTTTAATCGGGTCAATTTTCACGATCGCGAACCCCGTCGCAAAATACATGTATTCTTCGTGTTCAACGATTTTGTAGATCTTTTTCGACCCCTGAATCTCAGCAAGATCAATGGCAGGAATGTTAGTTACTTCATTGTTCCGTATGTGATCGATATTCCCGTTCTCATACCCAATAAATACTGAATTTGTGCTGCTTGAATGTCCTAGACAAGAGATCGTGATGTCAGATAAGCCTGTAACTACGTCCCATGTTGTGAGTTCGCTTGAGCTATAATCGTATTCCGAAACCCCATTGTCAAAAGCGGTAAATACACGGTCCGAGAGTGCAACTACATCACCTGCAATTTGGGAAGGAATATGGAGGCGCCATTGGCCCGTTCCAATTTGTGCGGAAACTCCGCTTGAGAATAAAATGAGAATAAAAAGTAGTCGCATTGCTTATTATTATATGCCTACAAACGCATCGACAACAAAAATATTTGATTTCGCGGTTAAAAGCGCACAATCGACGAGTTTTTACTTGGACATTCACGGGTTCCTGTTAATTTTGCAGGAAATGGGGCCTGTGGCGCAACTGATATAATGTAGATGTAGTTACTCCACAAGCCAAGAAAAATGGCCCTGTGGCGCAACTGAATAGCGCACTGGATTTCGGCTCCAGCGGTTACAGGTTTGAATCCTGTCAGGGTCACAAAACGTTGGAAACTCCCTTAAATATTAGGTTTGAGGGAGTTTTTTGGTTTTGTTAAACTTATCCTTTTTCACCTTCAATGCTTTTATTTAAAAGCAATTCAATATCGACTAAACACAATAATTTAACGTGAATAATGAATGTCAATTTTTAATTACTTGTTTCACAACCCTGTTATTACCATTGCCACGGGAAACTTCCAAAAAGTAAACGCCAAAAGCCATATTACTTAGGTCAATAATAACCTTCTCATCGTTATAGCCCCCTTCCAGAACTTCCCTACCATCTACAGTAATCAGTTTAATTTTTGTCTGAACTGGTTGTGTGAACTGCAAAGTTAATTCACCTTTCGTGGGATTTGGAAATAAGATAATATCATTCTCTAAATCCAACAGATCAACGCTCACATTATCTATGGTAACACAAATTGAAGTATCGATACACGCCCCATCGTCGACAATAACGGCATAACTTCCATTATTTTGGGCCGTAAAAGCTTGGCTTGTCTCTTGTAAGATTAAAGTATTCGTTGCGCAATCAATCCACTGATATACTGCATTTGTTGCGTTGGCGACTAGCGTTGGCGAGTTGTCAATAACAGATACATCCGCACTGTCCAAGGTAAAATTCAAAATAACAGTAGAATCACAACCATTTACATTCTGTAAAATGTAGGAGGCACCACTATTCGCAGCAGTGTACGTAATGCCATCAATCCAAGTGTAAGGCTCACACGAGGAAATAACATCCATACTGAAATCAGAGGGATGAATCGTTAAGTCGAGTGTTACTAGTGAATCACATCCCGAGGTAGTGAGCAATGTATCCATTACATTCGTGGTCGAAGTGACATAGGTCACCCCATCAATCCAAACAATTGAATCACATGCAATAACCGTATCGGTTGACTCTACAGGGGGAGGGTTATTTCCAAAGTAATAAGTGTTCAATGTTAGCGAATCACCAATATCATGATTTACATTGTACGTAATCTCGAATTTCTCAAGAACAGGGTCATAATCCGTCTGCCAAAAATCCTTACCCCAATTCGATTGATCGATAAGCTCCCAACAATTGTTCGTACGTTTCCACAGAGAAGGATCGTATATCGAGTCCAAATGAGTAAATATAATTGGCACGTAATTCTTACCTCCTTCAATCTGAACCATAGCCTCATTGTTAATGGTCTCTATTCGAATGGGGTAACCCTGCGTAATTGATGAAGAACCAGAGAACGCAATAGGCTGATTAAACACTACTTCATTAAACAAAGGTTGCCATGAGTTTCCATAGGTACTCAACGTCTGTGCATACAGAGAATCATTACCATAATAATCGTTTGCAGACTTGGGTATCAAACATACCTCCAATAGCAATTCAATACTATCCCCAGGAGAAAAACCTGTTACACCTTGTGGCGGAACTAAGCAATAAGATGTAGGGTTTAATCCTGTTGGACTAGAAAAGCCAATGGAGCTTGAACGCTCCCGCAAATATGGAGTATTGTCCGTAATTCCATTAAAGACTCCTGAATAGGATCGAATAATCACTCCAGCATTAGCATCAATGTTCAGGTTACTTCCTAATGGGCTATAATTGCATTCTCCATCAATCCAGATCCAAGGCTGATTACCATTTAATGCTTGGTGTCCAGAAGTGTAATCATTGGAACCAGAATTAGTAGGTGCGAACATACCAGAAACCCCTATTTCACTTCCATAGACAACAGATTGAGCAACCAGTGTGTTATAAATATCTCCCCCAAGTTGAAAAAGATCAAACCGATTGAAACTAATAGAATCCAGAGCACGAAGTTTCAATTTGTAATATACTCGTGTCATGTCATTTGATCTATTGAGATGAAATGTGTAATCCATTTTCAACTTCAGATCCGAAGAAATAGTTGCGATGGATGTTTCAGAAAGGTTCGGACCATAACGTTTGAACCTAGTTTTTACCTGACTTTGATAAATACGCTGATTGCTGGCGTTTGTATAATGTCCGAAATCCAATCCACCGAGGTTACCAGTCCAACGACACTCTTGTGATGTACCCCCTTGGTTTTGATTAGTTACCAGAAATGGGCGAAAATCACAGCCATTAGAATTTCCGTATTCATAATCTGGAGAGTGGGTAATATTTTCCCCGAACGAGCCTAGACCAGCTTCAAGCCATCCACCGCGCCAAACTCCAGCTCCTACAACACTTAATTGATGTGAAAATGCACCATATGTTTCTCCCCATTTGGCTCCGACTCGCGTGTAATCAAATTCTTCTGTGCTATTTGCGGGGATGATCAGCTCAACGTATTCTTTGATCCATGACCCAGCATGAAGTGCACTTGAAGAGCTCCCATGCCAGTTTTTTGAAATTTGTAGTGGTATACCAAGTGGATCACCATTTCTACCTCTCAGCATCGAGGAGAATCCAGTAACATTCACAGCCGGAACCTGCCGAAAGCATAATCGAATGCGCTTATTTGTGTTAGTTGTATTTTCAATGTCAAATTGTATATTCTGAAGAAGTTCAGCCGTAGGACAGTTGTACTGACCCATTGTGTATTTTGGGATGTCAATAATGTAAACTCCTTCATTTTGATCAAAGTTAACTACCGCATTATCTGTAGTGTTTGGTAAAGTTTGATTAGATGTGATTAGGAAATCATTTCCATCATCAAATACATCTAGAAAATTACTTGAGAGATTCTGTTTTAACGGATAGATAATTAAGCTGACCTCATAGAGTGAATCAGCCAATAAATCTTGCTGAGTCATAGTAGTTTTTATTACTCCTGGACTTGCTAAAGTGTTCACAGAGTTTGTGCCGCCTTTAATGGCAAAACCCTGATCCTGTGAATTGGCAAAGCCGTAAATTGCTCCCGAGCTGTACATTGTGCTGTAAATGGTTGGAATTTCTATTTCAAGCTCCAATTGACCGTTTAGAATGTTTGTTCTCGGTTTTACATAGAACGTGATTTTAAACCGGTTATGCCAGTTCGTGAATTCGATGCCACTGAATGAACCGTATACGTCTGCACTATTTGTGTAATTAAGACTATCCAAAAACCTGCGATTCTGCCAGATTCCATATTCCGCCATTTGACTAATCTTGATCCCTGAATTAGTTGGGTTTACCGGTTTCGCATGTAGAACATTTCCATTCTGGAGAATTCGATAGTTTATATCTCCACTTGTTACATTGGGAAATAGCGAATTATCAGACAAAGAAAAAGCCTGTTCGGATGTAAGCGAGCTAGTTGTTGGCTCCATGTTCGTAACGGTCAGGTCGGTGTAGTTTATTTTAAGACCAAAACCACTAGTCTGGATAGTGAATTCTCTATCTTGAACACCCGAAGTTTTGAAGTTATCATTCCAAAACGTGTAATTATAATTGTTTTGTAAGTTGTCGTATGTTTCCTGAGATAACTGGGCAAATGATTGAAGTGACAGGAATATAAATAAAACTAAATTAAGCGAAGATAGATGTGTGAGCATTTGAACGAATAATATGGAGGCAAAATTAAAGGTTTCGAGGCACTTTGTGAAAGATAACAGAAAATATTGGTTTAATACAGTTCTAATCCTTTCAGCGTTGAAATTTTGATTTTGATTTTGATAAAATCCTCTAAAAAGTTTGAACTCCTTCCTGCCGGGGTCACAAACAAAAAGCTTCCCTTTGGGAGGCTTTTTTAGTTTAGTGTTTTAGCTTCAGCGTAACAAATACCAAACACAGTAAATGTTAAGTGCTCAAAGATGTTTTCCAATGCTCCCAAATAATGACCATAGCGAGAGTATCTAGCTTACAGTAATTGAGCAGGCCTTTTTCGTAGGCTTTTAAGGATTCAGCATCGTTTTTACGAAGCCCAAACAAAATATCCTGATAGGCCGCCATGGCACCACCACCGTCTTTTAAATATTTTTCAGCTTGATCGAAGATATCTAAGGGAGGCAATTGCGCATAAGGGTCTGTAATTCTGCCATCTTCTTCATTTAATAGGGAGAATTTTGAATCAAACTCTTTGAGCCATTGAGAGATGCGAGTACTGCTATTTTCGCACAACACAGCGGGCAATACTTTTTTAATGGATGTTTTGCCCTTCATCTTGGGATGAAAGTAATGCTCTAAAGTAAAACGATTCATATCAAGAAGTCTGGTTTTATCGTCTTTGCCAAATTTCACAATCCCTTTGAGCCAATCTTTGAGTACATCATCTTCAATATTATATTTTTCCATTTGGTTAAAGACATTTCGCAAAATGGTGTTTTCATGGGTTGCCCACATTAAAACAGTACCTTCTGTTCCAATACAATCCATTAAGGCACGGGCAAAATCAAAATTTGGAAACTTTTGACTCAGATTGATCCATTCAAAATGCTCGGGTTCAGCTCCTGGTTCTCTGATGGTATGACAGGACCACTGAAAAGCTACGGCTTCATAAGGGTTCATCCCTTTGTGGTAGGGCAGGGCAGCAGTGGCGGTCTCAAAGTCAATAAAATGTAATGGATAGGTCCATTGGAGTTCTTCAGTCATGTCATCTGAAAAATATTCCTGCTCACGTTCTGTAAATTCCAATTGTATGCGTTGTCTTTGCCCCCTTGATCCATCTCCGATGAATTCCTCAGGTATGTCATCTAGGGAGAGCCGATTGATCTCAATCAGATGATCCACTAGGTTTTCAATACCCAAACTCTTTTTCCCAAGAGAACCCGCATAATACAGGTCATTAATACCGTGTTTTGGGGTATCCTTCTCTTTCCAGCACAACTCAAATCCACTGTCCATAAATTCTTCATTGGCTACATTGTACTCACATGAAAAACAGCCTTTATTGAGTTTGGCTTGTTCATTGATCAGCACTGGATTAAGAGATTTTAAGAATGCAGTACTTCGCTGTTTGATTTCTTCTTGAAGTTCAATGACTTCATCGTAAAGATCAACCAATACCAATAGGTCCTCGTTTTCAATGTCTTTTTTGTAGTTTTCGTCAATGTCAACAGCTACGGCTTTAAATGTTTTGCCTGAAAACTCCTCCTCTCTCAGTTTAAACAGACTGTTCAAACCTTCCGTTTTACTTCGCTTTGATTTATCTGGCAAATACAAATAAGGGGTAATCGTAAACGGTTCATCCTTTTGTGCAAGATATTCATGTAAAACAAGGTATTGGTAGGCCAAGTCATAAATATATTCCTTGAGTCCTTTTTTTTGTGCTTTGGGATCTTCTTTTGAATTATAGCTTTTTGATTT
>DKPV01000102.1:0-9935 GCA_002471375.1 Flavobacteriales bacterium UBA7325
GCACTTTATGAATCCAGTTCCAATTATGAAGCTAGTCGAAATCATTAGAGGTTATTCTACTTCTGACGAAGTGACTGAGTTGATTATGGAGACTTCTCGCAAACTGAACAAAGTTCCGGTTGAAGTAAACGACTATCCTGGGTTCGTGGCTAATAGAATATTAATGCCAATGATCAATGAAGCGATTATCACACTAAACGAGGGTGTCGCAGGAGTTGAAGAAATTGATACAGTAATGAAATTAGGAATGGCTCATCCAATGGGTCCATTACAATTGGCTGATTTTATTGGCCTAGATGTTTGTCTAGCAATTATGGAAGTACTTCATGATGGTCTTGGTAACCCGAAATATGCTCCTTGCCCATTACTTGTAAATATGGTAACTGCCGGAAAACTTGGTGTTAAATCAAAAGAAGGATTCTACTCTTGGGGACACGGAACCAAAGAACTAATTGTAGCTGATAACTTCAAGTAAACGACAGATTGATATTTCAGTTGGTATTCGTATCTTCATTAGATGGCAGAATAGTTTGATAACCCGATAGACAAGGATAAAATCACAAAGACCCCGAGCATACTCGAGTATGATCACCATGTTGGTTAGACGTTAGTAAAGCCTGATGATAAAGGCAAATTGAAAGGCCGTTCATAGTCTGCAATGGAGCATCCAAAAGACATGCAGCTAAATCAGATTTATGAGCAGATGCAATTGCACGCAGATCAAGCTAAAATGTTGAATAACCGTAAAGTGATCTAGGAAATAATCTATGATGCAGAAATGCATTTTCAACCAATTATCAATCACGTATATCACGTCTGCCAAAAAGAGGATTCAAGCTTTTTACTATCCATGATTGCTAAAAACGAATGAGGTAGATCTGCGAAAAACTATGAGTACGTTGCTACAGTGTGGTTGTTAGCAGATCACACTTGGGACATTGTTGAGAAGAATGATGGCTTTGCATTCTAATTTAAGGGTTAATTATTAAACAGCCTCATCTGCTTAACATAGAGCTGACGTGTGTCTTTATCGAGCTTAAACTCTACATCTAAGCCAAAATTAAAATAGGTCCCACCCGTATAATGCTTCCTCAAATACCGTCTCTTAAGTTGCTCTAATACATTTGCAAAGTCTTGAATTTCTGATTCGGTCATGGTAAGCTTTCCTTTGTTCAAGCTTGAATACGTAATTATATCTAACCCACCTTTCTTCTTACCATACGTTGAAGTAGTTTTATCCGGGTAACAGATAAACTGATCACATTCAATACCACTTGTTGGCTGGACCACGTTTTCATTTCCAAGCTGAGCATTTATAACAAACCCCATATAGTTATCTCGATATAGGTTGGTTGTGATTGCCACTCCATTGACTTCTTCATCTGGAAAAGATCGATGTACTAATATTCCCATTGCGACATAGCGATGATCTAAGTTGAAGGCCTCACGTTCCATAAAGGCACCATAAGACCATAAACTAGCCCAAACTTTCTTAACTGCCTGATCGATCGGTTTCTTTGGATTCCCTATCTCACCAGTCTTAGAAGTATACAAGCCGGCGCCTGAAAATCCTTCTCGATCTTCTGCATTTGTTGAGGACCGAAATCGCATTCGTCTGTAATCACCTAATTCCACGATCATGTCTACCACAGATGAAAGCAGTGCAGGATCTATAGGAGTTGACAGAATTTTCCACCGGATCAACTGTAGGTCTCCTTCAATGGCTTCTTTTGAGCGATTCAAATTATCCTTCTGGAATAGCTGCGTTAGCAGGTTTCTGATGCCTGCACGATCACTGTGCTTTTTATAGCAACCAAATGGAATAGCAAAAGCAGATTCGGGAGTCTTGAAGTCTAGCTTCTTCGAATACTGAAGGAGTTCACCAAAGTTTGCAGCTTTGTTCCCAGCAATTTTACCGTGTTTTTCCCTTAAATTCTCAGCTCGGATCAATGTATCAACGGATGTGTCGCATTTAAGTCTTATCGGGCGTTTAGATCGGATACGCCCAGTCAAATCGACATTCGACGGTCGTAGATAAAATGTGTCCTGTTCCACTGTAAATTCTACGACCTTGCCTTCCATGTCAAGAAGATCCGCATTGGAAAACAAATCTGTATAAGCACAAACAGGAATTTTTCGATTATGTCCGAGCAAAGAAACATGACTCAATGGTGTCTGAAATTTCGTTACCATAACTCCGGCTACTAACGGAAAAGTAAGCGGAATATCTTCAAGCAGCAGAATGTCTGTTGAACGAATAGTCTTTGAATCCTCTTCCCATTCACGGATTACCTTGACTCGACCATATTTACTTGTCTTTGATATAGGCTGGTAGATCTGATTCGCATAAACTTCATCAGGTGTCAGCAAAGGAATTGATTTGGAAATAGAAGATTTCAAACCATTCACGTGAGACGTACTCATCATCAGGTAAAACTTCTCTTTAAAAAAAACATCTTCTTGAATTGCAAAAAACAACTGTTCCAAATGTGCTGCGTTCATTCTATCAGAAGGACCGAGTTCTAGCCCAAACTTGTCAAGCGCCCTGTAAGAATTGATATTTGCTAATAGGAACGGCCTAGATTTTTCTGCTGAGTAATTTTCTTCATTAAACTCCGACAAGGTCTTTCTATACCCCAATTCGTCTTCGCAAAAGACATGGTGAAATTGGTATTGAGATGATGACAAAAAGTATAGCTTATCATCACGAGTATCGAATACCACTTTGACAGACGATACCTGCCCATACTTTTGATAAAGCGGCTGAGAACACATGGCTGCGAATTCTTCTTGCGAAGAAATTTGCAAGTCAGCATCTTGAGAGCATCCAATCACGCTCCAGAGCAGTATAATAAATATGCTTATCGCTTTAGCCATTCTCATTTTATACTGTAAAACCAATTCGGAAAATGGTTCACTAGCACTTTTTTCAAGCTACCTTGTAAATACCCACACGGTCTCATTTGATTGATTTTCATCAAACAAATAACCATCAACAGTAAAGTTCTTAATGTCCTCAACATTATCGATATCATTGTCTACTATGTATCGAGCCATTGTCCCTCTAGCTCTCTTTGCAAAAACCATGACAGTTTTATATTCACCGTTCTTTAGCTCTTTAAATAATGGCGTAATTACCGCAGCGTTTAGAACTTTTCGATCTACAGCTTTGAAGTATTCCTGCGACGCTAAGTTTACGATAACTTCAATCTCTTCAGAATTTAATTCATCCGCTAATTTTGGTCCCCAGAATTTATATAGACTGGTTTCTTTTGGGGTAACAGGCCATTTTGTGCCCATTTCAAGTCGGTATGGATAAATAACATCAAATGGCTTTAGCAACCCATATAATCCGGATAGAATTCTCACTTTAGACTGGGCAACACTAATTCCTTTCTGATCTAAAGATGTTGCATCAAACCCGCGGTACACTTCGCCATTAAATGCCACAGAAGCATAATTATTCTTACCATTTAAGTCACCAATAGATTCCCACGACTGATAGCGTTCAAAATTTAAATTAGATAAATCAGTAGAAAGCGACATCATCTTTCCTATTTTTCGAGCGGAAAATTTAGCCAATTTCTTCACTAAATATTCCGACTCTTCCATAAAGATTGGAGAGCTTGAAATTGGCGTGGAAATTTCTTTGGTCATATCTAGAGCCTTAGCTGGAGAGAGAAGTACTTTCATAAATGTAAATTCGATATTTAAAGACAATTCTTATACCTTGAAAGGTAAGTTTTTTTTGATAAAAATGAATGATGTCATCTAGAATTGTGTTACGAAATGAGGTGGGCTTGTTATGTAAGTATACATCTCACTAATCTCCATAATATGAAAAATGTAATTCTCCTTATTTCCTTCCTTGTTACATCCAGTGTTGTATCAGCAAAAGACATCGCATTTAACCGCTTGAATAAATTATATCATAAAGATTCCAAGCAATGCCTCGTTGTAGCCAAAAGATACATGAAGTACCTTCCCGAAAATGCTTCTGCCTATTATTTCGCAACGCTCATCTATCGCGATAAGGTTGACAATGCAAGAAATGCAAAGGGAAAATACTTCAGCATGACTAAATCATTGTCCTACGCCAAAAAATTTACAGCGCGTGATCACGAGAATATCCTAAATGAAATTGACTGGAATCAGACAGTGTTTTCGCTCGAAGAAAAAGCCTCGAGCGTTATCGCCGAATTATCTCAATCAGAATTTACTGATCTTGCAATTCGACTTCAGCGTAAAGTTGATAGGTACGAGTTTATGAATACCCTCTATCTAGCCGATGTTGAAACAACAGAGCGAGAAACACAACCACTCAAGTTGAATTCAGATGACAAAGAATCGACATTAACCCCAACAGAATTCAATTCATCGCCTGAAATTGTAAAGATCTCGGGACAGTTCTATGGGCTTCCTGAAGGGAATGAAGTAATTGCTTCTCATAGCAAACCGAACGAGCAAGAATTGCTTAGACTGATAAATCAGGAACGCAAGAATAAAGGGATCGTTGAATTAGTCTGGGAAGAAGATCTTGCAAAGGCCTGTAGATATCATGCCTGCGATCTAGGAACTCAAGATTATTTCGATCACAATAGTCACGACAGAATCAATGGTGAACTTGTTCAAGTAGGCGGTACATTCGAAAGAATAAAGAAGTTTTATACCGATGGGTTTGTCAATTCAGAAAACATCGCTGCAGGAAATGAAACTCCAAAAGCAACTTACAAGCAGTGGTATGATAGCCCCGGGCACTATGCAAATATGTTCAACAAGTCGAGTAGAAAAGCTGGAATCGGTGTATATAAGGTTCCTGGTACTTTATTCGAATACTACTGGGTATTCTGCACAGCATTGGATTAGAAAAGTATTTTGAGATGCTGGAGGATTTAGTTCCTCTAGCGTTTTTTTTTATCGAATAAAGAGCATCGCGAAAGCCACCACAATTAAGACGGATACTACATTCAGAATAAACCCTGTTCGAGCCATTTGACGAATCGTGACTTGTCCAGAAGAAAACACAATCGCATTCGGTGGAGTTCCAACGGGTAACATAAATGCGCAACTTGCAGCAAGAGCAACAGGGAAACAAAGCGTTTCCAGTGGAATTCCTGCCTTTGTACAAAATACTGCGATGATCGGAACGAAAACAGTGACGAGAGCAGTATTGGACATGATTTCGGTTCCGAAGATTGAAATCGAAACTACAACAAGCAGCAGCAACATAATGTGAAGATTATTAAACCCATCAAATAGGGCAGCAATTTCAACAATCACTCCGTTCACTTCTAACATTTTAGCGAGTGCAAGTCCGCCTCCAAAGAGAATTAAAATCCCCCAAGCTAATTTATTCGTGTCCTTCCAGACAAGAATTGGACTTCCATCCGAGCTTGGCATAAGGAACATAATGATGGCCGCGATTATCGCAACGTTTTCATCACCATACGAGATTCCTGTCCATTCGATCAATAGTTTTCTAAATGACCAAAGAATGACAACAACTAGGAACAAGAGAATAATTTTTATCTGATCACTCGACCATGGTTTTTTTTCAATGTCTAGATTAATTGAATCTCCCTTTCTCTCCCCTTTCAAGCGGATCACAAAAAAGAAAAATAGTACGGTTAATAGGATAATAGCCAATGGTAAGCCATATTTCATCCAATCGAGAAAAGTAATCTCAATACCGTAGTTGTCACTGAGTACTCCCGCCATAACACTGTTTGGAGGTGATCCAACTAGGGTCGCCATTCCTCCAATACTCGCAGAATAGGCAATAGCCAATAAGAGGAGCAGGGGGAACTTTGAATTTGATTCGCTTTTAATATTGCCAACAACTGCAGTAGCCATTGGAAGCATCATCAACGTTGTCGCTGTATTGGAAATCCACATACTCAATAAACCAGTGCTGATAATGAAGCCCAAAAGAATTCGAGTTTTTGAATTTCCTACAAAGGATATTATGGACCTTGCAATCTGTTTATGAACGCCCCATTTCTCCATAGCCAATGCTAAAAGAAATCCTCCAAGGAATAGAAATACAAATTTGTTGGCATACGCACCAGCTACTTGCTCAGGTGTAAGCAACTCCATTGGAACAGCTACAGCGAGCGGCAGCATCGCAGTAACATAAATTGGCAATGCTTCGACCAACCATAGAAAGACAATCAAGCCGCCTAAGGCAGTAGCCTTCCACATATCCGATTCGCCCTTAATTAGTAATGTCAAGATAAAGGCAAGCGTCCCTGCGATTAAGAAAATCTGTTTAGTTGTTATGCGCATATTCTAAATAAAAAAGCGCCCTGATTCAGTGATCAGGGCGCTTCTTATAAATTTTATTTATTGTTGCTCTGCAGCCATTTTAGCTTTAAGAGCATCTAAATCATCTTTTGCCTTTAATTCAGCAGACGTAGATTCAAGTGCATCATCTATCTCAGCATCAAGTGACCTGCTTTCATTAGCGATTTCCGAGTAAGATTCAGCTAACGCTTCTTCTTCCGCAACTTTCACTTTCATTCTTTCTAGCATTTCTACGGTTGATGAAGAATCGATTCCAGCAAGATCTTTATTAATCTCCTTAGTCGCTTTGCTCACTTTTGCACGAGCCTTTAAAGTTTTCAATTCGTTCTCGTACTTAGAAATATTTTCTTTAAGATCATCAATCTTATCTTTCAACTTGTCAGAATTTCCTTCAAAATAATCTTGGTTCTTTTTAGCTTGAGCCGCAAGTTCTTCATTTTCTTTCTTACGAAGTAAAGCTTCTGATGCTAAACGATCGCCTTCAGCTGCCTCCATTTCACCAGCAGAAGCTTTTTTAAGAAGTAACATTGCTTTCGTTTCGTATTCTTTTCCTTTCTCACTGTATTCTTCAGCTTCTCCTTTAGAACGAATCCCCATTGCCTTTACTCCGGCCATTGCCACAAGTGCTTTTTCTAGGTTTGCTTTTAGGTCACGAATACCTTGCTCTGTCATTTTGACTGGATCTTCCATATTATCCAATGCCGCATTCGCTTCCGCTTTTCCAATTCTAAATAGTCTTTTCAACCAAGCCCACATAATTCTCTGTTTTTGTTGTAGTTATTGTAAGTTAATTCTTATTTGCTAAGTCCTGCAGCTTTCTTCTCAAATCCAGCTAACGATTTCGAGATGTCATCATTAATTGTTTTGAACTCTGCTTTTGCTTTTGCGTTATTAATTTTAGGCATGATCGCTTCGTAAAAATCTACGACATCATCCATCAATTTATCTGCAGTTTTATTCTCATTACCTCCATCAATTGCTTCATCGCATGCATCCATGATGATGTAAACACGAGATTGAACATTCTTTTTTACGCTTTTTTTACTTGCCATTATATTGAGTTTGAGGATAAATATAGGAAATATTGTATAGGATCATCCAGAATCAACAAAGAATACGATAAGCTGTTGCTATAGATCTGAGAATTGACGCAAAACTAGATATCTCTCCTTTTGATAACTCTGTAAGAAATGAAGACAAGTATTGAAATGTAGAGCAATACCAAGGCAACTCTTCCTCCCTGTCCCCACATGAAATCTGGCGCTCCCATCAGCTTAGAAATTGGAGATGGAACCAAATTAGAGAACATTGTCAATGGGAAGAATTGAACATATGTACTCGTTGCAACAAGCCCTACAATTCCTTCCACTGTTGTAGAAACTAAGTATAGGACAATAGCCAATGCCGGCAATCGGACGAGGTTTGCAAAAAAGAAGGCAAATACAAAATAACCAATTGTAGATATAAAGTACACACCGATGATTTCAACGCCATCAAACATGTCTCCAACAGACCCATTTAGAGCACCAAAAATAAACGAAACCAAAAACGTATACAACGAAACTGCCAGCGCAAGAAAGACTACAACAAGAAATTTAGCTAGAATGATTTCAACTTTACTTAGTCCATCAATCACGTTTTGACGTTGCGTTTTATACTTCAATTCATTCGTTGTGAATACGATGATTATAACACCCACCATAAGATTGAAGAAACTAGCTACCCAGGCTACATAATTATAGACATCAGGGAATTGAAAGATTGAATCCGGCAAGCCTATGAAAGCTGGCGAAGCATCAGGAATCGGTGTTGGAATTGGAATCTGAATATATGACAAAGCCCAATACATAAGTGGAACCACCGCAGCGTAAACGAGAAGTATTACCTTCATCGTGTTAAGGCGACGTAATTTCATCCATTCTAGAGTGATCAATTTTTTCATGGCTCTTTACTTTACTATTTCTAAAAATTGATTTTCTAATGTCTCTTGGAATGTATCCAACCCATTCAATACTATTCCTTTATCGAAGAAGTACTGATTGATCTCTGAAGACTTCGTTCCAGACTTACAACTTAGTATTAACGCTCCATTATCCACTTTGTAGATACTAATCGCATCATCAGATTCAATGATTGCCTTAAGTTTATCCATGTTCTCGGTTTGAACTTTTACCAGTGATACATCTTGATTTCCAATTAACTCATCAATCGTACTCACCTGAAGAAGTTTACCTTTCTTTAGAATTGCACAATGAGTGCAAATTTTCTGGATTTCGTCAAGGATATGCGAGGCGATAATGATGGTCTTTCCGCTCTTCCCTATTTCAATGATCAACTCTCGTATTTCTGCAATACCTTGGGGATCGAGTCCATTTGTAGGCTCATCAAGAACTAGCAGCTCAGGATCACCTAACAATGTCTCTCCAATCGCTAGGCGCTGCTTCATTCCCAGAGAGAAAGTTTTAAATTTTGAATCTTTTCGTTCCCATAAGTCAACTGCCTTCAAGACTTTTTCAATTTCCTGTGCAACATTCTCAATCCCTTTGATCTTAGCTGAAATCTCAAGATTCTGAACAGCCGTTAGGTATGGATAGAAGTTTGGAGTTTCCAACAATGCGCCAATACGCTTTCGGTTCTCATCTGCTTGACCGTTGCCAAACCATGAGAACTCTCCTTCTGTTGGACGAATTACCCCCATTACCATTCCGAGAGACGTTGTTTTCCCACTTCCATTTGGTCCAAGTAAACCAAAAATCATCTGTTTCTCGACCTTCATACTTAAGTTCGAGACAGCCTGTACTTTTTTATACTTCTTGGAAAGTCCTTTTATTTCTAATACTGTTTCAGCCACGTGATTATTATTTGAAACAAATATAAAAGAGATACAAGCAGTACTAAATTAAAAAGGATGAATGGGAGATTGAACGGACGGGTTGTTTACTTCACGGATTGCTGGAAAACAAAAAAGCACCTCGATTACACGAGATGCTTTTAGTATCATACTTAGAAGTAAACTTCTAGTTTTCTGCTTTTTCTGGCTTTGGTAAAAGAACTTTACGTGAAAGTTTCCACTTACGCGTTTTTGGATCTTTACCAACCACTTTGAATTTCACTACATCTCCTTCTTTACAAACGTCCTCCATTTTCTGGATACGTTCGTGTGCAAATTCAGAGATGTGAATCAATCCATCAGTTCCCGGCACGATTTCAACAAATACTCCATATGCTTGAAGTGATTTGATTTTTCCTTCGTACTCAGCTCCTTCATCGACAGTTGGAGGGAATGCAATTAATTTAATTGCTGCAAGTGCTGCGTCCATGTCATCCGCATTGTTTGACATAACTTGAACACGACCTTCACCAGTTTCCAATTCTTCAATTGTAATGTTAGTGTTCGTGTCTTTTTGCATTTGCTGAATGATTTTTCCTCCAGGCCCGATGATTGCTCCAATCATATCATTCGGCACTGTTAATGCTTCGATACGTGGAGTTTGTGGTTTCAACTCAGCTCTTGGCTCAGCAATCGTTTCTACGATTTTGTCAAGAATGTGTAAACGACCTTCTTTTGCTTGCATCAACGCTTCCGTTAATACTTCGTATGGAAGACCATCTACTTTAATATCCATTTGACA
>DKPV01000102.1:10247-21302 GCA_002471375.1 Flavobacteriales bacterium UBA7325
TACTTTAATATCCATTTGACAAGCTGTAATACCCGCTGATGTTCCAGTAATTTTGAAATCCATATCTCCAAGGTGATCTTCATCTCCAAGGATATCAGATAATACTGCGAATTTATCTCCTTCAGTAACCAATCCCATCGCGATTCCAGAAACTGGAGCTTTGATTTGAATACCACCGTCCATCAATGCAAGCGTACCAGCACAAACTGTCGCCATTGAAGATGAACCATTAGATTCAAGGATTTCAGACACTAGACGAATCGTGTAAGAATTATCGTCTGGAAGAACTGGCTTCAATGCTCTTAAAGCAAGGTTACCATGTCCAATCTCACGACGAGATGTTCCACGAATTGGTCTCTCTTCTCCTGTTGAGAATGGAGGGAAGTTGTAATGCAACATGAAAGGTACGCTATCAGTAAAGGTAACGTCATCAATTCTTTGCTCATCCATCTTACCACCTAATGTAAGTGTAGTCAACGATTGAGTCTCACCACGCGTAAACACAGCAGAACCGTGAACCATTGGTAAGTAATCAACTTCAGCCCAGATAGGACGGATCTCATTGAAATCACGACCATCCAAACGAATTTTCTCGTTTAACATTACGTCACGAACTGCTTTCTTCATTGCTGCTTTGAAGTATACAGAAAGGTATTTACCTACAACTGCTAATTCTTCTTCAGAATGTGAATCAATCAATTCTTGTTTAACTGCACCAAATAATTCAGCACGCTTCTCTTTTGAAGCTAAGCCTTGACGAGCAACGGCAGCACATTTTTCATATGCAAACTCCATAACTTTCTCGCGAACCTCATCATCATGATCCTCGTGCGAATATGTTCTTTTCGTTTGTGCAGCCGGTACTTCAGCAGCCAAATCCAATTGGAATTGACATTGCTCCTTAATTGACTCATGAGCAACTTTGATGATTTCTACCATCTCAGACTCTTGAATCTCGAGCATTTCACCCTCCACCATTACGATGTTATCAATTGTTCCAGCGATCATACAGTCAATATCCGATGCAGCCATCTCTTCCAACGTTGGGTTGATGATGAATTTACCGTCTACTCTACCTACACGTACTTCAGACATTGGTCCATTGAATGGAATGTCAGACACAGCGATTGCACAAGATGCTGCAAAACCTGCAAGTGCATCTGGGCTATTCACTCCGTCATAAGCAATCAATTGCATCATCAACTGTACTCCTGCATGGTAATCATCCGGGAATAATGGTCTCAATGCTCTATCAACAAGACGCATCACAAGAATCTCGCGCTCAGATGGACGTGCTTCTCTTCTGAAGAATCCTCCGGGAATACGACCGTCCGCCGCAAATTTCTCTTTGTAATCTACTGTAAGCGGAAGGAAATCTACTCCTTCTCTCGCTTCTGGATTAGCAACTACTGTTGCTAAAATCATTGTGTCGCCCATTCGTAACACTACCGATCCGTCAGCTTGCTTCGCTAGCTTTCCAGTCTCGATGGAGATTTCTTTTCCTCCGGTAATGATGGACTTTTTTGTTCCTATGTTCATATTTAATTTATTTACAATTTTTAGCTCTGTTACTCCTTTTCCTGACATCCACAGAGCTAAGATGTCAAAAAGGGCAGTCGAATATTATTCGAATGCCCCCTTTAATCTTTTATATGTGATTGATCTTAGCGACGAAGCTTAAGTTCTTTCACAATTGCACGGTATCTTGCGATATCCGTCGATTCCAGGTAGTTAAGTAAACTTCTACGCTTACCTACTAACAATTGAAGTGCTCTTTGCGTACCATAATCCTTACGGTTCTTTTTCAAGTGCTCTGTAAGGTGAGAGATACGGTAAGTGAACAATGCGATTTGTGCTTCTGATGAACCAGTGTTAGCTTCTGATCCTCCGTGCTTTTTAAAGATCGCTTTCTTTTCTTTTGAATCTAAATACATTCCAATATTTGTTTAATGATTTTTATGTACTGTCTCGCTTTAAGACGGGGCAAATGTAGTGTTTTTATTTTAAAAACGACTCATTGCTGATTTAATTAGATTTACTTCTTTATTAATTCTGTTTGAAGAATTTCAAAGACAATGCTAATGTTTCCTTAAGGTTTGGTCTCTCAACAATGTAATCAAGAAATCCATGCTCCAAAACAAACTCAGATCGTTGGAAGCCATCTGGTAGATCGCGACCAATCGTTTCTCTTACAATTCTGGGCCCTGCGAAACCGATCAACGCATCTGGCTCAGCGATATTTATATCACCCAACATTGCAAAGGATGCAGTTACACCACCAGTAGTCGGATCTGTAAGGAAAGATATATACGGAAGTTTTGCTTCTGCTAGTTGACCAAGTTTCCCTGAAACTTTTGCCATTTGCATCAATGAAAGTCCAGCTTCCATCATTCGAGCCCCTCCTGACTTGGAGATAATCATGAATGGGCACTTTCCTTTGATTGAAGCATCAATTGCTCGTGCAATCTTTTCCCCCATTACTGACCCCATAGATCCTCCAATGAAAGAAAAATCCATTGCTGCAATCACAATATCTTCACCGTTTAGTTTCCCTTTAGCCGTTCGAATAGCATCTTTCAATCCTGTCTTCTTCTGAGAAGCCTTTACACGATCCGTGTATTTCTTAGAATCCTCAAACTTCAATGGATCTCCAGAGATTAATTTCGGATTCAACTCTTTGTATTTACCTTCATCAAAAAGTAATTCAAAATATTGCTGCGATCCAATTCTTTCGTGATGATTACAACGGTCACACACGTAGAAATTCTTCTCTAAATCGTCAGAAGAAAAAATCGTCTTACAATTCGAACATTTCTTCCACAACCCTTCTGGAGTTTCCTTCTTCTCGTTCGTGGATGTTGTTATTCCTTCTTTCTCTCGTTTAAACCAACTCATGCTGTCTTAACTATTTGTGTACTGATCAGACTGATCTGTTTCAGCAAGTACTATTAAAGTGTATTAACGTTATTAAGGTCAGAGAATGAACGCTCTAATCTTTTAACGAACGCTATCTCCCCCTCTCTAATCCATTTCCTTGGATCGTAATATTTTTTATTTGGCTCCTCCTCTCCTTCAGGGTTTCCAATTTGTGTCTTTAAGTAATCTACCTTAGCTTCGAAGTAATCACGACACCCTTCAGTGAACGCAAATTGAAGATCCGTATCAATATTCATTTTAATTACACCATAACCAATTGCTTCTCGGATTTCTTCAAGCGTAGATCCAGATCCTCCATGAAAAACAAAGTCAACAGGATTTTTTGAATCCGTATTGAACTTCTCTACGATGTGTGCTTGAGAATTCATTAAAATCTTCGGAGTCAACTTAACGTTACCTGGCTTATATACTCCATGCACATTACCGAATGAAGCTGCGATAGTAAATCGATCACTAATCTTGCTCAACTCTTCATAAGCATATGCAACTTCTTCAGGTTGAGTATACAATTTTGAAACGTCTACATCAGAATTATCTACACCATCTTCTTCACCGCCTGTAATTCCAAGCTCAATTTCTAATGTCATTCCAATCTTACTCATACGCTCAAGATAGTGCTTACAAGTTTCTATATTATCCTCAAGTGACTCTTCCGAAAGATCAATCATGTGAGAACTATACAATGGCTTACCGCGCTCAGCGAAGAACTTCTCACCGGCATCTAACAATCCGTCGATCCAAGGTAAAAGTTTACGTGCTGCATGATCAGTATGCATAATAACCGTAGCTCCGTATAATTCGACCATCTCATGAACATGCTTTGCTCCAAGAACGGCACCTTTAATACTCGCTGCATAATTATCATTGATTACGCCCTTACCTGCATAAAATTGAGCACCTCCATTTGAGAACTGTATGACAACTGGAGCATTCATCATTGACGCTGCTTCCATAACACCATTAACAGTGCTTGTGTTGGTAACATTTACTGCAGGAAGTGCAAACCCTTTCTCTTTTGCGTAAGAAAAGATATTTTGAACTTCATCTCCTGTTGCTACTCCTGGCTTAATTCCGTGACTCATTTTACACTAATTTACGAAGTTTATCGGAGAACAAAATTAGCAATTAATCCTATGGATGCGAAAGAGACAGTGATTTTGTTTTTCACTTGAGTTATGTACTGAGTGAATCTTGAAATATATCCATTATGGCAGATACAGGTTGTAATGATTTTCAATTAGGCTATCTTTGATACAATCAATCGCTATATAAGGACAAAAAAGTACCTTTTCTCGCTTCAATTTTCGTCCTCGCAGTTGTTCCCGGCTGTAATCTGTATAATAAAAATTCGAATATGATTTTGCTTTTACTCCTGAGAACCAATTATCGGTAAGCCTAACACCTGGAGTCCCAGCTATGATTTTATCAGTTGGCTGGAAGCACTGGTTACATCTGCGGGATGTACGATGATCTCAAACTATACATTCCAAAATCGAAGCAAAAACACAGACGGAATTAGCAAAGAAAAACTCTAGCTAATTAGAAATGTTTTGCCTTCAAAATCAGTATATTTGAAGTCTGTCAAAAACCTTTTTAATTTTAAGGTCACAAGTCCACAGAAACATCAATTATGGGTTATTTAGAAGAGTTAAACGATAGTCAACGCGTCGCCGTTGAAAATATAGAGGGACCAACTATGGTCATTGCTGGTGCAGGGTCTGGAAAAACTCGTGTACTTACCTATCGGATTGCTCACATGATGAAACTAGGAATCGATCCGTTCAATATCATGGCGCTGACCTTCACCAACAAGGCGGCTCGTGAGATGGTTGAAAGAATTGGTGAAATTGTTGGTCCAGGTGAGGCTCGAAATATCACGATGGGTACGTTTCACTCAGTGTTTTCACGGATTTTACGGATTAACTCAGATCGACTCGGCTATCCTAGCAACTTTACGATCTATGACACTCAAGATTCAAAGAGTCTACTCAAAGATATTGTCAAGCAATTTAATTTGGATGACAAGGCGTATAAACCTGGCAACGTACTAGGGCGAATCTCAGCAGCGAAAAACAACCTAATATCGCCCGAATCCTACGCGATGAACGAAGACATCAAATTAGAAGACAAGATGGCTAAGCGACCAGAAATGGCACGCATCTATAAAACATATGCTGCAAGATGTTTCAAAGCAGGCGCTATGGACTTTGATGATTTACTCTATCAGACAAATGTTTTGCTCCGTGACTTCCCAGATGTACTTTCTTACTATCAACAAAAGTTTAAATACATACTCGTTGATGAGTATCAGGATACGAACCACGCACAATACCTAATTGTAAAAAAATTGGCAGCGGTTTTTGAGAACATCTGTGTTGTCGGAGATGATGCACAAAGTATCTACTCCTTTCGAGGAGCAAATATTAAGAACATTCTAAATTTCAAACGTGATTATCCTGATTTCAAACTGTACAAGCTAGAGCAAAATTACAGAAGCACTAAGAACATCGTTGAAGCTGCGAATGGAGTAATTGCTAAAAACAAAGATCAGATTAAAAAGAAGGTCTGGACTTCGAATGATAGCGGAGATAAAATCAGCGTGATTAGGACTCTAACGGACAATGAAGAAGGGAAACTAGTTACCAATAAGATTTATGATAAATCAAAGAGTGATGGTCTAGTGTACAACGATTTCGCAATCTTGTATAGAACAAATAAACAATCACGCTCATTTGAGGAATCACTTCGAAAACTGAATATACCCTACAAAATATATGGTGGATTATCATTCTATCAGCGAAAGGAAATTAAAGATATTCTCTCCTACTTCAGACTTGCTGCAAATAACAAGGATGAGGAAGCTCTGAAACGGGTGATCAACTATCCAAAACGAGGAATTGGTAAAACATCCTTTCAAAATATCATTATTGCTGCAGCTCAATATGGAGTGAGTCCATGGGAAGTGATTTCAAATTTCGCGCAATATCCAGTGAACATTAATTCTGGCGCGAAAAATCGAATTAGTGCATTTGCTACCATGATTCAGAGTTTTAGCGCTCAGATGGACAAGATGGACGGCTATGCTCTTGCGCAAGAAATTGCTAAGACAAGTGGGATATTGAAGGAACTCCACACAGACAAAGACAAAGGGCCAGAAGAAGTTGAGCGATACGCAAATATTGAGCAACTCCTCTCAGGTATTAAGGAATTTACCACTGCACGTGCCGACGATGAGTCCAAAGCATTGTCGGAGTTCATGCTAGATGTTGCACTGCTTACAGATGCAGATGCTACCGAAGATGAGGATCGAAACCACGTTACTTTGATGACCATCCACTCAAGTAAGGGCCTAGAGTTTAAACATGTTTATCTAGTTGGACTTGAAGAGAATTTATTCCCATCTCAAATGGCTTTGAACTCAAGAACAGATCTTGAGGAGGAGAGAAGGCTATTCTATGTTGCAGTTACTCGCGCAAAAAAAACATGCACACTAACCTACTCAACATCACGTTTTCAATGGGGTAATTTAATCACTGCTGAGCCAAGTCGTTTTCTGGATGAAATTGACGAGCAATTTTTAAAACATGAGTCTCCACCACGTGCAGCTGGTAGATCATTATCGGGAAGATCATTCAATCGCACAACACCAACTGGAGGATTAAATCGTCAATTGAACTCAAGATCTCTGAAACCACTTAAGTCGGTAACCTCAGGCAGTTCAACAGAATCAACTGACACGACCTTCGGAGCAGATATTCACTTAAAAGTTGGATATAATGTAGAACATGACAGGTTCGGAAAGGGCAAGGTTACAAAGATTGAAGGCTCTGGATCAGATACGAAAGCGAGTATCTTCTTTCCAAGGCATGGCTCTAAGACTATGCTTCTCACTTTTGCTAAATTGAAGGTTCTTGATAACGATTAATCACCCAGAAAAGAACCATTAAGTCTCATCTGTATTCTTTTTAACGAATAATTATACGAGTCTCTTCGAACCTTTACCCATGATTTTCCGTCTAGGGAAATGAATGCACTAATTCAACACTATGAAGAGGAATCTTATTTTGGCACTTTTAGTTAGCCTACCTGTTATATCTTTCGGTCAACAAGTAAAGATGTTAGTTATGCTCAGTTTGACAATGGCCATCAATACCCTTTGATTGTTTTTAATAACAAAGCTGTGGAACTTTCCATCAATGAAGATATTGAAAAATCTGTAGTACATTACAAGGATCGTGAATTCTGTATAGGCCAATCAGGGTTCGTTCAAAAAACTAGCTTCATCCAAATTCACATTTATACGAGCTGCATCGACATGTTAGAAAGTGAGAATAACTACCATCTTTACGATTTGGAATCAGGAGAACGCTGCACAGTGTCATACATGCTCAATGACCGAGTTCAAAAAGAGTTCTATACCTTCTTCAAATCAAGAATAGGGTCATATTCTAGTTCACACTCCATTCAGCTTAATTAGGATGAGTCGAATAAGGTAAATTTAATAGATGTTAATGATTTCAGCACCATCTTTGAAACAGACGGCATACAGTTCACATCAAAAACAATAGAATCTTTGGCTGGGAAAAAGATATTTATTTCTTGGACGGACATCCAAACCTATCTTAAGATAGCATATATTTAGAAGGGATAACCAATACCAAAGTGTAGTTGCGGTGCAAATGGTTTTGGTAAATACTTTAAGTAAATCTTGTTTCCGTTAGCATCGATCCCAGGAAAAGCAAGCTCCCCCTCCGCTTCATATGCTGCTCTACTTTGAAAAATCCATTGAGCCCCTTTTGGTAGCGCTGGATTTCTCAGTGGAATACCTAGATCAACTCGAATTACAAAGAAGCCTAAATCAAAACGAAGTCCAAATCCTGCTGCAACTCCGAACTGCTTATACCAATCTTTCGTAAATTGCCCTCCTACTCTATTTGTGTCTTCAGCCACGGTCCAAATATTACCCGCATCAACGAAGAGTGCGCCTTTTAAGGCCTCTGTGATTCCAAAACGATACTCAGCAGATCCACCGATACGAATGTCACCAACTTGTGTCGCTGTACGATTCGTATCAAGGTAATACTTGTAATCTCCCGGCCCTAATGCTCGTGCCTTCCAACCTCTGTTATCATTTGCTCCACCTGCGAAAAAGCTGTAATCATAAGGCAATGAGCGCGTAGAATTCCCATAAGGTATTCCTCCACCCGCATTCAAATGAAAGTTTAAACTCCTTGATTTACCAACCGGCTGCGAGACGATGAGCTCATTGTCAATTCGAGAAAACTGTGAGTATCCAACTCCGAAGATCGTACGCTGCCCATCGGCTAATGTGTCCTGCGATTTCTTGAAGAATGACAGCATGTTTCCTGCCGCATCGAAATTTGAGTTAAAGTAAACCGACGTTTTGCTGTCCAAATTTCGTTTCTTCGATTTCCCCTCCTTATTCAAGGTATTCCTATTCTCTGGATTAAGATTGACTTCAAACCTAAACTTCCAATCTTGCCAAATAAATTGATCACTATAGGTGTTCAGAAGAAACAAATCATTCAAGCCTGTTAAAGTCTGTTCAAATTCTGGACTCTTTTCAATATTCACGAACTTGATCACCGAAGCAAATGGTAATCCTGCATTGAAAATTTGAGTTTTAGAAACATAGAATTCATACAGGTAATTCAACTGAAATATTCCTTGTGAGAAATCATCACGCTTTTGAAAATTGTAGGCCGTTGATATAATTGTCTTTGGTCTATGTCGCTTGGACAATTTTGTTAGTCTAATTGGCAATAACCCAGGAACAGCCAAAGAAAGACTTGGGCCGAACTCGAATGTATTAAAACTTCTGCCCGCAGTCTGAATCGACCCACCATCAAGGGTCTGGTCAAAAATTGGTGGTTGCGATTCAAATCCGCCAGAAAAGGCGAGCACTAGTTTTTCTCCACCTCGAAACAAATTTCTATTTGTATAATTCACAGACGCCGAGACACCTAAGAATCCATTCGAGTTCGTCGCCTGAGGTTCGATACCAAAACTTTGTCGTTTAGAAGGGACTAAGTAATAGTGAGCATCCAATTGATTTGTTCCTTCAACTTCAACCAAGACGGTTTTTATCGTTTGAAAAAGGCCTAGTTGGAGTAAACGAGTGTAGGAACGCTCGACATAATATCCTTTGTAGTAATTTGATTTCTCCAGATAGTTCTGCGACTCAAGGACACCTGGTTTCAAGAACAACTCTCCATTATAGGTGAAATTTGCGATCCTCAAGGGATCGATCTCATCTGTTCCAGGCATCATCATGGACTTGTAAACCAAGGTATCATTGGTTCTGATGAATTGTCCTTCTTCAATACTTAAACCCATATCTCTCATCGTAGAAGCAAAACTCCCATCGAAGAGTGTGGTATCAGCAATATGAAAATAGACATCGCGTATAAATGTCAACTGATGATCCAATCCTATTAGCGTATCCGGGTTATAAGATGGTCGCACTAAGCGATTTTCAAAGACTAGACCGAGTGAAACTTTCATAGATTGATTATTCGTATCAGCTCGGAAACTCAAATGACTCGCACTAAATCCATAATAGGCAGTGTTGCGCATAAAAGTCGCAACGTCATATCGGTAATCATCCAAAATATCAGCATCGAAGGGCTGCCCAATAAATGGATCTTGCTCTAGCTTCGACACATACTTTTTGTAGCTTGCCACGATAGAAGCATTATCCGAAATGATATAAACGCTATCGATCATGTATTGCTCTCCGGTAATCACGTCGTAAGAGACAATGGCCTTTCGATTGTCCTTATAGCGCACAAGTCCTGAGACACTTCCGTAATAATACCCTTTGCTTCTAATGTATGCGGATAATTGTTCTAGCGTTTTCTCGTATGGAATACTATCAAAAACTACTGGCGGATGTCCAATTTTGTATTTGAACCATTCTCTGAAAAACATCCTAGGATTAATTGTATCCTTCAAGGGAATGATCTTCTGAGTATAGAGTGTCTCTCCTTTAGCTCTTGCTTTGGCTATTCGTTTCGAATTTATCGTATTTTGTTTCGCTCGTTTCTTATCATTCTTTTTATGGAGCTTGGCATTCTTGCGAGTTCTCTTCTTCGCAACACGTGTAGAATCAACCATGTTATACGAGAGGAGTTTCCACTTAATGCCAGCCTGCTTATGATTTGGCTGCTGTCTTATTATTTCTTCAAGACCAGCTTGATCCATTTTACCTCCAGAAGAAGTGATTTCATTTTTCTTAAGAAGATACTTTCCTTCCGGGACATATTTCGTTTGCCTACATGCACTGAATGCAGTAATCAATATTAAGAGAATAGTTGTATGTTTGAGGCCTTGTATCAACAATCTGATCTATTTGAACAAAAATAGGTAAATAGAAACGTAAACGTGGAACCACTCTCTAAAAATAAGGTTAAATTAATTCGATCACTTCGATTGAAAAAAAATCGTATTTCCGAAGGATTATTCGTTGTTGAAGGAGATAAAATGGTTCGGGAAATCATTGACTCTCATCCTGACTTAGTAGAGTTCATTTGTACTACACAGGACGAACGCCTCCCTGTCCATTCTTTTCATACTGATGTTCGGACAATGAAAGAAATTACCACACTCACCAATCCACCTTCGTTATTGGCCGTCATTAAGAAAGTAAATCTTCCTCAATCCGATAAAGGAATTATTCTAGCGTTAGATGGGATACAAGATCCAGGGAACCTAGGAACTATAATTCGCACTGCAGATTGGTTTGGAATAAAGCAGATTATCTGTTCCAAAGAAACTGTAGATTGCTACAATCCTAAAGTAGTTCAATCAACAATGGGTTCCATTTTCAGACTTCGAATTGATTATTTAGACCTCAATGAATACATGACGAATTGTGATCTCCCGGTATACGGAGCGCTTCTCGATGGTAAAAACATGTATGAAACGACCTTTGAGAAAAATGCTCTTTTGCTTATAGGCAATGAAGGAAATGGCATCTCAGGGGATTTGTTACCCAGAATAACCTACCCCATATTAATTCCTCAACACGGAGAGGCTGAATCGCTCAATGCATCAATTGCGACAGCAATTATTCTTGCAGAGTTCAAAAGATGAGAT
>DKPV01000102.1:21634-22486 GCA_002471375.1 Flavobacteriales bacterium UBA7325
TAATCGAGACTATTCTCAGAACTGAAAGGTTGGAGCTTAGAAAGCTTCAACCTAAAGACATTGATTTGTTTTATCAAATGATGAGCAATCAGAATGTTATGAATCCTGTACCGCAGGAAGTGTTTAGTAGAAGTAAGAGTGATGATCCTGACAAGGCAATGGCCGTAGCAATGTTTGGAGCCAGTACCATGGATTTGTATTTCTCTGGTGATCTTGCACGAACCGAGCTTAATTTTGGATCAATGATGTCCATGGCAACTCTCGTGAATAATGAAACAGAAGATATCCTAATCCTTAAGGGGGGGGAATGATGGGAGATAAAGCGGTTAAAACCATTTCAGATGAAATGAAAATCGATGAGCTGGAAACCGAAGATCCTGAAATTAAAATCACACGAGAAAAGAAGACAATCTTAGGGTATAATTGTAAGAAAGCGATTATTACGGATGCCGATGGAAATGAAATGGGATATTGGTTCACAGAGGAAATTCAAACAATTTCAACTGACAAATCGGCCGTAACTTCTAAGCTACCCCGTCTTGCTTTAGAATACTCAGTTGATCCTGACGGTTTAATAATGACTTTTACAGCAACGTCTGTAGATCAGAAATTGGATTCAAAATCAAAAACAAAAAAATTCTCTTTTGACATCCCAGAAGAGTATGAAGAAATGACGTACGAATATTTCTCTTCTTTCGTAGGAATGTAATTTACCCAACACACCTTGTTAAGCGTTGAACTTTCCAATGAATATGATAGTTTGAGTATTTTTTTTTGTCGTGATCTTAACGCGGATAAGTGCCTTTGAGAACATTAGGAAGTTCCATGCGATTAGGCGAGCTTCTCGCTAAT
>DKPV01000061.1 GCA_002471375.1 Flavobacteriales bacterium UBA7325
TCAGTATTCAGTTCTACTTCTAGTTGGGATTGGCTCATGTCAATTGATGTACACTGGTTCTCTACTTTATTCGGATGGTACGTATTTGCAGGGATGTGGTGTACTACGATGACAGTATTAGTAATGCTTGTGTTATATCTTAAGAAGAAAGGTTACTTGCCTAAAGTAAACGATAGTCACGTTCATGATATTGGGAAGTGGACTTTTGCTACTTCATTCCTATGGTCTTATTTATTTTTCTCTCAGTTCATGCTGATCTGGTATGCAAATATAGGAGAGGAGGCTACTTACTACATTTTGAGAATTGAAGAATATCAAGGATTGTACTTTGGTATGTTCTTCGTAAACTTTGCCTTCCCAATGTTAATATTGATGTCACGTGATGCAAAACGTCATGCTGGAATTTTAACATTCGTTGGTTTGATCATTGTTATAGGTCACTGGCTTGATACCTACATAATGGTATCTGGGGGTTCATTAGGGCCAGCAGCAACAATAGGATTTTTGGAAATTGGAATGGCGGTGCTGTTCTTGGGTGTGTTTATACGGATTATATTGAATAATCTAACCAAAGCGCCGCTCACACCAGTGAATCACCCATTCCTTGATGAAAGTATTCATCACGAGATATAAGTAACACAATTTTACTACTGATAGATAACAGATAAAGATGGTAACGAAATTGATAATATTATTAGTCATAGTCCTTGGAGTAATCGCTGCTGCACAATTAATGCGCGTGCATGAATTGTCCTCTAAGCTAGGTGAGCAAAAAGAACACGAAATCAGTAATCGTGATAACAGATGGAACGCGTCCATGATGCTTGTGTTTATGATCGTCCTTTTTGGAGGGTTCATTTGGTTGATGCTGACATACGGATGGGTTGGACGTGGTGAAGCTGCTTCCGTTCACGGTCATGAGTTGGATTGGTTGTTAAACCTGAACTTCGTCATTATCATTGCGGTATTCTTCTTGACGAACTTCTTACTATTCTGGTTCGCGTACAAATACGTAAAGAAACCTGGTGTTCCTGCCTTTTACTACCCTCACAACAACAAGTTGGAGATGGTTTGGACAGTTATCCCAGCGGTTGTGCTTGCGGTAATCATCATCTTCGGATTGAAGAGCTGGAATAGCGTAACTAGTGAATCTGGTAAAGAAGCAGTTAATATCGAAGTTTTTGGATATCAATTTGCTTGGCAAGCTCGCTACGCTGGTGCTGATAACCAACTAGGAAAGTTCGATTACAAGTTAACTCAAGATGAGAAAAACCCACTCGCTGTAATGACAGGTGAGTCAATTCAATTAGCAATTGATTCTATGGAAATGGGATTGGGTGGGATTGCTTGGTTAGAGGATAAGTTAAATGATAGAGATATCATGTTGACACCGGACGAGCGCGCAGCTTATGACAAAGATTTAAACGCGAAAGAAAAGTTGATCCGATTGCTTTATCAAATGAGACAATCACACGACGCTAAGCTGGACAAGTATGCGGCAGATGATTTCTTTGCTGATACATTAGTACTTTGCGTTGATCAAGAGTATGAATTTAGCTTTAGATCTAAAGATGTAATTCATTCAGCATACTTCCCGCACTTCAGATCACAAATGAATGTCGTTCCTGGAATGACAACTCGTTTGAAGTTTACTCCGGATAAAACAACTGTAGAGATGCGTAAATCTCGAGGTGTTGATGATTTCGAATACGTTCTTCTTTGTAATAAAATCTGTGGAGGATCTCATTACAAAATGAAGATGATGGTGAAGGTTCTCGAAAAGACTGAATACGATGTGTGGTTCAAGTCTAAATCTGAAGGTGTTCTTTCAGCAGGAGCTACTATGAAGGATCCAGCATGGGACATTGAACCAGCAACTTTTGATTACAAGTTCCATAAAACAGCTGCTGAACCGGTGGAAGCCGTTGAAGGTGAAGAGTTAGATGGAGATGAAGAATTGGTTGAAGGACAGGAACAAGAAGAAGCGGATCCAACTGATGGAAACGAGCAGGCAGAAGGGCATGATGCTCCTGCCGTATAAGTTGAGTTAACAGAATTTTAGATAATAATTAAAATTAGGATAGAATGGCTGCAGTAGCAATCGACGGACACGGACACGATGATCACGGGCATCACGAAGAAAGTTTCGTATCCAAATATATCTTTAGTCAAGATCATAAAATGATCGGTAAGCAGTTCTTGATGACTGCTGTATTCATGGGGGTAGTGGCAATGATCTTGTCAATACTATTCCGTGTTCAATTGGCTTGGCCGGGTGAGAGTTCAGACTTTTTGTCTTTCTTCCTTGGTGAACAATGGGCGCCAGGTGGTGTTTTGTCAGAAGACATGTACCTCGGTTTAGTTACGATTCATGGTACTATTATGGTATTCTTCCTGTTAACAGGTGGACTGTCTGGTACTTTCTCGAATCTACTGATTCCATTGCAAGTTGGAGCGCGTGATATGGCCTCTGGTTTCTTGAACATGCTTTCATACTGGTTCTTCTTTATCTCTGCAATGATCATGTTTGGTTCATTGTTTGTTGAAACGGGACCAGCAATGGCGGGTTGGACGATTTATCCACCCCTATCGGCATTACCTCAAGCAATTAGTGGTTCTGGTTTAGGAATGACATTATGGCTGTTCTCTATGGCTATCTTCATTGCGTCATCGTTACTTGGTTCATTGAACTATATTGTGACAATTCTCAACCTTAGAACCAGCGGGATGTCAATGACTAGATTGCCACTTACTATTTGGGCATTCTTTATTACGGCTATTCTTGGTGTATTGTCTTTCCCAGTTTTATTATCAGCAGCGTTATTATTGTTGATGGATAGAATGGCAGGAACTTCATTCTTCTTATCTGATATAATTATTCAAGGAGAAATGCTCACCAACCATGGTGGTTCTCCATTGTTATACCAACATTTATTCTGGTTCCTTGGTCACCCTGAGGTTTATATTGTACTCTTACCAGCATTAGGATTATCCTCCGAGATTATTTCAACGAACTCGCGTAAACCAATATTTGGATATCGTGCAATGATTGGTTCGATGTTAGCGATTGGTTTCCTTTCATTTATTGTTTGGGCGCACCATATGTTCGTTACAGGGATGAATCCATTCTTAGGGAGTGTCTTTGTATTTACTACACTCTTGATTGCGATTCCATCTGCGGTGAAGGCGTTTAATTACATCACGACACTTTGGAAAGGATCCATCGTATTTGCACCTGCAATGTTATTTGCGATTGGACTAGTTTCAACGTTTATTACAGGTGGTGTAACGGGTATTATTCTTGCCGATGCTGCATTGGATATCACTACACATGATACGTACTTTGTTGTGGCTCACTTCCATGTTGTAATGGGCCTATCCGCCGTCTTTGGTATGTATGCGGGTGTCTATCATTGGTTCCCAAAAATGTTTGGAAAAGTGATGAATTCAAAGCTTGGATATGCTCACTTCTGGATAACTATAGTTGGAGCATATGGAGTATTCTTCCCAATGCACTTCGTTGGACTTGCAGGTGCACCACGTAGATACTATGATTATTCTGTGTATTCAGAGTTTGATAAGGAATCATTAGCTATGCAGATGGATCTTAATGTCATCATTACTGTATTTGCAATAATGGCTGCCCTAGGTCAGTTCATATTCTTATTCAACTTCTTCTATAGTATATTCAGAGGACCAAAAGCACCTCAGAATCCATGGAAATCGAATACGCTTGAGTGGACTACTCCTGTAGAGCACGTGCATGGAAACTGGCCAGGTGAACTTCCTACTGTTCATAGATGGCCATATGATTACTCTAAGCCAGGAGCGGAAGAAGACTTTATTCCACAAAATGTTCCACTAGTCGAAGGCGAAGAAGAACATTAAGAAATATTCAATATCAAAGCCCCCTGATCGACTCGATCAGGGGGCTTTTTTGTATTTTTGAACAAGGCTGGTCTAGTTCAGTCATGATAATTAACATTACGTGGAAGAAGAATCGTTCGATTATAGAAGTGGGCAACCTGAAAAGGACTCTGATTACGACAAGGTTCTTCGCCCAAAACAACTGGAAGATTTCGCGGGTCAACCAAAAGTAGTAGCCAACCTAAGTATTTTTGTCGAGGCGGCTACGCTTAGAGACGAGCCTCTGGATCATGTTTTGTTGCATGGACCTCCTGGTTTAGGTAAGACGACATTGGCCAATATTATAGCAAATGAGCTTGGAGTAAGCTGTAAAATTACCAGTGGCCCTGTTCTTGACAAACCAGGAGACCTCGCTGGATTATTGACGAATCTCGATAGAGGTGATGTATTGTTTATTGACGAAATTCACCGACTTAGTCCGGTTATCGAAGAGTACCTATATTCTGCGATGGAAGATTATTCGATCGATATTATGATCGATAGTGGGCCAAATGCACGTACTGTGCAAATTGAATTGGAACCATTTACCTTAATCGGTGCAACTACTAGATCTGGTTTGTTAACTTCACCATTACGGGCACGTTTCGGAATTAATTCACGTCTTGAGTATTATGATGCAAAGACCCTAACATTGATTGTTGAACGATCGGCAGGGCTTTTGGAGATTGCCATAAAAGAAGATGCTGCTTATCAAATTGCTTCGAGAAGTAGAGGTACGCCAAGAATTGCAAATTCTTTATTGAGAAGGGTACGTGATTTTGCACAAATTAAAGGTGATGGTACAATTACTCTTGAAATCACAAATATTGCGTTAGAGGCGCTAAATGTTGATCAGAGCGGCCTTGATGAGATGGACAATAAGATCTTATTGACATTGATTGACAAATTTGGTGGTGGTCCGGTTGGGATTACAAATATCGCGACTGCCATTGGTGAGAATTCAGGTACTTTGGAAGAGGTCTACGAGCCTTTCTTGATTCAAGAGGGATTTCTGATTCGTACATCACGTGGCAGAAAAGCAACAGAGCGAGCTTATAAGCACTTGGGCAAAGACATTGGCTACTCGCAGGGAGGATTGTTTTAGACTAACAGCTACATCTATAAATTGAATTTCTCGGAAAGACATACAAAGCAGATTAAGCATAAGGCATTGGAATTGGGCTTTATGTATTGTGGTGTCTCAAAGGCGGACTTTCTTGATGAAGAAGCTCCTAGGTTGGAGAATTGGTTAAAGAACGATCGCCAAGGCAAAATGGACTATATGACAAATCATTTTGATAAACGGCTTGATCCAAGATTATTAGTGGATGATGCTAAATCAGTGGTTTCTTTGTTACTCAACTATTTCCCAGAACACACACAAGCCGATCCTGATGCCCCGAAACTTTCGAAATACGCTTACGGTCAGGATTATCATTTTATAATCAAGGACAAACTAAAGGAGTTATTTGCTTTTATTCATGAGGAAATTGGTGATGTCGGAGGCCGTATGTTTGTTGATTCAGCCCCTGTACTCGATAAAGCTTGGGCAAAGAAAAGCGGATTAGGTTGGATAGGAAAGAATTCAAATTTGATTCATCCTAAACATGGTTCCTTTTTCTTTATTGCAGAATTAATTCTCGACTTGGAATTAGAACCAGATGGTCCAATGAAAGACTATTGCGGAACGTGCACAGCATGTATTGATGAGTGTCCTACAGATGCCATTATTGAACCGTACATAGTGGATGGTTCGAAATGCATATCCTACTTGACAATAGAATTGAAAGATGAGCTGCTCCCAAATGAATTCAGGGGTAAAATGGATAATTGGATGTTTGGTTGCGACATTTGCCAGGATGTATGTCCTTGGAACCGATTCTCAAAACCAAATAATATTCGCGAGTTTCAGCCTCATGAAAATCTTTTGCACATGTCAAAATCGGATTGGAATGAACTAACAGAAGAAGTCTTCCAAGAGCTTTTTCGAAAAAGTGCTGTTAAGCGAACAAAGTATAAAGGTCTCCAAAGAAATGTGAAATTTTTAACGAATTCTCAGTAGCATTCGTTATGAGTATTACCCCAATTTTGTAGTTTGTCTTTGAATTCAGACTGATTGTGAAATCAGTTCTTTCGACTTAATAAGTCTACATTCCCATGCTAGTTAGTTCTTTCATGGTCATCACTTTGTATCCTTCAGGTACTTTTGTACTGAATAATACAGATTCTTTATCCGATAAGGTTTTGCTGAATTCAGTAGCTGTAAAGCTCATGACTAATCCACTTTGATTAGTTGCAAACTCCAACGGAAAGCCTGGTACGTCAGCATTCATATTTCTTTGTCCTGTTCGGTTCACTTCGATTTCTTCCGTATACCAGTAAATAACTTCAACACCATCCTCACTTGTAAGGATTGCTTTTTTACATGAATATCCTAGTATATTTTTCGTGTCATTTGTTAATTCGATGTTCACTTCAGGTGTTTCAGCTTCGTCTTGAGATGCCTCTAGTTCCGTAGTAGTAGTTGGAATTGCGATGTCACCCATCATTCCGCCCATGAGCATTAGGATTTTGTCTGAATTTCCATCTGCAACAACAGTCATTGACATCATGGAACCCATATTAAATTCTGTTCGGGCCTTTTCACCAGAGAACACCATTGACATCTCTGATCCTTGCATCATAGAGGTAGCCATTGCCATTGATTCATCTGTAGAGCTCGCCTCAATAGAATATTTTACTTCACCAGTAGTTAACTGCGCGTTTGAAATTCCTATTGTGAAAACAGCAAGAATTGTAGATAAGATTAATTTTTTCATTTGTTATTTTTTGTTAGTGAAATCAGTACAAATTTTGAACCAAATTTCTTACTTGATTCATAAGCCATAAAATAAGGGAGCTCTAGGTTAGAGTTACCCAGTAATTGCCCTATAGATGTCGTTCCCATTTGCATAGAGAAGTAAAGCAATTAGGATGAAGAATCCGATCATTTGAGCTACCTCTAAAACTTTTTGCGGGGCCTCTTTACCGGTGATCATTTCATACAACAAGAATACTACATGACCTCCATCTAGTGCCGGTATCGGCAGAACGTTCATGAATGCTAGAATAATTGAAATTAAAGCAGTGTTCAACCAAAATACTTGCCAGTTCCAAGTACCAGGAAACAAACTACCAATCGCACCAAATCCACCAATTGAACTCGCACCTTTCTTAGTAAATAAGAACTTTAATTGACCAACATAGTCACCCAAAGTTTGCATTCCCATTGAGAAACCGCGTCCAATACTTTCACCGAAACTATACGTAATGTCACGTTTGTGCTTATTATCCTCAGATTCCACAGTGATCATTCCAAAACCAAGAGTTCCTTGCTTGTTTACGCGGGCTGTGATGTCCACGATAGAAGAGTCGCGCATAACGGTCATTTGGATCTTCTTGCCTTTGTTATTGTAACATGCCGTTAAAATTTCATCGAAATAGGTAATTGGCGTCCCATCAATCGAATGAACAATATCACCCTTCTTTATTCCTGCGGATAGTGCTGGAGCACTATATAAGAATGATTTCATTTTCTTCGATGGTAAATCGATGGATAATGTATCAGTTCCTTGACGCACCTTTAATTTAACCGTCTTTTTTGATGTGAATTTATCAGCCTTAAAGTCATGAATTTCATTTACATCTTGTCCGTTGATAGCTAACACTTCGCTTTGAGCAGGAATCTTGTTGTCAGATCCACTTGAAGAATAGTGAAAGTCTGAAGCAAGAGTTGTATAGTTAACCTCAGTTGATTTGTAACGAAGACCAAAGGCAGACATCGCTCCATTCTTGAAGATGTCATATTCTACCCCATCATTAAGTTTGATAACTTCAGTGCTTCCATCAGCATGTTTTACAGTTAGATCGTATTGATCTCGAATAAGGATTCCGGCATTAATATCTGACGGGCGAACAACTGGTTCACCATTCATTTTAAGCACATTATCACCTGATTCAAAGCCGTACTTCTGCATGTATGGATGCACCGCTAGTCCATTTTCTAAGTCTTTTGTGTGAAGTTCGGTTTCACCCCATGCAAAGACAACAAAAATATAAATGACAATTCCAACGATGATGTTAACAGTAACCCCACCAAGCATTATGATGAGTCTCTGCCAAGCGGGTTTTGATCTAAATTCCCAAGGTTGAGCCGGTTTAGCTAATTGCTCCTTGTCCATCGACTCATCGACCATTCCAGAGATCTTTACATAGCCTCCAAGTGGGATCCATCCAATTCCCCATTCGGTTTCTCCAATTTTCTTTTTTACAACCGAAAACCATGGGTTGAAGAAAAGGTAAAACTTTTCAACGCGCGTTTTGAAAATACGAGCAGGAATGAAGTGTCCTAATTCATGTAAAAAAACGAGAATGGAAAGTGCTAGTAATAGTTGTGCAGCTTTGATCCAAAATTCCATAGGTTCTGTGATTTAAAGAATGCAAATATACGATTTAAGCCGTTGTGTCCTGAAGATCGATATAATCGTTTTGGCTGAAGTAGGCAATCATGGCTTCCTTGATCAGATGCTGTTGCTCTCGATCGTTTAGAGAAGGTAATTTTTTAAGTATTTTGAAGTGAGGCCAATTCTCCTCATCTCTACCCTCAAACTCATAATAACCATAAGGTTCAAGAAGCGTGCAAACGGCAACGTGCAGTAGTTCGGTCTTTTCTTTTTTGTTGAAATCTTTATGACCAATCCCAAGCTCATTAACACCAATCAGGAATAGTATTGATTGTACATCAAGACCACCACCAAATGTCTCTTCGAGGCTTGCTTTAACTTTCTGAAATTTTACTTCGAGATCGTAATCCATTGTGTAAAAGTAGTGAATCGGTTAGTTCTACGATTTAATTTGGGAAACATCCTTTAAACTTATTCATAAAGATGTTTATCTTCGGGACAAAATGAAACTATGAAAAAAGGAATTTATATAATAGCAGCTATTTCGGTAGCATTGACTCTTTCATCTTGTGGTGAAGAAGTAGTTACGGAAAATGAAGATGAAGTTGAAGAAACCATTTGTTTTTACACTTATGAGGATCAATCGACAACTTTTGAATGGACTGGATATAAAACATCATCAAAGATTGGTGTGAAAGGGACATTTAATGAAATGACTATTTCTGGAGACGAGTCTTCTGATGATCCAATCGCCTTACTTGAGTCGCTAACTTTTTCAATGACTACGGCTTCTGTTGAAACGGGTGACGAAGGGAGAAATAAAAAGATCGCTGAAACTTTCTTCGGATCAATGGCAAGTCCTGAGACTATCACAGGAAAGGTGAAGGAGCTAAATGATCAAGGCGTGGCAATAATTTCGGTAACAATGAATGGTGCTACTGCAGATGTTGAAGGTGAATATACACTTGTAGACGGGGCATTTGAATTTACCTCTACCGTGGATGTTAGCATGTGGACAGCTTTAGCTTCTCTAGAAGCGCTACATGAACTTTGTGTTGATTTGCATACAGGTGATGACGGAGTGTCAAAAACATGGACTGAAGTAGGGTTATCATTTTCGACTCGTTTGACATCTGATTGTGACTAAATTCATAAGCTAGATTCTAATGAACTTCCTGGACATCTTTATTATTGGCGCAATAGGTTTTGGCGCATGGAAAGGATTTAGCAAAGGCTTGGTCATCGAAGTGTTTTCATTTGTTGCATTTTTCCTTGGGCTTTGGGCTGGAATTCACTTTTCTGACGGAGTAGCTGCGGTATTGAAAGATTCTCTATCCAATGATTCCGAGTACTTACCAGCAATTTCATTTACTGTTATATTTTTAATTGTTGGAGGTTTGGTCTACTTCGCGGGTAAGACATTTGAAAAACTTGTGAAAATTGCTCGTTTAAGTTTATTGAACCGTATTGGAGGGACTGTGTTTGGGGCTGCAAAATGGGTTCTAATAGTTGGGGGCGTGGTAATTATTAGTGAGTCTTACGATGATAAAACGGACATCTTATCAGAAGAATCAAAACAAAGTTCTTTGTTATTCACACCAGTACGTGATTTAACCATGGGAGCCATTCCTGCATTTACGAAAAGTACCATTTTCATGAAAAATGCGTTAGACAATAAAGAACTCCTCCCAATTAAAGTAGATGAAGTTACTGATTAAGTCGTTGTTTCTTGGATTTTTCCTTGTTGTGACAAATGTCTCAGCACAAATGGACGGGTCATCTACTAATTTGAAACGACGGCTAATTGATATTGAGGTCAAGAAAACTGGGCCATATTTCGGAATTCAACGGGGCAAATACACAGTATTGGAAATAGGTGCAGCGCGACAATGGAAAAAGATTCGTATAAAACAGCCTGTAATTCACGCTGCGCATGTTGGGTTTAACTACAACTTCAAATACAATATGTTGGGATATGATATGGGGTATTGGTATAAACCTAATCGTATAGGTTTAACGTACGGAGGAAATATCTTTTTCAGAACTAATTTTGACAATACACGAGTAGGAATCTCACCGGTTTTGGGCTTTAGGTTCGCAATTTTACATCTTCAAACGGGCTATCATTTTATGACTCGATTGCCTGATAATTTCGAAACAAACAAGTTTTTCGTCTCGATACGTATTGGGATAATAAACGATCGTGATTTTGATTTCAACCTTAGGAAGAAGAGGAAAAAGTAATTTTTCTCTCGATCAAACAACCTTTTTCCCCTAATTAGCTAGGGATATCATGAGTTTTGCCTAAATTTGCACCCTCAAACAAAGAGTATGTCAGCGGGAGTAAAAATATTTTCAGGTAGAGCATCAGTCGAGTTGGCTGAAAAAATTGCTCGTGGATATGGCGCAAAGCTCGGTGATGTGAAGGTTACAGACTTTAGTGATGGTGAATTTCAACCATCATTTGAAGAAACTGTTCGTGGTCAAGATGTTTTCATCGTCCAGTCCACAATGCCGCCAACTGACAATTTATTTGAACTTCTTTTGATGGTTGATGCTGCTAAAAGAGCCTCAGCTAACAAAATTGTAGTTGTAATTCCTTATTTCGGTTTTGCTAGACAAGATCGAAAAGATAAGCCAAGAGTTGCTATTGGTGCACGATTGGTTGCTAACATGATGATGGCAGCAGGTATTGATCGTATCATGACAATGGATTTACACGCAGATCAAATTCA
>DKPV01000099.1 GCA_002471375.1 Flavobacteriales bacterium UBA7325
CCGGTAAAAAAGAAAGCGACACCAAAGAAGGAAACACCGGAAAAAACAGAAAAGGCTAAGCCTAAAAAACCTGTCGCCAAAAAGGAAATTAAACCGAAGGCTGAGGAAGTCAAAAAAGTAACTCCCCCAGTAGAAAAAATTGAAGCACCTGAAACCAAGGAGAAGTTTGAAGAAACAAAACCTAAGAAAATCACACCTGTTGTTCCTGTTACGACTGAGAACAAAGACCTAAAGAAGAAGGTTGATTCCGCTACGAAGGATACAGTAGTTGCGGCTGCATCAGTTAAAGAAGTTAAGCCTAAGAAGAAAAAGGGAAAAAAGAAACGTGGTGCAGGATTCCGGATCCTAATGGTACTACTTTTATTAATTATCAGTGGGGGGACTTATTTCGGAATCAATTACGACGAGATGAAGCAGTACGTTCCGTTCTTAGCTGATGAAAAAGTAGAAGACGACGAGCCGAGTGCTCTCGACGAAATGAAAGAGACCTTAGGTGAAATAGACTCTGAAAATGGCACCAATGATGATGATGATAGCAATGAAGAAACCATCGACGATGAGGAGCAAGATGGATCAGAGGAAATTATAGAAGAGGTCATTGAAGATCCTGTTCAGGTTGACAACACGCCCCCTCCCGCATCTTCAGGAAATGGGCCATACCACATTGTAGCAGGCGCTTTCTCATCACAAGAAAATGCAAATCGTCTCGCAAAAAAACTGCAAGACGCAGGACTACCAGCATCCGTTATCATCAATGGAGGAATGCACACAGTTAGCATGAAGTCATTTGCCAATGCTGCCGAAGCAAATTCAAGTCTCTCAAGCATGAAAGAACATGCAAGCAGTGCTTGGGTCCTATATAAGCCATAATCAATTCAGTACGTTGAAATGAAGATCTTTTGCAGTTTAGTACTGATTCTACTTTTTGCTGGCTGTAGTCAAAATACTGAAATCCCGGACAGCCAATTTATCGGGAAATGGATGATTACAGATAAGTTCATGTATGATGGGATCGAGATTGAAATCAAGAAAGAAAATGGATCTTTGAAAGGATACATCGTAAAACTTAACGACAACAAGATTACAAACATGGCTCTTGATATAGGAGACTTGTTTCTGAGTAAGGTAGAAAGAAGAGCAGACTCAAAGTTTAAGTTTACTGAAAGAAAAATTGCAGCGTCCGTATTTTCATCCTACGGAATAAGCAGCTCCACTACTCATGAAGCCGAATTTGATTGTTTAGACGAAATCATTATTGGTAAAAAAGGGAACAAGGGAAAGTATATTAGAATCAAATAACTAAATGCCAAGAAAGAAAAATTGAAACATATCCAGACAATAAATGCATCACATGAGACTCTTTATTCTGCGTGGCTGGACAGTGAAGGACATTCGAATAGAAAAGGTGGTGAAGCTCATTGTTCTGACGTTATCAATGATAAGTTAACAGCATGGGATGGTTACATCACAGGATCTAATATTGAGTTAGTATGAAACGAAAAAATTGTTCAGGGATGGAGAACATCGGAATTTGATAGTTCTGACGAGGACTCGTTACTCGAAATTCAATTAAAACCTCTTGGAGATCAAACTGAACTAACGCTTATTCATACAAATATTCCTGCTGGTCAAACGCAATACGAAAACGGGTGGATTGAAAGTTATTTCGAGACTATGAAAGAGAATTTCAAATAAGAACTACCTGAAATTAACCATATGCCTCACAAGGTCGATACTTCTTGTACCGTTGTCCCTTGCCTTTCTTAACACCTTTAACTCGCCCCTTACACTTAGGGTGATATCGTAGAGGAATCTTGAGATGGAAATAAATATCCATTCCATAAATCTTGGATTGCTTGACTCAGCTTACAATCTTATCAGAGCCGATATGCAAATAACAAATGCTATGAGGCTTAACAATTTCAACATGAACCTACTTCAATTACACTCTGGCAGCGAGATCAACGAGACGATTAGAATACCCAGATTCGTTGTCGTACCATCCAACAATCTTAACCATGTTGCCGATAACACTCGTTAATAAACTATCAAATAGGCAGCTATTTGGATTGCCGATTATATCGCTAGAAACGATAGGGTCGTTCGTATATTCTAAAATTCCCTTTAAATATCCTTTTGAAGCATCCTGCATAGCGACATTAATTACTTCAGCAGAAGGTGGATTTTTAATAACTAAAGTCAAATCTGTCATAGAACCATTTGGCACAGGAACACGAATTCCACAACCACCTATTCTCCCATCTAACTCTGGGAATATTTTAGATAATGCAATTGCTGCACCAGTTGTTGTAGGGACTATTGACTCTGCAGCTGCTCTCGCTCTACGCAAATCTCTATGCGGAGCATCGTGTAATCTCTGATCAGATGTATAGCTATGAATCGTAGTAATGAAGGCACTTTCAATCTCACATATACCCTGCATAACTCTCACCATTGGAGCTGCGGAATTAGTCGTGCAAGAAGCATTTGAAATAATCAAATCCGAAGACTCGAGCATGTGGTCATTTACCCCGAGAACAACAGTTCGTACATTACCACTTTTTGATGGAGCGGACAAAATTACTTTTCGTGCTCCACCTTTGAAGTGTTTTGAAGCGGCATCTTCTGTTCTAAAAATCCCTGTGGATTCAAGCACAACATCTACTCCATGTTCAGCCCATGCAATATTTTCAGGGTTTCGCTCTGATACAAAAACGATCTGTTTTCCATTTTCGAAGATAATTTTATTTCCATCAAGCTTAAACTCGTGTTTTAACTGACGATGTACACTGTCGTATTTAAACAAGTGAGCTAATGTCTTTATATCAGCAAGATCATTTACCACCGCAACGTCAACATCCGGTCTATCCAAAGTCATTCTTGTAAAATATCTTCCAATTCGGCCGAAACCATTCACTCCTATTTTCTTCATTTATTCTTTTTTTGGTTTGATTCACCTCATCGATTACATAGGATCAATGGTCGGGCAAGTCTAATTTGAATGTACATAACTTTATCCAAAGAAAAAAGGCTTCTATCTTCCAAATAACGGAAGATAGAAGCCTAAATATTACTTAATGGATTTATCGTGCTATTAATGCACTACTTGGATCGATCCGTGTTTTTGTAAAGTTGCCCCGCCATTAACTGTGGCATCAATTCGATAGAAGTAAGTTCCTTCTTCAACAAGGTTCCCTGCCATTGTGCGGCCATCCCATCCCCCTTTCGAATCAGAATACTCATAAATCAGGTTACCCCATCGATTGACAATAGAACATTTAAACTCGATAAGTCCTTGTTCTTCAACATACCAGATATTATTTCCGGAGGTTGAAGATAAAGAGATAATATTCGGTGCTGCAATATCACACAAGTACATTTCGACCGTAGCCGAAACCGACATTTCGTAACAGACATTACTCGCTGTAACTGTATAGACTCCTGGTTCAGTTACGAGTGTATTTGGACCATTAACTCCAGTGTTCCATACGTAGTTGTCAACCGTCCAGTTATTGTTTGCATGAAGATAAAATTCAGATCCTAAACAAATTAATGTATCCTCCACATCCGTCCATACTAGTGGAGGGAATGTTACTATTGAACTTACTGATTGATTACATACAGTATCCGTAAAGGTGTATAAGTATACTCCTGGAACAGATGCCCAAGAATCAGGATTCAAGAAGTTTGTATCATTAAAATGAATCGTAGTATCAAGAGCCGACCAAACACCCCCGAAGTACGATTCAGTACCAGAAATGGTAATTACATAATCGTTACAAACCAAAGTATCTCCAAATATTGAAGGTGGCCCAACAAACTCAATTAATGCTCCAACAGTTACATTACATGAATTACCTGTATACTCAACCATATACTGACCAGATTGTGTTGCGCTTATTATTGGGTTATTATCTGTTGATGTTGCAAAAGAAATTTCAGGGTCAGTAGATGTCCATGCACCACCTCCTGCATCGACAACTGTTCCTGTCACTTGATACGACAAATCACATACCGTTGTATCTGAGAATATCTCAGGCGGATAAGCAAACGTAATATCTACATACGACGTATCCCCACAGGCATTATCTGTAAACCCTATGGTGTACACCCCTGGTAACGAGGTAGATACCGTAGGATTGATCACAGTAGCTGATGGAGTAAAAGAGATTTCAGGAGAAGTTGAAAACCATGTCCCTTGATCTAAATGCGCTATTGTACCTGTAACTGGCAAGAAAAGATCACATACTGTTGTATCACCAAGGATAGATGAAAGTGGCAATACGTTTACTGAAACTGTTGTATCGTAAATACAACCAAAATCATCCGTAATTTGATACGTGTAGTTATGATCACCTGTTGTTGGTGGCTGCACTGTAATCAACGTATCTCCCATTCCAGATACAATTGAAGGATCTGGCAACCAGTTTTCTGAAGCAATAGAATTCTGATAAGCTCCTGCTCCAGGGAAATATGCTGGATCAAAATACAATCCCCATTCGAAGATATATCCATCATCAATTGTCAAGTTATCTTGTACAATTATAGTCCAAGTTCCATTTACTGGACAGCCAATAAAGCTGTTAAAACTCGTTTCAGGAAGATAAACACCGTTAGGATTAAGTGAAGGATTTCCTCCTCCAAACAATGGTGCAGGAACTGTATTTCCCAAACCAATTTCAGTTGGGTAATCTCCCCAAGTATTGAAAACAGAGCTAAAGCAATATTCCCATCCCTCTCCTGGACCACCGCCACCGATATCATCGATAGGATCACCCATATAGGTTCCTCCTCCACTTACTCCTCCTCCAATAAAGCCAGGGCTATAAGAATTAAGAAGTGTCACTTGCTGACCTGTTGGGCATTGAAGCGCTATTTCAAGATCTCCGAGATATGAATGCTCCATTGTTATACAAACCTGATTTAAATCTTGATCATTCGTAATTGTTGATCCTAGTGGAAACCCATCTATAGCTATCGGTGCTGCATATTGAGCTCCAGATCCATCTGGTAAATAAGTTAATCCTGCGAACGACCCCCCAAGCTGGAACGATCCTGGTGCAATACTTACACCTACTGTATCT
>DKPV01000035.1 GCA_002471375.1 Flavobacteriales bacterium UBA7325
TAGAAATTCATTGATAAACCAAACGTCAATGGATAAACTTCAACCGTTTTTTTCGTGTCAAACAGTGGTAACAAACTGTAGTTAGCGAAGACTCCAACATCTCCAAACCCGAGGCGTACCGCCGCATCCAATTTAAATGAATTTAGTCCATAGGTACCTTTCTCTTTTTGTTTGAAACGCTTTCCATCATACTCTCCTTTTCTTTTAACTTTAGAAGCAATTCTAAGCCCTCCGACAACACCTGCTGCTATGTAAACATTCTTGTGGTTATATCGGCTTGTATTAAACTCCAGCATCAAAGGAACTGTCAAATACGTGGCCTTTAACTTATTCTTTGAATAGCTATTAACAGTATCCACAACAGCATACAAGCTATCTGCATTATCCATTAATAGGTAATCATCCTTAAAAGCTACAGAAGTAAAGCTAAAACCAAGTCCAGTCGTCAATCCAACAATTGGAGTTCCGAAATTGAGTTTATATTCCAGTGGGTTCAAATTAATCACATGTGATCGAGCAATATCATTATCCCAGTATGGTGTTGACGCAAATGAATTATTAAAGTTCTCATCCATCATCATAAGTACACCAAAATCTAATCCTGCCCAGTGTGCCTCACTTCTTTTTGATTTTCTTCCGTAATCATCTCTATCTGGATCATCAGAGCCCCAATCAACGGTATCAAAGTCGTCGGTGATAATTGTTTCTTCCTCTCCATTATTCTCAATAATAATAATAGTCGTATTACCAATTTTCATTCTTGTTGTATCCGGGTCTGTTTCAATCTCTTCTTGTGTAAAACCTATTGGGCTTAAAAGAAGCATGATTAGTATCGAGTAAATTGTTTTCATCTTTCTGATTTTAAATTCTTGGTGCTAGCATCGATTTGTTTCGTTTGTAAGTATGACCTATTAGGGCATGAAAAGTTACAACATGCCAAAAACAAAAATACAACTCATTGAATTACAGTATGTAAACGCCTAGTCTTGCCAATCATCGAGGAACCTGTCCATATCCCTCCGGTCCTTTTTTGATGGTTTTCCTGTGCCGTGTTCTCGGTAATTAGATTGTGCAATCTGATACATCTTGAGTTTTTCTCTTTCCTCATCAGGTGTAATATCAGCTATATAATCAATCGCGAGTTTTGCACCAACTCTTCGTCCTAATAATTGAGTTACTCGATACGTAAATGTTGCGGTGTTTCTAATTACTTGGATCTCATCGCCCAACTTAACCTCTCGTGATGGTTTCACGTGAACCCCGTTAAGTCTAATTTTACCTTTCTGAATGGCTTCTGCTGAAATTGCACGTGTCTTGGCAAGTCTTACACTCCACGCGAACTTATCGAACCTACAAGCCATCTCTAAGCTTCTTTGTTAGCGTTTTAGCGATCTCATTATAGGAATGTGTGATTAACTCAAGTAAAAGCTCTTCTGGAACATCTTTTTCAACAGAAACTGAATTCCATAGACGTTTGTTCATATGCCAACCTGCCTTCACGCCATTGTATGTTTTGCGCAATTCAATTGCTCGTTCAGGATCGCATTTGAGATTAACATAACTAAACACATCAACATCTGTTAAAGCGAACATCTTCCCTGCCACTTTAAACACCAGCGTTTTCTCATCAAAAGAAAAGCCTTCTGTTACCCCTTTCTTTTGGAGGCAAAAGTCACGATACTCCTCTATGTTCACTTCTTTTCAGCGTGAGCTGGCAAAACATCATTTTGTCCTAGGCGGTACAATAGTTTCGCGTGATCAGCAATCGCACCACGGAATGTTTTGTATGAATAATATGGAATTCCATACTCTAATGCCGTTTCACGTACGATACTTGAAATCTTTCTATAGTGTACATGACAGATATTCGGGAATAAATGATGCTCAATTTGATAATTTAAGCCACCAACATACCAAGAAAATAGTCGCGCCTTTGGAGCAAAGTTAGCTGTAGTTTTCAACTGGCTAACTGCCCAATCCGTCTCAACATTTCCCGACTTATCTGGAACTGGGAAATCTGATCTTGGAAGTACATGCGCCGGCTGAAAAATAAGCGCTAGAGTCATTCCAGCTATAAAGTGCATTAGTATAAATCCTAAGATAGATACCCACCACGCAACCGGAGTAAACAAAACCGGCAACGTAATCAATGTACCCAAATAAAGTACTTTACTGATAATAATCGTGAATAGCATTAATGCAGGAGAAATTCCTTGTGTCTTAATTAGACCCATTTTTTTGTATCTCGCAAATTGAGAATAATCTTTTGTTGTACACCACATTAATGTCATCATCCCATAAAGTGGCCAAGCATAAATGTGCTGAAAACGGTGACCCTTCAACCTTTTTTGGTTTGGAGAAAAACGCATTAAAACACCCGTGTCGATGTCCTCATCGATTTGATCCACATTGGTATATGTGTGATGTAAAACGTTATGTTGAATTCTCCAGTTTGCATCGCTTCCGCCAACTGCATTCGTCAACTTACCGATAATCTTGTTCACCCACTTATTCTTGGAATAAGCTTGATGATTAGCATCGTGCATAATTGAAAGTCCAACACCAGCTGTCCCGAATCCCATCAATACCCACATCAACATCACTAACCAAGTGTTAGTTACGATTGTGAGCATTAAAATAAATGGAACAAGATATAGGCTCAACATAAATATGGTCTTAAGGACCATATTAGTGTCTGCATAGCGTGTTTTATTGTTGTCTTTGAAATAAGCATTGACGCGTTTACGTAATACTTTGTAGAAATCTTTGTGCTCCGTATTTGAGTACGTTATTTGTTTTAATCCCATGTTTTAGAAATAAGCTATCACAAAGATACGTCATATTGGGCCAATAGTTCCAAACATCGATCATATTTTATGCTTTATTGTGGATATTCTGGCACTCTTAACCGCCGAAAAGACCTCATTAATCGCTACTTTTACCGATGTTTATCACCTCATTTTATACATATGTCGAAATTACCCAAATACTGCAACGATTATTTTAATAGAGCGCGTTTTGAGACTCGAAAAGTTGAGGTCGGTACAATTGGCATCGGAGGAAACAACCCTATCAGAGTTCAGTCCATGACTACAACTGATACAATGGATACAAACAGTTCGGTAGAACAGTCTATCAGAATGATCGAGGCTGGCTGTGAACTAGTACGGTTAACTGCTCCAAGTAAAAAAGAAGCAGAAAACCTTCGAGATATTAGGCAAGCACTTGTTGATAAGGGGTACAACACACCTTTAGTCGCAGACATACATTTCACTCCAAATGCCGCTGAAATTGCGGCAAGAATTGTCGAAAAAGTTCGTGTCAACCCAGGCAATTACGCTGACAAAAAAAGATTCGAAGAAATAGAATACAGCGACGCTAGTTATCAAGATGAGCTTAACAGAATTGAGGATAAGTTTACGCCATTAGTACTATTGTGTAAAGAAGAAGGTACGGCAATGCGCATAGGAACCAATCATGGCTCTCTTTCTGATCGGATTCTAAGCCGTTTTGGAGACACGCCCGAGGGAATGGTTGAATCCGCGATGGAGTTCTTGAGGATCTGCGTAAAAAACAACTATCACGAGATCGTTCTATCAATGAAAGCGAGTAACACGTTAGTGATGGTTCAAGCTTATAGGTTATTAGTTTCAACCATGCGCGCTGAAGGCATGAACTATCCATTACATCTAGGCGTCACAGAGGCTGGAGATGGTGAGGATGGGAGAATAAAATCGGCAGTTGGCATTGGTGCTCTCCTTGAAGATGGCATCGGTGATACAATTCGTGTTTCTCTTACAGAAGAACCCGAAGCTGAAATACCCGTAGCACAAAAAATTATAGCAAAGACCGCTTTGGATGGGTTACAAGAGCCTATTAAGTCCGAACAATCATTAAGCTACAGCCCCTATCATCATTCAAGAAGAGAAACAACAGAAGTATTAAATATTGGTGATCATCACGTTCCTGTTGTTGTCGCGGATTTAAGCAACGTGGAACATATCAAGCCTTCGCATCTTTTTGCTTTCGGATATCAATATTCCGTTCCCTTGGATAAATGGACAATCACTGATAGTGCAGCAGATATTCTTTACCTCGGTGATCGTGAACTTTCATTCGAAATACCGGGTACTCTTATTGCTCTGACTTCAACTAAAAACTGGAAGACGAATTATCAAAAAAAGAAAGGTTTCTATCCTTTATTTTCAAGAGAAGACCTTGCAAAACATGACGCAACTGACGCCATTTTTATTGATCATTCGGCTGATGATTTAGATATTGATTACCTACATAATTACCCTGCTTCATGTGTTGTATTAAGCACTTCTAAAGCGAACAAAACACATGTTTACCGTAGGTTTAGATTAAATTTAGCGAATAAAAAACTCAACAATCCAATAATTCTTCATTCTAGCTACAAATCTGAAGATACCGAAACATTTCAAATCTGGGCATCCTCGGACCTTGGGAATGCATTTATCGATGGATTCGGAGATGGGATTTGGCTCGCAGGGGTGGTGGGAAATCAAACCATTAACTCAACTGCTTTCGGAATACTTCAAGCAACACGCTCAAGAATCTCTAAAACCGAATATATTTCATGTCCCTCTTGTGGTCGAACACTTTTCGATTTACAAGAAACAACCGCGAACATCAGATCTAGAACGTCCCATCTTAAAGGATTAAAAATTGGGATCATGGGGTGTATTGTAAATGGGCCCGGAGAAATGGCCGATGCCGATTATGGATATGTTGGAACCCGACCCGGAAAAATACATTTATACAAAGAGCAAGAAGTTGTAAAGAAAAATGTAGAAGAAGTCGATGCAGTTGAGGCACTTATCGAATTGATAAAAGAAAATGACGATTGGGTAGACCCTGTAGATTCATGAAACTAGTAACCGAGGATCTTTTTCAGTGTTAAACACTGATAATCATGTGGTTAGCCCTGTTTTTGGGTTATATTAAACTTATACGATCTCTAAAATTCAATACCACCACACCACTGGACGGCTAAACGTTCGTTAGAAGCCCTTAAAACACCATTTTCTATACGAGGTCAGAAAAAGTGGTCCATTCATAGCTTTTCAACCAAAAAAAACGATCTGACGAAAACCAAAATGGTACCAATAATTAATTATCGACCAAGATAAATTAGAAGAACTGAAATATCACTTGGGGACAAACCACTAATTCTTGAAGCTTGACCAATTGTTGCAGGTTGAATCGCCTTTAACTTCTCTTTCGCCTCCGAACTTAAACTAAGTAGAAGGGTGAAGTCCGTATTGGGTGGAATCTTAACATCTTCAAGTCGACCTAGCTTTGCAGCAACTTCTTGTTCTCTTGTTATGTATCCCTCGTACTTCAGTTGGATTTCCGTTTGATCAACGATACCCTCATGTGTTGAAGTTAAATCCGCTGCCAATTTAGAAGCGTCCGGGTTCATTTCAAGAACATCTTCCATCGTAATGTTTGGACGCGTTATGAGTGAACTAAGCTTTACCTTCTGCTTTATCGGAGAGCTCTTATATTTATCTAAAATTGGGTTTGCAATTTCCGGAGACACACCTTCCCTTCTTAAGGATTTCTTTAACGTCTCCGTACCGTTTGACTTTGCATCCACACGTTGCATTGAATCATCACTTGCTAGACCTAGCGCATACCCCATAGGTGTCAACCTTAAATCAGCATTATCCTGGCGCAATAGGATTCGATATTCAGCACGGCTCGTAAACATTCGGTATGGCTCATCCGTGCCTTTTGTGATCAGGTCGTCAATGAGCACACCTATATAAGCCTCATCTCTTGTTAGAATAAATGGATCTTGCTCCTTTACCTTTCTGCTTGCATTTACTCCTGCCATCAGACCTTGGCAAGCTGCCTCCTCGTATCCGGTGGTTCCATTTATCTGTCCTGCAAAATATAAGTTCTCAACCCTCTTAGTTTCCAACGTATGCTTTAGTTGTGTTGGAGGGAAATAATCATACTCAATAGCATAACCCGGCCGGAACATTTTCACATTTTCAAAACCAGGAATCATTTTCATAGCTTTCATTTGAATCTCCTCGGGTAAAGAAGTACTAAAGCCGTTAACATAAATCTCTACTGTGTTCCACCCTTCTGGTTCAACAAAAATCTGATGGCGATCACGATCAGCAAAACGATTAATTTTATCCTCTATACTTGGGCAATATCTAGGTCCAGAAGCTTTAATCGTTCCATTAAACATTGGGGAACGGTCGAACCCTTCCTTTAACATTTCGTGCGTCTCTGGATTCGTATATGTTATGTGACATGAACGCTGAACTTCTAGCGACTTTGTGTCGGTAAAGCTAAACTTTGAAGGCTCCTCATCACCAAACTGCTCCTCCATTTTAGAATAGTCTAATGAGCGACCATCTACGCGTGGCGGCGTACCGGTCTTCATTCTTCCCGCCTCAAATCCTAATTCCACTAATTCCTCTGTAATACCTGTAGAAGATCTTTCACCTGCTCTCCCTCCTCCAAACTGTTTTTCACCAAGGTGAATCAAACCATTTAGAAAAGTTCCATTCGTTAAAATCACCGTTTTCGAGCGGATTTCCATTCCAATAGAGGTTTTCACTCCAACAGCTTTACCATCTTCAACAACAATACCCTGGACCATGTCTTGCCAAAAATCAACACCAGGATTTCGCTCAAGCATCAACCTCCACTCTTCAGCGAATCGCATCCGGTCATTTTGCGTTCGTGGCGACCACATAGCAGGACCTTTAGATTTATTCAGCATCCTGAATTGAATCGCGCTTAAATCGCTCACAATTCCAGAACCCCCACCTAAGGCATCAATCTCCCTCACAATCTGCCCCTTTGCCACACCCCCCATCGCTGGGTTGCAACTCATTTGAGCAATCGTATTCATGTTCATGGTAACTAGCAAGACAGAACTCCCTAATTTGGCCGCAGCATTCGCAGCTTCACAGCCCGCATGCCCAGCACCAACAACAACTACATCGTATTCTTTCAGCATCACTTAATGTTTCACGTGGAACAAAACTACAACACTTTTAGGTAAAACTATGTTTCACGTGGAACAATTAACAGAAGCGCTTGATCCTCTAGCTTCCGCATACGTTTCGCTTCTTCAGGATATTTATCTCCAAATCCGAGTAAATGGAGCACGCCATGAACCACCACTCGGTTCAATTCTGTGCGAAAATCCACAGATAAATCACTCGCGTTTTCTAATACACGGTCTATCGATATAAACAAGTCGCCTGACACCGCTTCCTCGGTTGTGTAATCAAAGGTGATAATATCGGTGTAGTAGTCATGGTTCAGGTGTTTACGGTTCATATCAAGTAGGTACTTGTCTGAGCAAAAAATCAATGAGACATCACCTAACACATTGTCGTGACGTCGACAAACAACATCTAGCCATGAAACAAAAAATTCCGGATCTAAATCCAGAATCTTTGTATCCTCAAAATTAATTAAGATCATTATTTTTTGGAGAAATATATACTAACACTGGCGCCGTTTTCCTCAAATTCAACCGCCTCAGCAAGTGACTTCATAAGGTAAATACCTCTTCCGTTTTCCTTTTCAATATTCTCAGGAGAAGTAGGATCTGGTAAATTCTTATAATCAAATCCCACTCCTTTATCTCGAATATTAAAACAGAAATCCATTTCCTTATCACCCACATGAACATCCACACTGAGTTCATTCTTCATCATATTACCGTGCTCGATTGCGTTATTAACCGCCTCTGTAACGGCAATTAAAACGTTACCATAGTAATCTTCATTTACTGCTAACCTTTCACAAACGCTATCAACTAATGTTTCAACTTTTGCTATTGACCCGAAATCCGACGGGATAGATAGTTTATCAACAAGAACAAAATCTTTTTTCATCTTATAGTTTCAATTTACAACATACGATTGAAATACTCATTTGCTCTGTCCTTATAGTACTTTCTATAAGCGGGATCTACGAACCGCAACATTTCAATCTGTTTCAACTTTTCCTTGTTATACTGATCAAACTGAATTAGGTTACCATAATTCTCACTTTTTCCCTGTTGAGATTCGCGCTTTTCGTCTAAACCCCGTTCCATCAATGCTTTCTCGCTTTCCAAAAGACGTGTAAGAATGTCTCTCTGGCGTTTAACCATATTATCTCCATACCTCTTGTTCACGAGATCCTTTTCTTGTTGTTCCAGCTTCTCTATCAAAGAATTTAGTCGATTGCCTTGACCTTTACCGTCTTTATTAAGCTCACGTCGCAACGCTTCTAAACGCTTTCTCATAGCCGATTGTTGTGCCGCCATTTTAGCCGTTTCTTTACTACCTAAACCCATACCGCCTTGTCCTCCTTTTCCACCCGGTTTTTGTCCGGGTTGATCACCAGGCTTCTTTCCACCTGGTTGCGCTCCTTTTTTCATGTCCTCAAGCTGTTTCTTAAGCATTTCTTTCATGTCACCGCTCGACATCTTACCAGGGCCTGGTTTTCCTTTACCTTTACCGCCTGGTTTATCGCAACTTCCGGATCCAGACATCATGCTCTGCATCTGCTTTTGCATTTGTTGCAAACTCTCATTCAACATCAATGCGAGATTATTGTAAGACGTCATTGCATACTGCTGATGAATTCCAAGATCGGCACGGCGTCTTTCGTCTATATCCTCCAGTGCTAAATCATGATTCGCTTGAATCTGATTTAACTCATCATCTATATACGTAGCTATTTTAGGTTGTCGTTTAGCTAAAGCATACAAACTGTCACGTACAATTTTAGTGTCATCCACTATCTTCCTTTGTCTTCTAGTATACTTTCGAAATACTGGGTCTGTATCATGTATACGTTTCAGTTTATCCATAACATCCTCTTGGTCGAAACTTAAAGCAACAAGGCTTTCTAATATGTTTCTTAACATTTCGATGTCTTCACCTTGCTTCTCTCGGTTCGATTGCTGTTGCATCATATCTAGCGTTTCCGCCATTTCCTTCATCTTCTCAGAAGCGCCTTCTTGGGACTCACCAGCTTTACTGTCCTTACCCTTTTCCATTTTCTCTTTTGCATCATCCAAGTCTTCAGATACCTCCTCTGACTTGGACTCAGGCTCTCCCAACTCCATAGGACTCTCTAGTTCCTGATTAAGACTGTCGAGCTCCTTCAAATCGTCCTTTAATTGATCAAACTTCTCCTCTATATCCTTCTGCTTATTCAGGTCAGAATCTGAACTTCCATCCTTCTTCTTCTGAATGTCATCTTTCAGTTTCTGCTGTTCCTCTGCAAGCTTTTTCAACTCTTCCTCAACCGCATCAATTTTCTCATTTACCTGAAGACGCTTTAGCATCTCCATACTTCTATCAAGCTGTTTCTTCATGTCCTCCGCAGACATTTCCATCTTCTCCATAGTTTCATCCACCCCCTGCTCATTCTGCTCTTTCATCAACTCTTCTAGTTGATCCAATAAATCCTTCAACTCATCATCCATAAGTTCTTCCAAGAGGTCATTAATCATCTCTTGCTGTTCCATCAACTCTTTATCCATTTCAGAAAGCTGATTCTTTTCTTCCATCGAATTCTGCATCTCCTCAGACATAGACTCTAAGTTCTCAATTAAGGACTTATGTTCCTCTTTCAATTGCTGAATCTGATTTTCCTTATTCCAGTTTGATTGATTAGAATTCATCGTTTCTTTCTTCAGGCGTTCAAGGTTCTTTTGGAACTCATCTAATTGCTCCTTAACCTGATTCATTTTCTGACGTGCCTTTTCAGCATCCTCGTCACGTAATTCATTCAAGTCCTCTAAGTCCGGCAGACGATAAACAAAAGAACGGCTCCTAGTAGATTTAGCACCATTAACTCCATCATTATCACGCACAACAAAATAATATTCAATCTTGTCTTCTAGAGACAACTCTTCACGTCGGAAATCTACAGCAAAATCAAACGGCGCCTCCGTACCAATAACACGACCAGCAGGAATAGTCTCGATTCTTTTTCCTCCTCCCTTAGAGGTGATAGTATACACAAAAGAAAGACTAGAAAGTCCATGATCATCATTCACAGAACCAGTAAAATATCGGATACCATCTTTGACACTATCCTGTGTTTCTACAACTTGTATTGCGGGATAATTATCCTTCACAACGTCCACGCTAAAGTAGGTCGTATCAACCTTCTTGTTCTCCTTGTTTTTTAAAACAACTTTCCCGTCTACATCTTGAACGAATCGCTCAGAAATCTTAAATCCATCACTTTCAAATGACTTCCTCTTACTGCCTAGCCAAAACTCTGAGCGACCACTATTCTTTGTTAATATACTCCATGAAGCAATAGTTCCTTCAGGTAACGTCAAGTCCGAAGCATTATCAACAACCTCATTCTCCATTCCTAAATAAGATGGATAAACTAGCGTTGCCTGCATCTTTCCAATAGCTGTTTTCGCTATTACGTTGACACCAAACTTATCACTTGAAACCTTCTCACCTTTTACAACAGCCTCAAACCGCAAAGATATATCCGTACGCACCTGATTCAACTCTCCAACAAATTTGTTTTTTGTCGTCCGTCGCAATAATGCCCGGCCCAGATCTGAACGAACATACACCCGTTCAGGAATTTCATCACCTATCAACTCAACCTCAAACGGAAAGTTTTGTCCTTCCTCAACACTCGAACCACTATTTAAAAATGAAAACTTAAACGGTGCTGGAATTTCAAACTCCTCCGAGAATAATAAAACCCTCTCTGTTCCTTCCTTAAAGAAGGACGGAGCAATGGCAGCAAACGCTAAAAACCCACACACTACAGGAAGTGCCCAAATTAAATGACGTTTGTTCTCATTCAAATCAATCGCGCTTGCGAAAGGAACCATATTAAGGTTAGAGCTGCGTTGTTGAACACTTGCATTTAACAACTCAAAATCTGCAGAATTCTTGTCCATTTGATCCTGCAGCTGTAAGGTGTTTAATAAACGATCGGATACTTCAGGAAAGAAAGACCCAATAATATTAGATGCCTGATATCGATTAATCCGCTTTCCATAGGACTTTAATCGAAGTAAGGGTGTCACGATATACTTCCCGAGTATAAATACATTTAAACCTATAAAACTAAAGAGTAAAACAGCCCGAACTGTAGATCCAAAACGACCGAAGTATTCGAGCGTGATCACTAATAAATACGTGGCTAATAGAACTCCAACAAACAAGAAAACCCCTTTAATCATTTGGTTCTTGTAAAACTTCCTGATAAAGCCGTCCACCTGTCCTAAAAGCCGATCGAATGCACTCATATTAAATTGCTTAATTAACTAAATTACAACTATTCTTTCTGATTGTTGTACAATAAACGTTAAAGCCATGTACGATCGTATATAGAAGACGTTCAACATAACGCGAAACATCTATCTTCGTTACTTAACCGATTCTCCTTATCTTTGCACCAAAATTTATTGATTTATGTCTAATAGACCCGTTCGCGTAAGATTCGCACCATCCCCAACAGGACCACTTCATCTTGGCGGTGTTCGTACCGCACTATATAATTACCTCTACGCAAAGAAGCATAATGGCGTTTTCTTAATTCGTATTGAAGATACTGATGAAAAGCGATTCGTTCCAGGCGCGCAAGACTACATTATGGATGCACTAAAATGGTGCGGAATTATGCCAACAGAAGGTCCAGGACTTGGAGGCGATCACGGCCCATATGTACAGTCGGAACGAAAAGATATATATAAGCCATTTGCTGAGCAATTAGTAAAAGATGGTCATGCATACCTAGCTTTTGATTCTCCCGAGGATCTTAACGCTATGAGAAAACAAGCTAGCGCAATGGGAATGCCTAACTGGCAATACAACAATATTACACGTTCTTCAATGAAGAATTCGCTGACACTTCCTGCGGATGAAGTTGAAAAGAGAATCGCAGCAGGTGACCCATATACTGTGCGAATGAAAATGCCTCGTAATATTGACGTACGATTTAAAGATGAAGTAAGGGGTTGGGTTGTTGTGAATACCAATAACCTCGATGATAAAATATTACTCAAGCCAACAGGGATGCCGACTTATCACTTGGCAAATATCGTAGATGATAATTCTATGGAAATTAGCCATGTAATCCGTGGGGAGGAGTGGTTACCATCGGCACCTTTACACGTGATGCTTTATGACGCTTTCGGTTGGGAGCGTCCTAAATTCGCACACCTTCCCCTTGTTTTAAAACCAGACGGAAACGGAAAATTATCAAAGCGTGATGGT
>DKPV01000038.1:0-612 GCA_002471375.1 Flavobacteriales bacterium UBA7325
CGCTTATTCCATTTCAATTCACATAAAAAAAGGAGCAGCCCTCCCAAGCTGCTCCCTAAACAGTCTACTACCACTGTTATTGCTAAATAAAATTTAATCTCGAATAAACTTCTTCAACCCTACTTTGTTACCGAAATTGTCTATCACCTGAATGAGGTAAACCCCTTTAGGAAAAGCAGAGACATCTATTTTGGAAGATGAAGTAAGAATTGGTAACAATTCCATTTCACGTCCCATTAAATCAGTTACTCGTATAGATCCCGAGATGTTACCATTAAAACTAACATTCACAACGCTCTTAGAAGGATTTGGATAAACCATAAAATCTAAAGTCTCACTCTCAAATATACCAGCTGTTGTGCTATCTGCAGATATATATATCGAATCACAATAGGTACTTGTGCAAGATGTGATAGAATCCCAAATTGTCAAACAAACAAAGTACTCACCTGTGCTCGAATAGTAGTTCGTTGGATTTTCATCGTAAGATGTTGAGCCATCACCAAAGTCCCAGCTATAAAAGAGTGATGATCCAGCCGAAGTATTAGTAAATGATGCGAATCCAGTCCCTGAATTAACTGTGAATTGGGCATTACAAGATGTTCCACCAGT
>DKPV01000038.1:936-3614 GCA_002471375.1 Flavobacteriales bacterium UBA7325
CTATCTGCTGCAATAGATACAGTATCACAATGCGTACTAGTACATGATGAAATTGAATCCCATATCGTTAGACAAACGAGGTAGTCGCCACTTACTGTGTAAGAGTTACTCGGGTTTTCATCATTCGACGTTGAACCATCACCAAAATCCCAGCTATAGAATAAAAATGACCCAGCGGATGAATTTGTGAAGTAAGCATTACTACCTGAAGTTGAAAACGAAAAGTCTGCATTACAAGATGATCCTCCCGAACTATCTACTACCGTTACGTTATAACATGCGGTATCAGAGCAAAAATTGATAGAGTCGTTGTATATGGCGGTTAAACAAACCAAATAGGTTCCACCTGTCGAATAGGTATGATTTGGATCCGTAGAGCTCGAGACATTGCCGTCACCAAAATCCCAATAATACTGGGATGTACCAGATGATGTATTTGTGAAATATGCAGAATTACCCATTGTAGAGCTGGTAAAATCAGCGTTGCAACTTACTTGTGAAAATCCCAAACTGGAAAAAAGAAATGCAATTGAGAAAAGAATTGTGTTTTTCATAATGTATATTTTTTAATTTCTAATTACATAGAGACCAACTTTAAAGAAAACGCTGCATCAAAATAAAAAAAAATCACAACTGAATCCGATAACCTATCCTCACCCCACCATTCACAAGGCGACTTTGGTAGTTTAAATTTGGCAAACTAAATAGCGACGCACTATGTGAAATCCATGGTTCAATGTATAAAGAATGACTCGCCTGGATATGATAGATATAGCGAAATGCACCAGTAATGGATAGAACTCCATTAGCACGATAAGCAGTACTTGCTAAAATGGATGAGCCATTTTGATTTGCAATAACTCTTCCTTGATGCTTGGAATAAACACTAATTAATCCGCCAAATCTGAATTCAATATCCGATCGTGTCGAGAGTCCATGAGTCCATGAAAGACCAAAAGGTATTCGCACGAATTCGTAACTATTAGAACTCGGTGTAGCTAATACGCTTGTACTATCGTACATTGCTACAGTGACATAGACGACCTCCATTGACACACTATCCCAATACGAGCCAGTAGTATCAAGGTAAGATTCGATTAGAAAGGTCGAATCATTCGTTTCAACCGTTTCAGATAGCTTTGAATAGTTGACACCTCCATAGAGAGAGAGTCCACGCCATAATCTTGCATTTATCCCTAATGAGATATCATAGCCCATTCGATTCGTTGCAGAATTCGCTAGGAGCGAGCTTAACTCTGTAGGTGCTGACTTTGAAGGTTGAATTTTAAATGTTGACATTCCGTACGACAAATCGGCTAAAAATCTATGATTAATTATTTTGCTATTCTTATATGCAATAATGGATGAAGCGAGGTTTTTAGGGAGTTTAAAGGGATTTTCCTCAATAATTCTTGTCTTTAGTAGATCGGACACATCCTCCCTGTTAGAATGTTCAGATCCTGTAAGATCAAGATCGGATTTAGCTCTGATAAACTCTGAATTTTCTCCTGATATTGCACTCACAGCATCATGATCAGTAATTGGATCATTAACCATTGATGAATTCGCTCCATCAGAGTTGTTACCATAGTTCAGCGCCACAACATCATTTGCAGAGTTTGCATTACTGATAGACGTTGACGAATGATGAGTATCATCTGATATTTTACCGCCTTCATCATTACTGGACCCAATGGCTTCAATAAAAACTCCGGTATTTACTTTTGACACATTGTTAGTTTCACCTGCACTACTTTTTGATATGAGCTTAGTCTCGGCGTTCTTCGAGTATTCTATACTATTTTGATTCAACTCAATTGAGTCATTTGTACTTTCTATTCTTTGCGCTTTAGCATTATCTGTACCCATCGTATCTTGCTGATTATCATCTCTAAAAAAGTAAAAAGACCCTAATACCCCAATCATTATAAATCCAAAAAAGATGATGAAGAATAACCTATTCCCTCCTTTGCGATTAATTTCGGCTTTCGTATCGGTCCAAACACTAGCAGGTGGTTTCATTTCAAAACCATCTAACTTTTGTCGAATCAACTCATCGATATGCTTATTTTTATCTGACATCTCTATGCGTTTATCCTATTTAATGCATGAGCAAGAATTTTTCTTGCCCTCATCAATTGCGATCGGGAGGAACTCTCTGTTATTCCCAAAGAGTCACCAATTTCTTTATGACTGTAGCCTTCAACCACGTACATATTGAAAACCACTCTGTATCCATCCGGTAGACAAGAAATTGTTTGAGTAATCTCTTTTGCCGAAAGCTCAGCTATTGCACTTGCTTCTGTTCTAGATTCTTGAACTAACTCAATGTCAAGATTGTCTAACTTTTTCAATGACTGCTGATAATGTCTAATAGCTGTGTTTACCGCAATTCTTTTAAGCCAGCCTTCAAACGAACCTTCATGTTTAAACTTTTCAAGATTCGTAAACATCTTCACAAAAGTTTCTTGTAGTAAATCCTTAGCATCCTCCTCATTTTTAGCATAGCGAAAACAGATCGCATAAATAACTCCTGAATATTTGCCATACAACGCCTGTTGAGCGCGCGTTTTGCCCCTCAAGCACTGCTTTATTAGCTTTTCATCAGTATGTATAGTCATCGTTACATATTAATAGACACACTTTAAGATAAAAACGCTGCATGGGTGCAAAAAAAA
>DKPV01000023.1 GCA_002471375.1 Flavobacteriales bacterium UBA7325
AGTACGGAGAGTATGGATGCCGATAGTGATGTTTAGGCATACGATATGAGCTCAGACACTTGGAGTACCAAATCAAATTTCCCATATGACTCATTATGGAGAGCATCTGCTGGATTTTGCAATCAAAATGGAGATTTAGTATTTGGGAGAAGTCCGTCAAACGAAGATCATAATGAATTCTTTAAGTATCACCCGTCTGATAATAGTTGGGATCAACTATATACTTTTCCAGGCCCAGGTCGTGTTAACTCATCGCTTTCCGCTTTAATGGGTATACTGATCGTCACATGCGGTCTAGATTCAATTGGAGATTCAAAAAATGACATATGGCAATACGATACACTAACTGGAATATGGCATCAACTTTCTTCCATACCAGCCATTGAGAGAAGAGGCGGAATCGCTTTTACCACGGCAACATCATTATATTATACTACAGCAATTGATTCAAACGATCAAAGACTAATTGAGACTTGGAAATGTGAATCACCTGCAATGCTAGTAGAAGAATCGGATTTTTCAACCTCAATTCACCCAAATCCAATACAAGACCAGCTAACAATTTCTTCTTATCGCTTACAACTCAAATCTAATTGCAGAATATATGATATGAACGGAATTGAAATAGTAAATGAAACGATTGAAGGATCTAAAACTATAGACTTCAGCGATTACTCATCTGTAGTGTGCGTTCTGATTATCTCATCAAGCAAAAGGGTGTTCAGAAAAAAGCTAATGAAAATTTAGAATCGGATAACCCAATTCATTTCATCCTCAATTTTTCCAGACTTAAGATCGACTAAATACTTTTTAATTCGATTGGAAATCCCACGAGACTCAACTGGTGCAAGAACAAACATCTCATCACGAAAGCCGATTTTTCCTACTTGAGCAATAGTTGCTGCAGTTCCAGCACCGAATGCATCCGTCACACGTCCTTCACGAAGTGCCTTTACAATTTCTTGTACCTCTACCTTACGCTCTTCTACTTTAACACCCCAGTGTTCTGCAATTTCAACAGCAGATCTCTTTGTCACACCGCGTAAAATGGTATCCATGTCTTCGGCTGGAGTAACTAAGACTCCGTCAATTTCGAACAAGATGTTCATTGTTCCCGACTCTTCAATATACTTGTGCTCTGCCGCATCAGTCCAGATCAGTTGATGAAATCCTTCCTCTTGTGCTTTCTTAGCTGGGTATAATGAAGCTGCATAGTTTCCTGCAGTTTTCGCACGTCCCACTCCACCTTGAGCTGCTCTTGTATAGAACTCCTCTATTTTTACACTTACTGGTTGCGAGTAATACGCGCCAACTGGACAAGTGAAGATGATAAATTTATAGTTATCCGATGGCTTTATTCCTATGAAGTCATCCGTTGCAAACATGTAAGGTCTAACATACAATGAGTACCCCTCTTTGGAAGGGATCCAATCGCGATCAATATCAACAGTTCGCTTTACGAGCTCTACAAACAAGTCTTCCGGAATTTCTGGCATACACATTCGTTCACAAGACTCAGCAAATCGATGTGCATTCATCTCAGGACGAAACAAAAGCACTTCACCATTTTCGTCCTTGTTAGCCTTCATCCCTTCGAAAACCGACTGTCCATAATGAATTGCAGATGTAGCAGGATGTAAATCTAACGAACCAAACGGCATAATCTCAGGCTGTTGCCATTCACCATCGCTGTAATCCATAACAAGCATATGATCAGAGAAAACTTTCCCAAAAGGAAGGTTATCCCAGTCTATTTGTTTAACTCTGGATTCTTTAACTTTGTCGATGTTTATTATGATTTCGTCGTTTATCATAGGATTATTTCTGAGCGCAAAGATACACAGAATCTCTTAGCATTCAAAGGAACTAAGCCACATTGAACCGTAATAATTTGTTTAGATTTGAAAATTGAATCCGTTGTAAATGCAAAAAAGTCGTGAAATACTGTCAAAATACTGGGGACATGAGTTCTTCAGGCCTCTTCAAGAAGAGATAGTTGACAGTGTAATTTATGGCCATGACACGCTAGCAATACTTCCCACAGGAGGTGGTAAATCAATTTGCTTTCAAGTACCCGGGATGGGACTTGATGGAATCACTTTAGTTGTATCACCATTGATTGCTCTTATGCAAGATCAGGTGGACCAATTGATAAAACTTGGAATAAAGGCTCAACTACTCACTAGTGGCTTGAGCTATAAAGAAATTGACATCGCACTCGATAATTGTAGATTTGGTGGTGTTAAATTTCTGTATACAAGCCCGGAAAGACTAAAGAACACCTTATTTCTAGAGAGATTTAAAGAGATGAGCGTGAGTTTAATCGTTGTAGATGAAGCACATTGCATATCTCAATGGGGGCATGATTTTCGTCCAGCATATCGTGAGATTGCAAAGCTTAGAGAAATACATCCTGATGCTCCTGTGGCAGCCTATACTGCCTCTGCCAGAAAAATTGTGCAGAAAGATATTTGTGATCAATTAGAATTGCGCTCCCCAAAACTGTTCTCTGGCAGCCTTGAAAGATTGAACATCAGTTATCAAGTTCGCGCGAGCAACAATAAGCTGAAATCAATTATTGAATATTCAAAAGCTCATATTCAGGAAACCAGCATAATTTATTGCCAAACTCGAAGAAGCGTTAAGGAAGTTGTGAAGCAACTGCGTTCATTTAACTTAAGTGCAGGATTTTATCATGGAGGATTGAGTTCAGAGGATCGGTCCTACATGCTAGATTCATGGATGAATGGATCCTTAAAAATCATGGTAGCAACCAACGCGTTTGGCATGGGGATTGACAAAAGTGATGTTCGCTCGGTTCTTCATTATGAAATCCCTGCAAATCTGGAAGCATATTATCAAGAAGCTGGCAGAGCGGGACGCGACGGATTAGCGGCTACCGCCATTGCTTTTTGGGAAGAAAAGGATCTTGAACAACTACAGTTGAATCTTCATTCAAAATATCCTTCTCGAGACAAAATAAAATTGATCTATAACGCAGTTTGCAACTTCATGAATGTGGCAATTGGTTCAGGAGAACATGAATCTTACACCTTCGACATCAGTAAATTCACTAAGAATTTTGGCTTTAGTGCTTCAGAAACTTTCTATGCCTTAAAGATTCTACAGTCCAACGACGATCTTGCATTTTCAGAAGGGAACTTCCATCCAACACGTATCAAAATTGCAATTGGAAATTCCGCACTTTATAAATTCCAAGTTGGAAACGAAAGCGTTACATCATTAATCACTCTGCTGACAAGGAGTTATCCAGGAATCTTCGAACGATTCATTAGAATCCATGAAAATGAACTATCAAAAAGATTATCGATCTCTGTTACAGAACTTGAAAAGCAATTTCAATTTCTTGAGCAATATGGTGTAATTGATATAACTTACCGCAGTTCACTGCCAACCATCACACTACTGCACGAGCGCCTACCTGAATCACATTTAAAAATACCCACGGAGATATTTGAAAAGAAGCGGAACCTAGAGATTGAAAAGCTTAATGCATTAACAATGTACATCCGGACGAATCAGTGTAGATCGCTTACAATTAGCAAATACTTCGATCAAACAGGAACCAGATGTGGGAACTGCGATAACTGCAGAGAAGAAAACGAAGGTCCGTATTCTTTCGAAGAATTGCAGGAAGTAATTAAGTCGTTTCTACCAGCAAATTTAGAATCTATCGTAAATCGATCGAATTCGAATCAAGAAAGCATCAAAAAGGCTCTTCGTTATTTAATTCTGGAAGAGATCATAGTCTTCAAGGATGATAGCTATCATATCCGCTAATTCTTCAACATCGTTTTGAGGTCGTGCACCTCCTTTTGTAGGGTTTGCAAAGACTTTGATAAATCATTATCATCAAGTCTAACTTCCGGTAATTCTGGAGAGATATAATTTACAAATTTCCAAACCTCAAGGATATCGTTCGCATGAACTGTATATGGCTCGTAAAATGTATTTGTTGAACACAACTGAAGAGCTTGCTCAGATTTAAGAAGGTTATGAACCACTTTAAATACAATTCCATCATCTTTAGTGATCACAATACACGGTGTACCGCTGCGTATCGACATCCAATTCTGAATAAACTCTGCCACGACGAAAGAGCCTTCAACTACAGGAGGCATGGAGTCACCTTTTATTGGAAAAGACCGATACTTTCTATCTTTGGAAAGAAAAGGCAAATGAAATGTTGGAAGAACTTTGATGTAGTCAGGATCGGCATATCCAGCGGCATATCCAGCACTTGCCTTGAGTGGTATCATCTCAATCAATTCATCTTCAGATGAATCAACAACCGAGGTAAGAACGCGTAACTTCTGTCCTTTTATATCGGCATGAACCCCTTTATCCACCTTCTCCCATTCCGTCTCGTTGAGCTGGGCATAATCTTTCCGCACTAAATCGTCAATTGAGACTTTGTAATAATCACTAAATAGGATCAAGCTTTCCAAGTTGGGCTGAGCAACGCTATTCTCATAACCTGAATAAGAACTTCTCGTAAGTCCAAGATCATTTGCAACTTCCTCTTGTGACTTCGAAAGACGCTTTCGCAATAATTTTAAATTCTGTGCAATACCCATTGACTATATTTTAACCGATTATTTGTCGGAAAAATAATCATTTCTTAATATATAACCAAATTATGATGAATTTTTAATCGCGCACTTCAACTGGTTCACCCAAAAGCCTGCTCTTAACATTGATAAACTTAGCACCCAAAAAGATAATCTGAGATGAATAATAAACCCATACCAGAATTACTAGCATAGTCCCAGCTACACCTCCGCTAGCCCCAAAGAAGTAATTTAGAAGGTAAAACTTAATAATCAACTGCCCGATATAGAGAAAAAGACTGGTCAACAGAGCACCTTCAATCGCTCTCCTCCATTTAACCTTACCATCGTGTAAATACTTAAAAATGAAGCTAAAGATTATTACATTAGCCAAAATTGGAACACCATGTCTGGCTAATCCGGAAAACATCCAATTTAACATCGCATAGTTTTCAAACCAATCATTTCCAAAAGACAAGAAAATCATCTCTACAAAGTAAAATACGATAATTACAAGGGCAACTCCTGTGATAAAAAGCATCGAAATTAATCTAAACACTAGACCCCTAACAATTTTCTTTTTAGGCGTTCCACCTCTTCTTTCAAGGTCATAGAACTCATTGAGGCTTCTTCTGATTGAATTAATAATAGCAGTTGTGGATAACAGTAGGGCAAACGCTCCCAAAACCTGAAGAACAGGACTCCCATGGGACAAATCTAACTCATCTAGAAAACCCAAAATTCCTGAGATATCCTGAACCCCTATTTGCTCACTTAATAAATTTCCAATGATCTCTACCATTGTGTCGTGACCAACGAAGCTTCCAAAAAAAGTGATTCCTAAATACAACAGTGGAACCAAGGCAAGTAAGGAGTAATACGCGAGCGCAGCGCCATGCATAAAGGAGCTTTCCTGAAAAAACTCTTTAAATACTGATTTTACTAACTGTCTCCTACTAAAACTCATCGCTTAGTAATATTAAAAGAAATTACTGAGTCAAGGTCAGATAAAGATGTCAAAATTAGCGTTTCATCATTCGCTGTTTTAAAGTAATTCAGCGTAAACATCCCAGAGTTAATCGCACGCACAAATTCTACATTTACGGTTAAACCCTCACCATCCAAGTTATATTCATTGGGTCTAAACAAATACTCTACACCATCAATGCTTACTTGGTTAATAATACCAAGAAGTTCTCCCTGAACTCTGTCATCAGGAGAATAGTAAACATTTAGCGGTAAATCATCTCTAACTATACCTTTCGATTGGAGATGAATCAAACGGCCTGCAAAGCCCAGCATCTCAGCTCCATCATGTGACACGAGAACGATCGTTGTGTTGCGTATCTCATTGAGCTGAAGCAGGTAATTAATGATCTTAAACCGAAGACGCTGATCCACATGCACAAAAGGCTCGTCGAGAAGTAAGCACTTTGGTTCGCAAATAAGAGCTCTAGCGAGCGCCAACCTCTGTTGTTCCCCTCCTGAAAGATTAATTGCCTTTCTATTTCTAATATCATTAAGCTCGACAAGCTCCAAGACTTCGCCGATCAACTCTTCTCTATCTTCGCTACTAAGATGAAGGACCTTACCCTGAACGTTTTCAAATACAGTCTGGTAAACATCTAATTCGAAATCTTGATTCACCAATTGAATTTCCTCATGGCCTGGAACCAATTTTATTGAGGGACCTTCAATCGCTTTGCCCTCAAGTAGAACTGTACCGGAGGATGCGTCTAGAAGTCCTGCTATTATTTTCAGAATAGAAGTCTTTCCCATACCACTGTCCCCAATAATTCCGAGCACCTCACCCGGTCCAATATTGAAAGACAGATTCGATAGAATATCGACTTCACCATAAGAAAGTGATATATTTCTTAACGAAATCATCTAGATTGCTAATTCCTGAGGAAAATCAGTTGTCGAAATATAAATCCCAGGAACAGGATTAGTCAGCGGTTCATAATCTTTTAGTGTAATATTGACAGTGATCTCATCTCCCTTATCTATAGAAACGGAATCGAAAAGAGCGTTCGAACAACCTATAAGCAGTGGGAAATCTCCCTGAAGTTCAAGAAGATGCATGTTAGGAATTTCATAAGAGAACTCCTCTCCATCTTCAAATTGACCTCTTAAAAAGTAACTTTTATCCTCAGCCTCGATCACATCCGTCACATCTGATGTTATTTCAAGTTCATCTCGCCATTCATACTTTCGATTTATAGCAGACTCTTCTTTTCCACTAGCCTCGGCATGCTCATTTGAATAATCATCGTTTAAAAGCAAAAAATGCAAAGTACATTTCATAATGTTTCCTATTTCTTGCAAAAATATCAACTTTCATCTTGGTGGAGTTAGAACTAGGAGTATTTTTGGATAAAAAATTCAGAGCATTGGAAAAAGCCGTTAACATCCGTAAGAACAAGAAACATTCACTTGAACGAAGACACCCATGGGTTTTTTCTGGAGCAATTTTCTCTGACACTTCTGAAATTAGTGATGGTGACACTGTGACGGTACTAGATCACAAGAATCATTTTTTAGCTAGAGGACACTTTCAGCATGCGACAATATCGGTACGAGTACTGAGTTTCGAGGACCACCAATTGGATCAAGTGTTTTTTGATCGAAAAATAAAAAACGCCGTTAGCCTTAGATTAAGACAAGACCTTCTAAGTCCAACCAACAATATTTTCCGTTTAATACATGGTGAGGGCGATGGACTTCCAGGGTTAATTATAGACTATTATGCGAGCGTTGCAGTCATTCAGTGCCATAGTATTGGAATGTTCAATTCAATTGATATGATTTCGAATGCATTGCAAAAAGTAGATGAATTAAATTTGATCGCTATCTATTCTAAATCCTCGGATACACTGCCAAATCGTCAAGATAATACTGATGGTTATTTGTATGGATCATGTGAGGTCCCTCATCTCGCTTTAGAGAACGGAGTAAAATTGAACATTGATTGGGTAAACGGCCAAAAGACAGGATTCTTCATTGATCAACGTGAAAACAGGATGCTAATCGCAAAATATGCTAAGGGTAAAAACGTCTTAAATACATTTTGCTACTCAGGCGGTTTCAGTCTATTAGCACTAGCCAACGGAGCCAAACATGTTGACTCATTAGATAGCTCAAAAAAAGCGATCCAACTCACTGATGAAAATATTAAACTAAATAACTTTGAAAGTGTACACACTTCAATTGTAGCAGATACAATGGACTACATCAAGGATTTAGAAAAAGATTACGATGTGATCATATTAGACCCACCTGCTTTTGCTAAGCATCGCGACAAGAGACACAGGGCTGTACAGGGGTATAAGCGACTCAATGCGAATACCATTCGTCAAATAAAGCCAGGTGGAATCATTTTCACATTTTCATGTTCTCAAGTAGTTGACAAACAACTTTTCACGAACACAATTATTGCTGCCGCCATCGAGGCAAAGCGAAACGTCCGAATTCTTGAACAGCTTCATCAACCATCAGATCATCCAATCAGTGCCTTTCATCCAGAGGGCGAATATCTAAAAGGTCTAGTAATTCAGGTTGATTAATGCTTGATTATGATTACAAAAGTATTTTAAGGGTCGCCATCCCATTAATGGGGTCAACTTTTATACAATCAATTGTATTAATTTCTGACTCCTCGTTCTTAAGTCGCTATGGAACACTTTCATTTGACGCAGTAGGAAATGGTGGTCTGATTTACATAACCATGTTTATGGCTCTTGCAGGACTGAATGAGGGGACACAAATATTGATAGCCAGAAGAGTTGGAGAGAAAAAGGAATCCTTTTTACCGAGTATCTTTGGCAGTGCCATGTTAGCAAATATACTGTTGGCTAGCTCACTACTTCTAATTGCATGGTTTCTTCTCCCAAATTTCATCCTAGGCAATACGAAAAACTTGAATCTCGCCGAGTTACAAGTAGACTACCTCGGGATTAGATCTTTTGGGATGATTCCTTCCATCCTCTCACTAGCTGCAATTGCTTACTTTGTAGCTATAGGGAAAACTACGGTAGTGTTGATCAGTTCTATTGGAATTGCAGTATCTAACATAGGACTTGACTATGTACTGATTTTTGGGAAATTAGGATTCGCTGAAATGGGAGTTAAGGGCGCCGCTTTAGCATCAACTGTAGCCGATTGCATTGGCGCTCTTATGATATTTTCAGCATTAATCTTTAGCAAGCATTCCCGTAATCATCGAATGCTAATAGATTTAAACATAACGAAACAAACTCTTCGAGAATTAATAAAGATAAGTTTTCCGCTAATGCTTCAAAGTTGCATAGCATTACTAACCTGGACAATTTTCTTTATTTGGATCGAGCAAATGGGGGTTTTCGAATTAACTGTTTCGCAAAATATACGTTCACTTTACTTTCTTGCCTTTGTCCCAATTTTAGGCTTTGGAGCAGCCACAAAAACATATATCAGTCAAGCCATCGGTCATAATGAATTAAAGGCACTTCCTATAATAATTCGAAGGGTTCAACTTTTAACCTTGCTCTTTCTAATCATTTTGTTCCATGGAGCACTACTCTATCCTGAATTGATGATAAGTATTATCAACCCCGATAAAACATTCATTTCAGAAAGTGCCCAAACACTTCAGTTCGTCTTCTTCTCAATTTTACTGTACGGCTTCGTCAGTGTATATTTTTTCACAATAGCTGGTAGCGGAAATACGAGATTCACATTCATCATCGAACTCATCTCAATAATAATATATTTATCAATGGCCTATCTGTTCATCAAAGTCCTTAGCTTTGACATTTACTGGGTATGGACTGTTGAGTACATCTATTTTGGATCGATAGGACTATTATCGGTTTTTTATCTCAAAAAAGCCAATTGGAAATCAAAGAAACTTTAGCATGAAAAAAATAAAGATCATATTTATGGGAACGCCTGAATTCGCTTCTCACATTCTAAAAAAACTAATCGGTAGTGATGAGATTGATATACTAGCGGTTGTCACTGCACCCGATCGTCAAGCAGGCCGAGGTAGAAAAATTCGTAAGAGTGATGTTAAGGAGTGTGCTGAGTCTAATCAAATCAAGGTCTTGCAACCTACCAATTTGAAGGATCCATCGTTTAATTGCGAATTAGAAAGACTCGGTGCCGATCTTTTCGTGGTGGTTGCGTTTAGAATGCTTCCGGAAATGGTTTGGTCCATGCCAGCTAAAGGGACAATCAACCTGCATGCTTCTCTGCTGCCAAATTACAGAGGTGCCGCTCCTATCAACTGGGCGATAATAAATGGAGAAACTGAGACCGGCGTGACAACTTTCTTCATTGAAAAACAGATCGACACAGGCGAAATACTTGAACAGCGAAAAACCGTAATCGATCCTAACGAGACAGTTGGAGGATTATATAATCGCTTGATGGAACTAGGTGCCACGACAACACTATCAACTATAGTAGCGATTAAAAACGATACCATCGAGTCATTCCCACAAGAAATCCCTAAAACTGATCAGCGCCTACCTAGTGCACCAAAAATATTCAAAGATGATTGCCAAATATCTTTCAATCAGGAAGCGAAGCAGGTTCATAACTTTTGTCGAGGTCTATCCCCTTACCCCGGAGCCTGGTTTCAACTTTTAGATGATTCAAGTAGAGTGATAAAAGAAATGAAGGTTCTTTTAACATTATTAACTGACAGAAAGGCCAATAGTAATTCTAAGTCCATCCTTATCGAAAATGGCCAAATTTTCCTTCGTTGCGCAGATAGATATATAGAGGTCGTTGGACTTCAACCTGAAGGCAAAAGACGTATGAGTTCCTCAGAATTCCTGGCTGGAAACTCTTTAGATGGACAGTCGATTAATGTAAAACAAGAGTAAAAAGTCGTTAAACCACCGAAAACACTGTCGTTCAAGCTAGTTTATCAACAAATTTCGGTAGTTATCCACATTTTCCACCCTTTTTTCTTTATAGGCCTTGTATGGCAGGGATATTCGAATATATTTGTTCAAGTCAAATTATTAACAAAACTAAAAACCGAGACTATGAACAAAGCGGAATTAATTGACGCAATGGCAGCAAACGCTGGATTATCGAAAGCAGATGCAAAAAGAGCATTAGATGGATTTGTTGATGCAACAGGATCTGCATTGAAAAAAGGAGATCGTATTTCTCTTGTAGGATTTGGATCTTTTTCTGTTTCACATCGTGCTGCAAGAACAGGTCGTAACCCACAAACTGGGAAAGAAATTCAAATTGCTGCAAAAAACGTAGTACGTTTTAAAGCTGGTTCTGATTTATCAGACAAAGTGAACTAATAGTAAGTTACTATTTTAGAAGGGAATCAAAATGATTCCCTTTTTTTATGCCTATGAACTCAGAGAAACAAACATTATCGCGACTATACGATTTAATATCGGATAGTAAACAAGAGCTTTTTGATAGGATTGCTTCTCAGAGAACAAATCATCTAAAAATCGTTCTTGAAGACATCAACAAAGAACACAACGCTTCTGCAGTTATGCGTACATGTGATTGCTTCGGTGTTCAAGGGCTCTCTGTTATTGAAAAGAATCAAGAATTCAGTATTCACAGGGACATTGCCATGGGTGCATCCAAATGGGTTGATATTAAGCCCTATTCAGAAGGTCCAAATCCTACTATCGATTGTATTCAGGATCTTAAATCCAGCGGATATAAAGTTGTGGCAACGACTCCGCATACAGAACAACCAATTGAGGATATCAGTATTGACCAGCCAATCGCGCTCGTTTTTGGCACTGAACGTGATGGAATATCAAATGACATTTTTGAAAACGCAGATGAACTTGTTAAAATTCCGATGTATGGTTTCATAGAAAGCTTCAATATTAGTGTTTCAGCAGCTATTATTATGAGTTCACTTCGCAATAGATTAGAAGAATCTAAATTGCAGTGGAAATTATCGGAAGACGAACAAATTGCTTTAAAAATCAAGTGGTGTACAAGAATTATTAATAATGGTGAAAAAGTAGAGCAGGAAATCAGGAATCGAATCAAAAAAGAATAATATATTTGTGCTCGATTTAAAAGTTAACAGACAATATTATGGGTAAAGGAGATAAAAGAACCAAGAAAGGTAAAAGGATTATGGGAACCTATGGGAACTCAAGAAAGAAGAAAGTTACCGCTGTTGTCATTCCCAAGCCAAAGAAAAAGAAAGCTACTCCAAAAAAGGATGAAGCTCCGAAGAAAGAGACTGCGGCAAAAAAGGCAGCTGCTCCAAGGAAAAAAGCAGCAGCAGTTAAGAAGCCAGCTGCTAAGAAACCAGCAGCAAAAAAGCCTGCAGCGAAGAAGACCACAACAAAAGAAAAATAACATATTTGGCTGCCAATCGGCAGCCTTTTTTATATCCACGTATTATGACACACAATTTTGGAGCTGGTCCATGCATACTTCCACAGGAAGTATTTAAAGAAGCTGCCGATGCAGTTGTTAATTTTAACGACTTATCTATTCTTGAAATCTCTCACAGATCCTCAGATTTTGTTGAAGTAATGAGTGAAGCACGAGACTTAGTAAAAAAAGCCTTAGGGGTTCCTGAAGGTTATACTATACTATTCTTACAAGGAGGTGCCTCTTTAGGTTTTACGATTGCAGCCTTGAATATGATGCGAAGTACGAAAAGAGCCGGTTATATTAACACCGGTACTTGGGCAAAGGGAGCGATTGCAGAAGCTTCTGCGGTAGGAATTGAAACAGATGTTTTTGCTTCTTCAGAAGACCGAAATTTCTGTTACATCCCAAAAGACTACTCTATCCCAAATGATTTAGACTTCGTTCATTACACATCGAACAACACGATATTTGGAACACAATTTAAAAATACCCCAAACACATCAGCTCCACTAGTCTGTGATATGTCATCAGATATATTCGCTCATAAGATAGATGTTTCGAAGTTCGATTTGATTTATGCAGGAGCTCAGAAAAATTTGGGTCCAGCTGGAGCTACTTTATTCATCGTTAAAGATGAGGTTCTTGGAAAATCTACTTCAGAATTTATGCCGAAATATTTGAACCTTGCTAATCACGCGGCAAAAGATTCTATGATGAATACACCTCCGGTTTTTTCTGTTTATACATCAATGCTGAATCTGCGTCACCTTATTAAAAATGGTGGTGTCGAAGCTGCTGAAAAGAGAAATTTTGATAAAGCGAATATGCTTTATAATGAAATTGATTCAAACCCATTATTCAAAGGGGCAGCAGATCTTTCTGATCGTTCAACCATGAACGTAACATTTCTTTTGAATGATGAAACATTAAAGACTGAATTTGACCAAATGTGGAACGATGCACGAATTATTGGATTGAGAGGTCACCGGTCTGTCGGAGGCTATAGAGCATCCATGTACAACGCGCTAACGATAGACAGCGTTAAAGTCCTTACTGAGGTCATGAATGAATTTACACGAAAAAAAGGTTAAAAGCATGAAAGTATTAGCGAATGACGGAATTTCTCAAGCGGGTGTTGATGCATTAACAAAAGCAGGGTTTACAGTTTCAGCAACGAATATCGCACAGGAAAATCTAATAAACGAAATTAATGCTTCGAATATTGAAGTTCTTCTTGTTCGAAGTGCTACAACGGTTAGAGAAGATTTAATTAACGCATGCCCCAATTTAAAGCTAGTGGGACGGGGCGGTGTTGGAATGGATAACATTGATGTCGACTATGCTCGCAACAAGGGCGTAACAGTAATTAACACTCCTGGAGCTTCTTCTCAATCAGTTGCTGAGCTAGTTATGGGACACATGCTTGCAATTTCTAGATCCTTACACGATTCATACAAGAACATGGAGGATGGCGACTTTAAGACCCTGAAGAAAAAATTCGCCAAAGGTGTTGAACTAAGAGGAAAAGAATTAGCTATAATCGGATTTGGTAGAATCGGACAAAGTCTTGCGAGTTATGCCATTGGTTGCGGAATGAACGTAACCGCTATTGACCGCTTTACTGAAAGCCGCACAATACCTCTAAATCTTGGCAATGGAGTAAATGCTTCTGTTGCTATTACACCTGAGCCAACGATGAATGAAGCCCTCGGAAAAGCTGATTTCATTTCGATTCACGTTCCTAAGCAGGATGATGGTTCTGCAGTTTTTGGCAAGGAAGAATTTACGCAAATGAAAGACGGAGTTCGGATCGTAAATGCCGCACGTGGAGGTGTTATTGATGAGAGCGCCTTGTTAGAAGCAATTCAAAATGGAAAAGTCGCATCCGTAGCTCTTGATGTTTATGAAAATGAACCTAATCCTAGAAAGGACCTATTAGATAATTCCAAAATTGCCTGTACACCGCACATAGGAGCTGCTACACTCGAGGCTCAGGATAGAATAGGAACAGAATTAGCTGACACGATAATAGCCAAATTCGGTACTCAATAGCATCTAAAGTTAAGAATGGCAAAAATCAGTGCATTTAAAGCAATTAGGCCTACTCGGGATAAAGTACATTTAGTTGCGGCTAAACCTCTTTATGCATATAAGAAGAATGTCCTGGAGGCAAAACTAGAAGATAATCGCTTCACATTTCTTCATATTGTAAGCTCTAAATTTAGTCAAGATGCGTCCACTAAACCTAATTCGTTAGAAAGGTTCAATCTTGTTTCTGAACGCTACAATGAATTTATCGAGGATGGAATCTTAATTCAAGACGATGAGCCAGCTCTCTATATTTATAGACAAACTCATAATGGGCATCGGTACACTGGAATTATATGTGGCGCAAGTATTGAGGAGTATAAGCATGATCAGATAAAAAAGCATGAAGCCACGATAACATCTCGTGAAGAAATGTTCATCAATTATCTAGACATTGTAGGATATAATGCGGAACCCGTTCTCCTTTCCCATTCAAAAAGTCCGGAAATCGATCAACTTTTTGTCAACTGCATGCAGGAGCGACCTGAATATGAGTTTACAACAACTGATTACTACAAGCATGAAGTTTGGGTCCTTTCAAAAGAAGATACACTTGCGTTTCAAGAGGCTTTTGAAGACTTAGAAACCCTATATATTGCGGATGGCCACCATAGAACGGCTTCTTCCGTAGGGCTTTTCGACAAAAGAAAGTCAAATGGTGATCACTTTAAGAATGAAGAATCATTTCTTGCATACCTAATTGACGAAAACCATCTTGACATACTAGAATTCAATAGATTAATAAAAAATACTAACAATCACTCGAAAGAGGAATTTCTTAGATTACTGAACGACAATTTTTTTGTTGAAACGATCGCTTCAGCCTCTAAACCTTTATCGGAACATGAATTACACATGTACCTAGAAGGAAGTTGGTATCGTTTGCAATGCAAGGATCAAATCCTAAAGAATGATCATCCAGTTAAGTCATTAGACGCTCAAATTCTGACAGATTATATACTCTCTCCTATCCTCAATATTCACGACTTGAAATCTAATAAAGATATCAGTTTCATTAGTGGTGCTGAACCACTGGAGAAAATTGAGAGTAAAGTCCTTTCTGGAGAGTACAGCTTGGCTTTTGTGTTATATCCTGTAACCATTTCTCAGATCAAGAAAGTAGCTGATAATAACATGATAATGCCACCAAAATCGACTTGGGTAGAACCAAAACTGAGGTCAGGATTAACGATATATAATATTAACGAATGATAGTAGATAGGCTTTCAGAAATTCGTGACGAGATTCCAAAGGAAGTGACTTTAGTTGCCGTCTCAAAAACAAAACCCTCATCCGATATTCAAATTGCTTATGACGCTGGACAGAGAATATTTGGAGAAAATAAGGTACAAGAACTTACAGCAAAGGAAGAAGCTTTACCTAAAGATATTCAATGGCACTTTATCGGTCATTTACAATCAAATAAAGTAAAATACATCGCGTCATTTGTGTCAGTCATTCATGCCGTTGATAGTTTAAAGCTTCTTAAGGAAATCAATAAACAGGCAATTAAGAATAATCGAACAATCGACTGTCTTCTGCAATTTCATATAGCTGATGAAGAATCTAAATTCGGGTTAGACTTCGAAAAAGCACAGGAATTGTTGGGATCGAGAGAGTTTGTAGAACTTCAAAATGTAAATATTATTGGAGTAATGGGTATGGCTACCTTTACAAAAAATGAGGAACAGGTAAGAGATGAATTCCAAAACTTAGAGAGCTATTTCAATGTGTTGAAAAGTCATTATTTCAAATTCAATGAGGATTTTCGCACAATTTCAATGGGGATGTCGGGTGATTATAGATTAGCGATAGAAGAAGGAAGTAACATGATTCGATTGGGATCAACTATATTCGGAGCAAGATGAAAATTGGCATAGTTGTTTATACGCTATTGATAGGCTTTGCACTAAGCGCTCAAATGTCCGAAGATGAAATTCTAGAGCATCGTGCTGCGCATAGCAAAGGATTAATGGATCCAGAAAAGAAAGTTCTTAGACAAGATGAGATTGAAGAATTTGGTGGTCTAGACTATTTCCAATTCGACTCCACTTATCAGATTACCGCGACGTTTAAAAAGTCGAAGGGCAAAAAATTTGAAATGCCTACTTCAACGGAGCGTTTACCGGTATATCGAAGATATGGATACATCACTTTTCAGCATGAAAATCATACTTGCACCTTAGAGGTCTATCAAAATATTGCATTGAAGAGGAAAAAGCAATATCGGAAGAGCTTGTTCATTCCATTCCGAGATAAAACTTCACGACGCGAAACCTATGGTGGAGGTAGATACCTCGATGCTCAAATCCCTGACAGCGAAATGATGCAGCTCGATTTTAACCTAGCGTACAACCCATATTGTGCATACTCGCATAGATACTCTTGCCCTATACCACCCGAAGAAAACACATTGAATGTGTCCATCTTAGCTGGCGAAAAGACTCCTCTGGCACACTAATTGTACTATTTTTTGTGCTAATTGCTTTATATTTATAGCATGACTATTGACGCAAAAAGATTTTTTACCTCACTTTTCGTTGTTGCAATTATTGGTACTTGTTCAGCTCAGCCATACAAAACCATTAAGATTTACAAGCCATATAAGTGGATGATAGGTGCGCATTGGTCGGCAGTAGATGATAACGGGAGCAAATTCGGTAAATTGTTCGATGTCAAGAACTCATGGAACATAATGCCCTACCCGTCTCGCCTAACTTTAGATCGATATTTCAAATATGGTTGGAGCATGGAATTTGCCGCCACTTATACAAACTACAAAGCAGGTAAACTCATTAATGACTCGACCCATTTTTCAGGTCCCTTTTTCAGTTTTGATGTTCACGGGAAATACAGTCTATATCAAACGTATGCTCCTAGAGCAAGATGGATAGACCCTTACTTCACATTTGGAGTTGGCTATACTTATCGACAACAAGGAGCAGCAACACATGCACCTACTGTTAATGCAGGTATCGGGTTAAACTTTTGGATCTATAAGGGATTAGGTATTCAATTGCACTCTACAGCGAAGTTTGGAGTATATCCAGGATTTTGGGAAACACCAGAGAATTATTTGCAACACTCGGCTGGGATTGTTGTAAGAATGGGTAAAAACAAAAACCCAAACAAAGATTTTGGACGCAAGAAAAATAAGTGGGCGCATAAGAATAAGCGCTATAAGCCGAACAAGGGTGGACAGTAAGTCATAGAATGATCTAATTCCGATTACTTCTCTAAATTAATGAAGAGTTCCTTACCGCTTCTCGGTTCGATGGAATTGTAGCATGGGTTCATTTCAATGCCTCTGAAAAGTGAACTGAAGTATGAAAGGTATTCATCTCTAGTTCCTCCAAATGGCGGACCTTCTTCAAACTTGCATCCAAAGAGAACTCCCACTAACTTCCCATTTTCTGCCAACAAATCGGACACTTTATCAGCGTATTTTTGTCTAAGTATGGGATTAATCGCACAAAAGAGTGTCTGTTCAAGGATCAGGTCATATCTACCTTCATGAGTAAAAAGATCTTCAATGTGAACATGTTTCTTTGGGAAATCTGGATTTCTATCACAAAATAATTTCATTGGAGTCTCTGCATAGTCCAGGAGGTGAACATTTGTAAAACCTTGTCGATGAAGGTATTCTACTTCATGACTATTTCCAGCACCAGGAATAAGAATTAGAATTGTCTTATCCTCGAGTTGATCAACATAACCCTTTATTGGAGGTGACACTTTTCCCATATCCCAACCAGTAGCACCCTCCAGGTAGCGTATATTCCAATACTCTTGCGTGAGCTTTTTTGATGAATTCATGACATTAAATTACGTTAGGAAACTAGAACATTTACTTCGGAAATTCTCGCTTTTAATGACAAGAGTTTGAACCTAACATTGTGGTATAGATAATACAGTTATGAAAAAAAGTATCAAATTACTCATCGCCCTTCTCCTATTAGGATTTACACAAACTTCCATCGCTCAATATAATCAAAGAATTGATTGTGGATTAATTAATCCCACTCAAGACATCAAAATCGACCAAAGTGCTCGTATTTATAATACTACATGCTACTTCAAATTAAGGATGCAGAATGAGTCCAAAAAGGGAATTTACTCTTTAGTACGACAATATTCCGATGGTAATATTGAGCATGTGTCCCATAAGCAAATTGTACCCAACACAATCAATCAACCCCTTCTCTATTGCTTTAAGGATGAGACAATTCCTAATTGTAATTTTGAATATGTTCTTTATAGAGTTTGTACAGAGTCTGAAGTTGTTGCAACCTGGACCTATTGTAAAAGTACTCAATCAATTAGTACAGATCATGAGTCGATTCTTCAACTCACATCTTACAATAGATAGAACTTAATCAAAAAATATAATTTCTGAAGGATTCAATCCGACATGAAAATCTGAAAGTGGTAATCCCGCAGAAGAGAACGTTCGGACATACCCTGTGGTTGTAAAATCCATGGCATCCATGATATAAATCCGATCATTACTAGAATTATACTCTATGCCGTAAACAGTTTGTACATTTGATAAATCAACAAAATCTGAGGCTGACATCGTTTCTGAAATTGTATTAAATAGTCCAATGCTATTTGTGCCACCAACAAAATCTGAATAACCGACCAGAAGATTTGAATTCATCAAGCTCATAGAAGAAGCATCAAAGTCAAAATCATCCAGTACCACATTTGAAGCAGAATTGATTCGATGCATCCGCGATGGTATTGACGCATAATCACCTCTAGTAATTACATACACATCGCCCTGGGCATCTGTAATTATTGAGCCAGGGTTCAACCCAACAGTTATCTTCATAATTTCCATAGAAGTGATAGGGTTAATCACAGAAACCGTTGAGTCAACATTAGGAAAATTTAAACCTCCTGAATTAGCAACAAATAATTTACCATTCGCAACTGTTATCCCTTCTGGATTGGTTCCAACTTGAATTCGCTGTTCAATTTCAAGCGAACTTGTATCAATCACATCTACATATCCATCGTAGCAAGTTACATATGCTTTTCCATCATAAAATGCAATAGATCTAGGTTCTTTAGCTATTGGGCCATCAAACATTGGAATTTGAGTGATTGAAACTCCTGTTAGCGCCGACAAAACCTCAATGGTACTTGAGCCATTCATGGCGATATAAATTTTACCACCATAAATTTTCATATCATTGCCTGTATCTCCCAACTGCAATCCTGAAGTTTGTAGGTAATAATCATTGATCACATTACCATTAGAATTATTCACCCATGATAAAGTAGAATTGTTTTGCTGAAAGAGTCCCTCACAAAGAACTATCATTCCATTGCTTATGATAATATTCCCATCTTCAACGGTAGGATCATCCTTCTTACAAGAAGATAACAAAACAAGAAGAACAAATAAATTAATTAATCGCATAACTTACTGATATTAGATAATTTCTTCCAGGCATGACGAAAGAGCGAATATAAGCATATGAACTGTCGAATACATTCTTTACAGAAACTTGAATTCTAAGCCTATTTTTATTTCTCCAATCGAAGCTGTGATAGGCGCTAATATCCATTAGGATAAATTGATCCAATTCATTGGAAGAAATGTTTTCATTCAATGAATAACGCAAACCTACATAATTGGTGCTCAATCTAATTCCAGTTCTACCCAACTCTAATCCCAAATCTAAATTAGCAGAGTGAATTGGAATATAAGCTATCTGATGTCGATAGGACGGGTGTTCTGGATCAGTCATATTTAATGCCTTTTGCAAGCTATAAGTAACATTACTGCTAATTTTTATCCTTCTATTCTTTTTGAATGTATATTTCAATTTTGAGACTACTTCTCCCCCAAACACATCAACTTTTCCTATATTTTGCATGGACCATACAAAGAGGTTCTTAGTCGGAGTTGCTACTATTTTATTCCTAACTCGATTAAAATACCCAGCAACTCGAATATGCCAATCAAGATTTCTCTCAACAGGTACAAATGAGAGATTATACCCAAACTGATCGGCTCGTTCAGGAATTAAACCACTATTACCAATGTTGTTGTAGTACAATTCATTAAATGAAGGCATTCTAAATGAATTCTTATACCATAATTGATGTCGATGATACATTCGCCCTCTTTCTTGACTCTCTAGTGATAGATATGGGTTGAGAGTCATTTTATCCGAAGCTGATTCTCCATTCTCATTCAGTTCAGTAATATATCTAGTTGACAATTGACCTTTGAGTGCAAGCATCCACCAGGAGTATCTAGCACCCGCTATTGCCGAATAACTATAGCGTGTCGGATTTGCAAATAGTGAATCATTAGAACTTAAGGAACTGACGGTGCTTTCTAAACCAGTGTTGAAATCCCATTTTTGCTTGAATCTATAACCAACAACTCCTAAATTAAGTGATTTATTCGAATAAGCTACATCGATAAAGCCATCAGCGTTCAGGTATGTTGGGTCGGTATAATTCAACTGATTACTATTAGCACTGGCATACGCACGCATGTACCATAAATCATTCAACGCAATCATCGCATCAGTAAATAATACTTGGTCAAGCGTATTTAATCTTTCATCTGCGCTGGAATTATAGAGGATCACTGCTCCTGGAAGCCCTTGATCAATCGATTTTTGTCTATATCCAATTCTAAAGTTGGTTTTTTTCATTCTCAAGCCATAGGTCGCTCCAAAGGCATAATCCTGATAGTCATTATTAAGACGATTGGATGAATCTACTTCAAAACCATTTTGAATTCGATACTTATATTCGCCGTATGCATTATTTGCGTTCCCGAAGGCACTAATAAAACCCTTCCCAACTTTCCACTTCGCCCCTAGGTAACCTCCAAGTCGACCAAAAGAACCTTGCCGAATGATAGACCTTAAACCAAATTTGTCATTGGTAAAAGAATTTTCGAATGTTTCGATCAAGATCGAACTTCCAGATATCTGAGCTGCAACAGGAAGCAATAATCTAGGTTGTTCGCCAACACTTACCACCAGTTGTTCTATATTCTCTGTTTGCAGTTGCCCCAGGTTAACCTGACCGGTTTGGCTATTTGATAAATTGAAACCGTCAACACAAACTGTTGTATGCTGACTTCCAAGACCTCTAAAAGAAACAGTCTTTAACCCACCAAGTCCACCATACGACTTTAAGGAAGTACCCTCAAATTTCTGTAACAACTCACCTACATCGGTAGCTTGTAGCTGTTCGATATCTCTTCTCTTCAAATGATTTACACGTTCTCGGGCGATGCGCACAGAGACATTTAAAACCTGAACTTCAACACCTTGAATCTCTTGAACTTTTTTCAAGCTATCATCTTCTACCTCTTGGCTGTAAGAAGCAGTTGTTAGAAGGATCGATATAATGACGATTAGACGCATAAATTCGGGCTAATCTAGGATCAGCCCGAAAGATTATTTTATCAGTTTGTGGGTTACCTTCCCCTCATTTGTTTGGATAGTTAGAAAGTATACTCCGCTAGGATATGTTGAAACATTCAGACTACTCTCATTCAAGTGCTGAACGCGCGACATAATACTTCCTGTTGAATTTGCAATGACCAATTCTCCAATTCCACCATTTACGAAAAGTACATCACTCATAGGATTTGGAAAAGCAGAAATAGCCGAATTATCCAGTTCGCTAATCGCGTTCACAGAGGATGTCGCTAAGTTATCCATTGCGAAGTAGGTCGGAGTATTAATCCATCCGCCTGTTGTATCTGAAGAGCTATAGGTGAAGTTCATTCTAGCAACTGGGAATGAGAAATTCGAAAAATCAATGTTTTGCCAATCGGCAAGGACGTAATCCATTGTACTATCTGCAAATCTATAATCAGCCAAAAAGAACTCTAGTGAATCATTCATTGTAGCATCATAGTTTTCAACATAAATCATCAAAGACAAGAAGTCCGCTCCATTTGATCCATCTGGAATATTCCCGTAATAATCGCCACTTACGGATGTACCGAATTTCTTTCCGAATCCTCCAAGATCACCATGAAGCATTGATAATGCGGCGTATGTAGTATTTGTTATTTTAAAACTATCAATTTTAACCAAGGAGTTATTAGTATTAATCTCACCCATGTTATAGTGCACAGCATATTGCGATGAACTAGCATATCCAGATCCTGTGAAGGCACTGTATTGATTTCCAAAACCAGTCGTTACAATGTCCGTCATGTTTGAAATGGAAAAACCAGACCAATAACCGCCCCAAGCTGTGTCATAGACGTTTTGTAAAGTTGTTCCTGAAAAAATCCAATCTCCCATTTGAGCAGAGCCGTTATCAAAGGACTCTGCGCCTGAAAGCGAAAATGATTCAAAATCGATTGTTGTTTGCGCATTAACTACTCCAGCGAGCGCAATCGCTGATACCATCATGTAAATTTTCTTCATAGCACTTTAATTTTTAGCTATTATTAAATGCTGAAGAATCAGTTGAAAAACAAAAGAATGCACCATGAGAGGTGAACACTAAGTCTGACTTTAATCTGAAGTCTTCATTAAAAAATAACTTAGGGCAAGTATTCTGACTCACACTTTACCAGATTCGCCTTCCCGCCTGTTGACAGTGACATAATTGAATGCTGGCTTTTAGTGCTTACAGCTGCAGATACAGTTCTGGATTCTCACCAGATTCCTTGTAATCTCATCCCTCGACGAGGCAATGAGAACCAAAAGTCAGGTCAAATATATATATTTATTTATTCTTATCTAGCTTAAATGTGTATTGAATCATTATGGATCTTGGAGCTTCAATTTTAAGTGGACGTAGCGAATAGGATCTATTCGTTATGTTTGAGCTAATTACGGCAATTTTGTGATGATCGTTTATTGCATAAGAGACACGTGCATCAAAAATCCAATTACCAAATCTATGTGCATCAAAATAATCCAAATAGCGAATATTTTGGATGTAAGGACCTATTGTACTGATCTCAAATTCCTCAATCACCCCATCCATATTGATGATCTTACTGAAGTACTTTACGCTGAAGCCTATCGAAAACTTCTTTTTGATCGTCACTTCGAAGTCCCCTTTCACATTATGTAAGAAGCGATACTTCAATATTTGATTCACTGAATCAGATGAAGTTGAATTATAACTATACTCTCTCCCTAGCTGATCAACAGCATAAACATAATCTGGTGTAAGAGTTTTTGGAACAATGTAATTGTATCCAGTCATAAATGTCATTTCTGCATGTTCTCCAAGCTTAGCTTTCCCCGAGAATGAGACATCAATTCCCAGTACTCTTGAGTTCCCAGTATTCATAAATCTAAATCCAAATAGTTGATTTGGATCTACCGCAGGGTCTCCCCAGAAGCCGAAAAGGTACTCAATCGTATTTTCGTACTCCTGCCAAAAAGCAGCAACATCGAGATAACCGTAAATCTTACCAAATTTCAAGCCTTGCTTCACCCCTATTTCCGCATTCCAACTACTCTCAGGCTTGATTTCTGGATTTGGATATACTCCGAAGTTCCCAACTCCAGTTCGAATGAATCTTTCTGTAATAGTAGGGAATCTGTATCCCTGCCCATAAGAAGCACGCAGGTATGTCTCTTGATACAATTTAATACTTGTTCCCGCTCTGAAAATAGGCTTGATAGCAGTAGTGGTATCGTTCAGTTGGAAATACTCTAGTCTACCTCCCACTGACAGATTAATCAGCTCCTTGAATTTCTTTTCAAGCTGAGTATATGCTGATAAGTTGAGCAATTGATTACGTGGATCACCTGCGCCAGCATATAAATTAGCAAAAGAGTTCGTGTATATGCCTGTTAATCCTCCTACGAAGTCGAAATCCTTCAAATTAGGATAAGACTTCTTGAACATATAATCTCCATAGGTAGTAGTAGATTGATTTGATTGCCCAGCGGTCATTTCATTATTCGCATACAAGTAGCGCATTCTAAAATGATGCTTACCGTCCGTTTGAGTAAAAAAGTTCAAGAAAGGATCGATATGAAATATTGTTTGATTCTGCAAGAACACCGCTCCTGGATACGACTGATATAATCCAGATGAATCATTCAGCCATGCAAATGATAAATTAGACTGAGCATACATTGCGTTACCATTAACACCGTAATTTAATCCCTTGAACTTTTTTGATCTATAGCGAATGTTGAAGTTGATTCGCACTCGCTTAGAAGCCATTTGTTCCTCTGTGAAATTACTAAGTGTATCTTCCACGACCAAGCTATCCGTTAAAGGAGGCCCGATGTAGCCATGATCATAGTTCACATTTCCACCAAGAACTAGATCTAGGTTTTTAATTCTTCGCGAATGAAGAAAATTTGCACCTGAAATCAGAGGTGTCCCAGACCACCAGTCAGAGCCTTCTATACTCGGCTTTGAATAGAATCCAGAATAAACATTAACCTTCGTCTTGGGTTTTAGCTTTGGATAAGCTGTTCTGATATGAATCGCACCAGATAAAGCTGAGCTACCTGACAAAACAGACGCCGCTCCTTTTGTCACCTCTATTTGATGAATGTTTTCGACAGGAATAAATCCCCATTCAGGCCTACCGGCATCACCAGAGAGCATTGGCATATCATCAACAATCACAGCAACCTTAGAACCAACACCAAATGTAAACCCACTACCTCCTCTAATCTGTGGTTCTCCATCTAAAATATTCAGACCAGGAGTTTGATCCAAAGCCGTCTCAATACTTCGTGTATTCTTGTTTTCAATTAGTTCTGGCCTGATAATTTCCATCGAAACTGTCTGATCTTCAAGTGCCTTATCAAACTTTCCTACACGAATCTCTACATCATCCACTTCGAGCACAAAGTCTTTCATGACTATATCGTGGGTAACAGTATGATTAGGAAGTATAGTCACAATAAAAGTATCAGTAATCATATCTGAAAACCTACAGATCAATCTAGCTTCGCCGGCTGGGATTGACAACTTATAGATTCCATAAACATCAGAAAATGCTCCTCGGGTAACATCTTTCTTGTAGACGATAGCCGCTCCAGGAATCGTTTCTCCTGACTCATCTCGAACTATTCCAGTTAATTCACCTTCGTCACCTGTTTGACCGAAGGCTATTGACGAAAGAATAAATACTAGTATGCAGAATGTAAACTTCATAGGCACAAAAAAAGGGCTGATTCAAAACAATTTAGTGAATTGAATCAGCCCAAAAATAACGATTTCGATTAATAGGATCGATTACTTCTTGTAAATCTCAAAAGTATGTGATTTTCCTCCAGAATTAATACGAACGAAATACATTCCAGACTGAGCATCGAATGGTATAGAAGTTTCTAAATCACCTCGTTTCATAATTTCTCCTCCTGTTGAATAAACAGCATAAGTCCCAGATAATGACTTCTCAGTCAGTACATTGATAACACCTTGAGCATTATCCATTGCTACCGAAAACTCTTCTTGAAGCTCCGATACTCCTCCCGAATTATAGATTAATTCAATATCATCAAGGAAGACTTCATCATTAACATCTCCGCCGCCAGGCATTGAATTAGATGCGAATGTCACAAGGATATGAGTGTTTGCACTAGCAGGGCCGCTGTAATCAAAAGCAACCGCCATTCTTTCCCATCCATTAGTTTGAGAGTAATTTAGTTCTGCTGTTGCGACAATATGATCGGCAGAAGTTCCAGTTTCAGGATCTGTGTAATCAAAATTATCATGAAGAGTAGCTTTCATTCTAGCCTGTGACCCACCATCAGCCGCTGTATACTTTGCCCAAAACACGATCGAATCAGGAGTGTCTGTAAGCGTTTCTGAAAAATCACTATCAGCTGTAAGCGATAAGTTGTGATTCGAATTATCAGAAGGCGTTATGCTTCCCATGTTAATAATTCCCACGGTCATATTACCATTTGCCTTTACTCCAAACCCAGCATCTCTAGTCCAAATACGCGCACTTTTAGTACCCGCACTTCCTGGGCGTATCTCTGTTGTTGATTCTTCGATCTGATTTGCTGCAAATCCAGACAATCCTCCTTGAGCCGTTAAAAAGCTATTCCAGTTAACTGGTTCGAAATCCGAAGCAACAGATTCCCAGTTCTCCATGTCTGAGTTTCCGATTTGTCCTTGGGCAAAAATAGCTCCAGTCGATAGTGTTACAATTGATATAAGTAGTATTCTTTTCATAATTCTGTTTTGTAATTCTTAGCAAATATAGTGAAACTGTTCATTCATGGCTAGCTAGACTATATTCGATAATCATGGTACTTTGTTCATTAGAAAAGTAATTTTCCAACTTACTTCATCTAAAAATCGTCTATCTAATAGAACACAAAGCCTAGTATATGACGGTACAACAAATCCATAGTGTAAATGAAGTATTACTTATAATGAAGCGCTTTATAGACTTAAGCGCCAAATTATTACCATTCCTTGATGAACTACATCACAAGCTTAAACCTACGCCAAAAGAGGTGATAGATCGGGAACGTATTATTGATGTTTATGAAAACTACAGCTTTGATACTGCGACTTCTGTATCCCTTCTTGATTCAAATATTCTTGAACTAATTCAGGATTCTTTTAAGAAAATCACATCATGCAATAACTCGCGTGACTACACAAAATCACAACGAAATTTGGTTCGTTTCATGCTTGAATATAAAAGACTCAATGCTAACTGGGGCTATGCAAACGCAAATTGATCCGACTCTAAAAGTGCGTTAATTTCGACTTTCTTTATTTGAAACCTGTATCAAAACTACTTCGTATTCGTTACGAGAGATAAAGTTAGCATCTAAAGAATTAACGAAATCAAGATTTCAAACAATATCAGTTTAGAATTTGGGCCCAACTTGAACTAAAAAGTTGAGAATTCCTCTATCTTTACTTCAATGAAAGTTGAAGATGTAAACAGCGCTAAGGAATTACCCATAATGGAGTACTTCTATACCATTCAAGGGGAAGGATACCATAGTGGGCGAGCTGCATATTTCATAAGGATTGCTGGGTGCGACGTCGGTTGCGTATGGTGCGATGTCAAGGAAAGCTGGGAGCTGAATGATCATCCAATTCAACGAATTGATGATATTGTGACTAGAGTCATTGACTCAGGCACTGATTTTTGCGTTATCACCGGAGGCGAGCCCACAATGTACGACTTGACAGTTTTGACGGATAAATTAAAAGCAGCATCAATAGATATTGCAATTGAGACCTCCGGTTGTTATCAGCTCCATGGTCATATCGATTGGTACTGTTTTTCACCTAAAAAATTCAAACCACCTATTGAACAAGCATATAGAGTGGCAAATGAACTCAAAATCATCATCTCTCATCCGTCGGATTTCGAATGGGCAGAGTCTCATGCTAAGAAGGTAAACACCAACACTCTACTCTACCTCCAACCAGAATGGTCAAAACAGGAACGATTCTTGCCTTTAATAATTGATTACGTGAAGAAACATCCCAAATGGTGCATTTCTTTACAGACACATAAATTCATGAACATTCCATAAGTATGAAATATATATTATTCTCTCTTTCACTTCTATTTCTAGCTTCCTGTGCAGTAGCGCAGCCTGGACCAACCTATTCCATCAAGAGTAAGAAGGCTATAAAGCTATTCGAGGCAGGTATCAAAACTCCAGGAGAAACATTGGACCCTCAAACAGGAGAAATGAATTTTCGTGGTGGACTAAAGCTAATTAACGACGCAATCGAAAAGGAGCCTACATTTTGGGAGGCACATTTGGCAGCTGGCGAGTTTTGTGAATATCTGCAAAAATACGAAGAAGCCATCGAACATTACAAGAGCGCTCTAGTCATCAACCCAGAGCACAGCCCTTCTGGAAGTACATTTTTCTACTTAGGGAATTTGCAGCAAGCTGTTGGGGACTATGGGGGAGCTGTGCGCAGCTTAGATATTTATACTCGCAATAGAAATGCCAGCCCAGCTCTCGTTGCTAAAGCTAATTCAATTCGAGCAAATTGTGCTTTTGCCTTAGAGGCACTAAAAAACCCACTTGATTTTAACCCAATTAATATCGGACCTGGAATTAACACAGCTTACCCTGAATACTTTCCAACAATAACTGTGGATGGAAAAACAATATTATTTACTCGACGAATTGAAGATGGACGGGTTTTAGGAAAAATTAAACAACAAGAAGATTTTTATGTTTCGCAATTGGGCGAGAAAAACATCTGGATGGATGCAGATGCAATGCCTGACAACGTCAACACAGTAAACAACGAGGGTGCGCCAACGATCGCGTCTGATGGTAGATCATTAATCTTTGTTGCTTGTCCTGATGCTACTGGAGAGGATTATGGCGAGAATCGAAACGGTCGCGGTTCTTGCGATCTATTCTTTACTAAGAAACTAGGAAGCCGATGGACGACACCGGTTAACTTGCCAGGAATCGTGAACTCGTTTCATTGGGAAACACAGCCTTCCCTTTCTTCAGATGGCAAGACGATGTACTTTATCCGTGGTATACGAGGACGGAATGCTACTGACAACTCTGACATATACGTAACTCACAAACGCGCAGATGGAACTTGGGGAGAAGCTCAACGTTTACCTGACTACATCAACTCACCAAAACCTGAAGAGTCAGTACTTATACATCCTGATGGTAAAACATTGTACTTTGCCTCAAGAGGGCATGTCGGAATGGGAGGATCTGACTTATTCATGTGTCGATTAGGAGAAAATGGCATTTGGGGAAAACCTGAGAATTTAGGATACCCAATCAATACCAAATATGATGAAAACTCATTAATGGTTTCACCAGAGGGTGAGATTGCTTTTTTCGCTTCTAATCGCTCTGGAGGCTACGGAGATCTTGATATCTATTATTTCGTAATGCCTGAGCATCTTCGTCCAACAAGAACACTGTATTTTGAAGGTATTGTCTTCGATGCTGACACTCGAAATCCTTTACCAGGAAAATTTCAATTAATTGATGTAAAAACTGGAAATGAAGTTGTTTACTCTGAGGCAGATGCGATTACAGGTGAATTCATGGTATCACTTCCTCTCGACAGACAATATGCACTTAATGTTAGCTATCCCGGCTATTCGTATTATTCGAAGAACTTCAACATGACGAATGATGATAACTTAGAGGCAATACATATGGACGTTCCGCTCAATCCAATTGGATCGAGTGATCCTGGCTTACTTGAGAACGTCTTTTTTGACTTGAGTAAAGCGACACTTAGATCTGAGTCATCTATTGAGCTTGATAAATTTGCATTATTCCTTGAAAAGAACCCTACTCTGAATATAGAACTTCAGGGACATACAGATACTCGAGGTGATGATACCAAGAACCTTATCCTCTCAAAGAACAGAGCGAAAGCCGTTTATGACTATCTTGTGACAAAAGGAATTGATAAGGAGCGTCTATCTCATAGAGGATATGGTGAAACAAAACCTCGAATTACAGATGCTCAAATTGCAGAATTACCTACTGAAAAAGAACGTGAATCTGCACATCAATCTAACCGTAGGACAGAATATAAATCGACGAATAAATAATGCACTTTACACGACTAATTCGACCACTTAATTTATTCATCATTGCGCTGACAATGTACGGGCTTGGGTGGTACTTTGACCCGATGGAAGGCTGTTCTTGCACTTATATTGTTACTGATTGGCCATTCTTCCTACTCGTTCTATCAACAGTAATGATTGCAGCTGGCGGAAATATAATCAACGATTACTTTGACGTTAGAGCAGATAGAGTTAACAAACCGGAGAAACTTATCATTGGTAAACATGTAAAAAAGCGTGTTGCGATAGTTTCACATTGGGTTCTAAATTTCATTGCATTCAGTATCGCTGCTTATTTGAGTTATAGAATGAAATCATTCTGGTATGTGTTCATCCACCTATTTTCTATAAACATATTGTGGTTCTATTCGATGTACTTTAAGCGTCGTTTCTTAAGTGGTAATGTTTTAGTTGCCGCACTAACGGCATTAGTACCAGTTATTGTAGGGATTTTCTTCTTTCAAAGTCAAGTCGACCTGCCCTACACAGGATACATTCGTTATTATCCGTTTACAGAACAATTAGGTATTGATATTCTCTTGTATATCGCAACGGGCCTAGCGTGTTTTGCATTTGTCTTGAATCTTGCAAGGGAGATAGTTAAAGACATTGAAGATATGGAGGGTGACAAAGTGCTAAAGTCGCAATCAATCCCAATAACGCTTGGTGTGAAAAAGAGTAAATGGTTCATCGGAATCATCCTTCTAATATCTGTTGGCTTAGCTGCATACTTTGGTTTGAGGTTTCGTGAATTATCTGTGAACAACTTACTACCTGTTCTTCTCTCAGGAGGCGTGGCAATAATTTGCGTACTGCTGACTATCAAAGCAAAAGAACGAAAGCATTACAGAATTATCAATCATCTCATTAAGTTAGCAATGACCATTGGTCTACTGACCCCAGTTTACTGGAAATTATTATCAATATATGGAGCGAATTAGCCTGATCATCGGATCGAAGTCACCACGTCGTCAAGACTTAATTAAGGAACTTCGATTTCCTGTCGAGATTCGCACGGAAGATGTCGAAGAAATCTATCCAGACACTCTAGATCCGCGAATGGTCCCAGAATACCTATCGAAACTCAAAGCAGAGCCTCTTGTCGAGAGCTTACGTGATAACGATATCCTAGTCACTTCAGACACGATCGTTCTTTTAGATAATGATGTTATCGGCAAACCTAAATCTGAAGAAGAAGCTAGGAACATGCTTGGACGCTTGTCAAACAGAACTCATGAAGTAATTACGGGTGTTTGCCTCACATCCAATAAGAAGGAGTTTGTATTCTCCAGTATTACGAAAGTCACCTTTTCTGAACTATCTTCTGAAGATATAGAACACTACGTTAGAGCATACTCACCTATGGATAAGGCTGGTTCCTATGCAATTCAGGAATGGATTGGTTTTATTGGGATTTCTAAAATTGAAGGTTGCTATTACAACGTAATGGGCTTACCTCTTCATGACTTAAGACGAGCAATTATTTCTGAATTCGTAAAGTGATTCGCTTCCAACCTATCCAGCTTTAGCTTCGTTATCTATCTAGAACGACGCTAAGTATGATCCGAATTTTGATATTTCTTCTTTTCTTCCTTACCGGGAACAACAGCCAGGCACAGATGGTGTAATATAGAAAGCAAAATAACTCACAATTTACAACTCAATTTTGTTCTTCTTCGCAATCACGTGAAAATAGTTTTGATTATGGGTCAGTAGCGGCGTCCAACTTCCAACTGAAATTCCATATCCAGCCGTACATAAGGGGGGCATGAGAGCAGTGGCAATAGCAACTCCTGGTATCACATTCCCTTTATTCTTACTAGAGATTGCAACAATTCCTGCAAGTCCTCCAAACATTGCTATAAATACATCATAGATCGTAGGGCTTGTTCTAGATAACAATTCCGCATGTTCGGTGTGAATAGGCGTAATAATGAAATATATCCCTGACGCAACAAGTCCTGCTATGGCTGAAAAGCTGTAATTTTTAACTGATTTCTTAAAAAGATTAAAATCGTAGGTTGCAACACTAAAACCTATCCCGTTAATCGGTCCCATTAATGGGGAAATAAGCATGGCTCCAATCACAACTGCAGTCGAATTCATATTCAAACCAACAGAAGCAATCAGGATGGCGAAAACCAAAATCCAGAGGTTGGTACCTCAAAAGATTATCCCCTTCTCTATTGTTTCTCGAACTAAACCCTGCTCTTCCTGCTCATGAGTGAGTTGAAGAAAACTTAACAATTTTTGAAGTGGGCCTTTATCTTCCATTTTACATTCTTTCTGGTGCTTTTATACCAAGCAATCCTAGAGATAGGTCAATTACCTTTGCAACATTGCTGCTCAAAACTAAGCGCATATTTCTCAAGGTGGCATCTTCTTCTTTCAATACAGTAACGCTTTGATAAAAACTATTATAGAGTTTTACGAGTTCAAAAGCGTAATTAGCTAATAATGCGGGGGAATGTCCCTCTCCAGCTTCTCTAATAACTTCAGGGAAACAGTTCAAATGCTTAAGTATCTCCTTTTCTTCAGCTGAGATTGATTCTACATCTCTAAGGTTGTGAAGTTCTCCACCTTTTGCAAGCAAAGATTTAATTCGAGCATGTGCATACTGGATAAATGGACCAGTATTCCCATTTAACTCGATAGATTCTTCTGGATTAAATGCCATTCCTTTTCTAGGATCTACTTTTAATAGGTAGTATTTCAATCCTCCCATCCCTATCTTATAGAAAAGTTCATCACGCTCTTCGGATGACATTCCATCAATATGACCACGTGCTTGAGTCATCAATCTTGCTGCCCCAACAACTTCATCCATTAGGTCATCAGCATCTACAACCGTTCCCTCTCGAGACTTCATTTTACCAACCTCTCCGGCACTATTACGGAGTTCAACCATTCCATATGAAAGATGATAACAATTTTTAGCCCAGGCGTAACCAAGCTTCTGCAGAATTAAAAATAACACTCTGAAGTGGTAATCCTGTTCATTCCCAACAGTATAAATAATCCCATCTAAATCAGGGTAGTCCTTAAAACGATCAACAGCAGTCCCTACATCTTGCGTCATGTAAACAGCGGTACCATCCGAACGAAGGACTAATTTCTCATCCAGTCCGTCATCAGTAAGATCTATCCAGACAGAGCCATCATCTTTCTTGAAGAAAACTCCAGATGATAGACCGTCCTCTACCAAATCCTTACCAATCAAAAATGTATTCGACTCATAATAGAGCGTATCAAAATCAACGCCCATCATATCATAGGTCTTTTCAAAGCCTTTATAGACCCATCCATTCATAGTTGTCCAGAGAAGATAAACTTGTGGGTCTTTAGCTTCCCAAAGAATTAACATCTCTTTCGCATCAAGAAGAATTGTGGTTTGATTCTTTGCTAAATCTTTGATTTTTTCATTTAAACCAGCAATCGCCTTTTCATCTTTTCCAGCCTTCGATGAGTTCAACCTTTCGAACTCAGCTGAAATTTCTTCAGAGTATCCAGAAAAATCAGCATTCTCCCAACCTTGAATAATCTTATTCGCTTCAGTGTTGAAGTGCTTATCAAAGAGAACGTAGTACTTCCCTACTAGCTTATCTCCTTTAATGCCTGTATTCTCGGGTGTCTCTCTTTCCCCCTTGTCATTGACAGGAGAAAAACGTTCCCAAGCTAGCATGCTTTTACAGATGTGAATCCCACGATCATTGATGATTTGTGTCTTCACCATCTTATGACCATTCGCCTTGAGAATTTCAGCGACAGAATATCCAAGAAAAATATTTCTTAAATGACCGAGATGCAAAGGTTTATTGGTGTTAGGTGAAGAATACTCAACCATGACAGTTGGCTTAGAATTAGCTTCCTGAAAGCCAAACTTCTCCTGAGAGTCCATATCCGACAGTCTACCTAACCAGTATTGGTCCGAAATGACGAAGTTCAAAAATCCATTAATAACGGAGTAACTCGCCAGCGCGTCGATTTTTTCAACTAAGAATGCACCTATTTTTTCACCCGCATCAACAGGTGAGCATTTTAACACTTTCCCAAATGGAAACACAACCAGAGTCAAATCTCCTTCGACATCTTTTCGCGTTTTCTGAAATTGGATCATCTTCTCAGAAATGTCCATTTCAAATATCTCCTGGGAGTGATCTAATAAAGCTTGTTTAATTAACGCTTCCATTCTACTTATCTATTTCATTTGCGACAGCCTCTAATAAATCAAAGGTTAACTCTGCCATTGTATTAATTTTTTCATCCAAGCATGGGTTTACTTCCACAAACTCCATACAAGCCAACTTCTCATTTTTTGCCAATTCAGTAAGAAAGAAATGTGCTTCCTCAACATTCAACCCATTGTCGACAGGTGTTCCTGTGCCGTGAGAGGTCACTTCTGGATCCATTGAATCAACATCAAAAGAAACATATATGATATCACACTCAGTTAGCTGATTAAGCGTCTTATCCAAGATTGCTTTTGCACCTTCTGAACGAACATCTTCCACCTTATGATTCGTAATATTTAAACGATCCATAATAGCATCTTCCTGCTCTTCCGTATCTCGTACTGCAATAAAAACAAGGTCTTCTGCACTGAATCGAGCGCCATCAGAACCAAAGTTCTTCAATTCTTCCCAAAGGGCCACAACTTTCTCGTTTGGTTCATTGCTCTTAGACTCAAGATTATCTTCGCGCAATGCCGTGGCCAATGGCATACCGTGCATATTTCCAGAAGGCGTCGTGTATGGTGTATGCAAGTCCCCGTGTGCGTCAATCCAAATTACACCAAGGCGTTTGTTTGGATGAGCCTTTTGAATACCCGCTATTGTTCCACCTGCCGATCCATGATCAGACGCCAGAACCAATGGGAATTTATTTTGTTCAATACAAGAACTTACTGAATCTGAAACATAATGGAATACATCAAGTAAGCCTTCAATTCGTTTTGCCGTATCAAACTTAATCGGCGAGTCAAGTAAATAATTGACATCCTGTAATTCTACCATTCGATACTTTCCAAAGAATAAGTTTCCTTTTTTTCGAGCAGCAGTCATCACTGCATCAGGACCTAAAGAAGCACCGCGCGTACCTGCAGTAATTTCAGATCTATTAATAATAAGTTGAATATCTTTCATGCAAATCAATTGGACGTCAAAAATAGCATAATTTGTAGTGAAACTGACATAGAAATTCATTGCTAAGCGATCTAGGTTCGGTAACTTTACACACCTATAAACGTTGAATAAATAAGAGACCCACGATATGAAATATATTTCACGCATTTTTTTCACTCTAACAGTGCTAATTCTTAGCACTAATACATATTCGCAAAACAAGAAGCATTTTACAGGAATGCTCGAATATCGCATTAGTGTTCGAGATACGGCTATGGGAAATATGATGCCTGTCAATAAAATGGTCGTCTACACAAACGACACGATCGTTCGTATCGAAAACTACACGCAAAACCTAGGTAAACAAGTGGCCATAAAGCATATGACAAAAGGAAAGTCGTATCTATTGCTTGAAACTGATTTTGGCAATTTCGCGTTGCAGATGGATGCTGATGAAGAATTATCTTCCGAACCAAATCCAAACGATACAGCAACAGTAGCCGAATATGCATTCAAAAAGAAATGTTTAAAAAAGAGACTTCTAGGACGTAAGGCTAAGAGAATGCTTGTATCGCATGCGGACTTTGAAGAACCAATTGAATTCCTTTACCTTAAAGGCTATTCAAATAAGATCGTTGACACTTACGAAGAGGTCCCTGGTCTTCCTGTTAAATATAGTATCCCAATGACAGATGCAGTTCTAGATTATGAACTTGTAAAAATGAGCGAATACACTCCTGAACGTGATCTCTTTGGTATTCCGGATGACTTTGAAAGAATAAGTTTCAATGATTTCATGGATCGCCTTATCGATTCGCAAGAAAATATGGAATAGAAGATTCCGGTTTGCCTCGCATTAGAACTAACATTTAGATGTGTATAGTTACTAAGCGTTAGGCTCAAACGCTTGACATTCCTATGTAAATTCGTAAGATATAGAAGGATTGAATGGCACTCGATAACGAATACAAAGCAAAAGGCGAAACAGCATCAAGCTCTGAATCAAAGAATTCATGGGAAAAAAAATCGAGCACAAAAAAGACTTCCACTTCCCGCAAGAAAAAACGTACGAAGAAAAAATCGCCAACAATGATCAGCTCAATCACTGATCGCATCAACACGAAAAAACTGAAATCAAGTATAGGTGTTGGACTATTACTAGCGGCGCTCTTTATTTTCTTAGCGAATTTCTCCTATCTACTCACGTGGCGAGAAGATCAGAATCGAGTTCTTGAAACTGGTTTCTTCCAATTCTTATTCGATGGAAATGAAACACCTGTTGCCAACTGGCTAGGTAAATTTGGGGCGTGGACCTCCCACCTACTCATTTATCGTTGGTTTGGCATAGCTTCTTTCGGAATCCCTTTACTTTTGACTGTATGGGGTATTAAAGCATTGTTTAATCGCGCAGTTCTTCCGCTGAGAAAGGCAACCTCGGGAACAATTCTCTTCACCATTTGGTTCAGCCTCCTTTTCGGGTTCTTTTCGAATCAAGTCAACTATCTAGGAGGAACCTTTGGCTACCAAATCAATGAATGGTTTGCACTAACACTTGGTAAATTCGGGACAATAATCTTTATCATAGCCTTTGGATACATTTTCGGATTGATCGTATTCAACTTGAACCTAGGTAAACTTGTAGGCTGGTTCAAAGCAAAAGATGAGACGGATGAAGCCATTTCCGAAGCCGTGACTGATGTGATCACTGAAGATGATTTGTCGGTGACTAACACGCTGAAAGAAGAAGATAAACTCAATGACGATCTTGCGAATACCGTAACATTTGGTGAGAAAGAAGAGGAAATCATCGAAGAAGAAAAGGTTGAGGAAGAGCTAACGTCTACCGTTGTAGATGAAATGGATGTTACGATTCCTGAAGAAGACCCAATCGAAACTACGGATGATGAACTACTTGTCAAGATTGCCGCAACTGAGGAAGACGAGGTTCTAACCGAAGAGGATGTTAATAGTAAACGAGACGAATTTGGTGAATACGATCCAAAACTTGATTTGTCAAGTTACAAACTTCCGTCTATCGATCTTCTAAAGGCATATGGAAAAGGTGCTATTAATATTGACAAGAAGGAGCTAGAAGAGAACAAAAACAAAATTGTTACCACGCTTCAAAACTACAAGATCGAGATTTCTAAAATCATGGCAACTGTGGGGCCTACAGTCACGTTGTACGAAATCGTACCAGCTCCTGGGGTTCGAATCTCAAAAATCAAGAACCTTGAAGACGATATTGCACTGAGTCTTGCAGCGCTTGGAATCAGAATTATCGCGCCAATACCTGGTAAAGGAACAATCGGAATTGAAGTACCTAACAGTAAACCAGAAATGGTTAGCATGCGTTCTTTAATTGCCTCAAAAAGATTTCAAGAACTTGATGCAGAGCTACCAATCGTTATGGGTAAAACCATTACAAACGAAACGTTTACATTCGATTTAGCTAAAATGCCTCACCTACTCGTCGCGGGTGCAACAGGGCAAGGTAAATCCGTTGGATTAAATGCAATTCTAGTATCCTTACTTTACAAGAAGCATCCCGCTCAAGTAAAATTCGTTCTCGTTGATCCAAAGAAGGTTGAGCTTACGCTTTACAACAAAATAGAGCGTCATTTCTTGGCAAAACTTCCAGATGATAGTGATGCAATTATCACTGACACAAGTAAAGTTGTCGATACTTTAAATTCGCTCTGTATTGAAATGGATGAACGGTATGAGCTTTTAAAAACAGCACAGGTAAGAAACATAAAAGAATACAATGCTAAGTTTATTGCTCGTAAGCTTAATCCTGAGAAAGGACACCGCTATCTTCCATACATTGTTGTATTAATAGATGAGTTTGCCGACCTTATAATGACTGCGGGTAAAGAAGTAGAACATCCAATTGCCAGGATCGCTCAGTTAGCACGTGCCATTGGTATACACTTGATTGTAGCTACACAACGTCCTTCTGTAAATGTAATTACTGGTATGATCAAGGCTAACTTCCCAGCAAGAATTGCATTCCGTGTTCAGTCGAAAATTGATTCTAGAACAATCCTTGATGGCTCAGGAGCAGATCAACTCATCGGGCGCGGTGATATGTTAATTAGCACTGGCTCGGAGCTAGTTCGTTTGCAATGTGGTTTTGTCGATACTCCTGAAGTTGAAGACATTTGTAACTTTATCGGGGATCAGAGAGGTTATGCTGACGCATTCTTGCTACCAGAGTATGTAGGAGAATCCTCTGAAGGAGGAGGAAGTATGGACGATGAAGATCTCGATTCACTATTCGCAGATGCAGCTCGTATTGTAGTTATTCATCAGCAAGGTTCTGCTAGTTTACTTCAACGTAAGCTCAAGCTAGGCTATAACCGAGCAGGAAGAAT
>DKPV01000060.1 GCA_002471375.1 Flavobacteriales bacterium UBA7325
AAAGGTGAGGTAAGAGCTCACCGGGTTTTTGGTGACAAAGATCGCTTGGTAAACCTTACGGGCTGAAAGACCAAATAAGCTCAGGAATGCTTAGGCATGGAGGATTACTCGTCCAATCTGAGTGGGTAGGTCGTTCGATCTCGACCGTGAGGTCGAGGCTAGATAAATGATAGACGTTTCACTTCTGTGAGATTACAGAACCCGGCTTATGGTTTGCCTTTTATTTTTATCCTTACTCCAACATTTAGCTTGAATAAAAAATTTGTCCAACGCAATGGAAATCCCACGAGGTTTTCCGATTAATATTGTTTTGTGCCGATAACCATCGAGATGATAATCCAGAAGGGTGCATTGAACTGAGAGGATGTTGTATGTGCGAGCTTTCTTAACTGTATTTAGTGTTGTGAGATAAGGTTTTCGCTGTGCGTTCTTTAGAATGATCGAGTCTCCAATAATAGATGCTGATCTAAAACGACGCATGAAATTAGTGAGTATCAAAAAGACTGCAAATAAAGTGAATCCAACTATTGCAGCGGTTATAAAATTAAATACATCATAAAGAAATAATGCTACCGTAGTTAGCAGTAGGACGATAAAAATCGTGTAAATTAAGGTCTTGATCCTTCCGAAATATTTGGTACCAGATAAATTAATTCGCTTGTTGGATTCAAGCAATTTTGCGTAGGGTCTAAAATCAGCAAGATTTGATTCTCTTGTCATTGTCGGTGATTGTGCTACTCAAATATGACAATAAAATTTTAATTTCCCAATATTTTGTTTAAAATGCGCTTAATCTAACTTATTTACAATACGTTCTATCATAGGGTGGTACTGAAGTAATGCATCCTTTTTGGCAGGGTTCAACTTGAAGTCCACGGATCGCGACTCTAAGTAATCATAGAGAGGGAAAGTATGGAGTTTCTCATTAATGATCGAATTGTGTCCTGGATTCGTATAATACTGAATAAACTTCTTCGCCATGATGTAGTTCTCGGCTTGATTAACAATTGCCATCGGGAGTACGTCGTAATATGATCCTCTACGCAAACCGTTCGGGAAAATGAGCTTATCTGAGCCTGCTCCCTTTAGACTGTCGCGTAACAGCTCGACATGACTGTGTCTTGTTAGAATTGCTGGCAGTGTATCGCTATGACTCGTGAGTTGTGATTGTTGAACGCCGGTCGAATCCCATCGCTCAATCCAACTATAAGTGTCTACTTGGTTCTTATACTGTCTGAGTGGACTTAAAAAACTTAAAATATCTTCTCTCGTGAGTGAATAGGAATGCGGTGTTTTGAATAGATCCTGATAGGTTCTGGCTGTGATCAAAGTGTCTGATGGGTAATAAATCACAAAAGGATCGATTCCTAGTGAGACATAAGAATACTTGTACGAAATGTAGTCGTTATCAGCGTTATTAAAAGCATCTTTTTCGTAGACTGGTTGCAGCAGTTTTTCTTGCCACAACCTAAAGGCGCTATGAGACGATTCAGAAAGGACTAGATCGATACCGGAATTATACCCTTCGTTACGCATGAGGCCTATGAGGGCATCTGTTGTTATGGGGCGAATAATGACGCGAGCCTTATTTTGTGCAGAGAATCCCTTGAAAAGAGAAGTATCACCTTCTACCAGATAATCTGAAGCGATCACTAATGTATTATTTTCCGCAGGATTCGCCTTTTTTACATGACATGCTGGAAGCACCAAGAGGAGAATACAAGTTATCGCAGTGAGAAAAAGGTTGTTTTGACACATCTCTCAAAGATATTTAAAGAATTAGAAATTGATGCGACCTTGAAGTTAAAAGATTTCAGGCGATATGAGTGCATATCATATTCGGTCAGTGTAGGTGCACATAAAATAGCTATCTTTGCCAAAAAATTCAATATGGCGGACGCGAAAGAAAAGCAAAAATTGCAGAGTATTATGCTCGACTTGAATTCTGGTGATTCAAAAAAAATGATGAAAGCGATTAAGGCGCTTGAAAAGAATGGAGATTCTTCTGTGATCAAGCCGGTCGTCGAAATTTTAATGAACGGGTTACCAGAGAAACAGCAGTCTTCTCTAATTGAGTTACTCTGCAGTCTTAAGGATACTTCAGTTGTTGTTGAAATGATGGAAGTTCTGGAGGATGAAAAGTTTCTTCCTGCTCGCCAAATGGTCCTTTCAGCTATCTGGAATATGAAAATTGATTTCAGCGGTTATATTGATGATTTTGTATACATCGCAACTGTTGGAGATTTCATGGAAGCACTCGACTGTCTAACGATTATCGAAAATCTTGAAGGGCCTTTCCTAGAAGAGGATATCCTTGAATGCCAACTTCATCTGAAGAATTACATGGAAAGTAATCCTCCACACGATGAACAACGCTCTCACATTTTAAGCGAGATTGCTCTTCTTATTAAGGAGATCAATATGAACTTGGATGACTAATTAAAGTCCCAACCGAAACGTTCTTTTAATAAACGTTCAATATAACTTACAACAGAATCGTTTTCTAGATGCTCTAGCACTTCACCTATGAATGCGCTTACCATAAGTTTTCTTGCTGATTTCTCAGAAAGACCTCTAGCTCGCAAGTAAAAAACTGCTTCCTCATCTAATTGGCCTGTTGTTGAACCATGTGAACATTTCACATCATCAGCATAGATTTCCAATTCTGGCTTCGAATTTACGTTAGCATCATCCGAAAGAAGAACATTTCCGTTCGACTGAAAAGCATTAATCTTTTGAGCGTCTTTTCTCACAAATACTTTACCGTTAAAGACAGCAGTTGCCTTTTCGTCGATTACACCTTTGTAGAGCTCGTTTGAATTGCAATTCGCCGCTATATGATCTACAGTTGTGTGATTGTCTACGTGTTGCTTCCCCTTTAAAAGGTAAGCTCCATTCATATTCGTTGTACAATTTTGACCATTCACATTCACGTGAATGTTGTTTCGTACAAGTCCACCGTTTAGTGTGATAGTATTCAGTGTGAATGTTGAATCTTTCGCCTGATTCACATATTCTGAATTAATATGAGTTGTCGTCTCCTCTTCGTACTGAAGTTTATCTAGTGTCAAATGTGCATTTTCCTCAACGATAATTTCAGTGATCGAGTTAGTGAAAGATTGGTCGCTATCCTCAGAGAAGAATCCTTGAATAATCGAAGCCTTTGAAAAAGCCCTTGCAGTAATAACTGTTCTAAAGTTTGTAAGCTGTTTCTCTCCTTTCGTAATATGAATTATTTGAATCGGTTGATCAACTACTGCATTTTTAGCAATTTCGATCCAAATACCATCATTCAAATAACATGTATTGAGAGCGTTGAATACTTCCTTTCCATGCTTGATGCCAGTATGCTTAAGTTCTTCTGATGAGCAAGCTGAAAGTTGTTTACAAGAAAGTCCTGTTGGAAGTGAATTCGATAGCTCTTGCGATAAGTAACCATTCACAAAGATTAAAGTTAAAGCACTCTCATCGATTATATAAGATGAAGTATCGCTTACCTCTTGTGTGTTTGAATGGAAATCAATCTTTCCAAGTTTAGCGACTCTTGTATATTTCCAAGCCTCTGTTCTCGTCGTTGGGAGATCAAAAGTCTCCAGTGTTTTTGAAGCATCTTCAATAGAGCTTCCAGGAAGGGCAATAGATGTAGTACTCAATCCCTTGATGAAAGCATGTTTATTTTCTACTACCATTCCCATCTTAAAGTGCTAATTCTTCTTTGATCCAGTCGTACCCTTTTTCCTCTAATTCGAGTGCCAATTCTTTTCCTCCAGTTTTAACAATTTTCCCTTCGTAAAGAACATGAACAAAATCAGGGACGATATAGTCTAGAAGTCTTTGGTAGTGTGTAATAACGATCGATGCTGTATCATTGCTCTTAAGTTTGTTCACTCCGTTCGCAACAATTCTTAAGGCATCAATATCTAGTCCAGAATCAGTTTCATCTAGGATAGCTAATTTTGGCTCTAGCATGGCCATTTGGAAAATCTCATTTCGTTTCTTTTCACCTCCTGAAAATCCTTCATTTACACTTCTTGAAGCTAACTTAGCATCTAATTCAACAAGAGCAGACTTTTCACGTACACGAGCCATAAAGTCTTTCGCGGAAAGAGCTTCTTCACCCTTATGCTCGCGTATCTCATTGATTGCTGAGCGTAAAAAATTAACATTTGATACACCAGGAATTTCTACCGGATATTGAAATGCAAGGAACAATCCTTCACGTGCTCGATCTTCTGTGTCGAGATCAAGTAGATCACCACCATTAAAATCAACTGAACCATCGGTTACTTCGTATTCCTCACGTCCTGCTAAAACAGATGCAAGTGTACTTTTTCCAGCGCCGTTTGGACCCATGATCGCATGAGTCTCTCCAGCCTTTACCTCAAGGTTTAAACCTTTCAATATTTCTTTGCCATCAATTGTGGCGTGTAAGTTTTTAATTATTATCACCTTCTAGTGTTTAATCGTTCTATTTATCCGACAGACCCTTCCAGGCTGATCGTTAATAATTTCTGTGCTTCTACTGCAAACTCCATCGGGAGTTGATTTAGTACTTCTTTACAATAACCGTTTACGATCAGTCCAATTGCACTTTCTTCGCTTAGGCCACGCTGCTTACAATAGAAAATTTGGTCTTCACCAATTTTAGAGGTCGTAGCCTCATGTTCTATCTTAGCAGAACTATTCTTACACTCTATGTATGGAAAAGTATGTGCACCACACTCATCTGTCATCAGGAGAGAATCGCATTGAGAGAAGTTTCTCGCGTTGGTTGCATTCTTATGGACTTGTACAAGTCCGCGGTATGAATTATGAGACTTACCAGCCGAAATTCCTTTGGAGATTATTGTGCTCTTGGTATTTTTCCCAAGATGAATCATTTTAGTTCCTGTGTCGGCCTGCTGATAATTATTGGTAACCGCAACAGAGTAAAACTCGCCGATTGAATTATCTCCTCTTAAGATACAAGATGGGTATTTCCATGTGACAGCAGAACCTGTTTCAACTTGTGTCCA
>DKPV01000067.1:0-146 GCA_002471375.1 Flavobacteriales bacterium UBA7325
TATCCATTATTTTCAATACAAAAAAGTACAGGTAAATTCCACACTGAAGCTACATTTAAAGCTTCATGAAAGTCACCTTCACTAGTTCCACCGTCCCCAGTAAACACAGCAGTTACTTTATCAGTGTTATTAATTAGTTGATGTAA
>DKPV01000067.1:472-118880 GCA_002471375.1 Flavobacteriales bacterium UBA7325
TTGATGTAATGCAATTCCATCTGCAACCCCCATTTGAGGTCCTAGGTGAGAAATCATTCCTACTATATTGTGCTCTTGTGTTCCAAAATGGAATGAACGATCACGACCTTTTGTAAATCCGGTCATCTTCCCTTGAAACTGAGCAAACAATCTATCTAAAGGAACATCACGCGTCGTAAATATACCTAGATTCCTGTGCATCGGAAGAAGATATTCTTCACGATCCATTGCGTAAGCTGAACCTACTGAAATTGCTTCTTGCCCCCATCCAGAGAACCACTTAGAAATTTTACCTTGACGTAGAAGAATAAGCATCTTCTCCTCAATCATTCGAGGTAATAAAAGTTTACGGTAAATCGAAAGTAATTCTTTGTCATCGAAACCTTTTCGATCGTAGGATATTGTTCGTTTGTCGAGTACTGCCATTTTCACAAGTCTAGAAAACAAATCTAACAAAAGGACGAACTAATGTGAAAGATTCGTACAAAAAAGGTCGCCATTATGGAAATGGCGACCTTTCAAAAAATATTTAATTTATTTAAACGATTCCTTGATCGATCATTGCGTCCGCAACTTTAACGAAACCAGCAATATTTGCTCCCTTCACGTAATCAATTGAACCATCGTCAGACTTACCATATTTCACACAAGAATTGTGAATTGATACCATGATGTTATGTAACTTTTCATCTACCTCTTCTCTTGTCCAACTTAGACGAAGTGAATTTTGAGACATTTCCAATCCAGAAGTGGCAACACCACCAGCATTAGATGCTTTACCTGGTGCGAAAAGAACACCTGCAGCTTGCAGCGTTTCAACTGCTTTAGGAGTACAAGGCATATTTGCACCTTCAGCTACAGCTATTACACCATTATCCACCAACATCTGAGCCTCATCGCCATTCAACTCATTTTGAGTTGCACATGGTAATGCAATATCAGCATTAACACTCCAAGGTCGATCTCCAGCAAAGAATTCAATATTATCAAATTTATCTGCAAATTCAGAAACTCTTCCTCTTCGAACGTTTTTCAATTCTTTTAAGAATTCCAAGTGCTCAGAGTGAAGTCCACTTGGAGCGTGAATGTATCCTGATGAATCAGAAACAGTAACAACTTTACCTCCTAAATGAACTACTTTTTCAAAAGCATATTGGGCAACATTTCCTGAACCTGAAATAACAACAGTCTTTCCTTTGAAAGAATCACTTTTTGTTGCAAGCATTTCTTTTGCGAAATATACAGTACCATATCCTGTTGCCTCCGGACGGATCAATGACCCTCCCCAGTTTCTTCCTTTACCGGTAAGAACACCAGTAAATTCATTTCTTAGTCTCTTATATTGACCGAACATATATCCAATCTCACGACCACCAACGCCTATATCTCCAGCAGGAACATCTGTATTAGGTCCAATGTGACGTGACAACTCTGTCATGAATGATTGACAGAAACGCATTACTTCAGCATCTGATTTACCCTTTGGATTAAAATCAGCCCCACCTTTACCACCTCCCATTGGAAGAGTAGTCAATGAGTTTTTAAAGACTTGCTCGAATCCTAAAAACTTAAGAATTGACAAGTTCACTGAAGGATGAAAACGAAGTCCACCTTTGTATGGTCCTATCGCTGAATTAAATTCGACACGGAAACCTCTATTCACATTTACCTCTCCATTATCAGATGTCCATGGAACTCTAAACATTAAAGTTCTCTCTGGTTCAACCATCCGATCAAGGATTTTTGCTTCCTTATACTTTGGAGTTTCCTCAATTACCGGGATTACTGCTTCAGCTACTTCGTGTACTGCTTGCAAGAATTCAGTTTCATGACCATTAGAAACTTTTACTTTCTCCATGAAAGCATCAATTTCCGCTTGATATTTATTTGACATACAACGTGTTTTATTTCGAGGCAAATGTATATAATTTTTGAAATTATTCCTGCATTTATATCTAGAACATTAATACAACTATTATTGCCTTCCTACAATCTGTTATTACTCCTTTTCTAACCTTCTGAAATGTGTCGATTATCAATCAAATAATTATTTTTACCGAAGATTGGCAACTTTAACACAAAAGGACTCGTCTTTTGATACAAATGACCTACTTTTTTTGTGTCTGATACAATATTTAGAATGAAAAATTTAATTACTACACTACTCAGCACTGCACTGCTGCTTATATCAGGAACATTCTCGAATGCACAAACGAATATTTGCCTCGGCGATGATATTACAGTTTGTACTGGAAGTATTGTTAATATTGATAATTGCACGCCAGGTGGTGGAACAGCTGCCCAAGGTATTCTATTGAACACACCTGCTCAGGTATTTCTTACGGATGACTCTTATAGCGCTCCTGTAAACATCGGATTCAATTTTGACTTTTACGGAAATACTTATAACCAATTAACCATTGGTTCAAATTGTATCCTTTCATTTGATCTTGCACTTGCAAATGGATATTGTCCTTGGGCAATGGGTGGTTTAGGTATGCTTCCGAATCCAACAGCTACTCAAATACAAAATTCAATAATGCCTTCGTACCAAGATGTGAACCCAACTCTTGGCGGAACAATTGAGTATGAAACAATCGGTACCGCACCAAATAGGATTTTCGTAGTTCTTTACAAGGACATGTACTTTTTTAACTGTACCTCAATTTGTAATTATATTTCTGTTCTCCTTTACGAAGGTTCGAACAACATTGAAGTACATATTGGAGATAAGCCGATCTGTGCAACTTGGAATGGTGGATTGGCTATTCAAGGTACCGAGAATGATCCTGGTACTGTTGCACACATCACACCAGGAAGAAACAATACAGTTTGGGGAGCAAATCAAGAAGGGCGTCGTTGGACACCAACGAGCCCAGCGGTAACAACAAATTATACAATTACAACTGAACCATATATTCTAGTAAGTAGTGCTTCAACCTCATTCCAATGGGAAAGCACTAACGGAAATACTTGGCCTTACATTGCACCATTCCCTGTAAACCCGGTTCTTCCAGGAACAACAGGATACTTTCTATCAGGATCAGCATGTGGAGCCTCATTAGGAAGTGTATCCGATACATCGTGGATTACTGGAGTTTCGTCTCAAGTTGATGCATCTTCCGTTGATGATATTTGCTCTGCCGGACAAGGGTCAGTAACCGCTACACCGTTAGCAGGAGTTGCTCCATACACGTTTGACTGGACTACACTCGGGAATAACACAAATCAAACTGTTACAGGAGTTTCAGCAGGCACACATACAGTAATTATGACAGACTCTTTGGGATGTACATCTACAGCGACTGTTACGGTTGGTGACACACCAGCAGCATTTCAAGGTTCAACAACGCTAATATCATGTCCAGGAGGAAATGATGGGACAGCATTTGCGGAAATGATTCCTGTACTAGGAAACGTTACATATTTATGGGATGATCCACTTGCTCAAACAACTCAGACCGCGATAGGTTTAACAGCTGGGCAATACACTTGTACTGTTACTTCAGATATTGGGTGTTCAGGAACCGTGGTATTAGACGTAACAGAAACAGCAGGCATGGTGGGTGTTATCACAGCTCAAACTGATCCAACATGTAATAGTGGATCGAACGGAGTGATTACTGTTTCCGTAACTCAAGGAATGGCACCATATACCTATTCATGGGATAACTCGACTTCCACAGGTCCATCAGCGACTGATCTTACAGTGGGAACACACACTTTAACAGTGACCGACGCAAATGGATGTATTATGACCATCACAGCGACTTTAACTCAACCATCCTCTTTGGTAATTACATCATTAACACCTCCTACGCAGATTTGTTCTGAGGACGACATCACCTTAAACGTTACAGGAAGTGGTGGTTCGAGTGCATATACTTTCACTTGGACACAAGGAGGGAACGTAATTGGAACAGGTCCTTCTATTACTGTGGATCCATTAGTAACTAATACAGTGTATTGTGTTGAGTTATCTGAGGCTTGTGGTTCTCCGACAGATCAAGAATGTACAACCATTAATTTCCCTACACCGATTGAGCCAATGGCAACATCGGATTTCTCTGAATTATGTATGCCAGGAAGATTTGAATTTACGAACACTTCTATGAACGCAGCTGAGATTGCCACTACCTACTGGGATTTTGGAGATCAGCAAGGAGCTTCACTAGAGGTTACTGATGATTCGACATCCTATCAATACAACGCTATTGGAGTTTACGATGTGATTTTGACTGTAACATCAATTTATGGATGTATCTATACTGATACCATGAAACAGATTGTAGAGGTTAAACCAAACCCGAGTGCGGATTTCACTTTCTCAGCGAACCCAACATCAGTGTTTGAATCAGAAGGAATCAAAATGCAAGACAGATCTTCAACGGATGTTGTGACATGGAGTTGGTTTAGCCCATACTCAAATCCTAGTACAAGCAGCCAGACTCAACCGACTTTTGATTTCCCAGGCGTTGCAGGAATTTACCCTGTTACACTTGTGGTTGAAACGGCCTTAGGATGTTTTGATACAATAACGATCAATATGAATGTTCACAATGACATTCTATTCTATGCACCAAATGCATTCACACCGGATGATGATGAATTGAACCAAACTTGGAAAGCAGAAATTCAAGGAGTAGATATTTATGACTTTGAATTATTCATCTTCAATAGATGGGGCGAAATTATCTGGGAATCACATGACCCTTCTGTTGGATGGGACGGTACCTTTAATGGTAAAATCGTTCAATCAGGAATTTACCAGTGGAAAGCGAACGTTAAAGACTTATATACCGACGAAAAAGTTGAATTCACAGGAAGTATCAACCTCCTCAAATAAGACACTGAATACTTTAAATAAGAAAGGGAATCTCGATATTTTGAGACTCCCTTTTTTCTTTGGTATTGAATTTGCTTTAGTAATGAGAAATGTTTGTATGTTTGAAAAAAATCGACCAATGAAAAAAATATTTATACCAATAGGAATTTGCGCAACTTTACTTCTTTCATCATGTGATGTACTCGAAGGTGTTGCAGGAGAGCTAGTAGGAACGGAGAGCGGAACAACTACTCCAGCGCTTAGTAACGGAGAAGTTATTAAAGGATTAAAAGAGGCATTAAGCGTAGGGATTACAAACTCCGTGGATTTAACCTCTGTAACGGATGGATTCTTGAAGAACTCCGAAATTAAACTACCTTTTCCAGAGGACGCAATCAAAGTACGTGATAAAGCATTAGAATGGGGCTTAGACGGACAAGTAGACAAGTTTGTAGAAACTTTAAATAGAGCGGCTGAGGAATCAACAAAAGAGGCGTTACCTATCTTTAAAGAAGCAATTTTAGGAATGAGTATTTCTGATGGTTTCTCCATACTCAACGGTGGTGATGGAGCAGCAACGAAATTCTTATCAGATAACACAACTTCGCAATTGACTGAAGCTTTTTCACCAAAAGTGAAAGCGGCAATTGAAAAGGTTAAGCTGACAGAAATGTGGAATCCAATTATCACAAAGTATAACACATTCGCGAACTCACCTTTCAGTAATGCTGAACCAGTTGAGGCAGATTTGGAGAAGTATGTAACTCAAAAAGCAATCAAAGGACTTTTTCAAATGGTTGAAAAGGAAGAAAATAAAATTCGCTTAGATCCTTTAGCAAGAGTTTCTGACATTTTGAAGAAAGTTTTTGGAAGTGTAACTCAATAATTTAGTTTAACACTTGAGTAAAAAGATTTACTATAAAGGCGCTGCACTATGCAGCGCCTTTTCTATGGCCAATTGTTTCAAAATGGCTATCTTCAACTTTACAAAATTACAAGCATGCAGTACCCTCATTCAGAATTAGTACTAAACACAGATGGTCAGGTTTATCATCTTGGTTTATCACCAGATCAAATTGCAAAGAATGTTATTCTGGTAGGTGACCAAGACAGAGTGAATCTAGTGGCGTCATTTTTTGACACAATCGAACACCAATCTCAACATAGAGAGTTCGTTTGTACTACCGGAACATACAAAGGCAAGAGAATCAGTGCGCTTTCAACGGGAATAGGGACAGATAATATCGATATAACAATCAATGAGCTTGATGCATTGTTCAACATTGATTTAGTTGAAAGAAAAGATAAGGAGCAACATACACAGCTTAGCTTGGTGAGAATCGGAACATGTGGTATCCTTCAACCAGATGTTGAGTTGCACTCATATATTCTATCCACTCATGCATTTGGACTAGATAATGTTGCTCACTACTACGAGATCGAGTTCAATGATGATGAAATAGAATTGAATCAAGCGGTGAATAGCCAAATACCACTTCCTTCGCCAATTAAAACATACATAACGGAAGCATCAGAGGAGTTAACGGCTAAATTGCGTTCGAATAAAACCGTAGAAGGTATCACAGTAACCTCAAGTGGTTTCTATGGTCCGCAAGGAAGACAGTTACGTTTAAAAAACCGCACTTCTGAGCTCAATGATAAACTGACTGCGTTTCAGTTTAAAGACCATCGAATCACCAACTTTGAAATGGAGAGTTCTGCATTATTCTCCATGGGGAAAGCCTTAGGACATCAGTGTACAACAATTTGTTTAGGAATTGCGAATAGACCAAATATGGTTTTTTCAAAAGGCTATAAGGAGGACATGCTTAAATTGATCGAATACGTTTTAGATCGTATTTAATTCTCAGGGCGATAGACGAAAAGTTTCCCTGAAGTAATGCTATCAAACATCAGATTAGATTGCCCAACCTTCCTACCATGCTCAGCCGTATTTTGATGAAGAAGTATAACTTCGTTTGAATCGATCACTTTATATACAATAGCGGTATGGTGCCTCATAGACTCTGAGTAGGTCATATTTCCCACTTGATACTCGATCTTAATCTTTTCGAATTGAATGACATCTCCGGGATAAATACACTCATTGGAGGGATAAATCAATCTCCCATAGACTTCGAAACCATTCCACTCCGCTCCTGTTGCATCCAGCACATATTGCGCGAGCTCCCAGCACTCCCCTCTTCCTACTTTCTTTTTATGCTTGGCCTTTGCCAATTTAACGATCTTCTGATTCAAAGCTGGTGTGCCATCACATTCAGATTGCGCTAGTCCTTGAAATGAACAAAAAAGTGCGAAAAGAAAAAGCTTATACATTCAGTATGAACGTGAAATGAATATATTTATTTGCATGGGTATGCTATTATTTTTGTCATTCAAAACTTTACACTTGCCTTAGTGACAAACATTACTAAGCTAGGCAACGTGCGACTCTTTAACGTGATTGTTTTTTCGAAGTTACGAATAGATTTATTAACCCAAAAGTGATCTACCGAAGCTATAACCCTCATGGTGCCTGTGTTATGTTACAAGCAGGTAAATATTACCACTATCGATCGTCTTCCCTCAATTTAAAATAGAATTGATATTGAACCATATCTTTCTTATCGAGGAGTTCCATTTCGGCAATGTAGTACGGGGTTATTAGCGTGTCTCCCTGGTTAAACGTTGTTTGCTTAAAGTTAGAGTTACTCACTTGAATGCTATAAGCAGCGCCGCCATTTACAAAAACCCGATCTAGTTCCCATGTTTGATTTTCTGGAACGACTAAATATCCTCCTGCATAAGCACTTTTATAAAGCGTTGAATCTTGACAAAAACTTATTTGTGCAACAGATAAAAAGAGGGCGAGTATGAAAGTTGATCTAAACAAATTATGGTACTACATTAAATTCAATGATACTCAGAAAATCACTAGGGCAAGAGGTTGCGGCAGTTTGACCTGCAGCTAGCCAGATTGGCATTCGGTTCTCCGCAGTATAAACATATCCAGAATTTCCAGATGCAATATTCTTAATATTATGATAGATCTGACTATCAATAATATAGGGACGCACCCGCGCTACATCGCAACCAGAAGTTGAATTGCTTGTACCGGAAACATTACTTTGCTGGTAAGACTCTATCTTCCATACCTTACCCGCTGGCACTGTCATTGGAGTATCACTAACTTTGATAACTTGGTTGAATTGCAGATTACCTTGAGCACAAGAAACTCCAGATACAACAATTGATAACACGATTAATAACGATTTCATAATTATATAATTAGGGAACAACATTAAATTCGATAATACTCACTTTGGAGTTTACGTTAGCAACAAGAGATATACTTTCATTGGAGGGTAACCAAAAAGGTAAGTTCGCATAAGGAGAGCTGTTGTTTAATACAAAGTAATTTAAACCTCCCCATTGAATTTGAAAATATGCATTATTATTACTGAGTGCAACACTTTCTATCTTCCAGACTTTGTCTGCTGGAACTGTAACCAGATTACCAGCAGGAGTCGCATCAAGCACTAATACCTGATTAAACTGCAAATTTCCTTGTGCAAAAGAAAGACTCGAGAATGTTATTGCTAAAATGAAAAGTATTTTTTTCATGGTTTTGTTTTAAGGTACTATGTTAAACTCGATTGCGTTTATAGAGCTGTTTACAGTCTGCGAACCAGCGGTTTCTTGACCAACAACTATATTATAGGTACCTGCTGGTAGCCACAAAGGAAAAGCATCTATGAGATGAATAGAATTCGACGCCCCTTTGCTACGATAAATAAGTGTATTATCTATAAACAAAGACCACCCGCCATATTGAGTTCTGGGATAGGTTGCAACCATATACACGTTTGCGTGTTCTACTTTCCAAACTTTCCCAGCAGGAACTGTAATAACACCTGCCGTAGTGGTGGAGTAGGCTGTCGTAGCTGTAGTGTATTCTATAAATTTCACCTGATTAAACTGCAAATTGCCTTGCGCAAAAGAAAGGCTAGAGATTGTTATTGCTAAAATGAATAGTATCTTTTTCATGTAATATTATTTTTCTTACTAAAATCCGTCAACTGTATAAATAAGTGTATTTGGGTTACTTCCCGAACCCGAACTAGAGGCTCCATCTTGCGCGATAATATTCCAAGCTCCATTCCAGATATATGAAATTCCAACAGTACTGTTGTAATACCCATCATTTATAGCTGGGGATACTGGTGCTGTAGTAAATGTCCCTAGCCAGTTTACAGAAACTCCGTTCGTACCGCTTGTACCGTTAGTTCCTGCCGGCCCTTGAGGTCCTGCTGGTCCTGTTGCTCCAACTGCTCCAATATTTCCTGGGATGCCTTGTGGTCCTGTTGCTCCTGTAGCACCTGCTGCTCCATCAATTCCGTCAATACCATCGTTTCCTGCTGGTCCTTGAGGTCCTGCTGGTCCAGCCGTTCCTGAATTTTCTGCATACAATGCGTAAGGTACACTCATCAATTGTTGAGTTCCCATAGTTGTGTAACTAGTACCTCCATTTTCATCAGCGGCTACTTCAACAAAATATGGACCTACTGCCCAATCAATTAATGAGAAATTTCCTGAGATCACTGTTCCTTGACCAACTACAACATTTACCAATCCGTATTGACTAGTAGTAGTAGCAAATGATTCTTCATAAACCACTGTTCCTCCTGGTGAAGTTTGAATAATTGAAATTTTCATTCCAACATTAGTATTGTTAAGAGTTACTCCAACTCCATCACGAATGACGGCTTGATAATTAATTCCCTGCGGCGCTTGTGCAAACGTTCCTCTGGAAAGGGCTAAAAACGCGAATGATAATAATAATCGTTTCATGTTAGTTTATTTTAATAAATGGTAAGTGTTGAATTTGTCCTGATTCAGGAATGTACTCCAGCATATATTTTCCGACAACGATTGAAGTAACGTCGAGTGTTAAAACTCCGTTAGGGCTTCTGCCGTTCCATACTACTCTTCCTGTTACATCATAAATATGATATACAAATGGTGATTCAGAAGATGATGTGAATGTCATCTGTTCACTTGATGGATTGGGATAAATTGTAATGACATCATTGTTCAGTTCATGCACGGATAAAAATGAAAGATCACCTTGCTGAAATCCTAAAGTGTGAGTGCTATTTGGATCAAAAGTAGACGTGAATGTTTCACCAATGGTAAAGCTAAATTCTAGGTTAGCATTGGAAAATTCTGTTCCAGATGTTGCAAAAACATCTCTTGTAGTTTGAAGTTGAGCACCTGCAGAAAAACAGGATCCCAAAACCAACATGAGTAGTAGTCCCTTCATGGCTTTAGTTTTAGATGATCAAATATAATAAATCATGGGTAAAGTTGGTTGTAACTTACTACTATGAAAAAAACATTTAATTCGGCATTGGTAACTCCTTTCGCTGGGACCCTTGACTCGATGAACGTATTCACAAACTATGAACTTGCATTTGGATCGCACTCTATGCCCTATTAAGGAGCAAATACTAATGTTCGTGCTAATGGCGTAACGATTTCAAATAATAATATGCACGATTTCTACTATCGTGGGATTCATAGTTATTACATTGACAATACAGTTATCTCGAATAACATAATCGAACCGTCATCTCTCTATATGGGTTCAGTATATAGCATTTACATGTACTACAACAATGGTGATGTTCAAATTGACAACAATGAAATACTTGGTAAGAACTAAGGATATGGTTGGTACTTATCTAACCGTACAGGAAGTGCAACTACTGCATCGCAAATTTACAACAACTTTGTGTATGTTGGAGACACTGCTGCCAATAGTAATTCTTACGGCCGTTATTTTACAAATGTTTCGGACCACAATATTGCTAACAACTCGTTTAACATCACTTCGAACGGGACTACATCAAGAGGCCTATGTATATCAGGTGGAACAGGTAACGATATCTACAATAACAACATTGTAAATGACGGACCTGGTTATGGAATGTATTTACTTGGAGGAATGAATGTTGTTGATTACAACAATATTTACGCTCCTAATGGAAGAGTTGCATGGAATAGAGCAATCGAAAATGTTAACGGTTCAGTTTCACAAAGTGTAAACCTAGGCTCTGATGCTTCAGGAGTATACTTCTGAAGAATTACTGTCGATTATGAGACTGCAGTTCGCAAGGTAATTGTAGAATAATTTTCTATTGCAATTGGCCTACCTACTTCAATTGTCTTTCAGCGCTTTCAACATTCTATAAATCTTATCTTCATTAGGCATTAAGGCTGTTTCAGAGAACATTGAATACTCATCAATAACTACCTTATCCGTACCTGAAAAATGAATTGCCGCTGGATTTACTTCATTGCAAATTTGAACGATGTTGTTCAGGTTAACTCCTCCACCCGGCATAATCTCTAATTGACCGTCTGCATGATGAACCATCTCTTTAAGATTAGCTGCTCCACGCTCTACGTTATTGGCTAAACCAGAAGAAAGAATTCTTCTTATACCACAATCTACCAACTGATCAATTGGTTTTTTAAATTCAATCAAATCATCAAAAGCGCGGTGAAAAGTAACATCCATATCTCCAGCTTTTTGTACCAAAAGCTCTACTCCTCGAATATTTATTGAACTTCGATCATCTAGTGTCCCTATTACCACACCGTGCGCACCAATTGCCTTACATTCTAATACATCGCGGACCATAATTTCAAGCTCTCGATCGGAGTAGCGAAAACCACCTCCCCTTGGACGTATCAAAACATGCGTCTCTAAACCAAGAGCAATTGAGTATTCTATGAATCCAGACGAAGGTGTTAAACCGCCTTGCTCAAGGCTCTGACAAAGCTCAACCCGATCTACCTGAAGTTTCTTGGCTATCTGAAGAGCCTCAATCGTGCCAGCACAAAGTTCTACTTTCATTGTTATTCAATAATTCTGATTTCATCAATAAACGTCCACGGCGTATGCCCCTCACCGTCGAGACCCTGGGGTATAAATTCCATCGCATCCACTATTATTCTAATATTCATAGCTTCACGACCTATATGAATACTAAACTTCTCCTCAATAGAAGTACTACTAAATTCTTCTTGAGCATTTTCCCAGTCTGAATGATCAGCAACTAGCACCCGGACCTTCTTGGGTAAATAAATCCACGAGCCATTATCTTTTAAAAAACCAATTTTTAGAGAATCTACAAAATTGGAATTCACATTGTACAAGGTAAATTCAATTTGTTTCTCAGTGAATCCTAACCATTCGCTCCCTATCCAAGGTCTACGACCGACGATTCCATCGACTACGGCTAGTTGACCATTTGTATTGAATTTCGCATGTGGTAATGGATGGATAGCTACATCCGCCCCTACTAATCTATGTAGGTAAAAATCCTGACTCATTAACGATTCATTCGCTGTCGATTTAACCTCAAACTGCACCAATTTAAATTCCTTGGGTGGAGTTCTCTCTAGTTTAATGGCATCCAACGCTGAAATCCTTTTTTCACCTTTGTTCAATCCATTTTCTTTTCTAGTCACAATGAATTCATCTGTTAGAACATCACTCTTAACTGAGATATGTATACCAGACTCCGATTTAGACAATTCAAATTTTGGGTGATGCACTGCCGTCGCAAAATTCACGTCATGGCGTTGCAAAAAGTGTTCATGGTAATCAACAAATGAAGCAACAAATTCCTCATACAAAGGTTTATTCATAGACCATAGTGATTGTGACAACGCCAGAGCTCTAGGATAAGTCATGTATTCGAGTTGCTGCATGTCAGGGATGTACTCTGTCCAGAGATTTGCTTGTCCACCCAGTATAAACTTATTGAGATTTTGTGGAAGGCCTTCTGGTATCGGATCAAATTCGTACACCTTTTTCATTGGTAGATATCCTCCAATTGCCCTGGGTTCAGACGGGCTTGCACTTTGATAATAATCGAAATAGCAGTAAGTCGTAGGAGACATTACTACCTCATGTTTTTGAAGAGCAGCTTCTTTACCTCCTTTCGTCCCGCGCCAAGACATAACGGCAGCATTATCAGAGAGACCACCTTCTAGGATTTCATCCCACCCTATCAATTTCCTTCCTTTAGAAGTTAGGTATGAATCAATTTGCTGAATGAAATAACTCTGTAATTCATGTTCATCTTTAAGATCATTATCTTTTATGACTCTCTGACAATCGTTACAATCTCTCCAACGTACTTTAGGAGCCTCATCTCCACCAACATGTATATACTCAGATGGAAAAAGCGCAAGCACCTCTTCGAGTACATCCTTCATAAATTGAATGCTCTCCGACTTGGAACAATAGATATCGTCAAACACTCCCCACAAACCAGGCACTGGCTTAATCGTTGATGTACACGATAATTCAGGATAAGAAGCAAGAGCAGCACGACTATGGCCAGGCATCTCTATCTCAGGAACAACCGTTATATATTTCAACGAAGCGTATTCAACCACTTCCTTTATTTGATCTTGTGTGTAAAACCCGCCATATTTCTCAACTTCATAGGCTCTTGGCGTATCCGAATAATGACCGATAACAGTACTATCTCTAAACGCACCGATTTCGGTTAGTTTAGGATACTTTTTTATCTCAATTCTCCACCCTTGATCATCTGTTAAATGCCAATGAAAGACATTATACTTGTAAAGCGCCATTAAATCAATGTACCGCTTAACCTCTTGCACAGTAAAAAAATGACGACTTACATCTAAGTGTAAGCCACGCCAATCAAACCTTGGATTATCTTCAATTTCACACGACTTAAGAAGAACTATTCCATCATGTACTTCGAAAAGCTGTAGGAGCGAAACTAGTGCGTAAAATTGTGACGCATCAGAGCGATGCATAATCACTCTTTCCCTTTTTGAAATCGACATGGCGTAGCCGTTAGGTGAATCGTCCATAGAATCATCTAACGACAACACTGAAACCAAGGCTTCATCATCCTCAGCATGAATTAACTCTAGGCTCGTGACCTTCTTAAGTTCTTTCTTAAAGAAGTTCCAATTCTCAGCATTGAAAGTTGTAGAGTCTGCTCTGAATTCCGAATCGAATTCAATATGGAAATTTCTAATGATGTAACTCTCTGGGGTCGGAATTATCGGACATTGCGTAAATCCATTTAAAGAAAATATGATTAGAAAGAATAGACAAAAAATCTTCATACTTGCAAATTACACAAATCAAACTAGTGCCTATGTCTACGCTGCAAAAAAAACATGACCTCTCTTTGTGATGTAACAAAGTTAATCTTGAATTTATTCAATAAAAAAAGGCGAGTACAATTGTTCTCGCCTTTCATGAATTATTTATTCTAATCTAGTTAGCGATCAAGAATTTGATGCTTCCTCTTTTTCCATTTACCGCAGAATACAGATAGTAGATTCCAGCTTCAGCTCCTTGAAGAGTTACCTCTTGATTTACAGACTCCGTTATTCCCTTCGCTACTAACCTTCCTCGATCATCATAAATTGAGTACTCAGTTCCAATAGCCAAACCTGATACGGCGAACATGCCGTCATTCGGATTAGGGAATAATGACACACCATCCAATGCATTCTCTGCAATTCCAGCACAATCTTGAATCACTGCAATTACATCTGTTTCACCAATACAACCATTCGCATCTGTGTAAGAATACGTGATCGTGTGTGATCCTGCTCCTGCAATTGACGGGAAGAAGAATCCTCCAGACACTCCAGTTCCACTAAACGTTCCTCCTGCAGGATTTCCGACTAATGTAATCTGTTGAGCTGTGCTTAAGCACATTGTATCAATTGTAGACGGGTTGATTGAAACAGTTGGACTCGGGTTAACAAGAACCGTTGTTGTTACAATACTGTCACATCCTACAGAATTCACAAATACGTCAGTATATGTTCCTGAAGTTGAATAGGTATTCGAACCAACCGTAACTGACGACCCTTCACAAATATCAAATGATTGAGCACTCGATGAAGTTGGGTTTACAGTAATTGTCACTACATCCATACCTACACAACCTGCAGTCGTTCCTGTTACAGTATACGTCGTTGTCGTTGCTGGAGAAACAGTTTGAGAACCACCTGCTCCGAGACCATTATCCCAAGAGTAAGTAACAGCTCCTGTTCCGTTGATCGTTGTAGACTCGCCTGCACAAATAGTTGCTGTCCCCAAGGCCACCACTGATGGTGATCCTGGATCATTCAACAATTGTACTAGTGTATTAGATGTACATCCATTTCCATCAACATAAGTAATACTATAAGATCCTGCCATCAATCCTGTAATTGTATACGGCATCGGAACTGCTATAGCGTTTCCAGTTGTTGGTCCAACCCATGTAATATTACCAGTACCAGACCCACTTATTGCAATCGAACCAGTTGCCGATCCACATGAAGAAGGGTTAGTTGCAGAAGCAACAGTTATTGATGGTAAAGTATTCACGTTGATAGTAACTGTGGCACTACTAGAACATCCTGAAGTAGTTCCAGTAACCGTGTATACAGTCGTGATCAATGGCGTTACGGTTTGAGTTGGATTTGTTCCTAACCCATTATCCCATGAATATGTTGTCGCACCAGATCCCAAAATCGTTGCTGATTGACCAGCACAAACTGTTGTAGCACCCGTTGCTACAACCGTGGGTACTGGATTAACTGTGATTGTCACAGCATCCGTATTCGTACATCCTGCAGATGTACCCGTCACGGTATAAGTAGTTGTCACTACTGGGGATACTGTTTGAGATGCACCTGCCCCGAGACCATTGTCCCATGAGTAAGTTATCGCACCTGTTGCAGATATCGATGCTGATTGACCAGCACATATCGAAGAAGAACCCGTAGCGACTACTGTTGGTCCTGGCGTCACAGTAATTGTAACTGCATCCGTTCCAGCACAACCTGTATTCGAACCAGTAACAGTATAAGTTGTTGTTACGGTTGGTGATACAGTTTGAGTAGCTCCTACTCCTAATCCATTATCCCAAGTATATGACGTAGCTCCTGATCCGGAAATCGTAGTTGATTGACCAGCACATATTGTTGCTGCTCCTGATGCTACTACCGAAGGTGTTCCAGGATCCGTTAACGTTTGACCTATTGTATTTGAAGTACAGCCGTTTCCATCAACATACGTGATACTGTATGGACCTGCAGCTATACCTGAAACAGTATATGGCAATGTTACACCCGTCGCACTACCAGAGGCAGTTCCTGTCCAAGTTACATCACCTGTTCCTGATCCATTCACTACAATCGATCCAGTTGCCGTTCCACATGATGTTGGATCCGAAACTGTTCCAACTGTAATAGTTGGAAGAGGATTCACTGTTACCGTTACAGTTGCAGTATTAGCACATCCTGCTGTTGTTCCAGTTACTGTATAAGTTGTGGTCGTTGCTGGTGACACTGATTGTGTTGCACCTGCTCCTAGACCATTGTCCCAAGAGTAAGTCGTTGCTCCAGTTGCCGTTATCGACGCAGAGCCACCTGCGCAGATTGCCGTTGCTCCAGTAGCTATTACTGCAGGCCCACCTGGATCAACAAGTGTTTCTGTCAGTGTATTTGAACTACATCCATTGCCATCAACATATGATATGTTGTAGGTACCTACTGCTAGGCCAGTAATCGTATAAGGAAGCGTAACTCCTGTTATACTTCCTGAAGCCGCTCCTATCCATGATAAAGCACCAGTACCAGATCCGTTCACAACAATTGAACCTGTTGCCGTAGCACAAGCTGACGGGTTTGTAACAGTTCCTGTCGTAATCGTTGGTAAAGGATTCACTGTAACTGTAACCGCATCCGATGCCGAACACCCTGAAACTGCACCAGTCACTGTGTAAGTAGTCGTGGTCGCTGGTGTAACGATTTGTGATGCACCTGCTCCAAGACCATTATCCCAAGAGTAAGTTGTTGCTCCTGATCCAGTAATCGTAGTTGACTGACCCGCACAAATTGTGGTTACTCCAGAAGCTAGCACTGCAGGTATAGCATTAACTGTAATGTAATTAACTTGTGTTGAAACATCCGAACCTGAAGCATTGGTAGCTGTAAGCGTTACAGTGTATAGACCTGCATTTGTATATGTATGCATTGGATTCTGCGCTGTCGATAATGGAGAACCATCTCCAAAGTTCCAACTCCAGCTCGTTGGCGTGTTCGTTGACAAATCTGTGAATGAAACAGATGAGTTTTCACATATAGTTGTTGGTGTTGCACTGAAGTTTGCAACTGGCGCTGTTCCAGGATTAGAGTTGTAGATACCAACACCAAATCCTGAGAAGCCTGTTGTGAATGAAGACGTAAACGTTACATCACTGTAGAATGTACCAACCGTTGCTGGACTGCTACTAATAGTATATGAAGCAGCAGTACCTGGAGTCACATCACTAATCTGATTGTTACCATCTACTTTTACTACTTCGGCATTCGCACGACTATTTCCTGTTGCTGTCTCCCAAGCTACAACTTCTGCCTCTTCGTAATATACGGTTACATCATAAGCCCCTGACGGGTTAGTGTTTGTAGGAACAATAGTATATGTTTTCGTGTGAAGATAATCAGCAGTATTAGTTGTATTGAATTGAACTGCTCCTGGAGTTGTACCAGGACGATCAACTTCTACAGTAACACATCCATAATCAAAGGCTGATGTATTCACTAACGAAAGCATAACATCACCCGTTGCAGGATCGTAGTAATGAACTGTTTCATTCGGTCCAAGATTCGCAATATGACCTGCTCCTGTATTAATTGGAGTTTGAATTCCAATTGGTGGAAAACCAGTGATAAGTACATCATCAACTGTACATCCATACAACCATCCAGTTGCATCACTATACTTTATACGGAAATCTACGTTTGAATTACCGGCATAGGCAGAAATATCGAAGTTTTGCGTGATCCAAGCACTATCAATTACAGATGCTGTTAGTGGCCCTATTAATGTATAAGGCCCTCCTGTAGACACATAAAGATCTGCGTTTTCATTGTCGCCATTATATGTGTTATCCTCGAAGTAAGTATCGAAAGTAAGCGTAGCACTTAGTACACCACTCAAATCGACAGTTGGGAAATCGAGATCCACATCGTTTTGATCACAGTTACATGCATCATCATTGACCCATGCAAAATTTGTTGTGTTTGACACAGGAATAGCATATGCCGCTGTTGAAGCCGCTGCGTTATTACCCACTTGCCAAGGAGTATCTGCTGGCGTACCGTTATTAGTAGTTGTGAACGGTGCTAAACCAGACTCAAAGTCATATTGAAATACTGTAATTAGAGTAGATGATTCAGCAGCAGTTGGCGCTACATCATCGTCATTAATTGTAAGGGTGAATGTTTGATTCACTGCTCCGGCTACTGCATTTCCTCCATTATTGTTAAGAGTATAACTTAAAATGATTGTTTCTGCACCTTCAACGTAATCATCGTTGTAGATCCAGATTTCAGCATTGCCTGTTAAACTAGCACCATTTAGTGTGAAAGATACATTATTAAGTACATAATCCACACCGTTCGTTGCCGTACCTCCGTTTACTGTAACTGTAATGTCAGCATCAGCAGATGGAGCTATACCAATTGACATTGGCACATTCACTACTTGGTAATCTAAACATCCGTTTGGTGTAGTTGAAGAACCTTCGTCAACAGTAACGTTTACTGGATTATCAAAGATTACCTCTGGAGTCGTAACACAAATAGGGATGTCGAATGATCCAATTCGAGTGGACCAATTAGCTGAAGTATTGTAACAACCCGTAAAATAAAATGTTTCTCCACTCGTAGGGTCACAACCCATTTGGAAGTAATCCCCCCATCTAATTGATGCATTTGAAGCTGTCCCAGCAATAATAACCGTTTCAGGCTCAGTCATTGTATTCAATGGATCACACTCTCTACGCCCAGTATACCTCAAAGAAGGGTATGTCGTAGTACTTGAAACACTGTATGCAAGACCGATATTTCCACTTGCCGATATTCCAATTGAGGCCATCCAACGATTATCTGTATCAGGCGAGTAGGTGCTTTCTTGATAAATCGACCAAGTTCCAGCAGTTCCTCCAGTTCTTCTTAACTCGTACCATCGAACTCCTCCTCGATCAGTACCATCAACATCTGTTACGTGACAACAGACAATTGATTCGTGAGTACCAAAGTTTCTATAGTGAATTCGATTCATTAGTAGCTCTCGAAGCGGATCAAGATCTGCACTTCCTCCCCCTGGCTGATCAAAGCATGAAAACGAAGTATAGCCACACAATTCAGATTCGTGCGGTGTAATTCCTAAAGTTTGTACTTGAGTCAACGCGCTGTTTGCAGCAGTAACCCAGTCAATACTAAGCTCCCACATCTCGAGTGCATCCGTAGCAGCGCCTGCCCATGAATTATCTCTCATACGCATAAGGAGTGCTGGTTGCCCTGATGGAGGTAACGTTGTACCATTCATACTCACAGGAGTTGAAGCCTGGAAACCAATTGTTCCAAAGTTCGTTTGATTGAACATTTGAGCTGCTGTTGCAGTACCCGCGAGTAAATCTGCTCGATTAAAAGCATAAACATCTGGTACGTTAACGTTAGCCGTCATTACATATTCATTCTCCCAAATAGAGTACTTTGGGTAATCAGGGAATCCCCCAGGAGAGTTAAATATATATGTATAATATGCACCACCTGGGTCCGCAGTTTGCGAAATCGCAATGTGTAAGTTATTACCAGATTGCGAAAACTCACTCAAGAACCAACGATCTGCACGTTCATCGTACATCACGATTGGATCACCTGATCCTCCCGGCATTCCCATGAAGTTATCAAAATATACCTCTGCACCAATTGCTGTACCCGTTTTGTTATAAACTTGAATTCTGGCACCTGAAGAACCATTAATCATTTGTACAACATGATTGGGCCCAACGTCCACTGATGGATCGGCCGGGTTCACCCCTGTAAAACCAATTCCATCCCAGTTATTTATCAATGCCTTTGTTGGTGGCGCTGCTGGTGGATAATCTTTTTGATGAGCAGCATCAGGACTATCCATTAAATCGGCTGGATTTGGATTTTCATTTCGAACCCAATCCTGCTTTGGAATATAACCAGGTTGTAAATTGTCGGTTTTTGTGATTTCGTTAACCGTACCTGATGGTGCAACGTATTGGTCTAGACGACCTGTAGTTCCTGAATAGATAATCGGAACTGGTACAGTATTAACTGATTCATCTTTTTGCTGAGCGAAAGATATCACACTCATAAACAACAAGACGACAGTCAAGCTGAGATTCTTCATAAGGAGTTTATTTATAGTTTAGCAGCGTTAAGTTATGGATAATAATCGATATGCCCAAGGCGGAATTCAACCAAAGTTATCCATACTTGTTAAAGTATATAACATGGTAATCATACTCAAACTACTGAATATCAAAAAAAAACTATCTAGATTATTGATATCTCAAATCAGCATCGAGAATACATTAATTTCGCACTCAATTAAGGGTGTATAAAAAAAGGGGATCCAACTTAATGAATCCCCTCCTGTCTAATATAAAATTACAGCTATCTAGCCTGTATAGAGTCAATAATAATCGGACTCCCCATCAGACAGTTACCTTGATTAATTCTCGAAGAATGAAATGTAAATGATATTTTCTTACCCTCAAGTTTATACCTCTCGTCTAATTCGACAGGGATATAAAATTTGTCAGAACCATTTTCTGACACGGCAATCAAAACGTCACAACCATCTTTGGCGTACATAAGCGTCACTACTCCATCCACTCCTCCAGCAATTGAAGAGATACTTTCTCCAACCTCTGGTGATCGCGTCTCTTTGCAAGAAGCAGACATAAGAGCGACAGATAACGCGGCGAAAATTCCAACGACGCATAGTTTACTCATACCACAGTTTATTTACTAACCATAACTCGAGCAGCCTTCTGGAAATTTGTATTTCCTACTCGAACGAAGTAGATACCAGTTTGTAAAGAAGTTGCATCAAATTGCTTTGACACCTTAGTTCCATATGGATTTTCAGACCCAGCAGCAATTATTCGTCCATCCATTCCGATCAATTCAACAACTACAGACTCATCTCCATGAATCCCTGCAACGTTAATATCAATTTGAGCTTCATTTAGTACGACAGTCATATCGAGATCATCATAATAAAGGTTTTCAACTCCAACATTCGTAGCTAGGCTGAAAGAGAATATTCTCGTTTTACGAGACCCTCCATTTCCTAGATACTCCCCGGTATACCAAAAGGTAGTATTATCCGGATCCAAAGACATATGTGCATAATCACCGTATCGATCGGCAATAGTCTGTGAACCAGATCCGTCGATAGCACTTTCTTCAGCAACAGTCATTTGTCCAAGTGCATCTCCTGCATAACGTCCCGTGTAGCTAATGCCTGGATAGATAGTTGAAGTAGCATTCACTAGCGAGTAAGCCATACCGATATTACCTTGGCCATCCATTGCAACGCTACTCATGAATCTATCAGAGTTGTCCGGCGCATACGTACCTGACTGGTACACTGACCAAACTCCATTGTCCGCATCTCGAAGTTCGTACCATCTAACTGCGGCTTTATTAGCCCCTAAATCAACTGCGTGAGACAACATAATTGAATTATATCCAACCCATCTCATGTGTTGGGCACGATACATTAATACACCTTGAATTGCATCAATTTTTTGACCAGTTCCTGGCTGAGAAATATTTGCGAATCCTCCAGAGAAGACGGCGTCAAAAGATGGTACAGAAAGTTGTTGCGAAGATGAAACTGAAGAACTACCTGGAGATGTCCAATTAGTATTCATTTCATAGATCTCAATTTGATCCTGTGACACTCCAGAAAACGCATTATCTTCTAAGTTAAAGAAATAACAAGGAGTTCCATTCGGAGGCAACGGGCCATCAGCATCCGCAGGGAGCGGAGATCTAAACCCTCCATTTCCAAGACTCGGTAGACTTAATGAAACCATCTGTGGATTTGCCCCACCTGCCAACATCACATCTCTTTCAAAGGCAACGGCAGTATGTGTTGAGTTAGAAGTCATATAATAACCGTCCCACCATATTGAGTACTTTGGATAATCAGGGAACTGACTCAAGTTAAACGAGTATGCATAATAAGATCCTGTTGGATCTCCAGTTTCTGAAATCGCGATTAGAATTTGATTTGGACTTGCTTGGAATTGAGAAATAAACCAACGATCAGCATGTCTATCATACATAACGATTGGATCCCCAAAGTTCGTTGAACCAGGCCACAATGAGCTAAGGCTAAAAACACCTGATGCCCCAGAACCATCTTTATTATACACTCTGTAGGTTGAATTCACCGCTTGTACATAATGGTTCGGCCCTGCCGCTCCAGAAGGATCTGGCGGTATACCTCCTGACTGTCCATTAAAGTTTACAATTGGTGCTCTATTAGCTTTCAAACCTGCTGTTGTTTGCAAGGCTCCATCCAGCTCATCATTTTCTGACGCCTCCAAAGCTTGTTCATATCCTTCTCTCTTGAATTCACGATCCAACTTCTTTGAAGCATAGAACGCCTCTAATTCGGCATCAGAGATTGGTTCCCATTCAGATATTGGCGCAGTATGCTTAAAGCTCGAGGCCGTGATTGTTGTAACAGTTTGACCTAGATCGTTTTTCGTAACGACTGGCTCTGAGTTTTTCACGTTTGTTTGCGCCATGATTGTAGACGCAGACAGCAACACTGTTGCCGTGAGTAGATTCTTCATATAAAGTAGTTTTATGTTCTAGCTTTTGTTGAAATGCTCAACATTTTTTTTTAGCTGATAGCAAGTTACACACTGTAGATCAAAATGACAAGAATAATACCATCGTATTGTTGGAATATTACAGAAGTAGACGCTATAATTAGGGATATTAGAATGCTAGCAGACTAATAAAACCACACAAAAAAGATAATATGAAAATAGCAACTCACTTTGCATGCCTACATATTTCGGCGGTACTGCCCTCCTACTTTAAATAATCCTTCAGTGATTTGTCCAAGAGATGCCGTTTTTCCGACTTCCATCAGTTGCTCAAAAATATTCTCATTTTGAATAGCAGCCTTTTGGATGATTTCAATACCTGCCGTAGTTTGTTCTTTATGCCCATCATGAAGAGCCTTAAGCATCTCGATTTGATACCCTTTCTCCTCTTCTGTTGCACGAATCACTTCTTTAGGAAGAACCGTTGGAGATCCTTTAGAACTCAAGAATGTATTTACACCTATAATTGGAAACTCGCCGGTGTGCTTCAACGTTTCGTAATAAAGTGACTCCTCTTGAATTTTTGAGCGTTGATACATTGTCTCCATCGCACCGAGCACTCCACCACGTTCAGTTATTCGATCAAATTCAGCAAGAACGGCCTCCTCGACAAGGTCTGTCAAATCTTCAATAATAAATGCACCTTGTAACGGATTCTCATTCTTAGCTAATCCCAACTCACGGTTAATTATCAATTGAATCGCCATTGCACGTCGCACTGACTCCTCTGTTGGAGTAGTAATCGCTTCGTCGTATGCATTCGTATGAAGTGAATTACAGTTGTCGTAGATCGCATAAAGAGCCTGAAGCGTTGTACGAATATCGTTAAAGTCAATCTCCTGTGCGTGAAGTGAGCGCCCAGAAGTTTGAATATGATACTTGAGCATCTGCGCTCTCTTGTTCGCACCATATTTCTTCGCAAGTGCCTTAGCCCAGATTTTACGGGCAACACGTCCAATAACAGCATATTCTGGGTCAATACCGTTCGAAAAGAAGAACGAAAGGTTAGGTCCAAAATCATTAATATCCATACCTCTACTGATGTAGTATTCAGCGTATGTGAATCCATTCGCTAGCGTAAAGGCTAATTGCGTAATTGGGTTTGCTCCGGCTTCCGCTATATGATAGCCAGAAATTGATACTGAGTAAAAGTTACGCACTCCATTATTAATAAAGTACTCCTGAACATCTCCCATCAAGCGTAAAGCAAACTCAGTTGAAAAAATACATGTGTTTTGCGCTTGATCTTCTTTCAAAATATCCGCTTGGACAGTACCTCTAACTTGAGTTAGTGTTGCCTTCTTGATTTCATTATAGACATTGGCAGGAAGAACCAAATCCCCAGTAACACCGAGAAGCATTAAACCTAAACCATCGTTACCTTCAGGTAATTCGCCCTGATAGCTAGGTCTTGTTGTACCTTTTGATTTATAGATCTCAGTTATCTTTGCCTCAACCTCACTCTCCAGTCCATTCTCTTTAATGAACTTCTCACAGTTCTGATCAATCGCTGCATTCATGAAAAAGGATAACAACATAGGAGCGGGGCCATTAATTGTCATCGAAACAGATGTCTTTGCTGCAGTTAGATCAAATCCAGAATATAGTTTTTTCGCATCATCCAAGCAGCAAATTGAAACCCCTGCATTCCCTATCTTACCATAGATATCTGGTCTTTCACCTGGATCATTACCATAAAGAGTTACGGAATCAAATGCAGTTGATAGACGTTTTGCTGGCATCCCAAGACTTACATAATGGAATCGTTTATTAGTTCTCTCTGGACCACCTTCTCCCGCAAACATTCTCGTCGGATCTTCCCCTTCACGTTTAAATGGAAACAATCCAGAAGTGAACGGAAATTCTCCTGGTACATTTTCTTGTAGTGACCACCTCAAGATATCACCCCATCCAGAATAACGCGGCATTGAAATCTTAGGAATTTGAGAATGCGACAGTGACTCTGAATGTGTATCAATCTTTAATACCTTGTCTCGTACTTTAAATTCAAAGACAGGATCCTTGTATAATTTCTTCTTATCACCCCAGCTCTCAATCAGAGCCATGTTCTTTGGATCAAAATTTAATTTTTCAGCTTCATATGCTTCTTCAAGACCTCTGACTAATCGATCCTTGTCCTCTAGACTAGAATCTTTCATCGAAGAAATTGACATATGGAGTCCATATAACTTATCAGCAACCTTTACTTGGTCGTTCACCCAGTTATCATAGTGGCGGCTGTTTTCTGAGATCTCAGACAAGTAACGCGTTCTTTCTGGTGGAATCACGAATATCTTCTCTGACATTTCGTTTGTAATCTCAAACGTAGAATTTAAATCAGCTCCAGTCTTCTCAACGACCTTATCGAGAATCACCTTATAGAGTGAATTCATTCCAGGATCATTGAATTGAGATGCAATTGTACCATAAACTGGCATAGAATCTACATCCTCTTCCCACAAATTCTGATTTCTTTGATATTGTTTTCTAACATCACGCAGCGCATCAAGTGCACCACGTTTATCAAATTTATTTAGAGCGATCACATCTGCAAAATCCAGCATATCAATCTTCTCAAGCTGAGTTGCAGCTCCATACTCAGGAGTCATCACGTATAAGGAGGTGTCCGAATGATCTAATATTTCTGTATCCGATTGACCAATACCTGATGTCTCCAAAACAATCAAATCAAAAGAGGCCGCTTTCAATACGTTAATTGCTTCAGCAACGTGTTTCGACAATGCCAAATTGGATTGACGTGTAGCTAACGATCTCATATAAACACGCTCGTTTTTAATTGAGTTCATTCTAATTCGATCACCGAGAAGCGCACCACCTGTTTTTCTTTTGGATGGATCTACTGAAACAACGGCAATTGTTTTGTCTTCGAAATCAATCAAAAATCGTCTTACCAATTCATCAACTAACGAAGACTTTCCTGAGCCACCTGTACCAGTTATTCCTAGAACTGGTACATTAGAAGCTTCCGCCATCTTACGAACCTCATTCAATTCTTTCTCTGAGACTTCGGCAAAGTTCTCAGCTGCAGAGATCACACGAGCGATAGTTCCATCATTCTTCTTTTTGAGAGATTCAGCACTCTTTCTAAGTTTTTCTCCTACCGGAAAATCACTTCGTTTCACGAGATCATTGATCATTCCCTGAAGCCCCATTGCACGTCCGTCGTCAGGATGGTATATCTTTTCAATACCGTATGCTTCTAAATCAGCAATTTCTGAAGGAAGAATAGTACCTCCTCCTCCTCCGAAGATCTTAATGTTTTCCGCGCCCTTCTCTTTAAGAAGATCGTACATATATTTGAAATACTCGTTGTGACCACCCTGATAAGAGGTCATTGCGATAGCTTGAACATCTTCCTGGATTGCACAATTCACCACCTCTTCAACAGACCTATCATGCCCTAGGTGAATCACCTCACAGCCAGTCGACTGAATAATTCTTCGCATGATATTAATCGCAGCATCGTGCCCATCAAAAAGAGAGGCAGCTGTTACAATTCGGACTTTATTCGTTGGTATGTAAGGAGTGATTTTTTCCATAAGTGAAGATCTTTTATACGCGCCAAAGGCATGCAAAAATACTGATTTTAGTTGGAATTTTATCTAGTTTGAATATGCCTTATGATTTAGCCATTTATACAAATTCGGATCAACGAACGCTCACGAGGAAATTCAAAACAATTGACCGCAGAACAATTAGAACTTCTGCAAACGATAGGCTACTCTGACAATCTACATGTTAGCGCCCCAATGCCTGCTACCGAGGGTAAAAAACATACTCAGTACGATCAGCTGGCTTACTAAATGTCGGTCACTCCAGAGACACCAGCCAAATTCAAAGGAGGCAAGAGTACACTCATTCAATACCTGAAGAAAAAAAGTTTTAAAATGACTTCTGAGATTGAGAAAGAGAAAATTCAACCATGTAGAATCTACTTCACGGTGACTGCAAGCGGGAAGGTATCTGGAGTTAAGCTGGATGCATCTTCTGGCTATAGAGAGATAGATCGTTCACTGGTCAAACTTGTTAAGACATACCTGAGAAGTGGCCATTTGCAAAAGATGTAAATGGCAAAGCAATAGCTCAAGAGCTTGTATTTTTCTTCGGGTCCGAAGGATGTTAACCTCCTAGTTTAGCTGCAATAAACGCCGTTGTCCATGCGGCTTGAAAATTGTAACCACCTGTTATACCATCAATATCTAGCACTTCGCCTGTAAAGTATAAATTATTTACTGCTTTACTTTGCATCGTTTTGATAGTTACACTGTCTAAACTAACTCCTCCACAAGTGACAAATTCTTCTTTGAAAGTAGTCTTTCCTGAGACCGAGTAGGTATCATTAGCCAATATATTGACAAGTTTATTTAGAGCCTTCTTGCTCAGCTGACCCCATGTGGTAATTTTACTTATCTGAGTCTTATCTAGCAGGAAATGCCACAATCTTACCGGCAGAAAATAGGGCCGAATCGTGCCAAGCTGCTTATTTGGATGCTCTTTGGTTAACTCCACTAGTGAGTCGAAAATCTTTGACTCATTCACCTCGTTGGCCCAATTCACTTGAGCCTTGCAGTTATAGTTCATTTCGTGTAATATTCTCGCACCAAATGAAGACAATTTAAGCACTGCCGGCCCACTCATCCCCCAATGAGTGATAAGCAATGGGCCATCACCTTTTAACTTGGCACCTTCAATGGTAACAATAGCTTTTTCTACCACGACTCCCATTAACTCTGTAATAGATTCTTTAGGCATATTAAAGGTGAATAAAGACGGAACAGGCTCCGAAATTTCATGCCCAAGGTCCGCTAGCCAATCAAGTCCAGAAAGCTTTGGGGAACCACCAGTCGCAATTATTACATTATCGAACAAACGATCTTCTTTACTTGAAATCGTAACCTGAACGCCCTGATCAGACCTTTGAAGTTTTGTTACTCCGGCACTCGTTTCAATTCCAACTTGAAGCCGTTTGCATTCTTTTAAAAAACAATCGATTATACTCTGTGAATCCTGTGAAACAGGAAAGACACATCCATCTTCTTGAGTTAGTAGCGCGACACCGCGACTTTCAAACCATTCAATAACGTCATGGTTATTGAATGTTCCGAATAATTTACGCAATTGCCTTGATCCTCTTGGATATGCTGCAGATAGCTCCTTAATTGACTCGCATCCATTAGTAACATTACATCGCCCTCCACCTGAAATTTTGACCTTTGAAAGTAATTTCTTTGACTTCTCTAAAATAACTACATCCGCATCAGGATAGTTTTCCTTAACAGCAATTGCTGAAAAAAAACCACCTGCACCACCACCGATTATCGCTACTCTCATTCGTGAACTATTCATCAAAGATAATCGCTCACTTCAATTTCTGATGCACTTCGGCTAATCAACTTAATACATGATACGCCAAAAATAAAGAAACAGACGATCTTGGATTTCTAAGTCCTACGCGAAAACGGATAAAATGTGGAATTCAGTTTGTAGGAATTACAATTCCATGTATCTTTGTAATGCTATCAACAAAATATACACTATGACTACAAAGAACACAATCGCTGTATTGGGAATATTAATCTCATTTGGAGCTTTTTCACAAAAACCTACATTACAAGTTGATCCAAATGCACAGCTCTTAGAGATTTCAATTAATAAAATCATCAAGGTTAGCGAGAATAAATTGTCATCTACACTCACAGCACATACGGTAAAACTGGTAGATGGAAACACACCAGATATTGAAGACGATAGCGGCAACCCAACAGTGAATTCAACGTCTATCGAAGGAATGATTGATACGTTTCTCTCAGTGAGTGGTGTTAGTAGATGTACTTTTGATAATGCAACTCAAACATTTACAATACTTTCAACTCCCGAAACGAGTTTAACCGTAGTGATCGCATCGATCAATAATATTTAGTAAAATGAGTAAATTATTTAACTATTTCCTGCCAGCTTTTTTAACGATGGCATCTTTTTTTCAGATTAATTCTGTAGAAGCGCAATGTGGACCTTTATCCACACCATCATTTACGAATAATGGTCAAAGTGGAATCATGTTCGATATTGTTGGAATAACATCAGTGAATCTCACACAGTTTTCAATGGATTATGACAATGGGATTTACAACATTGAAATCTACTCGATTCCCGGCACGCATGTTGGAAATGAAACAAACGCGGCTGCCTGGACACTCCTTGGAACAGCCAACGGATGGACCGCAACAACGGGTCTAAACGTTTTGATTCCAATCACATTTAATCAATTGCTATGCCCAGGGGATGTTGCCGGCTTTTATATCACTGCCAATAATGGAACGGGAGGAAACTACTCGAATGGAACTGGAGTTGGTAATATCGCAGCGGCTGATGCCAACATTCAAATACTTGAGGGTACAGGGAAAGCCTATCCATTTGGAACAAGCTTTACTCCTCGTGTACCTAACGTGACTGTTAACTACAGTTGTGTGACCGGATGTTGTATCCCTCCGACCATGTCAATGACAGAAGAAAGCTGCGCTGGAGCATGCGATGGAACAGCAACTGCGACTCCTTCGGTTTCCGCAGTACCTGTATTCACTTACCAATGGGACGCGGCTGCAGGTAACCAGACAACACAGACTGCAACAGGTCTTTGTGCCGGAACATATTCGGTTGATATGACGGATGGTGCTGGTTGTGTTTCTACTACTACAATCACAGTAACTACAAGTGCCTCTGGGGCTGACGCAACAATCACACCAGTTGCCATACTTTGTGAAACTGATCCATCTATGTTATTAGTAGGAGCCGACCCCGGTGGAGTTTGGAGCGGTACAGGAATAACCAATACTGCTACGGGTGATTTCTCACCTGCTACAGCTGGACCTGGAATGCACACGATTACTTATGGAATTGCAGGAGTATGTGGAGATACACAAACTGTTGTTATTACAATAGATCCTTCAGTAAGTGCAGCAATAACTCCAGTTGGCCCGTTTTGTCAGGTAGATCCATCTGTAAATCTTGTTGGAGCATCTGCAGGAGGGACTTGGTCTGGAACGGGCATTACAGATGCAGCTCTTGGTACATTCGATCCTACAAGTGCGGGAGCAGGATTACATACTATTACTTATACGATTGCAGGAGCATGTTCAGATGTTCAAACTTATGACATTCAAGTCGACGCATCTTATAGCGCAGTAATTACGCCCGTTGGCCCCTACTGCTTAGATGACGCGTCGGTAACATTAACGGCAGTGAGTCCAGGAGGAACCTGGTCCGGTAGTGGGATTACGGATGCGGTTACTGGTAATTTTGACCCAATGACAGCTGGAGTTGGAACTCATACTATAACTTACGCTATTGCAGGCACATGTGGTGATATTCAAACAGAAACAATAACAATAATCCCACTGGATGATGCTACAATCACTCCTTTGGGTCCTATCTGCCTGGGAAGCGTTACAGATATGATCGCCGTTACTCCAGGAGGAACATGGAGCGGAACTGGAATAACTGACCCAGTACTCGGGACATTCGACGCAACAACCGCAGGCACAGGTACTCACACGATTACATATGTAACTGTCGGTCAATGTTCAGACATGACAACAACAACTGTTCAAGTTTACGATGCTTTATCATTGATTGCTCTGGGAACAACCGCTATTTGTGATGGAAGTTCAACAACACTATCAGTTTCTGGATCTGGCGGAGATGGGAACATCAATTTCATTTGGACGGATCCAGCGATGAACGTAGTCGGGACAGGAACCTCAATAAGTGTTTCTCCTACAACAACGACTACCTATACGGTAACAATTGCGGACGGTTGTACTACTCCAACTTCAAGCGCGAGCGTGACGGTGACAGTATATCCTATTCCAACCGTTACTTTCTTTGCAGATGACAATCTGGGTTGTACACCTTTCGATGTAGTTTTCACAAATACTTCGTCACCTATTGGAATGGATTGTAGCTGGGATTTTGGAAATGGAATAACTGCAATAGGCTGTGATTTGGTTTCTACCCAATATACGGGAGTTGGCTGTTACGATGTAACGCTAACGGTTACATCAAATGGATGTTCAAACTCTGAGACATTGACTGACTTTGTTTGTGTCGCAGAGCAACCAGATGCTAACTTTAGCTTCTCGCCGCTCTTAATTGATGTTACTGACCCTATCGTTACTTTCAGTAATCAGTCTACGTACTCTGATTACTATTACTGGGATTTCGACAATGGCTATACCAGTGATCAGTACAATCCAATTGTAGATTTTGGAGGTAATGCAGGTGGATACAATGTTTGTCTTACTAGTTCAAATTCATATGGATGTGCAGATACAGTTTGTCACCCTCTGACTGTCGATGGATTGCTTTTATATTTTATTCCAAATGCATTCACTCCAGATGGAGATGAGCACAATCAAACGCTTCAACCTGTTTTCACATCTGGATTCGATCCTTATGATTTCACCTTCCGAATTTTCAATCGATGGGGAGAGGTGATTTGGGAATCTCATGATGCAACAGTTGGATGGGATGGCACATATGCCGGAGAAAAAGTTGCAGCCGGAACGTATGTTTGGACTGCAGAATTCAAGTTGAATGATAGCGATGCCAGAAAAACAGATTCTGGTCACGTCAACCTATTGAGATAATTTGTACTTATTCTGTTCAGGGAACAACTCTTGCTGAAATCATTTGTAAATTTAGTCCATCAAAGATGAGACTATGGTGAAAATCAACTATCCTATTTTAATTGTAATGATGTCTTTATTGACACTTTCCTTAGACTCTTGTAAAGCAGAAGAACCTTTAGATAATAGCGATTCGAACACTCTTAATAACATTTTTGACGAGTTATCAGAGAACTTAAAACTATCATTAAGCTACAATGTCATGTCTGAAGATAGCCTCGAAACTCTTAATATTCAAATCGATCAACGCATCGAAATGATGACAGATCAGACGAATGTTCTTCAGCGATCGTTTGAGGCTATTTATAATGAAGGATTATACTATGATATGTATATTCTTCTGACTCACGAAGGCAATATTGCGCTCGGAATAACGAGTCCAGATTTATCCTACATTATGGATAAAGAACCTCAGGCTATTAAATTCATTGAGGACCTCAGCCTGTCTAACAAATCAGCAATGATTTCTTCTCTTGCTGCAAACGCATTTACTCACAGTGACATTGACACTATGATTGTAAAATGCGCACCAGAACTTGAGGAAACGCCGGCCATCTATCAAGGCTACGAACTCAGTCAAGACCGTGGTGTCACTTCTTGCAATTTCATTTTCAAAGTTGGCCCCGAGATATATAGATTGTCTTACAACCTAACCGAGAAGGATTCAGGGATGAGCAATATACAATACCCCTCCTACAAGGAGATCTAATCTTCATCTAAATTATAGGCGCTCACATCCATTCCAAATGAGAGTCCCTTTTCAGCTACTAATTCTTCAAGTTCGCTAAGTGACTTTTTATTCACTCTTAACTTTGGCAATTCCTCCACCTCCAGTTGAACCAAATCGCCAATTGTACGTATATCAAGACTTTTAAGCTTATCACGATCATCCGCTCTTAAACTTAGGTCCAAATCTTTGGAATTCTTGTGTTCAGAAATAAAGGTTAACCTTGTCATGTTCCCGATGTTGCCTGTGGACCCGGTAAGATTACCAAACATCTCTTATCACTAGAATCATCATGGAAAATCACAGGCATTGATCTCGCACCCGAGATGATAAAACTTGCTAAGGCAAATAATCCTTCTGCTAATTTCATTGTGAAGGATTGTCGCACATTCAATACCATCGAGCGCAAATTCGACATAGTTATAAGTGGATTTTTCTTCCCGTACTTATCGAAATCAGAAGTGATACAATTTATCGAAGATAGTTCCAAAACTTTAACCCGAGATGGATTACTTTATATAAGCACCATGGAAGACAAGCACTCAGAATCTGGATTAACTAAAGGGAGTACTGGAGATGAAATCTACATGCATTATAATGAGGAGTCCTTCTTATCTGAAGTTCTCGCAGGTCGTTATTTTGAGGTTGTTTATTCAGAAAGAATCAAATCAGTAGCCTCAGACGATACTGATACTACTGATTTGATATTAGTTTCTCGGAAAATTCGTTGATACTATTTTTTTGTGATTCGAATTGTAATTGATTTCCCATCGCTAGATGTGACTCTAAGAAAGTAGACCCCGGGAGCACCTTCAATCGTAACATCGAAATTATTAACATGAGTAAACTCAAGGCTTTTAACATGTTTGCCCATCACATCTGTTAATCGAACATCTAGTGCAGAAGCAAAATCATCTAAATCCACAGTAAACTTACCGGTTGTTGGATTTGGATAATAAGTAATACCAGACAATAAATTCAAATCATCAATACCCAACCCTGTGACTTCCATGCATGAAGATGTATCTATACACGAATTATTTGAGACAATAACTGCATAACTTCCGTTAGATACAGCAGTATATGTCTGTCCTGTATCTCCGCTTAATTCTAATCCACTAATACAATCTAACCACTGATAAGTTACGCCTGATTGATTAGCAAATAACGTTGGGCCAGACTGCGTAGCACTGGCATCAATAGTTTCAATAGTTAGGAATAGAGTCACGACCGAATCACAACCTCCAGCGGTAGTGAGAGTTTCCGTATATGCCCCCCCGGTTGAATAAACTTGACCATTCAAAGGCCATGTATATGAATCACATGCGGTTAGAGTTTCTGTACTACCTGCCCCTCCAATATTCAAGTTAAGCGTCGCTATTGAATCACATCCTTCAGAATTGGCTAGAGTCGCAGTATAAACACCCGAAGATGTATAGAGGTTTCCATTTGCTAGCCATAAAAATGAATCGCATACACTCACTGATTCTGACCCTGTTGTACTTGAGCTAATTACCAAATTGAGTGTCACTACTGAGTCGCAACCAGAAGCATTCGTTAAAGTGGTACTATAAGTTCCAGATGATGAATAGGTAGAACTATTTGCCGCCCATGTGTAAGTATCACACGCGCTGGCACTCTCACTCGCTGAACTAGGGTTAATAATTGTCAAGTTAAGCGTGGCAGTTGAATCACAACCTGCAGCATTTGTCAAAACTGCAGTGTATATCCCTGATGAAGAATACGTAGAAGTATTAGCAGACCATGTGTATGATCCGCATGCAGTTGCACTTTCACTTCCAGTAGTAGGATTGTTTATTGTCAAATTGAGCGTTGCTATAGAATCACAACCGCCCACTGCAGTCAATGTCGCACTATAAATGCCGGAATTAGTGTAAGAAGTGCCATTTGCCGACCAAGTGTACCCTGAACACGTTGTGACAGATTCACCTCCTGTGGCTGCGCCTCCGATAGTTAAGTATAGAGTTGCTATTGAATCGCAACCAAAAGCATTGGTAAAGGAGCTTGTGTATGTACCTGATGAAGAATATGTCATGGAATTAGCTGGCCAAGTGTATGACGTGCACGTGGAAATTGTTTCGTAGGTGCTGTCAACTGGATTCACAATTGCCTGAACAGAAACAAGTCCACTTCTGCAAGGCAATGTCTGCACTTCCCAATCATAGTAATAATAGTAATAATTACCCCCCACAGATGAGCTAGTAATATCCACAACCCCAGATAAAATATAAGGATAAGAAACACCAGAATTGTTTCTTCTTAAATTCATCCCAATACCACCAATACTATAATCTCCCGCTGATGGAACAACTAGGTTGATTGGAATTCGTTGTGGTCCTGTTGAAGTTATGTTTACCGTTGTTGAAGCAATAATTGTACCTCCAGCACTCACCTCATCCCAAATATTAATCGTTCGATTTCCTGTAGACCCAGCATCAACCCATACCGAAAGAATTGTGAAACCTTGATAGGCAGTAAAGTTCAATGTGTATTCCGATCCTTGATTGTGATATCCGCTACCGCCAAAGGATGCATTAACGGGGCCTGCGTATTGGATAGGTCCGAACTCAACATTTTCAGCCTGATAAGTCGTGGTCGTTGCGAGAACGGGCGTTGTATATGTCACCGCGGTATCAAGTGGTATTGTACCTGTTACGTCATACCATATTATTGAGCCTGACGCTGTACCAGAGAGCACAGCGGACTGGTTTGCGCAAATATTTTCATCAGAAACAACCGGTAAACTAGGCATGATGATGGTGACACTATATGAAACCGTATCTGCTCCGAAAATATTCCCGGCGATTAGTACAACAGTATAGGTCCCCGAAGCTCCATAAGTATGCGATGGATACTGGAGAGTATCTGTATTACCATCACCAAAATCCCAACTCCAGGATTGAGGGATTTGATTGGATAAATCAGTAAACTGAGTCATTCCACTACAATCCGAAGAAAAACTAAAATCAGCATTTGGAGCAACCGTTGGCGGTTGACATGACAACGGGAGGTCGTATGCTTCAGTTTGATCCGTTCGACTATTGGAACTTCCTTGGTCCGCAGAGAAGCCTAACCCTCTCGCAGCGAAAACCTCCCAAATCAAACATTGATTCGCTCCGGCATATAAAGCTTGGTCAGCCGCCAAAATTGCATCACGACCATCCACAAATCCTGGATTACAGGGTTGCAATTTGAGACCTTCAATAACGAGGGCCATTGCCATATTATTTCCACCTGTACCATTATATAAGTCTGTATCATAGCCATGCTGATTCACCATTGCCCAGGTTAAATCCCAAAGCATCGTACACCAGACAAACCCAATTCCATGTGGTTGAGAAATAGCTCCTGTGTTATTTGTCGCACCGTAAGTGTAATTATTTACAGCAAGGTCTGTGCTGTATGGAGCAGGACGAATTCCTCCACCATTTGTTGGTTCTCCAATTGCATACGTTCCGATGCCTCTAACATCCGTTGGCAAATCACCTGGCTCAATTGTTAACATTAATCCGAACCAATCAGACCAACCTTCGCCCATTTGTTCAGCATTCCCTAAACAATTTGCAGCAGACGGTCCGCCTGTAAGTCTATTAGAAATACCATGACCGTATTCATGTGCTATAATGCCATTATCATAATCACCATCATTATCCGCTGCAGGTCCCGGATCTACAATCGATCCGTTTACGACAACAGGAGCCTGCAATTGCGCAATAATTAATGCTCCATCTAAATCGGATACCATTATAGACGGAATAGTTATTGTGGCTGATGCACCGCCCATTGCGAAAGGTGCCCCAGCTACATTGTTTACAACGATAACACCGACCGCACCAGCATCCTGCGCTGCCTGAACTTTATTTGTAAAACCACAAGTTCCACGCAATATCACGGCAATTTTACCGCTAACCGTTGCACCATTAATTAGTGGCGAACAAGCATCAAGAACATCACCTGTTCCATCATCTACTAAAGCAAGATCAGCAGTCAAAGGGATTGCTGGAAGTCCAGGACCAAAGCCCGCACTAATTCCTTGATATTGCCCAGCAATTCCTGCCGGACTATTAATTGTTAAAGGATATTGAACACCTGATGTCCACAAATACATTTGCATCCGTGGATTACCTCCATCAGCTGGTGTCGCAAAATTCGCATTATTCGTCCCACCACCATCTTGTGCCTCAGCATAAACCATATCGGATGCTACCCCTCCATTACTGTAGCTGTTTTCTTGAAAATTTCCACTGACCTCATCAAAACCATAGTGATACCAAACATCATGCATAATATTATTCATGTAAAACAAGTTCGTAATTGCCGCATTTTCATTTACAATTGGGGCTTGCGTCAGATCCAATGGGAAGTCAAAGCTTAAGCCAACTCCCCCATTCGGAAGTACACCAACTCCGTTATTATCATTCCGATCTTCTGTTGCCCGAACATTATTCCCCTGAGTATGCAAATATTCCGGTCCACTTACACCGTTATCATCATGCCATCCAAATGGAGAAGCAAGAACGTCAGATGGACCAACAACTAAAGTACGAGGACCATGTGTTGGGCTCTCTGTTGGAATAGCAAATACTCTATATGCGTCTGTTGCAGGTGGTGGTGCCGGTGCTGGTGCTGGAAATTGAGGAAAGCTCGAAGATGCAATTTCTCTTCGAGAAGAATGCAAATGTCCACCATCCGTACAATTATCAAAATTACATTCGACAACCCAATCAAGCTTATCTAGCATTTCACCAGTTACGGCATCAATACGCATGCTCCACCAATGGTCTTGTGATTTTATATAAATACTTAAATCCCATACGAGTCGAACAGATTTCTCTTCGTCACTCATAGGCATATACATCAACTTGACAGGAATTTCTTCAACAGATAATTCCCCTCCCGTGAAGAGAAAATTGTGATCATCTAATTTCTTGAGCTCCTTAATATTACCTATTTGACTTATTCCTAAGTGATTTGCAGCATAATTAATTGCTTCAGCCTGACTAATCGTTGGCATTGTTGTATTTACTGAACCTGAAACATCTGTTACGAGTCGGTAACCAGCATTCAACACTTTGCCATCCTTGATATTAAAATTAGCAACACCATTATAAATTTCAATCCCCTCAAAACGCTGCCTGATGTATACATGCTTTACTGAAGATAGTTTAGACACATATTCATCATAGATCACCCAATCTTCGATATCTGAATCTTGTAGACCCAGAACTCGAACATTTTCTGTCAATCGAGACTGTATGAGAGATTCTGTAGATTGGTTTTGAGCAAAGGATAAAAATGGAATGAAGGCCAGTAAGAATCCAATTTTGGAGAAAGAAAGCATAAAGTGTGTTTTAGATGCTGAAAATACGAAAAAAAAATGAGACAGCATATACAAGGTTAAATATCAGACCGAAAGGGTAAACACAATTTAAAATAATTATCTTGAGGCGAAATTATTCAATCGAAATCTCACCAGAATTCACCCAAATAGAAATCTATTTATGAAAAAAATACTTTTCGCATTAGCACTAATCACTTCAATCCAGGGCATTTCACAAGATGGATTGACATATCAAGTGCCGCCTAAAGAAATCATGGAGCTAGTTGACGTAGAGAGGACACCGTACCCTATTTTCAACAAAGACCGTTCAATTATGGTAACTCTACAACGTGATGCTTTCAAGTCAATTGAAGAAATGTCACGTACAGAAATACGAATTGGTGGCTTAAGAATTGACCCAGTAACTAATATTGGTAGTAGAACAAACTATTACAACAAGCTTCAAGTAAAGGATATGGGAAGAACCGATAATCCTTTACGTAAGGTTACTGGTATTCCCAAAAATGCGAAACTTGCTAATATCGTTTGGTCTCCCGATGAGAACTATGTTGCAATGACCAACACCACCAAAACGGGAGTTGAACTTTGGATTCTCGATATTAAAACGGTAGAATTAAAAAAAATTTCCAAACTAACATTGAATGCAAACACAGGAAACGTAATAAACTGGGCAAAAGACAGTAAATCAATGCTCGTTAAAACGTTGCCTAACGATCGAAAGCCATTAATTGATACGAAAACAGCCGTACCTATTGGGCCTACAATCTCAACAAGTGACGGGAAGAAAGCACAAAACCGAACGTATCAGGATCTTCTCAAGAATAAAGATGACGAGCATAACTTCGAGCAACTTACACTATGTGAGATTCATGAAGTAGAAATCAACGGAACATCTAAGCTATGGCTTGAAGATGATATGTATAGAAATGTAAGTTTTTCACCTGATGGCGAATATGTAATGATTACAAAAATTGAAAAGCCATTTTCATACTTAGTGCCTTACTACAGATTTCCGTCAAGAACGACGATTTACGACAAGACGGCAAAATCGATTCAAGAAGTATCAGTGGTTCCTCTGATTGAAGATTTACCAAAAGGTTTCATGGCCGTAAGAACTGGACCTAGAAATCTCCAATGGCGATCAGATGCAGCTTCGACCATAGTATACATTAGGGCTCTTGATAAGGGTGACCCAGCTATTGAAGTGACACATAGAGATGAAGCACTTCAACTAGAAGCGCCTTTTAATGGTAGACCAAGATTGTTAGTGAAGACGATCAATCGTTTTAAATCAATTGAATGGGGGAATGATCATATTGCAATTGCATCAGACTATTGGTGGCCAACGCGAAACACAAAATCGTATCTATTTGACCCATCGAACTCGGGTATTGAACCAACGAAATTAACTGATCGAAATTACCAAGATAAATACAGTGATCCAGGTAATCCAGTAATGCATGAGAATGAATATGGACGTCAGGTGTTAACAATTTCAAAAATGGACATCTTCTTAATTGGAGATGGGTATACAGAAGATGGGCAATTCCCGTTCTTGAGCAAGTTTAACTTGAAAACTAAGAAGACGAGTAGAATTTACACCTCTAGCTATACAGATAAATTTGAGGACATTTATGACTTTGACCTCGACAAGTATGAACTTCTTGTGAAGCTCGAATCAAAGAACGAATACCCGAATTTCTACACAAGGTCCCTTCGTAAGAGAAAATCTGCATTGACACAACTTACAGATTTTAAAAATCCATTTCAGAGTATAGCTGATGTTCGTAAAGAGGTAATTACCTATAAACGTGATGATGGACTTGATTTATCAGGTACACTGTACCTCCCTGTTGGTTACGACATGGAAAAAAAGGAAAAAATGCCAATGATAATGTGGGCATATCCTCAAGAGTTTAAAGACAAATCTAGTGCTGGACAATCAACACAAAATCCAAACAAATTCACCTACCCTTGGTATGGATCACCTGTTTTCTGGGTAACTCAAGGATATGTTGTTTTGACTGACGCCGCATTCCCTATAGTGGGTGAAGGTGATGAAGAACCGAATGACTCCTTCCGTACTCAACTCGTTGCAAATGCTAAAGCGGCAATTGATGCAGTTGATAAATTGGGATATGTGGACAGGAAACGTGTTGCGGTAGGTGGACATAGTTATGGTGCCTTCATGGTTGCGAATTTACTTTCTCACTCAGATCTTTTTGCAGCGGGTATAGCAAGAAGCGGTGCTTATAATCGAACGCTGACGCCTTTTGGATTCCAAAGTGAAGAAAGGTCCTATTGGGATGCTCCAGATGTCTATAATACAATGTCACCATTTATGCATGCGGACAAGATGAGGACTCCACTTCTACTAATTCATGGTGAGGCCGATAACAACTCAGGAACTTACCCAATGCAGAGCGAGAGATACTTCAACGCATTAAAAGGATTAGGGGCAACAGTTCGACTTGTCATGTTACCAAAAGAAAGCCATGGCTATAGTGCTAAGGAGAGTATTCTACATCTATTGTGGGAACAACATGAGTGGTTGGAAAAGCATGTTAAATTTGTAGAATAACCAACCTAATCTTAGGGAAATAAAACTCTGATAGTACTATGAAGATATTCCGTCGTTTTTTCACGATTATTAATTGGCAAACGCTTGTTATTGCTGCTCTTTCTGTCGCTTCAACTGCTCTCTGTATCAGATACAAGTTTGAGGCTGAATTCCCATTAACTTTGGTCGCGACAGCTGTAATTTTCCCAATCGTATTTTCAATTGGGGGTGCATATAAACGTAGAGAAGCAGCGCTGAAGGAATACGCTGCTATCAAGGGTTATCTACGTGCAATTTATCTGGTTTCAAGAGACTGGCTGGACAAGCCAAAACCTGAAAACGTAGGCAAGATGAAAAACATTATCCATGATTTGTTTACGAATGTTCGAACCCTTTTTGTGAGTCCAATTGAAGATTTACCAAAAAACGAGGAAGCAGTGTATACCGACTTTTCTAAAATTTCGAAGTATATAAAACATGAGCTGAGGGAAGAAGGGCTCTCATCCGGAGAGTGCTCCAGAACAAATCAGTATCTGCAAAAGATGATGATTTCCTTTGAGTCCATGAAGCATATTTATCAATATCGAACCCCAAAAACGCTTCGAGCATTCAGCTCATTTTTCATTAAAATAATGCCCATAGTCTATGGCCCATACTTCGCCTTTAAAGCTGAGAGTATGTCATGGGGACTTGAATATGTTATCCCCGTTTTACTCACAATGATTCTTGTGAGTTTAGAAAACATTCAAGAACATCTAGAAAACCCATTTGATCAAGTGGGAGAAGACGATATCGTTTTTAATGTTGAAAAATTCGTAGATAACCTAAATCGCTAAGTAGCGATAGATTTATCGGTGACTACATTCATTGGAATTCAGCCATAGATTTTCGGCTTTTATTCGCATCTTTAATACTTAAAATCAGAAGGATGAAATCACTACAAATAACATTTTTATTACTCATCGTCTTTATTGGCAAATCATTCGCGTTTACAACTCCACCGCCCGATGAGGGAATGTGGCTACCAATGTTCATTAAAGATTACGATGAGATGAAACTCGTCGAGTAAGACACAAAAATAACTGATACCGAATAAACATCAGAAAAATTAAAAGGCTGCAAATTTCTTTGCAGCCTTTTTTAAAATCTATTGTGATGAACTATCTAGTGCTAACTCTTCCTACCGTACTTATCTTTCGCTGACCGAGAAGAGACATCTCCACTGACACGAGGACTTTGCTTTTTTGGTTCGTCAAAAGATTCCTTTCGCTCCTTGCGGACGTTCTCTGCCCGTTTTTTAGGCATAGGTCGCGTCTTTCCGCGTTCTTCCATTGTTCCACGCTTATAGATAACGAGTCCATTGAGGAAGTTCCTTAAAATCTGATCTTGTAACTCAACGTACTTCGGATGATCTTCATTTCTAAAGAACGCACCGAGCTCGCTCTTCGCTATTTCATAATCAACTAACGCGAGAATTTCAATAATATCCACATCACGAAGCTTTAATGCTACACGTAATTTCTTGATTATGTCGTTGTTTGATAAAGCCATGATAAAAATTTCTACGAAGATAGTTAAAAAGGACTATCGAGAATCGAAGTGCATTTTATCCGACATCTCTTTGGACTTAACACAAACACTAAAATTCGAATATGTACATTTGTGCTCACGAACGAAAAGACGTCAATTTTATATGCCATTTAGCTCTCTAGGTTTACCTGATTTTATTACAAAAAGACTTCCTGCACACGATTACGAAAAACCTTTCCCGATCCAAGAAAAGGCCATCCCTGCGATCATCGAAGGGCGTGATCTACTTGGTATAGCACAGACAGGTTCAGGAAAAACTGCAAGCTATGTGCTTCCGATCTTGAGTAATTTAATGGGAAATATGGGGGCAGACAGTCGCCACGTTAATGTTTTAGTCTTGGTCCCAACTAGGGAACTCGCAGGCCAGGTAGCAGATGTGTTCAGATCATTTAGTACATTTTTACCAGAAACAGTCCGAACAGTTTCTGTATTCGGCGGAGTTTCTATCAATCCACAGATGAAATCCATTCGTGGCGTAAATGTGCTCGTTGCTACTCCCGGCAGACTCATTGAACTTCAATCCAAAAATGCCGTTCACTTATCTTCTATTACAACGCTAGTTTTGGATGAAGCGGATAAAATGCTCAACCTTGGTTTTAAGGATGAAATGACTCAGATCTTTAATCTTTTACCTAAAAAGAGACAAAACCTCCTATTTTCAGCAACTCTGAGTGATGATGTGACGGCAGTAAATCAAGTGCTCTTAGACTCACCCGTTGTCGTTAAAATTGAAGGTGATAAAGAGAACTTGTCACTCATCAAACAAGTCGCCTATAACGTTACTGAAGATAGAAAAGGACCATTACTCCGATATATAATTAAGAGCAACGACTTCAAACAAGTGCTTGTTTTTACGTCCTCAGTATTTGAGGCCGAGAAAGTCGTTGATAAATTGAAGAAAAATGGTATCGAAGCCCGAGCAATTCATAGTAAGAAGAGTCAAGGATCTCGACGTGAATCGCTGATCGCTTTCAAACAGGGAAAAGTAAATGTACTTGTCTCCACTGATCTGCTAGCAAGAGGAATTGACATAGAAGATATGCCCTGTGTCATTAACTATGAGCTCCCACGATCACCGAAAGACTACGTACACAGAATTGGTAGAACCGGACGAGCTGAATCAAACGGAGACGCTATTAGTTTGATCACAAAGCAAGATCAACACCACTTCAAAATAATTCAAAAGAAAATGAAGCGATCAGTTGATATTTTAGAAAGTGATGATATCGATCTTCATGGCTTTTAAGCTCTAAGATCAACTTCTTGGGGACGTGGATCTAAAAGAATCACACCGAATCGCGAGTTTTCTAAAAACTAGTCACTACCTTCATCCCCGATGAAATTTACCGAACTCAAACTCGATGAACAAGTACAGGAAGCAATTTCGTACATGGGCTTCGAAAACGCAACTCCGATTCAAGCGAAGGCTATTCCGCTCGTTCTTGAGAACAAAGACCTTATCGCCTGTGCACAAACAGGAACCGGAAAAACTGGAGCTTTTCTTCTCCCCGTCTTAAACAAGTTAGTAGGAAAAGAAGATACGAATATTGATACATTAATTATCGTTCCTACGAGAGAATTAGCTATTCAAATTGAACAGCAAATTCAAGGACTAGGATATTTCGTTTCTGCTGGATCGATCGCAATTTATGGCGGCGGGGGTGGAAAAGAATGGCAAATCCAGAAAGAGGCTTTGACTAATGGAGTAGATATCGTAGTAAGCACACCGGGAAAACTCATATCACATTTAAAAATGGGATATGTTAACTTCAAACATGTAAAACATCTTATCCTAGACGAAGCAGATAGAATGCTTGACATGGGATTCATTGATGACTTGAAGTCAATTATTTCGTATCTCCCTGCTCAGCGTCAAACATTAATGTTTAGTGCAACGATGCCACCGAACATCAAGCAATTGGCCAAGCGCATCATGAATGACCCAGCAGAAATAGCGCTCTCAATTTCGAAGCCAGCTGCAGGTGTCGCTCAGAAAATGTACATGGCACATGATAATCAAAAGATTAAGCTCTTAGCGCATATTTTATCAGAGCGTAAGAACTATGACAGCATCATCGTGTTCACATCAACAAAGAGTAAGGTTTCAGAGATTGTGCGATCACTAGGCCGCGCTGGATTGAAAGCGACAGGAATATCTTCAAACCTAGAACAAGAAAGACGAGAAGAAGTCCTTCGTGGATTCCGGGCCAAAAGAATTCGCATTCTAGTTGCAACGGATGTAATGAGTCGTGGAATTGACATCAAGGAAATAAACATGGTAGTGAACTACGATGTACCTCATGATGCCGAGGATTATGTGCACCGAGTTGGACGTACAGCGAGAGCAAATACCAAAGGAGAAGCATTTACATTGATCAATGAAAAAGACATGCATAAGGTCTGGAAAATTGAAAAGTTGATCGAAACCAAAATTGAAAAACTTCACCCACCAGAAAAAATGGGTCCTGGTCCAGAATGGAAAGAAGGACGAGCCGGTGGAGGTGGCAATAAGCGTAAGTTTAATAAAAACAAGAACAACAAGTTCCGCGGAAAAAACCGTGGGCCAAGAAAACCAAATTCTGGTGGCGGACAAAAGCCAAACACTAGTTCAACTAAGCCATCTAATTAATTACGATGATTAAACTAAGCTTACTATTTCCGCTACTCGCACTTTAGTGTACTCATGTACAACAGGAAATAATGAGTCATCTGAGAAACCTATCGAATCTAACTCAGATTCTACTTCGATAAGTAACGTAGACTCGGAAGCGACTTCTATAAATGATGAGACCGCGGCATTGGTTATGGATACTTTTAAGGGAGAATGGTTTAAAATTGATTATCCGCTAGACTTCGGTGTTCACCCAGCAGGACCTTCGGAAGTATTCAATGAATATGAGTTCATTGCTACAGATGAAGCATCATTTACATCACCAGATGAAGAGGTTCAATTCTTTGTGTATTCACCTCAGTGGGGTGGTGAACCTGAAAAATATTTGAATCCTATCAAAAAAGAGATTGTAGGTGAAGTAAAAGATGCTGTTGACGAGATTGATTCGACACGCACCTATGGATAAAAATATAAAGTACACCAGAAGTATCTATTCTAAAAAGACAGAAACAACCCATTTAATCTTCAGTATTAAATATAAAGACCAAGAAACGTACGACGAATACAAAGATCAATATTCAGCATTCAAGAAATCATTGGAACAATACGCTGACTAATCGCTTCGAATAAAAAAAAGGACGCAACCTTTCGATCACATCCTTTAAACTACTAATCCTCTTGCATCGGAGCTAAAATCGCCAGCTTCAGTTCTTCCGCCCTCTCTATTTAATAATGTTTTTTTAGCAAAATAGTTAACGAATTCCTCCATCGAATTTAGAGATAAATCTATAATTAACTTTTAAACCTTTGATATATATGCTGTTACGTTTTTGGCACGCTACTTGCAATTATTTTATTAACCATCTTAAAACTTTGAATTATGAAAAACAACAACAAAAATATTTCGGCAGTCAATATAATGTTAAATGGATCATTAGACGATTATATCAATTACATAAAATCACTTTCTAGGAAGTAAAAGACATAAAGATTTTTTTATAGCTAAAGCAAATCAGAAGAAGGGCTTGATTCCGTTGGAATCAGGCCTCTTCTTCTTTTACAAGTGTCGCTGGGAAGCTAGAGCTGAATCCCAATAACACAGACATCATCGACTTGATCTTGATCACCCATCCAATCTTTGAACGTCTGAAATAAATGGAATTCTTGTTCGGACATATTCAAGGTTGAATTTTGTAAAATTTCTTGCTTCAAAGCCCCTGACTTAAATTTCTTCCCATGCTCCCCACCAAATTGATCCGCATATCCGTCTGAAAACAAATACAGTTGATCGTCTTTCTGTATTGGGATTCTTGTAGTGCTAAAATCTTTCATTTCTGGATAAAGTCCAACTGGTTGTTTATTCGCTTTAAATTCTAACAAACTTGATTCCACTCCCTCCACTACTCGATCCGCATGATGCCCATCGAGCAAATCGTTTGACCGAACTATCCATAAAGGATTATTTGCTCCAGCATAGTCAATAAAACCATTCTTTTGATCTATTGCACAAAGAGTAATATCCATTCCGTCTTCTACTTTTTTGTCACTCCTCGCAAAAGTATCCAGTACCAGCTCACGAGTCTTTGTCAATATTTCACCTGGTTCAGTTATAGTGAACTCATTCAGAACACGATTCAATGCATTACTACAAACCACGCTGACCATCGCACCTGGAACACCATGACCAGTACAGTCTGCGGCAGCTATATAAACTGCGTCATTCGCTACACCAAACCAATAAAAATCTCCACTTACTACATCCTTTGGGATAAACAAGAGGAAGCTATTTGGAAGATATTGATTTACTTCTTTTCGAGTTGGTAGAATGGCTGTTTGTAGACGCTTAGCATATTGTATAGATGCTGCAACGGATCGATTATGCTCCTCTACAATGGCATTTTTTTCCTCGATGGCTTCATTTTTACCTGAAAGAACCTCATTCATCCTGCGTTTTCTCCGGTTGGAATTCACCATAAAAAACAATGATATGATTAAGATGAGTCCGCCCAATACACCTAGTACGATCCATGATCTTTGGTCCGCTATTTTCTTCTGGTCTACAGCACTTAGCATTGCGTAGTGCTCACTTTGTACAAGGCTATCATTGTATGCCTTCATCTCCATGTCCCGCTTAACACTTCCTACAACGATCTCTCTACTTCGTTTTTCTATGTCAAAGACTTCCTTAAGTTCCACATATTCCTTACTCGCTTTGAGCGCTTTCTTATATTCTCCAACACGTTCGTAGTAGATTGATTCAAGATAGTAGAATTTTAGTCTATGATGAGTCAAATCATGGTCACGGATATTATCACCGGTTGTCTTTAAAATACTAGAGATACTATCATTCGATATTTGTGAGAAATGCTCTTTACCGATAGTAAGCAGCTGATGAGTATATGAATCTAAATCCCCACCTTCCAAATGCATACGTAAAGATGCTGTAACCATCATATTCTTCTCAAATGCTGATAGACTTGACCCTTCCATCATAGCATAAGAAAAGTACGTTGAAGCCAAACCCTGAACATTTTCTAGTGTATCATAAATAGAGATCGCACGTTCAAAATAAATCGTAGCGCTGTCAACTTTACCTAGGTTCTTATAGCTAATAGCTACTGCATTACATGATATCGCCTCACCCTTGTGATTTCCAGCTATTACCTCAGCATTCAAACTTTCGATTTCATAAACCAACGCACGATCATACAACTCGATATCCGTATAAATTGCTGCAATGTTATGAAGAGCATATGTTTTTCCTTGTTTCGCACGATTGAGCCCATCTTCATCCTTGACCTTCAGAAGAATTTTCTCATTTGCAGTCATGGACTTCAATTGATACTCTAAGCTTTTTTGAAAAAGATTCATGTCAAGGTAAGCGTTCCCTATGTTACCATAGGCGTCCGCAATACCTTGTTCATCTCCGGATTTTTGATAAAACTTTAGTGAATTATAATAAGATTCACGTGCTTTCTTAAAAAGCGAAACATCTTCATAATGCCACCCATTAAATTGATGCGCCCTTGCAATAAAGGAGTTGTCCTTGGATCTCAGCGCATAGATCATCGCCGAATCCGCATACATCTTCGCTTTATCCATATCGACATACTCTAACTCTTGGAAAGAGACAAAGCATCGAGTGGCGGCGTCTTTGGTATCCTCTTGTGCATAGGTAGACTGAAAGCCTAAGAAAATGGCCATCAGTAAAACCGTCTGATAAATTATATACCGCACTTAACAAAAATAGAACTAATTGACTAGTAGTAGTCTAGTCATTATTAAAACTAAGAAAGTTCGTTTCATTAATTCATTCATTAATCGACTTTTATTATCTTTCGTCATCATTATCACGACTAAATTCGACTATGATAGCTAAGAACAAATACAAGTTAAAAGAACTCAAAACATACACTTCGAAGGAGTGGTTTGTTAATGAAAAGATGTACTGTTCTGTTTTTTATGGAGCTGAAACCGACTATCTGCGAGCAGAGCTAAGCCTATACAACATTCTATTTGACAAAGAGGATTGGTCATGTACAATTAAATACGAAACCTACCTGATCCAATAGAGACAGGTCGAACACGACGCACAACAATTGGATTTTAAACCGCTTTATATGTCTTTGAAAAACGACTTTTTACTCAACCCGAATTATCTGCACCTGAACCATGGATCGTTTGGAGCATGCCCTAAACCGATCTTTGAAGATTATCAGAGGTGGCAGTTAGCTCTCGAACGAAACCCTGTCCAATTCTTTGTTCATGATGGGAATGAGCAATTACATAAATCCAAAACTGCACTCGCTGAGTATATCAACTGTTCTCCAGATGATATTGTCATGACCATGAATCCGTCGTATGCTATCAACATAATTGCAAAAAGCTTGGATCTAAGTCGATGGGATGAAGTATTAGCGACAAACCATGAATACGGCGCTCTTGATAGAACTTGGGATTATTATTGCAAAAAAGCTGGAGCAAAATATGTGCAACAGGAGATACCAATTCCCCTTTCATCCAAAGAAGAATTTATCGAAGAATTTTGGAAGGGATATACGCATAAGACAAAAGCGATTTTCATCAGCCATATCACAAGTATGACTGCCACAATTTTCCCGGTAAAGGAAATCTGTGAACGAGCTAAAGAACTTGGGCTAATAACTATTGTTGATGGTGCGCATGTACCCGCTCACATTCCCCTAGATTTAGCTGAGTTGGAGGCTGACATATACACAGGAGCATGTCACAAATGGATGCTCACACCAAAAGGAAGTTCATTTCTCTACGTAAAAAAAGAGATACAGGACCAATTTGATCCACTATTGATTAGTTGGGGGTTTAATGCAGAGGTTCCCGGAAAATCGAAATTCTTAGATTACCATCAACTCCAAGGTACAAGAGACTACTCTGCGTTTTTAACGGTCCCAGCCGCCCTAAAATATCTTAAAGAGAACGATTGGCGAAGTGTCTCAGCGAAGTGTAAACAGGATATATTGAACAACTACGAGTCATTATGTGATGTTTTCGATACTAAACCTATAGTTCCAGTAACAAGTGAATTTCTCGGTCAGATATGCAGCATTCCGGTACCAATTAATGATCCATTAGCGCTGAAAAACATTCTCTATAACGATTACAAGATTGAAGTTCCTGTTTTCAACCTAAGAGAACATGTTTTCTTAAGGTTGTCCGCTCAAGCATACGTGGAGCAAGAGGACATCGATTATTTAAAAGCGTCATTAGAAGAAATAGTGTCCAAAGGACTGATAAAACTTAATCCATAATAGTTGAAGATGTTAAAATACTTGGTATTGATTCTTCGGCTAGCTCCAAATCTAACTTTTGCTCAAATGAGTGGAAGTACAAAAGCGTGCGAAGCATATGCTGGAGCGCAAGGGGCGATGGTACAAAAAACACAACATCTATTTTGAACTGCTGGATCAGCTGGATTTGGTTGATTTAATTTCGAATGGATGTTCTCAAATCGGGTTAAGTATAGGTGGATGTATAGAACGGGAATTAGTGGCTCATATATTGATGCGAATCATACCGATAATTTCGGTTTGCTTGTATTCAAATATCCAACACCAAACATCTATCAAGAAACATATGCCCTCCCGAGAAATCAATGGTTTCAACTAACACTAGAAACAAAACTCCCGCATCGAAAGAAAGGATGGGCGAAAGTTTATGTCGACGGTCAATTGATTCTGGAGAAATCAAAATTCCAAACATTAACAAAGGATATTCTATACAATAATCAAGGAAGTAAGAGAATGTATACAAACATCGAAATTGGTATTACTACAAATTCGAGAGATAACACAGCGACCATCTTTGCAGATGATTTCTCAATCGAGGTTATCGATTAACAGCGGAACTTAAACCTTAACTTGGCACTTCAATTACATAATTTAGAATTGGAACACTCCAAAACACCTCCAAAAACAATTTTGTAATTAGATTGCGTACGCTTAAAGATTTTGCGTAACTTAAATAACAATGACGACAACAAACCTATCTGAATCTGATTCAGTTGCTGAGTTTACTGAGCAATTTATCAATCAAACTAATCGCTCAATTTTTCTGACAGGAAAAGCAGGGACCGGTAAAACGACACTACTTCATAAAATTGTCAAATCCACCTATAAAGAGGTTGTCATTGTTGCACCAACTGGTATCGCAGCTCTAAATGCTGGCGGAGTGACTATTCATTCCTTTTTCCAACTTCCTTTTGCAGGATTCATTCCAGATTTTAAGTTTCCTGGATCGTTCAATGAAAGCGTTCGATTAGAAAACAAGTCTACGATGTTACATCATTTCAAGATGAACAAATCGAAGAGAGCGATTATCCGAAATCTTGAATTGCTTATTATTGATGAGGTCAGTATGCTCAGAGCGGATGTTCTAGATGCGATGGACTGGATGCTTCGTAATGTGAGAAAGATCAACAAACCATTTGGAGGTCTTCAGGTTTTGTTTATCGGTGATTTACTGCAACTTCCACCAGTCGTTAAACCACAGGAATGGAACTTTATGCGAGAGTATTATCATGGGCCGTTTTTCTTTAATGCTCATGTAATTCAACAGGATAAACCACTTTACATTGAACTTCAAAAAGTATATCGTCAACAGGATCAAACATTCCTGAACATACTTAACAACTTAAGAAACAACGAAATCACAGAACAGGATACCGAAGTATTAAATAAGTACGTCGATCCAGACTTCAAATCTATTGATCACGATGACTACATCACGCTCACTACCCATAATGCGGATGCAGATCGAATAAATAAAGAAGCTCTATCTAGATTGGATAGTAAAGAAATTTCTTTTGACTCTGAGGTCACTGGAAATTTCCCTGAACATCTCTACCCTATTGATCAATCTATGACCTTGAAAGAAGGGGCTCAAGTGATGTTCATTAAGAATGATTTATCACAGGATAAAAACTTCTACAACGGAAAGATGGGGATTATATCTAAACTCTCGAAGCATGAAATCAGCGTGACGTTTTTAGATGAAAAAAGAACCATCGAAGTAGAAAAGTACGAGTGGAATAACATTCAATACAATCTCAATTCTTCCACTGGTGAAGTTGAACAAAAAATATTAGGAACATTCGTTCACTTTCCGTTAAAACTTGCGTGGGCAATTACGGTTCATAAAAGTCAAGGTTTAACGTTCGACAAAGCAGTCATCGATGTATCCAAAGTGTTTGTTCCTGGGCAAGCATACGTAGCACTCTCAAGACTGCGTTCTTTGGAAGGCCTCGTACTCCTGAATCCTATTCAATCGAATAGACTATCTGTGAATCATGATGTAGCCAGTTATGCACAATCGCATGATGAATCTCAAGATTTGGAAAAATCACTTGAGCAAGGTACATTCAGTTATCTGAACGAGGTCCTTGTTCGGGCTTTCGATTGGATCGAACTAATAAATAAATGGCAAAGTCATGCGAAGACTTATAAAAATCACGGGAGTAAATCTCAAAAGGGAAAGAACCTGAGTTGGATAACACAACAGGTTCAAGTTCTGGAGTCAAGCATGGAAGCCGCTCGGAAATTCAGAAATCAACTGAATCATCTATTCGCCCAACATAATGTTGATCTTGAGCACGTATTAAAACGAACTGACGCTGCCTATACCTACTTCTTTAAAACATTTGATGGTCTACTGTACTCCAATCTTAAAAAGATGGCTGAACTACAGCAGAAGTCAAATACAAAGCAATACAATGAGGAATTGGAAGAACTCGACCAGTTAACAACTGAAACAATTCTTCGAATCAAAAAAGCGCGTAAAGTCGTAGAGTGCATAGTCAATGGATCTCCCTTGGCAAAGAACCAAGCCTGGGAGGAAGAAATAATGAAATACAAAATTGCAAAAATCGAATTGGTGAAGGCTGAAATTAGACAAGCCCACACTGGATTTGATTTCGATACTGATTTCATCCAGATAAAAACAAAGACCACTCGAAAAAAGGATCCGAAAGGAAGCAAGAAGAAGAAAGTCGCTACGCATGACGTCACATTGGAACTAATCAAGTCCGGTAAATCAATCGTAGAGATCGCTGCCGAAAGACAATTGAGTCCAAACACGATTTACACGCACTGTGAACGCTTAATACGCACTGAGAAGATCGAACTGAGGGATATCATGAATTCTAAAAGAATCAGCGAAATCAGCGACGCCTTTGATGATTGGGATGGCGAAAGCCTCACCCAGATGAAAGAGCAATTAGGAAGCAAATTCTCTTGGGAGGAATTGAAGTTGTATCGTGCCTCACTTATTATCTAGAGAATCTATTTCTTCACAAATCGAATCATTTCTTCTTCTCCACTCATTGAATTTGTCATCGTTAGAAGATACATGCCAGTAGGAAGATCGTTCACATCAATAGCGATCGAATTCACTCTCTTTTCAATAGGCTTAATTGATTGGTCCAATTCAACTCAGTTTAAACTTCGAATTGAAATTGATAAAAGACCTTTAGATGGAGCTAGTAACTGAAGATTCAAGATATCCTTCGTTGGATTTGGCGAAGCATTCACGACTACTAGAGAATTTAATTCATGCTACGAAATTGAGACAATGTCTGAATAGGTATAAGCTCCATTGAAATCATACTGCTTCAATCGGTAGTAGTTCATTTCAGGATTAGGGCTATAATCTACAAAGCGATAATTTGACTCCTCCAAGGTAGTACCTCCGCCATTTTGTGGACCAATTATTTCAAAATCAACTGTGCATCCGACACAATTAATCATGGATACGCCATGAGAGTGAATAAAATAGTTTTTGAGTTGGCTTTCTTGAGAATTAATGCCTTATGAAAGGTTTTCTAGTTGATTCCCATTCTAATGTCTCAAAACAGAGTGATTGAATGGCATCTAATAAATGTAAGAAATATATAACTTCAATAAGATAGAATGATTCTAACTTAGAATCTCAAGATTAACTTCAAGTTAAATCTTCTTGCAGTTAAATAATTAGGGATTGCATAGAACCTACCCTCTACATCTTGAATCCATTGCTTGGAGAGGACGTTTCTAACTCCAAGTAAATTGAATACTTCAAATGAAATGATTGCATCCTCAAAGTTCTTCGTCCAAAATGTTTCTTTTTTCTGAGGCATCTTCAACTCTCGTTCCTCTGGTGACAACTCACCTTTTGAAGCCTCTCTTTCGCGATCACGTTTCTTTTTATTGTATAAGAAATCGTACGACATTCCTATATCAACACGGAAGTACGAACGTAGGCGTAAAGTATCTTTATATCTCGCAAAATCTGGTGGGCCATATGGAAGAGGTGTCCCATATTGAATCCCTACTTGAACACTAAAACTCTCGTATTTAGGCATTCGATCCTGGATTAAAGCACCAAAATTAAACATCTGGTCTGTAGGTCGAGGTATGAAGCCTGGCTCCACTCGGTTACTATCTACAACGGTTTGATCTTCACTTATACCGAAAACAATTTTCTCTCCTGCAGCATTTAGATAATCGTAATAATAATCTCCTAATACATCCTCCTTGGTCGATAAGAATCCAGCCTTGAAAAAAGTCTCAATTCCTTCAACAAATTCACCATGTAAATTCAGATCAAGTCCATAAGCATATGCAACCGCATCATTGTTCGCGTAATATCGAGTTCTTACGTTTTCAATTTCATAGGTATTAACGTCCCACAAATATTTATAATAAGCTTCAGCCGTAAACTTGAATGGACTTTCCCTATTCCACATCGAGAAGTATACATCCGTACCAGTAACAATATGCACTGATTTCTGAGCTTTCACATCCAAATTGAGGTCGCCCTCAAAAGTCCTGAACTCTCTATAAAATGGTGGTTGATAATACATCCCAGCGGCAAGTCGATAATTCACACTCCTACGTTTTACCTTTCCACGATGAACCATGTAGGCTCGAGGAGAAAAAGTCACAGATGCTCTTGGAGTAATGTAGAATTCGCTATTTGATGTTGTGTAGCCAGATCGCACCCCATAACTAAGGTTCCATTTTGAAAGAGACTGATAGATCGTATCCGAATAAATAGAATCTATCTTTGAGCCATCAGGTAACTTCACCTTCTTAGTGATTGAAACAACCGAGTTCTTTTTATTATTCGACCATGTCGAATTCATTTGCAGAAAGGAAGTGTAGCGCTGGGCACGCAAATTAAGCTGACCCTTGATAGTTTCGGTCAGGACAAGATTCTCATCTGTGCTCTCCGTCTGCGCGAAGCCTGCTGAATCAACTACCTTCCACTCGCTTAACACATCATAGAAGTCATTAACTTGAAAGTCAGCTCCCCATTTTAATTGATGCTTGCGAAGCAAAAGGCTATCGGCATCTTTGAAACCAGCCGAAAATATATGATCCCCTCGATGATAAACACTTGATATAGTAGCATTCAATCTATTTCGAGCGTGCGTCATATAAGATCCTATCCCTAAAGTTGCGATTGAATCTCCAAAAGCTTCCTGACTTGGATCAGATTCTAGTTGATTAATAAAATACTCCGCTTCAATATCAAAATATTCGCGCTCATCAGTGTTGAATACAGTTGCATAAAAATCGAGATTCGTCTTCTCAGTTACTTCCCACTTTATAGATGTACCTCCAGTCATTGTTTGAAAACGTGTCTGCTCCTGACCTCCGAAATAAACTACGAATGAATAAGCCTCGTTGGCTGTACCAAAATCAGTTCTTTGGGATTGAGGTTGGAAACGATAATTGTTAGAAGAAAAATGACCGAGCAATGACCAATTCACTTTCTCTGTGACCGCAAAGTTTGTCAAGAATTGAGCATCCCAAAAAACAGGATTATATGCCCCTTGTGTCGGTAAAGAATTGAGCAAATACCCGTTTGATCTATACCGAGCCCCAATTAAATAATCAAAACGAGCTCCTAGCCTATCTTCTATATGAGACTCCACTCCGAGAAGGGATGCTGATAACGAAGCGCGCAACGAATCCGGTCTTCTGTACTCAATATCAAGAACCGAAGAAAGTTTATCGCCATATTGAGAATCGAAACCACCACCTGAGAAACGCAAATCTTTAACCAATGCTGAATTAATAAAGCTCATACCCTCTTGTTGACCTGATCGAGTTAAGAACGGGCGATAGATTTGGAAGCCATTTACATAGACTAAATTCTCATCATAACTACCTCCTCTAACATTATAGTTCGTTGTGAGCTCATTATTAGAGGTTGCTGCTGTTGTTAGCACTAAATACTTTTCAGGACTTCCAAGAGCTAACAATTGAAAATCGACTGGGGCCAACTTAGGCAACTTAAAAGGATCGGCATATCGACGCACGGTGACTCCATCCTGTTGCTGAATTGGGATGAGCAAGTCATCTAGTTTGTTCTCGCCTTCATGGAGTTGAACAATGCGTTTTTTGTCTTCCATTTCACCGGTTAAACGATAGATTATCGCAACCGACTCGACTTTAGTGAAAACCAAAGAATACTCCCCATCAACGTCTGTTCTTGAAATTCCTAAGGCATCTTCTGAGTATACCTGAACATCATATACGGGAGCACCAACCTTATCAACACAGCGACCAGTAACCGTCACTTCTTGGGAGAAGGATAGAGCTGGTAAAAGGCTGATAAGTACTACTAGTATATTACGCATCGTGCAAATGTAGTTGATCAAACGAGAAAGAGTGTAATTTATTTTAGATTACGAATTTGTATCACTCATTTTCGAAAAGGACAATCATATCCTTCCCAAAAGGTTCTATGGCATTATAGATGTCAGCTATTCGCTCATTGACCTGGCCATCTGCACAAAAGGATAGCAAATTAGAACTACGTTCTTGCAAACCACCATTTGGAAAAAGGCGATCTTTTATAAAATCGATACTCTTCATAGCTTGATCATGTTTCCCTTTAGCATCTTTTAGAAGTTTAACCTTAAGTCCATCAAGCTGCTTATTCAATCGAGCGATCTCAGCATTGGCAAACTGTTCCAAATTTGGGTTTACACTCTTCACTTTTGAAGACATTTCGCTCGCTAATTCCGTTTTGATCCTATCAAGATTATCGAAGTCTAACTCTTCAGAAGCATGAGTTTCTAAGTACTTTTTCTTTAATCGATCTCTATCTGTGAATACGTCCTTCCAAGAAAGTTCTACCTTTTCCAATTTCTTCACAACCGACTTCTCTATCCAAAGCATTGAATTCCGGACTTGAATGAGCGGATACTGAACTCCATAATGTTCAAATGTACTTCGTAACTGGAGCCAGTACGAAATCTCACCTCCTCCACCGATGTATGCTAGATTTGGCAATATTAACTCCTGGTAGACTGGACGTAATACAACATTGGGCGAGAAGTTTTCCGGTTTGATTTCAAGTTCTTTCAGTATTTCCTCTTCCGTCCAGCTCATGTCACCAGCGCTATATTTATCGTCCTCAAACTGAATTCGTTCCCTGCTACCCTTCTCGATATGAAAAAGATTTATCGGCCGCGCATGAATTTGGACTTTAAGCCCATCCTCTGCTAATCTAGCGTCTGTAGACTGAACTAATTTTTCTGATGATCTATTTATCAGTTCATCTTTCATCAAGGGCGCTAGCATACTTTTGAGAGCGTGATCATCACCATCAACTATTACCAGCCCATATGACGAAAACAATTGATTCACCAGTCCCCGTGTGGCTTCACCTAGATTCTTTCCACTATAAGAAGCTAATAGAGCATCTACTTCTGTTCTTCTATCTTCTCCAAAAAAATCACGAATTTCCTCCTTAAACTCACCGAAGTTGTCTAATTCAAAACGACCTACAGGTCCGCGCTGTTTATAATCATGACTAAGCGACTTATTGAAGAGTGAAGTTGATTGAATCTCTTCATAATCATGATCTTCTGAAGCCATCCAATAGACAGGCACAAAGTTCTTCTCAGGATAGGCCTCGTTCAATTCTTCAGCAAGCTTAATAACTTGTATTATCTTAATAACGAAATAGAGCGGTCCAGCGAGCAAGGTTAACTGGTGTCCTGTTGTAATTGTAAACGTGTTAGATTCACGCAACGATTCAATATTCTCCCTTGTTGGAGAGGAGATTAGCCCACCGTATTGATCGACCAAAGAATTTGCCAAAGCCTGTCGATTCTCAGAACTTACTTGTTCAGCCTTCAATTTAATTTGCTCCGCTATTGCATCCTTAGAAAAGGATTCATGAATATATGACTGGATGCTCTCCTGATCATAAACTAAGCGTGACTGATGCTCTGAAAAAAGACCTGTCTCCTTTCGATTGATATTAAAAACCTGCATATGCAAAGGTAATTATCCAATTCAAAAAATGGCTTAAACCAGAAGAGAACGTATCTTTGCACAAAATTGAATTGTATGCAAGCTATTATCAAGACCGTTAAAGGTGAAATGAAAGTTGATTTATATTCAGAAGATGCACCAGTTACGGTTGCAAACTTTGTAAAATTGGCTAAAAAAGGATACTATGATGGATTAAAATTCCACCGTGTTCTTCCAAACTTTGTAATCCAAGGAGGATGTCCTAACACACGTGAAGGAGAGAAAGGAATGCCAGGTACAGGAGGTCCAGGTTATCAAATCGATTGTGAAGTAAATGGAGGAAATCAGCACCATGATAGAGGTGTACTTTCTATGGCCCACGCTGGCAGAAATACAGGTGGATCACAATTCTTCGTTTGTCATTCAAGAGACAATACAGCACATTTAGATGGGGTTCACACTTGCTTTGGTAAAGTAACTGATGGCATCGAAGTTGTTGATGACGTTCGTGAAGGCGATGGAATTGAAAGTATTACAATCGTGGATTAAGATACTCGACATGACATAAAAAGCCCATTCATTTTACATGAATGGGCTTTTTCAATTTTATGTATGCAGAAAACTACATATTCTTCACATACTCTTCAAAAGCATCTTTTACATCTGGACATTTCGCCTCAATAGATTCGATAAGCATATCATTCTTCACAACTTCTGCATCTAATTCAACAACACAAACACCTAAGTTCGTTGTGGTCATATCCATTCCTGGAGGATCCTCTTTCGAAGCTTCCTTCATGCATCCACACAACGTATCAGCTGCTTCATCATAATCTGCTTTTGACGATGGGCCACAAGCAACAACTATTAATGCTAATGCAGCAATCCCGAATATTTTCTTTTTCATATAAGTTGATTTATTCTATGTCTAATGAGGTATAAGGATACAAAAAAAAATGAAACTTTATAGTTTTTAAGGGAATCTACATGTATTTGTAAACCACCAATTATGACAAGGTTTTCAATAAATACAGTGAGTTATTAACACCTCGCACTCTTGCTTCGAAATTCAACTATATTTGTACCCATGAGCGATTTCGTCGTTTCCGCACGCAAATATAGACCCCAAACTTTCGATACTGTTGTAGGACAACAGTCGATTACGTCTACCTTGCGAAACGCAATCAAAAATGATCATCTAGCACAGGCCTTTCTATTTTGTGGATCGAGAGGAGTTGGTAAAACATCAACTGCACGAATCCTTGCTAAAACAATCAATTGCTTCAATCGTTCAGAAAAAATTGAGGCCTGCGAAACATGTGATTCATGCGAATCCTTTAATTCAGGCGCTTCACTTAATGTATATGAACTGGATGCCGCATCAAACAACTCTGTTGATGACATTCGGGAATTGATTAATCAAGTACGAATAGCACCTCAAATTGGGACTCACAAAGTATATATAATTGATGAGGTTCACATGTTATCGACGAATGCATTCAATGCATTTCTAAAAACACTCGAAGAACCTCCGAAGCACGCAATTTTCATTCTTGCTACGACTGAGAAACATAAGATCATTCCTACTATATTATCTCGTTGTCAAATCTTCGACTTTAATCGAATTAAGGTAAAGGATATTGCGAATCATCTTGCAAGCATTGCAGAGAAGGAATCAGTGACTGCTGAACCTGAAGCACTTCATACAATCGCTCAAAAAGCAGATGGTGCTTTACGTGATGCATTGTCGATCTTTGATCAAATTGTGACATTCTCAGGAAATACGGTTACCTATCACGATGTTCTGACTAATCTGAACATCCTTGACTACGATTATTATTTCCGTATAGCTGAAAGCACACAAAAGGAGGACATTCCTGCTGCACTACTTCTATTAAATGATATCATTGAAAAAGGATTTGACGCTCATAACTTTGTTGTAGGCTTGGCAGATCACTTCAGAGATTTACTTGTATGCAAAGATGTCCGTACTGCTGGATTACTGGAAGTCAGTGAGTCTGTTTCAGAGCGATACATGGAGCAATCGAAAGCCATTCAAGGTGATTATTTACTTCGAGCTCTCGGTGTCCTAAGTAAGACTGATGTCGAGTATAAGGCCTCCAAGAATCAGCGACTGCTGGTCGAAATGGCTCTTATGCAATTGTGTTCCATCAATAAGGAGCTCGAAAAAAAAAACGACTAACTGATCGAGTTAAGATCATTCCGTTTCCAAATCAAGATCTTCGCGACAAAGCAAGTAAACTAGTAGCCAAACCGGCGGCTAAAGAACCCGTTAAAAAAGTTTTTGATAAACAACAGCCGAAAGTAATGAATGCGCCAAGTGGCAAGTCATACTCTTCCAGTGTCTCTATTAAGAACATCATGAAGCCCAAAGTTGATGGTGAGGAGAAAATTGACCTTCGGAGTATGCCCATGTTGGAATATGCGATGGATGACTTCAGAATGGCATGGAGAAGATTTGCTCATTTGTTGAAAGAGAAAGGTGAAAAAACCTTCTACAATGCCCTAATTAAACGTGACCCAATTCAGAAGGCGAATGACCAATTTCTAATGGAAGTTGACAACCAAGTTCAAGTAGATACCATTCGAATTCAAATGTCAGAATTGTTAGGCTACCTGCGATCTGAACTCAAAAATTACAACATTGATATTGAATTGGCGATCACAAACAACCCTGAAGAGGAGATTAAGTTTCAGACTGGAAAGGACCGTTTCGCAGCTCTAGCGAGAAAGAATCCTAACTTGCATACACTGAAAAAAACATTCAATCTGGACATTGAATTCTAGTTCGGCTTTTTTTTCAAACTAAAGTTTAACTCTCAACTGAATTGTAATATCAGTTTTCTTAGATCCTAGGATTTCTTCACCACCAGAACCTATGGAGTCTCGGTTTGCAAAAATTGACACACCGTATCTCGCCCACAAATCAAATCGTCTCAAGAATGTATAACGAAGTGAGATGTAAGCCCTACTTCCTTGATAGTAGTAGGCAGGAGATGAGAAAACATACAATGCGTTGTTCTCGTAGGTATAAATACGAGTATCGTAACTATCTGTATCAAAAAGAGCATAGCGAAGCGCTATATTCAAAGGAAAAGATTTGGGTTTAAAAATTAAATCTTGTGTGATAATAAAACCATCCTGAGCTTCCGTACTTTCTCTATCCACGGTAACATACTCTACTCTACTTTTCAAGCTGATACTTTCCGACACCTTATAGCTTAGGTTTAAACGATAGTTTCGCTGCCGCACATCTTCAAGAGAGGTGATTGTTCCATCGCTATATCGACTGTTTTTTTCACGTACTTGTTCTCGAAACCTGAAGTAGACCTCTAAGCCTCTTGAAGGTTTAAATGACGGCTGAATCATCCACTCATGGCCCTGTGATGGCCCATCAACTTGGTAGCGCAACCATGGAAACTTAAACACATCTACATAACTATTCAATGTCCAAGCTCTCGTAAAATTAATCTTCAAACCTGCATAAAGGCCGCTCTCATTTTGCGTCTTACTTGCTTCGGCAAAACCTACGTTGTAAAAAGTTGAGTAGTCTCGATCATATTTTCTATAAACTAAACTCATGGAAGCTCTTCGGTCCAGCGAAAAAAGAACTCCATGAAGAGTCGCCCAAGCAGATGAATGCGTAGAAGTCGCAACCTCACCAAAGAAGTTGAAGTTCTTAAACACCCAACTGTAATCACCGCTTAGACCAACAGTACTTTTACCTCTAAAGTCATATTGATTATAAGATGAAGTGTCCTTGAGGAAATCTTTATCGTATCCCATATAAACTCCTGCAACACCTACTTGAAGACTTCTTTTGGTGTAGCGTAAGTTTCCGCCCGCAATGGTTTCTTTTAGAGTGTTTTTACGGCCTAATTCAGAATTCGTTCGGTGGAAACCGGTCAGGTTAATGCTTGAGACAAATTCTAACTCTTCGACAATTGAATCAGGTATGACTAAAGAACCATCAACACCTTTGTGCGATCCGAAAACAGTTAATGCAAAGTTTCCTAATCCAAATTCAGCTGCGGCTCCACGTAAGAACCTCGCCTCATCGACTGACGTATATGGCTTTAATGAATTTGCCGACTTTTTCACATTCGTTACATCCGCAGTTTTGCCAAATGCATAGCCAGACCAGAAGTTTAATCCTTGACCCACCTGCACCTGATAATCACCAATTGCAACTGCTCTTAGGTACTTTCCTCCTTTGTAGAACGCATGCGCTGAATAAAAATCGAATCCATTCTTCTGTGTGCCCTGGAAAAACTCCTCTCCCGGGTCCTTTTCTGCCGTAAATCCAACACTCAAGTTCGTACGGTACTTAAATCTAAGTCGTGTATAATAACGATCCGGGTTTCCGTAATAATAGGAATTCGAATTTTCCTGAAGTGAATCGGAGACATCATCATAAGCAGATCGATATTCCGCCACTCTTTGATACCTGAAATAAGCTTCAAATTTACCTCGCTGAATAGCTTCTTTAAAGCTCACATGCAATTGATCTAACTTATCATCAACTCGGATAAAAGGGAGCACTAAATGAATTGTATTCAAATCCCAGTAGTCCAACGTCTGCAATTCGTAAATAGAAATAAGTTTCCCAAAGATTTGTCGATGCAGCACAATGTCATTGATCTGAACATCCGTCAATAACGAAAGCTGTTGCATCTCCTCAAACGACGCTGTATTCAAATTTAAAGGATGATCAAAATGATAGTTCAGACTCTCTGTCACATCCGTCAGGTCAATCTCCTCAGTCTCCAATTGCTCTGCAATGAATTCAAGCCTTTGTTGAATTAACTCATTCTTACCTTGCCCAAACAATGCTGAACTGGTAAAAACCACTAACGCTATGATGAATAGTTGCTTCATTTAGCCTTTTTCGCACCTTGATAAACCAAGCCAAAATGTGGCGACCACCCTAATATTTGGTGATAAGAACTTCCTAGTCCTAATTGAATTTGTTTCCAACGATAACCCAAGCCAAATGATAGTTCTACTGGCATTGTGGCTACACCTCCTCTCAAAAAGAAGTTGTCAACCACTTCGTACTCTACTCCAGTTTTGATCCTTAGGTCGTAATCAAGATTTTTTTCAAAATCTAGGGCAACGATTACTTTATCCGAGAAAGTATAAGCCGTACCAATTCTCATAATTGTCGAGAACCGATCATCTTCAAAATCTGAAAGCTTCGCTCTACCTAGATTGTATACACTAAAGCCTAATTTCCAGTCATCCGTGAACCTAGCGTAGATTCCAGCTTCGGCAGTCATAGAATTCTTACTTCCGTAATTTTCTGGGAGTTGCAAACCCATGTAATTCAATTGCACCCCAGCAAAGATCTTCTCAGCAAGTCGCATGCTATAACCAAATCCACCTTTGTAAGTTCGAAATTGTTTGTCTCCATATAGCTGGCCACCCACAGATACAACTCCTACTTTCAACGGAACTGCGACTGCAAAACCTTGACTTTGTAATTCACTTAATAAGAAGCGGTTTTCGTAGGAAACTCCTGCAGTTATTTCCGATATATCGGCTAGAGCCGCTGGATTGTGATGATATGCCCAAACATCGTTTAGCGTTGTAGAAGCATTGGCCATCGACATCGAACGAGCTCCCATTGGTGCCCATCCTTGAGCACTGGCTAGCAATGTCGTTACGCAACAAATAATTAGCAGTAAATAATTTCTCATTTTCTATAATTCTAATAAGCGAAAATCGTTATCAAATATCTTTTCATTCCTATAATCTGGTGCATCAACGAAGAACCAACTCAAACCATTATCCTCAGATATGGCGATAATTTCGAGTTCACTTGAGCGCAGACCATTTATATCTCCAATACTTAGAAATGTATACTTAGCATGAATGGATTTACCTTGTGATTCAATTTCCCAAACCGTTCCATCCTGAATAAAATCGCCACCTTCAACTTGTGAAAACAGTTCAAACTTATCTTTGAACTCATCTTCACCTAAAGAATTGTAATAGGCAACCACTTTGGGGTGAGCGATGGAGACATACTCCATGACCGCTCCCTTGTTATGGGCGTCCACATAATTTATCACTGCATTGTTTAAAGCTGCCTCTTGAGTTGAATTTAACGAACATGCCGTTAGTAGTAGCACTAAAAATATGTAGTTGAATTTCACAGCATGAAAGTACAGAAATTATGGGAGTTGATCAATTGAAATTGATCTTTATTCACGCAGTCGCTCACGAAGTATTTCAAACTCGGAAACTAAACAGTTTAAGTAGCCTGGAGCAAATTCTAGCATGTCTTTTATTCGCAACATTTCAGGATATTGTTCAGCCTTGAAATTATAGAGCACAGCTTTAGAACCAATGATTTGAATTTCTTCAAACGTCCTACCATCCAAAATACAATAGAACGACTTATCATTCATAAGTTTTCTGTATTGCGGAAAGTCCATATCTTTGTAATCCATTAATCAAATGTACCCAATGTTTGCAAACAAAACGCACGAACTAGCGCATTCTCTTTTAAAAGAGGAGAAGATCCAAGAGTCAATAGAAATGTATACCAAAGCTCTGTTGGAAACTCCGAACCATCCTGATATTTATTCAGACAGAGGTGTGGCGCATCTGCATATTGGAGACAAAAAAAACTGTTTCATTGACTTCGACAAGGCAATCGAACTACAACCTCATTATGCCTACCGTTATGCGGCTCGAGCCTTTGCTAAACGAAATTTCGGAGATGTTGCAGGTGCGGTGTTAGATTATGAAAAGGCCGTAGAACTTGATCCAGATGATGCTGTGGCTCAAAATAATTTGGGTTTACTATTGGAGGAGCAAGGATATAAAAACCAAGCAGAAAAAAGATTTGAGCGTGCTGATAAACTTTCAAAAATGGAAGATCATCTTTACGAAGTAATGGACGATCTCGAAGAGCCAGAGGAAAAAGCGACGAATCAAGATGCGCAAGAAAGAACTGAAATCGATCCTATAATTACCAGAGATCGAGAAATTTCAACGGCTAGAGAAATGAAGAAAATCTTTACCTCAAAAGAGCAATTTAAAGACTTCTTGAAGTTCTTGAAAAATGGATTTAAAATCAAATGACAAAACAGGAAAAAGTTAAATATATCGTAAATGAATTGGAACGCCTTTACCCTGAGACACCAATCCCATTAGATCATACAGATTCATACACCTTACTGATAGCAGTGTTACTTTCTGCTCAATGTACTGATGATAGGGTTAATAAAGTCACACCTACTCTATTTAGTAAAGCGAATAATCCAGTAGACATGATTAAACTTTCAGTGGAAGAAATACGAGATATTATTCGTCCGTGCGGTTTATCACCTCGAAAATCTCAGGCGATCTTCACACTCTCGCATATGTTAATTGACAACCATAATGGAGACGTACCAGAATCATTTGAAGAACTAGAAAAATTACCTGGTGTTGGACACAAAACTGCCTCCGTTGTTATGGCCCAAGCGTTTGGACATCCCGCATTTCCAGTTGACACCCATATTCATCGTCTTTTAACCAGGTGGGGAATAACGAATGGTAAAAATGTGGAACAAACAGAGAAAGACGGGAAGCGCCTTTTCGACAAAAACCTTTGGAACAAAATTCATTTGCAAATAATATTCTACGGACGAGAATACTCTCCAGCGAGAGCTCCTAAGGCAGATAAAGATTATATCACCATGAAAATTGGCACTAAAAAAGCTAAGGATGAATTGAAATAATCCAGCGATCATCTCGAATTCCAATTAAACCATTCCAATCATTGGCTGTCTCAGTAGAAACAGAAAATGAATGGGACTCAGTAAAAAACAAATACAACATCTCTATTGGAGAGCCGGTTTTGGAGTAGATCCAAGAAAGCTCAAATCTATGGAAGGCAGAAATATCGAGCATCTTGTTGATGAAATTTTCAAGGAAAGTGCAAGTATTACACCACTAAAAATCAATTTGGAAGCATTCAAAGTTGATCGTAAAAAGTTGAGTCGCGAAGAGCGTAAAGCGTTACAAAAACTCATGAATAAATCCATGCTCGAAATGAATGCGCTATGGATGAGTAAAATGGCGACTACCAAAGGAGTTCTGAGAGAAAAAATGACACTCTTTTTTCATGATCATTTTGCTGTGAGATTGAAAAGTCCTCTGGCTAATATTCATCTCAATTCAATCATGCGAGAACATGCGTTAGGAAACTTTGGAGATCTACTTATGGAGGTCTCAAAATCTCCTGCGATGATTTCATTTCTTAACAACAAGCAAAACAAAAAAGATCATCCAAATGAGAATTTTGCAAGAGAGGTAATGGAACTCTTTACCCTTGGTCGCGATAATGGTTATACAGAAAATGACATTCAAGAGGCTGCAAGAGCATTCACAGGATGGAGTTTCGATAAGGAGGGTAAGTTCATAGAAAGACAAAAGCATCACGATACTGGTGAGAAAACGATTCTCGGAAGAACAGGTAATTTCACTGGAGATGACGTCATAAAGATTCTTCTTGATGAAAAACAAACTGCTCGTTACTTAGCAACAAAGCTTATTGACTTTTTCATTGGAAGGCCAATTTCAGAAGACAAGATTGAGGAATTTACATCTGTATTCTACGAGAATAAGTATGATATCTCTTCACTCGTAAAGGCACTTTTGTTGAGCGATGAATTCATGGATGATCGAACTATAGGCTGCAAGATCAAATCGCCCACGGAGCTACTTGTCGGAATGACGCGTCTTTTTGACATCGACTATAAAAACCCAAAGGCACTGATTCAAATTCAACGTAAGTTAAATCAGGTCCTTTTCTTTCCTCCAAACGTGGCTGGTTGGCCTGGCGGAAAGACTTGGATAGACAGCTCAACTCTCATGATTCGACTAAAGCTATCCTCTATCCTGCTCAACTACGGAGTGATTGAATGGGATGAATTAGGCGACATGCCTGAGCAAACATTAATTAAACTTCAAAAGCGAAGAGAAAAAATAAAGGCCAAGACTCAAAAGAAAGTCAAGGCATCCCCGGATTGGGAAAATTTTGAAGCCAAGATGAAGAATATTAGCGAGCCAGCTTCTTTTTTAATTCAGCCCGAATTATCAAAGGGAGCCAAGAAAACTTTAAATGTATCAGATAGCGTTAAACTGAAAGACAAAACAATAGAACTCTTAAGTTTACCCGAGTATCAATTATTCTAAATTCAACAAAATGGACAGAAGAAATTTCATAAAAACATCAGCCCTCGCATCAGGGATGGTTTTCGTTCCTTCATTCTTGAAGAAATTAGAATTCCTTCCGGAGGATAAACTTTCAGGCTTCAAAAACGTTATCATCATCCAATTATCAGGTGGTAATGATGGGTTGAATACAGTTATACCATACTCAAATGATATCTACCATAGATTAAGACCAAAAATCGGAAAGGATGCTTCGAAGGTTTTAAAGTTGAATGACTCACTCGGATTAAATGGATCCTGTACAGAGCTCATGAAACTTTATGAAAACGGTGAACTATGCATTATAAATAATGTTGGCTACCCGAATCCCAACCGCTCTCATTTCAGGAGTACTGATATTTGGCAGACAGCTAGCGCATCAAATGAATACCTTGGGACAGGTTGGCTAGGAAGGTACCAAGATGCTAATTGTCAATACCCATACGAAGCGATTGAGTACGATAATAGCCTGTCCCTAGCAATGAAAGGGAGAATTAAAAATGGTATCGCAGTTACTGATCCGAACCAACTGTTTCAAACGACACGCGAAAAGTATTTCAAGAGTGTTGTAGATCATACAGATGAGAGCATGTTGAATGAAGATAATCAAGGATATTTATATAAAACAATGCTTGAGACATACTCATCTGCGGAGTACATCTATGAGCGATCAAAAATTTACAATTCAACGAGCGAATACCCGAACACAAAATTCGCAATGAATTTAAAAGGTATTGCGGACATGGTAGTTTCAGGATTGAAAACACGCGTTTATTACACTTCGCTATCCGGGTTCGATACTCATATAAACCAAGTAAATAGCCAAGACCGATTATTAAAAACCTATTCAGATGGAATAGGAGCTCTTGTTGAAGATTTGAAGAAAAACGATCGCTTTAAAGACACTCTCATTATGACATTCTCAGAGTTCGGAAGACGTGCATCAGAAAATAGCAGCGCAGGTACAGATCATGGAAGTGCAAATAATGTCTTCATGATCGGAGGAGGCCTGAAGAACGCAGGAATTTACAATAATGGTCCTGATTTGGTTAATCTTGATAAAAATGGTGATTTAAAGTTTCAAGTAGATTTCAGATCTATCTATGCTACCGTTTTAGATAATTGGCTTGGAGTAAACGACCAAAGAATCTTGAACAAATCATTCAGCAAATTGAATTTCATTTGAATCACAGAGCATTAGTGGTCAGGTTGATTAATAATTTATTCTATTTTTTTCATCAATGATTAAACCTTTCTATCTTTCATATGTCTTACAATAAAGAAACACTAAAAAAAAACCAATATTATGAATACGAGAATCTTATCTATTTTATTTACAGCAGCATTATTTATTTCATTTTCTAGTTTTAGTCAACCAAGAAAAGTTAAGTGGGACCGACTAGGTTCTAGACTTGTTGATTACCGAGCGGACTTCGACGTAATGCAAGTGGGAGCAAAAGAAGGTGGTTTTACTAAATTGAAAGTTATGGTTACTGGAGGCGCTTTAAATATGCACCGAATGGTAGTAACTTACATGAATGGAACTAAAGAAGAGATTCAACTGAGAAATAGCTTTGCAAGAGGAACAACATCTCGAGTTATCGATATCAAAGGTGGTCAGCGATTGATAAAAAACATCAAATTCGTATACGACACTAAGAATCTAGCCCGCAAGAAAGCTAAAATACATGTATACGGTCGCCATTAAGCGCACGTAAAATAAAGTTAGTAAAAGCCCCGACTTAGTATCGGGGCTTTTTTCGTTTACCATGCAGCTATTTTACCATTCATCCATTTCCTCGAAGGAAATTCACCAGAAAATCAGTATTTTCGGTATCCAAAAAATAATCCCTATGAAATTCAAGCAATCTATATTTTCTATCATCCTTCTCTCAGCACTACTGGCTAGTTGCGGCGAAGAACAATCTGACTCTATTGATGAAATTAGCTCAGTAAATGCTGATCTGGAAATGGTCAGTGGTCAAGAAGTAGATCGCTTTGCTGATGTTCAAGTGATTCGCTATGACATTGTGGATTTCGACAAACTCACGATAGATCAAAAGAAACTTGTCTACTACATGTCGCAAGCTGGTTTGGAGGGACGTGATATTATTTTTGATCAAAATAACCCATACAACCTTGAGATTAGACATTGCATTGAGCAAATCGTAGAAAAGGTCAAGGATGAGAAAGGTGCTGACTGGGATAATTTCTTGACCTATTCGAAACAAATGTGGTTCGCAAATGGAATTCATCATCACTATGGGATGGACAAGTTTATGCCGAAATTTAGTAAAGAAACATTCTCAACATACGTTAAAAAAGCAGGGGCAAAAATATCTGAAGAAGCAATTGAAGTGATCTTCAATCCAGCGGTTGCAGCTAAACGAAAAGTTAAGGACGCCAATGTTGACATGATTGTTAAATCGGCAAATGGATTCTATGGTGAGGGGGTAACTCAATCGATGGTTGACGAATTCTATGGAAAACTTGCTGATGCAAGTAATTCTCGCCCAGTAGAGCATGGACTGAACTCTACCCTCATTCTAAAAGATGGTAATTTATACGAGGATGTTTGGAAGATTGATGGTAAATACGGGAAAGCAATTAAGCGAATCGTGTACTGGCTTAAAAAAGCGGTAACAGTTGCAGAAAACGACCAACAAGGCGCGGCACTGAAGAAACTCATCGAGTACTACCAAACAGGAGATTTAAAAACATGGGATGACTACAACATCTTGTGGGCGAAATCTACCGAAGGAGATATTGATTGGATCAATAGTTTCATCGAGGTGTATGGTGATGCACTCGGAAAAAGAGGAACTTTCGAAAGCATCGTACAAATAACAGATTTCGAAGCTTCAAAACAGATGCAAGTTGTTACTGAAAATGTACAGTGGTTTGAAGACAATTCAACCTTACTTCCTGAGCATAAGAAGAAGGATGTTAAGGGTGTGAGTTATAAAGTTGTTCAAGTTGCGAGTGAGTCCGGTGATGCTTCTCCATCAACACCAATTGGAGTTAATCTACCCAACAACAACTGGATTCGTCAGGAGCATGGATCTAAATCTGTGAGCTTAGGAAATATCATCAGTGCTTACGATAAAGCTGGTGGGCCTGGAATACTAAAAGAGTTCGCTAACGATCAAGATGAGATCGATTTAGCTACTGAACATGCATACCTAGCAGGGAAATTGCACACTGCACTCCATGAAGTAGTTGGGCATGCATCAGGTCAAATTAACGAGGGAGTTGGACAGCCTGCTGAGACACTAAGAAACTACGCAAGCACACTTGAGGAAGCACGTGCAGATTTGGTTGGACTCTATTTCATAATGGATCCTGAGATGATTGATCTTGGTCTCATTAAAACACTAGACGTTGGTAAAGCTGAATACGACGGGTATATCAGAAATGGAATGATGGCTCAACTTCAACGTTTGGAACTAGGAAAAAGCGTTGAAGAAGAACACATGCAAAATCGCCAACTAGTTGCTGCTTGGGTTATCGAAAAGGGAGCAAAGGACAATGTGGTTGAGCGTATCAAGAAAAATGGTAAAACATACTTCAATATCAATGATTACGATAAGCTTCGCGTACTATTTGGAGAGCTGCTTCAAGAAATTCAACGCATCAAATCGGAAGGTGATTACGAAGCTGGTAAAAATCTCGTTGAGACCTATGGAGTGAAGGTTGATTATGCTTTACACAAAGAAGTTCTGGAGAGAATTGAACCATTGAATCTTGCACCTTATAGGGGCTTCGTTAATCCTGTATTAGTACCTGTTACGGATGATAGCGGAGAAATTATCGATATTAAAATCGAGAACAATCAATCCTTTGTTGAGCAGATGCTCTACTACGGAAAAACATATGGAAACTTGGATTAACAGGTTTTACTTATTGAACATCTCGTCGACTTTCGTGTTTCATTACTGATGAATTTCTAGAACAAAACAATCAAACTGAATACACCAATTCGACCTAAAATATTACTACATGAAGACAAAAAAAGAAATAGTAGAAAATTGGCTACCAAGATATACCGGTGAGAAATTAGAAAACTTCGGTGACTATATCTTGCTCTGTAATTTTCAAAACTACGTAGATACATTCGCAGCACTTCACAATGTTGAAGTGATTGGAAAGGACAAACCAATGCAGTGTGCAACTGCAGAGGGGATAACAATCATCAATTTCGGAATGGGTAGCGCATCTGCCGCGACATGTATAGATTTACTTTCTTCGATAAACCCTAAGGCTGCCCTATTTTTGGGGAAATGTGGAGGATTGAAAAGAAAGAATGCCGTAGGAGATTTTGTGCTTCCAATTGCTGCTATTCGGGGAGAGGGAACTAGTAATGATTATTTCCCACCAGAAGTCCCAGCTTTACCGGCCTTTGCACTTCAGAAAGCAATATCAACTACAATTCGAGATTTGGAAAGAGATTATTGGACAGGGACGTGCTACACAACGAACAGAAGAGTTTGGGAACATGACAATGACTTCAAAGAATACCTGAAGAAAGTTCGTGCAATGGCTATCGATATGGAGACAGCAACGATCTTCACGGTTGGGTTTGCGAATCAAATCCCAACAGGTGCACTGCTACTCGTCTCTGATCAGCCAATGGTTGCAGAAGGTGTTAAAACCTCATCGAGTGATTCCAAAGTAACTGCGAATTATGTAGACGATCATCTCAAGATTGGAATAAAATCACTAAAGCAGTTAATCAACAACGGAAACACTGTAAAACACTTACGTTTCGGTTAGATTTATTTCTTTTTTTGAACTAGCATTAGCTAAATCAGAATACCAATGACATTTTCTTATTTAAAGCCTATCGCGATTCTATCCGCACTATTTGGGCTTTTACTTAACACTAGCTGTGGTTCATCGCTAACCTATGAACGAATTCAAATAGAGGAAAAGTGCGATTGGAAAGTTGGAACACAATTTCTAGACTAGAATCAGCTTGCGAAGTTATCTAAGGATTATCACCAAAAAGTCGATCACTATTGGATTAGGCCATATGCTTAATGTAACCCCGCAGCGAATATATTTCTAAACTCTAGTTCAACTGCCAATTATGTAGAAAGGATATTTTCGTATTCTTTGCTTAATAAATCACTGAACAGACTATCTTTGAATACACGAAACGGTTGTCAGTAACCGAAGCATTAATACTTCATATTTAAACTAAATGTCAGTCGAGATATTTAAATTACAGGAAATCGAATTGCCAGATGGGATTACTTTGGTCTTCTCCGATTTCTCCACCTACGACCCTTCAACTCAGTATTCCTTGGAACTGAGCTCGAAATATATAAGTGAAGATTTATTTCAGGCCTCATTCGATGAAGGCAGACTTGTTATCGATTTGGGATGGTATGGCGATGTCGAAACGAACATTGGTGAGTATAAAATCCAAATTATCTATGGCTCGGATTGGGACTATCCAGTCACTACCATTTTTGCAAAATCACAAGGTGAAGCTAGAGATACATTGATACGTGTTTTAGCTCACGTTGCGTCTGGTGACATGTTCGAGGATGAAGAATAAAGATTGATTTAAAATCAAACATTTTGTTAGATTTTAAACTTCCCATTAAAATAACATACTAAATCTATTCAGCGCGCCAATCTATTACGGTTCAAGCCACTATTTATCAGTAGCTTACACCTAATCATTAAGAACATTACATTTCAAGGGAAGTCGCCATATTTTAGTTGCAATGTGTACTATCAATTTCGTACATTTGACAAAGCTATATTCTAAATTAAAACTATTATGAAAAAAAATCTACTCAGCACGCTAACCCTTGCGGTCTTATTTCTTTCGTCTTCGGTTATCGGTCAGATTACACATGAGACAGGAACACCTCCATCATGGAAGCTTTTTAAATCAGCCACCGATGGTATCCCAGTAATCAAAATGCCATCATTTGATCTTGCTAAATTGCAAGCCGAAGATGTAATTGTTGATGCTGACAAATCAGGCCCATGGAGATTTGGTAACCCATTTGAAACTAATTACACAACTGCAAACAGCGGTGTATGGAATGCAGGTGAAAATGGAGAGCGCGTGTGGCGATTAGCTGTAACTTCTGAGGGAGCTACAAGCATGAACGTAATCTTTGATGAGTACAAACTAGTTGCTGGAGATCAGGTTTACATCTACAACCAAGATCGTTCTGATGTTATTGGTCCATTCACACACCTAAACAATAAGGAGTGGGAAGGATTAGCAACACTTCCAATTGCTGGACAAACGTTAATCGTTGAGTTGCGTCAAGCAAATCCATTAGCAGCTGAGCAATCTAAATTATCAGTTGGACAAGTTACTCACGGTTACCGTGATATCTTTGGATATGCGAAACGTGTTTATGAAAAAGGATTAAACGATTCTGGATCATGTAACAACAATGTAATTTGCCCTGTGGGAGATAACTGGAGATGTCAAATCGCTTCTGTTGCAATTATCGTAGTTGGTGGTTCTGGTGCTTGTACTGGTACTGTATTGAACAACCACGACCAAGATCAGCGGCCATTATTCCTTTCTGCAAACCACTGTGGTACGAATGTAACGAACTGGGTTTTCCGATTTAACTGGGATAGTCCAACATGCACTCCAACTGCAAATGGACCTACAAGTCAATCAGTATCTGGAGCAAGTTTATTAGCAAGTAGCGCTGGATCAGATATGTCGTTGATGGAATTATCATCTGCGATTCCTTCTGCATACAATGTATATTACTCTGGATGGGATGCATCAGGAGTTTTCCCAACAAATCAAATTGCTATTCATCACCCATCAGGAGATGTTAAAAAAATCTCTTTCGATGATGATGCAGCAACATACGGAACAATGAGTGGTGCACAATGCTGGAGAGTTGGTAACTGGGAAGATGGTACAACTGAGCCTGGTTCTTCTGGATCTGGATTATGGGATCAAAACCAACGTTTGATTGGACAATTATATGGTGGTTCTGCTTCATGTAGTTCAATCACAAATGATTTTTACGGTCGTCTTGATATTTCTTGGGATGGTGGCGGAACTGCAGGTTCAAGAGTTAAAGATTACCTAGATCCAAACGGAACAGGGGTTAAAGTATTAGACGGACTTGGAGCTGGAGTATGTGCAGGAGTTACTTTTGATTTAGATGCATCAACTGCTTCTATCGATGGAATTGATACTACATACTGTAACGTACAAAACATTACTCCTTCAATGACTTTGAAGAACAATGGTAACCTTACATTAACTGCAGTTGATATCAATTACGATTTCAACTCTGCCACAACAACAGGTACTATTAACTGGACTGGTTCATTGGCAGCAGGAGCAACTGAATCTGTTACACTTCCTACTTTCGCATTAGCGGCTGGAGCTAACACATTAACTGTAACGACTAACTCTCCAAATGGAGCGGCTGATATGTCAACATCTAACGATAGCAAAACAAGTAACTTCACTGCCGTACTTAATGGTGTGATTGTAACTGTTGACGTTATTCAAGATGAATACGGATCAGAAACTACATGGGAAATCACAAATTCTGGTGGAACTGTTATTGCTAGTGGAGGTCCTTACACGGATGACAACGATCAGCAATTAGAATCTACAACTGTTTGTCTTGAATTAGATCAGTGTTATGATTTCACAATCAATGATAGCTACGGTGACGGGATTTGCTGTGAGTATGGTAGTGGATCTTACAACGTTGATTACAACGGTGTATCTCAAGCATCAGGAGGTGAATTCACTGATTCTGAAACGACAAACTTCTGTTTAACTGCAGGATTGAATGAGAATATTCTTGCCAACATCAGTGTTTACCCGAACCCAACAAACGGAACGGTTACTGTTGACTTAAGTAAGATTGATGGAAATGCAAACATCACTGTAACGAACACAACAGGTGCAATCGTTGCTGCGAAAAGCGTTACTTCTTCATTGAATCAATTTGATTTGAGTCGTGAGGCAAATGGTTTATACTTCATCGAAGTTGTAACTGAATCTGGTAAAGCGGTTTACAAATTGAACTTGAGCAAGTAAGCTTAATACAGTATCAAAAGAGGTCACCACATGGTGACCTCTTTTTTTGTGCCCTTATTTTATTCGCATTCGTCGCAATACATTCTTTTCACCTGGTAATTTCGCTTCACCTGGAAATCTCGTTTGAGTAATTCACACCATCTTTGAGAATTCATTTCCTGGGCGCGCCTTGTAGTTCTAGGTAATCCTCCGACCCTTCGATGTCGTTCATGAAATTCATGGTCTTAGCTAACAAGAAAACTCCATCCGATCTTTTAGAGTTTCATACTTTCGAAGGTTTTCATCATGAGAGAGAATCTTATTTTTCGCCATGTAGACACTATGAAAATCAGCAGCCTTCTGAAGAGTATCTCTAAAAACGAGTGCAGGTAATTCCAAACTAATTCGCAATGCGTTTATACTATCGGCAAGCTCATTTCTCAGTAGCTCCTTATTAGTTGGAGACAATTGTCTAAAACTCAAAAGAGGAAGGGAAATAAGAAGTAAAAGAAGACTTTTTTTCAGCATCAAATCAAAGAGTTTAAATAACGAAAATTTGAAACTCTAAATTGAGCTAAAACGTAAAGTGAAAGCTAATCGTAATCAAGAAAATGCCTTACCCTTCCAGTGATAGAAATGACGCTGCAGATGGACGTTCGTACATCTCTAATTCAAAGCGATGAATCGAAGCATATAAATGGTCAAAAATATCAGCGATAATATCCTCATACGGTTGCCACTCTTTAACATAAGTGAAGCAATAGACTTCCAAAGGGATTCCGAATTCTGTCGGTTCTAATTGACGAGCCATAACAGTCAGCTCGTTGTTAATATGCTCATTTTGTTGAAGTGCGAACTCAACATACCTTCTAAAGAGTCCAAGGTTTGTTTGACGACGTCCATTTTCAGCCAGTCCTCCCTCGAAACCATTTTCTTTATTGTAAGCATCAATTTCTGCCTGACGTTCTTTCATGAAAGTTCCAATCAATTCGACTTTCTCAAGTTGTTGCATCAATTCCGGCGTGACAAATTTCACCGAGTTAACTTGGACTTTGATCGAACGCATCACACGTCGCCCCCCTGACTCTTGCATTCCTCTCCAGTTTTTAAATGAATCAGAAATGAATGAATAGGTTGGGATTGTCGTAATCGTATTATCGAAATTTTGAACTTTTACCGTAGAGATATTAATCTCCAAGACCTCACCGTCTGCACCGAACTTATCTACTGTCACCCAGTCACCGACACGCACCATATCATAGGTGGAAAGCTGAATGGACCCAACAAAACCAAGTATGGAATCCTTAAAGACCAAGAGAAGGATTGCAGATATTGCACCCAACCCTCCAAGGAAGAACCATGGAGATTGCTCTGTCAGCACAGATAAAGCGATAATAAACAAAATACCTGATACGAGTATTTTCAATATTTGAGAGTACGATTGAATTGGCTTGTCCTTAAGAGAAGGCAATTCCAAAAAGATATCACGCAGACCATTAAACAGTCTATTGAAAATCGTCATAATGACCAAAATCACAAGGATGGTCACAAGCTTATCCGAGTACTTTAAAACGCCATCGTAGTGAAAGAAAACAATCGTTAAAAAGTAGCTCAAAAATGCCAATGGCGTAAGTAGTGCTAAACCACTAAACACTTTATTATGCATCAGGTGATCATCCCAAGTTGCTTTAGATTTCGCTGCAAAAGTGTGAACAATTTGAAGTAAAATAAATCTAGAGACGTACCAGACAATTGCAGAAGCAACCAATAGACCTCCAATTAAACCTAGTGTCCACCAGATCATGTCGGCATTATATGCCTTTTCAGCTTGTTCAGTAAACTTCCCGTCGATTGAGTAGTAACTTTTAATCCAGTTAATTATGGCGGCCCTCATTATTTCTTATTTTCGACAAAAATAAATATTTGCGTAAGAGATCACTCTATATTCTCGGATTAATAACTTTGATGGTATTTCCAATACCCACTTTCGTAGGACTTTGGTTTGTTGAAGACATTGATCTATTGACCATTTTTCAGTTCGAAAATCTCAATCTATTCTATACTGGTTTAGGATTAATTCTTGGTGTCTCATATGCGCTTATTGCCCTTTGGGTAATGCAAGCTCCCGTTTTCGAGAAACTTCCTGTCAGAGTAGAAAAGATGGTAAAAGACATGAAGCTCACCTTCTGGGATTGTGTTTTCCTTTCTATCTCTGCTGGACTTGGTGAAGAACTCCTTTTCAGGTCTGGCATCCAGTTTTACTTAGGCCCCATAATTACAACGGTCCTTTTTGTCGCTGTGCATGGTTATCTCAATCCATTCAATTGGAGAATGTCCCTCTATGGGTTGGTTGTCATTCCATTCATCTTTCTAATTAGTTACGGCTTTGATGTCCTTGGATTATGGTTTGCAGTGGCAGCTCATTTTTCGTATGACCTCATCCTGTTTACAACCATGTCTCGACAAGATGATTAGCAGCTAATGCTGTACAATTCTCAATCGATTTGCCTGAAGAACATACATACAAGCTGGTAGAGCGATTGTGTTATCGATTACGATTAGCTCCATGTAACGCAAATCACACATTTCTTCTGGAACTTGAAGCAATGGACCAGCCCCCGTCAAGTACAATTCCTTCAATCGATTTAAGTTCGTAATGGTAGACGGCAGCTCCACCATGTTATTTCTTTTCAGGTGTAAGAACCCTAGATTACTGCAATTTCCAATACTTGCTGGAATTGATTCCAATGAGTTGTAATTTACACGGAGGACTACCAAGTTATTCAATCGACCTATTGACTCGGGTAGTGAGACGAGCTGATTTTGACTCAAACGTAATTCTTCTAGCGACTCAAGGTGCCCTAATTCCTCTGGAAGAGACTCCAATCTGTTATTCTCCACATATAAGACACGTAGATTCTTTAATTGGCCGATTTCGGGAGGTAGCGATCTAAGTTCATTTCGACCAATGAAGAGTTCTTCTAGATTCTCTAACTCCGCAATTCTTGGCGAGATGCTTTCGATACTATTACCAAATAGTCGAAGAACTTTAATATCCGTGCGCAGAAAAACTTCTTCAGGAATTTCATTCAACCCCTGACGCGACAAGTCTAATCGTGTTCCTTGCATCGTGTACTTTATATCCTTAATTGCAACACAGCCATCAAAGGCGCTAGCTAATATTGCCAGCAATAGGATTCGATATGAAATGCTTCTTAGATACATTGATAAGTGCAGAAGTTACCAAAAATCCAATGGGCGACTAAAAAAAACTTCTTTTTATTTCCCTAAAAGCAACTTTTCTGCGAAATTTACATCTTACTATTAAACGTTTTCAGTTTTCATCTGTCTTATAGATGAACTGTTAAAATATAAAATATGAAATTATTAAAACCTGTTGTATTAGGAATCTTCGCAATCGCGTCGTTGTCACTTAACGCACAAGAAGAAAATTCAACAAAAACTCCAGCTGAGAAAGCCGAAAAACGCGCAGCTCACATTGCTAAAGAATATGACTTAACGGAAGAGGAAACTGCCAAAATTGAAGCGGCTCGTTTGGACTTCATGAATACGTCTAAAAAAATCAAAGCAGATAAGACAACTACTAAAGAAGTTAAGAAGTCTCAAATCCAAGCAGAAAAAGTTCGCTATTCAGCTGTTGTAAAATCAGTTCTTTCTGACGATGAATTTGCAACTTTCGAAGCTAAGATGGAAGAAAAAAAAGCGAAGCGTCTAGAGCGAGCAGCCCTTGAGAAAGACCCAGAGGCTCGTGCTAAGAACAAGGCTGAGAAACTTGTAGCAAAACTATCGGACGTTACTGTGGAACAAAAAATGCAAATTGAAGTATTGTTCTTGAAAGTTGCTCAGAAGATCGAAGCGCTGAAAGCAAATACTGATCTAACTGATGAACAAAAGAAAGAGTACATCAAAGGAAATAAGAAAGATGGGGAAAGAGCTCTGGAGGCTATTTTGACTGAAGCTCAAAACAAAGAATTAGAGGCATTAAAAGTTACTCTTGGAGAAGCAAAAAAAGCCACTGATGAAGATATCAAATAATTGAGTTAATCTTAATCAATAAAAGGCCCGTCATATGACGGGCCTTTTTTATTCTCAATTATTTACTACTTCATTTCTTTTGCGAATACCTTTTTGAATTTCTCCACTTTCGGTCGAACTATTGCTTGACAATATCCATTTCCAGGATTATTCTCAAAGTAATTTTTGTGCTCTTTTTCTGCTGGGTAGAATTCGAAGAGTGGAGTTAATTGCGTCACCACCTCACGATCCCATACCTTTTCTTCATTCAATCTCTTTTTGAAACTCTCTGAGATATCACGCTGCTCGTCTGTATGATAGAATATAACAGATCTATATTGTGGTCCAATGTCATTACCTTGTCTATTCAATTGAGTTGGATCATGTACAAACCAAAACATCTCTAATAGGCGCTCAAAGGAAACAACCTCAGCATCAAATTCGATTTGAGCAACCTCAGCATGCCCTGTTCTTCCTGTACAAACTTCTTTATAGAATGCGGTCGCTTTAGTTCCACCGGCATACCCAGGTGTTACTGAACTCACTCCATCAATATCTTTAAAACACGCTTCGATGCACCAAAAGCATCCAGCTCCAAATGTTGCTTTCATATCGTAAAACTAATCTTTTTTGAATTTAAGTGAAGCTGAATTGATGCAATATCTTAAGCCCGTAGGTTCAGGTCCGTCGTCAAACATATGTCCAAGGTGAGCATCACACCGTGTACAAACCACTTCGGTTCGATTCCATCCGTATTTATTATCCACTAGTTCGCCAACATTCTGAGCTATTGCTGGCTCGTAAAAACTCGGCCAACCTGTACCCGATTTAAATTTAGTGCCACTAGTGAACAACTCTAAATCACAACAAACACAGTGATAAGAACCCTTCTCTTTGTTATCCCAATACTCGCCGGTAAAAGCTCTTTCAGTCCCAGCTTCACGTGTAACTTCGTACTGTTCGTGTGTAAGTTGAGCTCGCCATTCCTTTTCCGTTTTTACAACTTTCATTGTATCTGTAGGATCGAATTCAAAACTATTCGCCCCAGTGGAACTTGTCAAATTAGAGCTACATGCACTCATTGCAATAGCCAATACACCAAACACTATCAGTAAATTTTTCATCTTTTATTTTTATATGTCATTGATTGGACGAATTTAGGTCTATTTTTGTACAGTGAAGTTGCCAAAATATCCTAAAAATTTCTGGTTGATGTGCTGGGCATTGCTCGCCTTCATGATTAGCTTTAACCTGTTTTTACCAGAAACGAATGATATTATAACCGAAATGGGGGGCGGTGATCTGAAAGGATTGATCTTTCTTCTATTTTCTTTAACTGCGGCCATTTCAAGACCTTTCTCTGGGAAACTCACAGATACTATAGGACGGAAAAAAGTCATGTACGTTGGTGTGATCATTGGGGTAACTGCAAGTGTGATTTATCCAATTTCAGGTTCTGTAGTCGCTTTTCTTAGTCTTCGTCTCTATCATGGATTCGCTGCAGGGTTCCTACCTACGGGAGCTACAGCACTAGTCACTGATATCATTTCAAAAAACGGACGAGGTGTTGCGATGGGAATATGGGGAACATTTATCTCTGCTGGATTTGGAGTAGGTCAATTCTTTACATTGTACGTTGTTGAATCAATCGGAAGAGTTGGATTGTTCCTGCTCGCTGGATTCTTTTGTTTGCTCGCTGGATTTTTCATAAGTCAAATTAAGGAAACACTCCCGAATCCGCAGAAATTCAAATTTTCATTGCTCAAGGTTACATTTGATGATGTCTTTGAGCCTACTGTTCGTCCAGCTGCATTTGTAATGTTCTGTTCAGCCGTTTGTACTGGAGTCGTTTTCGTTACAACACCCGACATAAGTGGCTTTGTCAACCTCGATAACAAAGGCTGGTTCTTTATTTTTTATATGAGTTCGACTATCGTTGTTCGATTGTTCGCAAGTAGTTTATCTGATAAAATTGGAAGACGAAAGGCACTAATCATTGGGCTTGGATTCATGATGATTAGTATGCTTCTCATTGCTACTGCTCATGAGTGGATTCAATATACCATTGGAGCGATCGTTTTTGGATTATCTACCGGAGTTTCAAGCCCGACAGTATTTGCATGGGTAGCTGACCTATCTCCCGAACATAGACGTGGTGTTGGAGCGGGCACATTGTTCATTGCGCTGGAGTTTGCTATATTTTGTGGAGCCCTTCTGACCCTAGCTTTTTACGACAGCACTTTATCTACCATACCACTTCTCTACTCTATTGGAGCAGGCACTTCAACGATTGCCATTATTTACCTCATTTGGCACATTCGAATGAAAGAATCAAAAACTTAATTCATCTTCAATCTTCAGGAATCGCTTTAGATAATTAAACCGCAATATAGATCGGTATAGTGTCAAACAGCGCAAAGAACACCTTGAAAAGATAACCACTAAGCACAAACTTCAAGAGTTGGTACTCAACACTGACATCCGCTTGCATTGGAAGTGCATTTGCCCAATAGTGAGTAATCAAGATGACGGCGATTGAATCAATCAACTGACTTGTCAAGGTTGAAACATTATTTCTTAGCCAAAGCATTTTACCTTGTGTTTTCTTCTTTAAGAAATGGAATACGTTAACATCCACAAATTGCGCTGTGATGTACGCAATCATCGAAGCCAGCGTCGCTCTATAAGTAAGCGTCCGAATCTCGTAAAAAGCATATCAGTGCGGGATGCTCACCTCACCGCTCACTATCTCTGGAGATAATTGACCTCCTACTAGTTCAGGTGGAGCGTTTAAACTTCTGCCTAGCCATAGCACAAGCAGTACCCACAAATTCAAAAATAGCCCGACCCAAACGACCATGTTCGCGCGCTTCCTCCCATACAATTCTGAAATCAAATCGGTACATAAAAAAGTGATTGGATAGAGTAAAACTCCTACTGCGATAACAAATCGAAAGTCACTTGTATCAGAAATCCCAATCCAAGATGACAGTTCAATAAAACGAGAAACACCAAGGATGTTGAGCATGGTGAGAGATCCTAGAAACACGCCAGCAAGGAGTAGAAAAGTCCATTCCCCTCTCCTTCGAATAAGTTGATTATCAAGGCAGGTTTCGACCGTACTCAAATAAACGAAAAATATCTCATGGCGAAACTGCCAAATAATAACTATCTTCGGATAAATTGATCAGAACGTGTCGATTATCAAAGAGAAAGATCTTACTAAACTTTACTATTCCATTGGAGAAGTTGCATCCTTTTTTGATGTCAATGCGTCATTGATTCGCTTTTGGGAAAAAGAATTTACTTCCATCAAACCGAAGAAAAACAAAAAAGGAAATCGATTGTTCACACCTAAAGACGTAATTACAATTGACAGAATTTATCACCTTGTAAAATTAGAGGGATACACGCTTGACGGAGCAAAGAAAGCTATGCGGTCGAAAAAGAGTAGCGATAATCCAGTTGCAGCTAGCGGTATCAATAACGAAAATCTAGAAGTTATCAATCGACTAGAGTCCTTAAAGTCGAGACTATTAACTCTTAAATCTTAATCTAGTTCAGGTTAATCTGCTGATTTTTATAGTGTAAGAAAACTTCCGTTACTTCCTGTTCAGATATTTCATGATCAAAAGTACACTCTCCGATCTTCTCGAGAAGGCAACATAATATCTTTCCTCCTTTGTTCTTCTTATCATTTGTTAGAAGAGCAGTCATCGATTGAATATCATCATTGGAAAAAGTGGGAACTGGAAAAACATCAAGGATAGCCGATTCAATCGTCTTGAATTCTTCTTGGCTCAACTTACCCTTCTTTGTAGATAAATATGCCTCAAACACCATACCTATACCTACTGCATGTCCATGTGTCATACCTTCCGATCCCAACATGAAACCTTCAATCACATGACCAATCGTGTGCCCAAAATTTAAAATCTTTCGTTCACCTCCTTCCAAAGGATCACGCTTCACAACTTCATTCTTAACTTGAATTGACTCTTTTAATAATTCAAGTTCTAATTCAAATGGAATATCTAGCTGCTCAATCACTTTATTAAATAAATCCGTACTATGAATTAAACCATGTTTTATCATTTCAGCGTATCCGCTCAACAACTCGTTACTCTCGAGTGTGCTTAAAAATATTGGATCAATGTATACCGCCTCCGGATCATTAAAGACGCCTATCTGGTTTTTATAGTGATCTAAATTAACACCCGTTTTCCCACCGATAGAAGCATCAACCATCGAAAGAAGGCTAGTTGGGATGTTAATGAATTGCATTCCACGTTTATAGCAAGATGCAATGAAACCTCCCATATCTGTGACAACTCCTCCTCCAACGTTAATGATAAGATCATGACGTCCCAAACCATATTCGGTCAGCAACTCCCAGACATTCGCTACGATAGCAAGTGACTTATTTTCTTCGCCTGCAGGAAGAATGACAACCTCAGCTTCAGCAAGCCCATCATAATTCGATATTAGAAAGGGAACGCAATGCTCACTTGTATTATCATCTGAGACAATAATCTTCTTGACATCCGAATACTTATCCAGTAATGAAGCGAATGAAGAATCTAAAATTGAACCGATTTCCAGCTCGTAGTCGTTGGCAATTATCGAATGCATCAATATATTTTTACACCAAAGGTAAGAATCATCAACAAGTATAGTGTCAATTTTTGAATTCGGATTATTTTTGTGGCATGATTTCTTTCGACAATACGGAGATTGCTTTTAAAGGGAAGTCCAACCGTGACTTAAAACGTGCTTATTGGCTTTTCAAAGCTGTTGGCAGCCGTTCTATGGTTCGCTTTGGAAAATGGTCGACGTCCTTCGCTTTTAAGCTGAGGCTACCAATTAAAGGGATCATAAAGAAGACCATCTTTCGACAATTCTGCGGTGGTGAATCTATATCAGAATCTATATCAGCATCGGATAAACTCGCCAAACGAAATGTAAAGACAATCCTTGATTATAGTATTGAGGGTAAAACGTCAGATGAAGATTTTGATGCAACGGTAGCCGAAATAATTGCAACAATCACAGCAGCAAAAAACAATCCAGATATACCGTACGCTGTATTTAAAACAACCGGGATTTGTTTATTTTCCATCTTGGAAAATGCGAATGAATCGATCGATAAATTATCAAACGATGAGAAGCTCAAGTACGAACAAATGGTTCAGCGAGTAGACTCCATTTGTAAGGCAGCATTTGAATCTAGTGTCCCATTGTTTATTGATGCGGAAGAAACCTGGATCCAAGAGACAATCGATCGCGTTGTCACGGAAATGACGTTAAAGTACAATCGAGAGAAAGCGATTGTCTTCAATACTATTCAAATGTATCGTCACGATCGCCTAGCTTATTTTCAATCTGTAATCGATCATGCGAAGCAAGAAAAGTACTTCGTAGGCATGAAGATCGTTCGTGGTGCCTATATGGAAAAGGAACGCGAACGCGCAGAAGAGCACGGCTATGCATCACCCATTCAAAAAGATAAAGCATCCAGTGACAAAGATTTTAATGCTGCCCTTGACCTAGCAATGAATAACCTTGATACAGTATCTATTTGTGCGGGGTCGCATAATGAAAAAAGTGCTTTAATCTTAACGGAATTAATGGAGAAGAATTCCATTGACAAGAACGATCCAAGAATCTACTTTGCACAACTTTTAGGCATGAGCGATCATATATCATTTAACCTTGCTAATGCGAATTATAATGTTGCAAAGTACGTTCCTTATGGACTAGTCAAGGAAGTTATGCCATATCTTATTAGAAGAGCCGAAGAGAATACCTCTGTTGCAGGTCAAACGAGTCGAGAACTCTCATTAATTGTTAAAGAGCGTAAACGCAGAAAGTCCAAGGCTTAGTCCTGAAATTAGATCGGACTGCTAATAGGATTCTTCAAACATTGTGATCGCCCGTTTCTCTTTATCAAATTGAATTCTGAAGGATGAAGGCATAGGATCTAAAGAGTCACCATTCACATCATATAATTACAAAACATATTCCAGCTGATATCCTAGAGCACCGTGAACTGTTGTGGTTGGATCTAAAGATGTTGCACCAAGAAGGTCCGTGAAGAAATCTGGAGTTCTTCCACGTAGGCACCGCTCAAAATATTCACTAGCAAGAATAAATGGAACAGAGCTTCTTGAAATAATTAATTGACCATAATTATCTGAATTTGGATCGTCATCTACTAAAGGTTTTGGACCTATAGCATCTTAAAAGATTTCACCTAATTCATCAATTCTATTCCAATCACAGGAATCTCTTGCTACCTGAGCCGATAGATTAATTTGTAATGAACAGAAAGTAATAAACAAGGTCAAAACCTGAAAGCTACTCCTGCTATAAATCAAACGATACAACTTACCTCAGAACAGTAATATGTCCATTAAAAGTATATCGCTTATCATTCTCCGCATCCGCACAATCCATTTTCCAGGTGTACGTTCCATCTTGTACAATTTTACCACCGTAAGTACCGTCCCATCCAATGGATGGGTCGTGGCTCTCCCAGATCACTTCACCCCAACGGTTGAATATTTCGAGTGTAAAGTCATACACATCAATTCCTGAGATATGAAACTCCCAATTTTGATTAAACTCATCATCATCTGGAGTGAATGTATTCGGTGCAAACAACAGAACATCGTTCACGATTGAAACATACTTTTGAATACTATCAGTACATCCGTATGCATTTTCAACATAAAGCGTTACTGAATAATTAGCAACATGCCCTTGCGGAAATTCAACATTAAGTACATCTTCAGTAATTGCCGATGAAGGAGACCCCCCATCAATATTCCAAGAATACAGAATTACATCACTTGAACTTTCACTGTACAAATTAACAATTGGTTCCATTGAAGAAACAAAGTCAGGGTTCACGAAGAAATTCGCATTCGGATTATTTATAGCTTCAATTAAATCAACATACGATTCAGTATAAACACATCCGGTAGTTGTCGTCACTGTAATAGTAACCGTATAAATTCCTGGTTGTGAATATGTATGCTCAAATGGATCGAGTGCATTATAGATCTCAACTGCGCCGTCTCCAAAATCAATTTCTGTAGTTACTACATCCGTTGATCCAGTAGTGTTCACAAAGGCCACTTGATGAGGGTAACACCCTGCTGTAGTATCAGGTAAGAGTGATGGGCTAACGAGTGCTGGTTGATTAATTGTGTAAGACACTTGTTCTGTACATCCATTGGCATCCGTTACAGAAACATCATAAGTCCCTTCACAGATATCAATTCCAAGACCAGCTTGATTTCCGTTTACACCCTGCAACCAATTATAGGCATATGGAGCAGTACCTCCACTTGCAGTTGCCTGAACAGACCCATCACAAACTCCAAAACAAAGCGCATCTGTCGCTACTGCAGTAAGAGTTAAAACAGCAGGCTCCGTAATCGAAATTGTCTCCGTATCAGTACACCCGTCATTGGATGTAATCTCGATTGTATATGTTCCAACACCTAATCCAGTAATTGCTACAGGACCACCCGTCGTAACCGGTGCTCCGCCATCCAATGTATACTCGATAAAATTGACTCCTTGAAAATCAATTGTTCCATCAGTCAATCCATTGCAAGATAAGTTTCCTCCAGTGATGGAAGTAATTTCAGTTACGACCTGTGAAACATCAACTTCACTAGTATCTATACATCCACTCGCATCAACTATGTACATATAAATACCTGCCGGCATCGTAGCTGGATCATATGGCATCGTCACAGTATTACCTGCTGGATCTTCCCAGTTACCGGTGGGATCAGCTGTTGGCCCTAAGAAGGGAAATAAATCTGAAGGTGTACCAGACGAGCAAAAACTTGCTGAAGCATCAATACCCGCATCCGGAATTGCAGAGAGTGTAATTGTTATGTCATCTGTCACAACACATAAAGGATGTCCAGTTGGGTATACTGAAAGTGTTAATGTTTCCGTTCCAGTAAGTGTCATCGTTGGATCAATAATGGTTGGATCATCAAGCGAACCTCCAGGAGACCAATCGAAGACAAAGTTTGGCGGACACAACGGTGTTACATTATTAGTTGTTGTACCTGCAAGATTTGGTCCTTGTGTAAATATTGTTGTTCCGCCAGCATCGACCATCGAAAAGAAACATTCGTCAACGAATGCACCATTCGCATTAAATGTAACCGTAACAGTCGCACCAGTTGTTATCGGTATTGAGAAATTTTGAATACTTCCTGTGGTAAAGGTGTAATCCGTAGAGACTCCATTTATTGTTACCGTTACCGTATTTCCATTCCATCCATCACCAAATGTATCCTCCAATATCAATTCATAGTTACATGAGGAGTTTGCTCCTGGCCCACTCAACTCTCCTAAGAGCGAAAGCAAACCTCCTCCACAAACTGTGGTATCATTTCCTGCGAATACGATAGGATTAGGATTTACCGTCACATTAAGTGAAGTATCATGCATACACCCAAAATCATCAATTACCACATACTGATAATTGTAAGTCCCAGCAACAGTTGGAGCAACACCTAATTCATTTCCATCCGGTGAAATACTCGTTTGAAATGGCGCTGGTGATACCCAGTACGAAGAATCTGACAAAACTCCAATCTGAGGTTCAAAAGTTGTTGGAACCGGATAAAATGATGGGTCCAAGTTCAATGAGAAACTAAATAGCGTTCCATCATCCGCAGCCCAGTTATCAATAACAGTCAAAGTCCAAACACCATTAGCAGGACATCCATTTAAATTACTCAGTGGTTCAACCGGCTCATAAGTTCCAGCAGGAATAGTATTAACTCCAGGGTTATTGTTTACCCACTCTACCCATGTTTCTGTTGCCGTAGCATCAAAACAATAAGTAAAAGGCACACCTTGAGTTGTAGGGTCAGAACAATCTACATTGTCGGCCTGAACAGGAATACCAATTTGAGTTCCTCCTCCACCTTGCTGGTGCAGGATAGCACTTTGACCATTTGGACACTCAATAATAATCACAAGATCACCCATGTATGAATGCTCTAGATCAAAACAAATTGATTGGATATCACTAACATTTTGTATCGTGGCACCTGCCGAAAAACCTGTTTGTAAGAGATCAATATCTTGAGATACCCCAAGTAAAGTATCCGGAAGACATCCATCAGTAATCGATTGAGAACCCGAGAAGCCATTCCATTCTACCTCGTAAGAATCTGGATCAGCTATAAAGAGAAGGTCTTCACCGGAACAAATGGTTGTGTCCCCGGGAAAGCCGGTAAAATCGGGTTCGGTACCCACGAGAACTGTTAAATCAACAAGATTCGGATTACTACAACCGTTATCGTCTGTTACAAATAACTGTACGCGGTATTCTCCTGCAACTGCATATGAATGAGAAACATTCGTTCCAGTGCCTGTCGTTCCGTCCATAAAGTCCCAATCATATGAAACTAGCGTAAATCCTGGTTGAGCCAATGATCCTTGATCAATAAAATTTACTACTTCTCCAATACATACATGGATACTGTCCTGTGTAATACCTCCTACTATAGCAGCACCTGCCTGTGGATCGCTGCAAGGAGTTGTACATGTCGCTACCCCAGCAAAAACACCAGTACCAACCGTATTAGAGATAAACTCAAATGTTAGGCAGCCAGAAGTATTAAGAACTGTTGCTGCAATAACCACTCCTTGTAGTTGATTTCCATTATATGACCCGAGTGTATTAGCTGCTGTAGATGTTCCGTCATAAACGTTCATGACATCGACATTCGTAACCGTTGGTGATGGATTATCATCAGTAAGGTCGAGCTGAAATAGGTTAAAAACTACTGAAACAACTTGACCAGGAGTTCCCGGACAAATTGTGATCACTGTGGTCTCATTATTCGAGTAACCCGGACCACCTTGACCTCCTGAATCTATTATAAAACCATCACAAGTATTAAAAGTCTGATTGTTATTGATTGGGGCTAGATCTATTTGCATCTGAGCGTTTGAAAATGTTCCTAAAAACAAAAACGCGATCAAGATAGCCTTGGTAGTGAAATAATCTCTCATCGGTATATTTTACTTTTTAAAGGTAAAGTTAAAGTATTAACAATCTGGCCCTCTGTTATAAGTATTCAATTTTCGCAAATGCTTGCATTGCTAAAGGCATCCATATTTTCTGTAGAGAAGGTTCAGCTGAAATGTGAACTAAAAAGAAGGTTATGAAGTGACGTGATATCACTCCATAACCTTAATAGTATTGGTTATCGTAAGATGTTGACATGCCCATGAATCACTTTACGTTCATCATTTGCAGTCGTTTTAAATTCAATTTTCCAAGTATAAGTACCATCCTGAACAAGGTTACCTCCATAGGTTCCATCCCATCCAATATCTGCATTATGACTTTCAAAAATTATCTCACCCCATCTATTAAATATAATAAGTGTAAAATCAAATGGATCATAGCCAGAAGTAAATACCGGCTGGAAAGTTGGATTGTAATCATCATCATCAGGCGTAAAGGTATTCGGCACATAGTAAATCACCTCTTCATTCAGCTGGATTGTTGCCCATGCCGTATCCGTACACCCCAATGGTGAATATGCAACAAGCTCTATTAGGTAAGAGCCTGCCTCTTCTTCTGGGAAAAGGTGTGTCGGAGATACTTCTAAAGAAGATCCAGAATTGTCACCAAAATCCCATAAGTAATTCACGGCACCTGTCGAAGTATTATCAAAATGAACTTCAGGATTCAAGTCACTAATTATACTCTGCGAAGGTATGAATGATGCAATCGGATCTGCCTCAACATAAATGTAATCAACATACGTCTCACTACTTATACATCCATTCGCAGATGTAGTCGTCAAAGTAACATCATAAGTTCCTGCTGTACTAAATGTTGCGGTTACGGTATTACAACCTGTCAATACAGTTCCATTTCCTAATGTCCAAATACAATCTGCCATTACTCCAGGTGTTGTATTTGTGAACGTAACCGTTAATGGATCTGAAGCACATCCTGAAAGATTATCCCCAATGAATGAAACAACAGGCAATGGCTCCACAGTTACGGTGATATCATCTGTTGCAACACAACCATTTGCATCTGTTCCTGTCACGGTATAAGTATCTGTTCCTGTCGGAGTGAAAGCTTGACCATCTATAATTCCGCCTGTCCATGCATAAACTAATGCTCCAGAACCGGTTAAGATAGCTTGCGCTCCATCACAAATTGTGAAATCTGTACCGGCATCAACAATCGGCAAGGGATTGATCGTTACAATCGCATTTCCTGCTTGAGCCTGGTAGCATCCCGACGAAGAAGCATCTTGAACACCGATTAGCTCATAGGAGAATGTTCCAGCAGCTGCTGCACTTACTGTGATAGTCACGGTAGATCCTACAGAAACTATAGTCTGAGGAGCTCCTCCATTAATCGTGTAACCATATGTGTATGGTGCAGTTCCATTCGCACCTGTAAATGTGATTGTTTGATCGAGACCTCCCTCGCATACACTTGCAGTTCCTGCAATTGTTGCGGTTGGCAGTGGATTAATTGTAACTGTCGCCTGACCAACTTGAGCTTGAGAACATCCTGTCGCACTTGCATCAGAAACACTTATCAAATTGTAATCAAAAATTCCATCAACACCTGTAGGTACTGTTACCGTTGCAATTGTACCAACTGAAGTAACTGTTGTATTAGCACCTCCATTGATGTTGTAAGTAAATGTATAAGGCGCTATTCCATTTGCTCCAGTGAATGTTATCGTTGGAGACGGATCATTCACACAAAGAATTACCGTACCTGCGATTGTTGCAATTGGTAATGGCGTCACGATGACAGTTGCGGTTCCGGCTTGAGCTTGACTACATCCGGTAGCACTTGCATCTTGAACACTTACTAGCGTGTAAACGAATGTTCCTGCTACCCCTGCTGGAGATGCAACAGTTGCTGTCGTACCAACCGAAGTGATTGTCACATTTGGTCCGCCATCCACATTATATGTAAATGTATATGGTGCTGTACCGTTCGCTCCTGTAAATGTGATTGTTGGATCTGGTTCTCCTAAACATAGGCTAATATCCCCAACAATTGTTGCAGTAGGAAGTGGATTCACAATAATTGTAGCTGATCCAACCTGAGCTTGAGAACATCCTGTCGCACTTGCATCTTGAACACTTACTAAATCATACATAAACGTTCCTGCAGTACCTGTAGGTGCAGTTACTGTTGCAGTTACACCAATGGAAGTCACTGTTGAACTAGCTCCTCCATTTATAGTATATGTAAATGTGTAAGGAGCCGACCCGTTCGCACCCGTGAAGGTAATCGTTGGAGCAACATCGTTCACACATAAAGTAATGTCACCAGCTATTGTAGCCGTTGGAAGTGGATTCACAACCACAGTTCCATTCCCCACTTGTACTTGACTACAGGCCGTTGCACTTGCATCTTGTACACTGACCAAATCATAACTAAATGTTCCTGCAGTTCCGGTTGGTACCGTTATTGTCGCAGTAGCTCCCACGGAAGTAACTGTTGTATTTGCACCACCATTAATTGTATAAGTAAAGGTATAAGGAGCCGTTCCATTTGCTCCGGTGAAAGTAATTGTTGGTAAAGGATCACCTAAACAAACCGTTGCATCACCAGCGATAATCGCAGTCGGTAATGGATTAATAATAACTGTCGCTAAATCAACTTGTGCCTGACTACATGCAGTTGAACTTGCATCTTGAACACTAATTAAATTGTAATTGAATGTTCCAACCGTTCCTGTCGGAGCAGTTACTGTAGCTGTTGCGCCTATAGATGTCACAGTCTGATTTGCACCTCCATTAACGTTATATGTAAATGTATATGGTGCTGTACCGTTCGCCCCAGTAAAGGTTATCGTTGGGTCAGCGTCATTTTGACACAAAGTAACGGTACCTGCGATAGTCGCCGTCGGAAGTGGATTAACTGTTACGTCAACTTGCCCTGTGTTAACACAACCATTCGCATCCGTCCCAGTTGCCGTATACGTAACGGTACCTACTGGTTGCGAGAATGGCGTACCATTGGTTACACCAGGTACATCCCAAACAATTGCAGGAGCACCGAGAGCATTCAAGGTAATCGGATCACCAAAACATAAAGTCTGATTCACACCAGCATCTATAACAGGCAACGGGTTTACCACTAGAGTTACATTTGAAGTACTATCACACCCTGTTCCCAAAATGAAAGTTTGTGAGTACACTCCAGCTATTGTTTCTAGGTTACCATGAATCGTAGCTGATTGACCTTGACAAATTGTAACATTGGTGTTATAGGTAATAACATTGTTCTCAACAACTGTAAATATCACAGAAGTTCCGGAACATCCGAAGCCATTTGTTACTGTCACCGTTATTGGATTATCAGCAATTGTAACATTAGTCGTTGGAGTTGCATCCCCAGTGGACCATAAATATGTTGCAAAAGGAGCACTCGTAGACAATGTCGAGAAGTTACCAGTACAATATGTAGCCGCCCCATTAATAACTGGCACCGGATTAGGGTTAACAGTTACGGTAGCAGTTCCGACTTGCACTTGAGAACAGCCTGTTGCACTTGCATCTTGAATACTCTCTAAGTTATAGTTATATGTCCCAACAGGTGTTGAAGGTACAGTTATGGTAGCCGTTGTACCAACCGAAGTAATTGTTTGTGTTGTACCACCATTCAAATTGTAACTGAATGTGTATGGTGCAGTTCCATTTGCTCCAGTGAATGTAATAGTTGCAGCAGGGTCTCCCTCACAAAGTGCCACTGTACCAGCGATTGTTGCTGTCGGCAATGGATTAACAACTACCGTTGCATTTCCAATTTGCGCCTGACTACAAGTTGTTGAACTTGCATCTTGAACACTTACCAAGTCATAACTAAACGTTCCTGCGGCACCAGTAGCCACTGTCACAGTAGCCGTTGTTCCAAGCGATATCAAGGTTTGATTAGCGCCTCCATTAAGAGTGTATGTAAATGTATATGGTGCAGTTCCATTTGCTCCGGTAAATGTAATCGTTGCAGCTGGGTCACCAATACAAAGTGTAGCATCTCCAGCAATGGTTGCAGTTGGCAATGGATTAACAACTACCGTTGCATTTCCTACTTGCACTTGAGAACAACCCGTTGTACTCGCATCCTGAACGCTCACCAAATCGTAACTAAATGTTCCAGCCGCACCAGTTGGAACTGATATCGTCGCGGTAGCACCTACCGATGTTATCGTCGAGGCAGGTCCACCATTCAAAGTATAGGTAAATGTATACGGAGCGGTTCCATTCGCACCTGTAAATGTAATCGTTCCCGCAGGATCACCGATACATAAGTCAACTGTACCTGCAATCGTTGCTGTTGGTAGAGGGTTGACTATTACCGTAGCGTTCCCGATTTGAGCCTGAGAACAAGCTGTTGCACTTGCATCCTGAACAGAAACTAAATCATAACTAAATGTACCAGCAGTTCCAGAAGCAATAGTAAACGTTGCCGTAGTACCAACAGAAGTAACAGTTTGATTTGCTCCACCATTTATGGTATATGTAAATGTATAAGGTGCAGTTCCGTTAGCACCAGTAAATGTTATTGTTGAAGCAGGATCGCCTAGACAAATCGTTGCGTCACCAGCAATTGTTGCAGTTGGCAATGGATTAACTACTACGGTAGCATTTCCAATTTGCACCTGAGAACATGCCGTCGCACTACCATCTGATACTGAGACTAAATCATAGCTATACGTTCCAGCCGCTCCTGTTGTTTGAGTAACAGTCGCAGTCGCTCCAACCGAAGTCACCGTTTGTGCAGCACCTCCATTTAATGTATAAGTAAATGTATAAGGAGCCGTTCCGTTTGCACCGGTGAATGTTATCGTAGCTGCTGGATCACCAATACAAAGAGTTACATCACCAGCAAGGGTTGCAGTTGGTAATGGAGCGATTGTTACTGTTACCTGATCGGTCCCCGTACAACCTGCGGCATCAACACCATCTACAGTGTAAGTCGCAGTTGATGCCGGCGAAACCACTTGTGAAGCACCTACCGCACCAATTGGAGCTTGCCATGTGTATGTCACACCACCAGATGCAGTTAATGTTGTATTATCTCCTAGACATATTGTAACATCAGGACCTGCGTTAATTGGCGCACTTGCCATTACAGTTACGGTAATAACATCCGTATTGACACATCCATTACCATCAGTACCAGTAACAGTGTAATTAGTCGTCACTGCTGGAGAAACATTCTGAGTCTGACCAGCTCCAAGTCCATTATCCCAAGAATATGTAGTTGCGCCAGAAGCAGTAATGTTAACACTTCCACCAATACACACAGACACGTCATTCGCTAAGACATTTGGTAATGGGTTTACTGTTACCGTTTGAGTCGAAAATTGAGGACATGCACCATTCGTGGTATATTCTACTGTATAAGTAGCTCCTGAAAGACCCCCTGATATCACACCTGTAGCAGGGTTGATTGACAACGGAGCACCAGGGTTTGGATTTAATGCAAATGATCCGCCTGCCAGGCCACTAACAACTGGAATACTTCCAGCAGCACCAAAACAAAAATCGGTAGTTGTAAACGAAGCATCATCCAACGGAGTTACTGTTACAGTTGCCGTTCCAGAATTGACACAACCTGTTGTTGTATTCGTACCAGTAACAGTATAAGTAGTAGTTGTTGCAGGAGTAAATGCAACACCATCCAGAACACCTAAGTCCCAAGTGTATGTATTCGCACCTGTACCATTTAATGTTACCGAACCTCCCGCACAGATAGTTTCGTCGTTTCCATCTACAATAGGCAGTGGATTAATAGTAACATCAAATGTTGCACTTGCAAAACATACAAGATCTGGTGTTGTGTATGTGACAGTATACGTTGCAGGGGTTGAAGCCGCAAGGTTTATTTGTCCAGTAACAGAGTTCAAAGAAATTCCTGGTGTTGAACTAAAACTTCCACCTGGATCACCTGTAATTACTGGAGTTGGATTCGCAGCATCAATACAATAATCTGATGCAGGGTATGTAAACGCAGGATCTTCTAATCCCACAAATGTTCCTGAAATAGTAATTAGACAACCATTTGCATCAACAATATCATAAGAGTAAACATCGCCATCAACTAATCCGGCAACAACAATATCGCCACCACTTACTGCGGTACCTGTTGCAAAACTTGCAGTCGCTGGCACTAAGTTTTGTCCTGTGAACAATGAACCATCTAATGCCGGTTGACCACCTGTTACAGTTGTTGTCACTGTACCCGCAGCACAATCCTCTATACTAGTTTCTGTAATATCATCAAGGTATTGAACAGAATAAATCGGTCCTAGATCGTAACATGGGATAGTAGTATTTACATAACTATATATCAGTGGACTCACTGTTGTAGAGTACAATGTCACCGGAACAAAGTAAAGTGTTTGATTCGTTGGCAGAGATCCGCCGTTTAATATTGTTTGATTCAAATACCACTGATCATTCCACTCATTGAGGTTTGGTCCAGGTAATATAAATTCAAGACAAGGATCATCCGTCAAATCTGTAATTGCATTAGGAATCAATGCAATTGTCGGAGGACAAGAATACACAAGGTATCCAATACCAGGAGTATAGGGAGGCCCAGGAGGCGCATTCGCTTCACTCGGTGGAGTCCAATCTCCATTAGCGGTAATATCAATTGTTTGTCCCCAACAAAGAACAAAATCGTTTCCGACTTGAGTTCCAGTTGTTGCGGTAGTAAACGTACCGATGTCTGCATCACATGCACAATCTGGAGGAGAAGTACTATTGATAAGTGCAGTACAAGCAGCGTCATCAGAAAAGACAACAGTAACAGTTAATGGTGTCCCATCCGCTGGTATACTAGCAATGCTATAATTAAATGTTGTATTATTTGCAAAAGGAGGATTGAAGGTCTGAGTGTAAGAACCAGAACCATTTGTAACAGTTACTGTAACAACTCCAGTTCCTGGATTATTATCGTACTGAAAATCTCCTGTTACAATAAAAGTATTATCTCCTAAACAAGCACCAACACTAGCAGAGGCACTAGTAATAAGACACGGTAGACATGGCGGACCATCCACAACCGTTATATCAACAACTTGGACACAGCCCAAAGCATCTGTAACAGTAACAGTATATGTTCCGGCAGCCAGACCATTTAAAGAACTTATACCAGCGTTTCCAAGATCAGTAAGCAAAACTGTGCCACCAGAATCTTCCCATGCGTAATCATACGGGCCAGGCGCACCGCCTTGTCCAATAGCTGTTAGCGCACCATCACTATCACCAGCACACGTTGTCGGTGTAGTAGTAGTTAGTGGAGGATCACAACATATCATGTAGGCTGAAGATAGCGTCGGATCGTCATCGACACAACCAAGACTACTCCATGAACCGGTTTCTCCATCTGCTGTGGTATTAATTGTAACACCTAAATCGGCTCCTGGTGAGCATGCAGCAACCGTTAAGTCGAAACAAAAAGTCCAACCCAAGCCTGTTCCCTGACAGTTATCTCCATAATTTGTTGTGGGATCACCATTTGGCGCATTAAATAAATCACCATCAAAATAAAATCCAGGACCTGGCATACCAGCTATTCCTGCAGGGTAATAACCCCACTGGCCTAAGCCACCATCACAGGTTGCTGCAGGCACAGTATTCGTTATAGCTCCGGTCCATCCGGCACCAAATGCTATTTGAACACCATGGAACCAATTCGTATTTTCTTGCGACCATTCCGTCACAGTGTAGCAAAATGTGACAACTTGTCCAGGAGTATACGCTCCATTCACAGGATTCGGAGTAGACGTGAGCGTACTTGCCCTAAGACAGTCATCACAATCAATATCATTATCCACAGTAAGGGAAAAGTTGTTATCAACCGCTGTTGATGTCCCTCCGCTGACTTGAATATAATAGGTGGTACCGATGGTTGCTTGAGTTACAGTAAAGGTGCCGTTTCCACTTCCATTTACGTTCATACATCCGCGTCCCGTCAAGTTAGCACAAGGCCCTTCCCACAGACCAACGGAGGCATTCGGGAATCCTGCAATACTAACGTTGATTGTCGTACCAGTAGCTACAAATGAATACCAAGTATCCAAGGCGGGCGATGTCATATCACCACCACCGGAACAAGCCGTCAGGTATGTGTATGGATTCAGTCCAGTAGCGCCGACCGTGGATTGACCAGCTAAGGTTGTAGTCGTACCATTTTGTAATCCGGCAACACAGGCTCCAGGTGTATTTAAACTTCCAAAAGGCGTAGCTCCTGCACAGTCATCATTCGCCGGCTGCGCATAAACACCAAAAGCCACAACGAAACTCGCTGCAGTAGCTAATATATTTCTAATCAGTTTAGAATTTCTCATTGCTTAGTAGCTTTAAGTTCTTGTCGTTGTTCCTTTGTAAGCGTTGGTTCATATGAATGTCCGATCATCAGAGTAGTTCCGTTAATCGACCACTTCACAGGTGCAAATGCGTGGTCGTCTAATTGACCGCAAGAACCGTTCGGTAACAATATGATTTTTGTGCCATCATCGAGCACAATTTCTCGTGACTTAGTTTGATAAACCCAATTGCACAAATTCGCAGTGCTAAGCGTAGTTTCGATTTGTATTGAGTTATAGTTCGTACCTATATCGGTAATCTCATAACTCTGTGAGAAACCAAATGTCGTGATAAGAGTTCCAAGACATATTAATGCTTTTTTTTTCATTTCGGGAGAGATTAAGTTTGGTGGTGGATCGGTTTATTGGTTATCTTTCTTTTCTTCGATAACTTCTTCCTTGCGAACTTTTTCAGGTCGAACAAGTTGTTGCACATTCAATCGACTTTCTTTTTCAACCTTTTCTACAGTAACGTTTCCTATCGTTATTTTCGTAGTGACAACGCTCATTACAGCGTTTTCCTGAACAGTTGTGGTGGTCTGAGAATAGGACATAGAACTGCCTATCATCATAAATGAAAAGAGTAAGTTTTGCATAGCTAGAAGTTTAGTTCTAACTCAATGACGGTTTAGACACCAAAGAGTTGCCCAGAAATTAAGAAAAAATTAACAGAATTACTACGACTTGGCAAACCGAATATTGCTTAACCCACATTATGATCTTGGTTAAATCGATTTCCTAAAGAAAATTAGGTTGAAAAAACGTAAGAAATAAATTGGAAAGCGGGTTTAGCAAACTGAAATCCACTCGATACCTTTCTTCAAGTAATCGAGTGTTTCTTGCTCACGCGAATCTGACTCGAGTTGGATATTATATACCCAACCTGCATTCTTTGGAAGACTCATCAAAATTGACTCTGTTCTCCCCCCAGAAACGAGACCGAATTTTGTGCCTCTATCGTTCACAAGGTTGAACTCAACATATCTCCCTCGACGATAATTCATCCAATCATTTTCCTGCTCAGAAACCGTCTTATCTCTACCTAATTTTACTTGTTCGGAATAGATTGTTGGGAACGTATCTCCTAACTCGAGACAGAACTCGAGGATTTGACTTTTCGTCAATGCCTCTGACTCTGAAATATGATCAAAAAAGATCCCACCCACTCCTCGTGTCTCATCACGATGCGGGAGATAAAAATAGTCATCCGCCCATTCTTTAAATCGTGGATAAAATTCCGGAGAATAGCTATCACAAATAGTCTTCAAGGACCTATGAAAACTTGCAGCTTGCATGGGAACAATATAATGTGGCGTAAGGTCAATACCCCCTCCAAACCAATAAACACCATTATCCATTTCAAAATAACGAACATTCATATGAATAATTGGGACATGTGGATTTCTTGGATGCAGGACGATCGATACACCGGTTGCAAAAAAAGAATCACCTGTGATCTCGGTATTATTACGCATCATCTTTGTGACCTCACCATGAACTTCTGAGAAATTTACACCTCCTTTTTCGATAAGTTTTCCGTCCTGAAGAATTCGAGTTCTTCCTCCCCCTCCATCAGCACGTGACCAGAGGTCCTGAACGAATACCGAGCCACCATCCAACTCTTCTAATTGCTTACAAATTCTATTTTGCAAACCTTTCATCGCAACAGCGACTTCTTCCTTAGTCATTACGTTCAACTTGGCTATTAAACAATTCGTACTCATCTTGCTCTACGATGAAGAACTCCAGGTTCTCATAACCGCCAGTAGGTGAAGATTGATTCATTTCAAACGCACTCATCAACATAGTTGGCTTCTTTGATGACTCCAAGAAGAACTCACCGCAGAAATGCGAAACAATATCATATCCGTGAACTGCCATTCTGGACAAATCCGTCTTATACCAATTTCGGTGCAACTTATTCATCGCGATCATTTTATCCGTATAATAATCCAAGAAATTAGGGCTAGGGAAATGGAAGTTGTATTTATTCTTGTACATATTATTTATGTCGCTGTAGGTATCCCATTCTTTTGTACCATAGACAAACAGATTTTGAGCACGCGATCTGAAGGCAGACTTATTGAGGTTATTCATAAACATCATTGCCGTTACACGGTCAGTCGCAGGTATGACAAATAACGTGTTGATACCTCGACGGATTTGACCGGTAAATCCTCCAACTGTACTCTCAATAAGAGTTGGGCGAACTCCGTCATAAAGCGCAGAATTAAATTCTTCTTTGAACGCTTCATACATAAGAATGTCAGACTCTTTAACTGGCTTCACAAGAACAATTCTGTCATTGGCATTATTCTTAAGCATATCTGCTGCTAACCTTTTCATCAAAACACTTCCAGAAGGAACAGCTTGATATACCAAGCGGTTATGATCTAGCATTTCTTCATTTGCAGCAACCGGACAAACCATACGAATTCGATTCGCTTTACAATACTCGGATACAATTTCCATGTTTTCTGGAAAGAATGGTCCGATTACAAGGTCAACTGATTGAAAACTAGTATCTGCGAGTAATTCAAGAATTCTAAGTGAATCATTTGCGGTATCAAAAATTTCAAGATTAGCATTCAACCCCAATTTCTCCAAACTATCAACAGCCATCGTCGCTCCCATATAGAACTGAGTGGCTAATTCCGAAACCAATTTCGAGTATTTCGCCCCTCCTTCTAAGTAGAACGGAAGCATCACAGCAATTCGGTATCTATCTTTCTTCTCAAATTCAAGAGGTCCTTCGCCATTCGGATCGTAGTCTAATGGTACGGGTCTAATTTCAACTCGATCAATTCTCTCAGTTTTTACTGGAATGATCAGTACTTGTCCTTCTTTAATTGAAGTGGATGTAAGTGCATTCAATTCCATGATCTTATCTACTGAAACCATGAATCTTTTAGAGACGCTATAGAGCGTTTCATGAGTCATTACAATGTGCCGTACAGTAGAATCACTAAACGAGAAAGTTACATGATCAGCTGATCCATCTTCATTTTCAATTGTATCTGCAACAAATGGGTTTGGTGTTGTCGTCACAGGTGGCAATGTTGTAACAGAAGTGCCATTTTCCGCACTGCATGGGACCTGAATAATTTGGCCTTTCTTTAAACCATCCTTAAGTTCTGGGTTCAATGCAACTAAATCATCGACAGTTGTTTCAAATTTCTTTGCCAAACCATAAAGCGTCTCCGATTTACGCACCTTATAATCCGTTGTTGGTATTTTCTCAATTGATTCTTGAGTGACCGGAATAAATATTGTTTGACCTTCCTTAAGTCCGCTCTTTAATTCTGGATTTGCGTCCACAATCTCATCAACTGGAACACCAAAAAGTTGTTGGATTCCCCATAATGTATTTCCCGATTCAACAACGTGAGAGTAATACTTTCCTCCTTCTCGTTCAACTACCGACGAAACTCCTGGTTGCGCACTTGCAAACATTGGTAGCGCTAGTAAAACGATTATTAGTAGTTTATTCATACTTCAATCTTATTCAAATAGATTTACAATACTTGTGCCATATTCAAATTACTCCCACTCAATAGTCGCAGGTGGCTTTGAACTGATATCGTATGTAACTCGATTTATCCCTTTAACTTGATTAATAATACGGTTAGACACCTTCGCCAAAAACTCATATGGTAAATGACACCAATCAGCGGTCATTCCATCTGTAGAAGTAACCGCTCGAAGTGCTACCGCATTTTCATACGTTCGCTCATCACCCATCACACCTACAGATTGGATTGGTAAGAATATCGCTCCAGCCTGCCAAACATCATCATATAACCCATCCTCTTTTAATGAAGATATAAAAATATGATCGACCTCTTGTAATATATTCACTTTCTCAGCAGTGACATCACCCAAAATTCGAATTCCAAGGCCTGGACCTGGAAACGGATGACGTCCTAAAATATTTTCATCCATATTCATAGAACGTCCAATTCGTCTCACTTCATCCTTAAACAGGAGCTTGAGAGGCTCAATTACTTTTAGCTTCATGTAATCTGGTAAGCCACCAACATTATGGTGAGACTTGATCGTCTGACTAGGTCCACCAGAAACTGAGACAGATTCAATTACATCTGGGTAAATCGTCCCTTGCGCCAACCAAGTCGCATTTTCAACAAGCTTAGATTCCTCATCAAACACATCAATGAAGACTTTACCTATCGCTTTTCTCTTCTTTTCCGGATCTGCAAGACCCGCTAGTTCTGCATAAAAAGATTCACTCGCGTCAACACCTTTTACATTCAAGCCCATACCTTTATATGAGTCCAAAACTTGAGAAAACTCATCCTTTCTCAATAGCCCATTGTCAACGAAGATACAGTGAAGGTTAACTCCGATTGCCTTATGCAATAGCACTGCAGCTACAGAAGAATCCACTCCGCCCGACAATCCAAGGATTACTTTATCATCTCCAATTTCAGATTTAAGATTGGCTACCGTTTCTTCAACAAATGAATCTGGCGTCCAATCTTGAGTGCACGTACAAACATCTACTAAAAAATTCTTTAGAAGCATTGTCCCCTCTAAAGAATGATATACCTCTGGGTGGAATTGGATACCGAACGTATCTTCGCCCTCAATTTGATAACCAGCAACGCGCACATCTTCCGTACTTGCAATAACCTTAAAGTTGTCCGGTATTCTACCGATCGTATCTCCATGAGACATCCAAACCTGCGAGCCATTTGACATTCCTTTTGTAAGGACATTATCATTATCAACAAATGAAAGATTCGCTCGCCCGTATTCTCTCGTTGATGAAGGCATAACCTCACCTCCAAAATGATGAGCCATATGCTGCGCACCGAAACACACACCTAGCAACGGCAATTTTCCTTTGATACTAATCAAATCAGGAATTGGTGCTGACTCTTCACGAACTGAAAACGGACTTCCTGAAAGAACAACTCCCTTCACTGATTCATCCAGTTCAGGACACTTATTCCAAGGATGGATTTCACAGTAAATATTTAGCTCCCTAACGCGTCTTGCAATCAATTGCGTGTACTGTGAACCAAAGTCTAGAATTATTAATTTTTCATGCATGTTGCAAAAATAATATGTCAAAGCGAATTCAAGTCTAGAATGCTCAGATATTTATTAACGCGTTAACAACAGTTATAAAAATGCAATTTCGGAAGTTTCAAATTCAGGAATGAACCTATGAGACAATTTGTCATAAAACAGTGACTTGGAATAATTTATGACATGTAGAAAATATCAGATATTGAAATATCATAAAGAGGGTATGAAATAGGTTAATTTCCTTATTTTTACATCCCGTTTTACAACATAAAAACACAGCGTTTTGAGTATACTAAAAAAACTATTCGGAGATAAGTCTTCAAAAGATAGAAAAGAATATCAGCCATCTATTGACGCGTCAAGGCAATTTGACGAGTCCATGACTAAGCTAAGTGACGATGAGCTACGCGAAAAAACGGCTAGCTTTCAAGCGAAAATCAATCAAAACATTGCTGGTTTAGAGAAAGAACTTACCGATCTAAAGGCGAAGGCTTCTGACATAAACACTCCTGTCACAGAAAAAGAAGGGATCTTTGATCGAATTGATAAGGTGACTAAGGAAATCGATGAAAACATTGAAGTAACGCTTGAGGAAATCATGCCGGAGGCGTTCGCACTCATAAAGGAGACTGCAAGGCGTTGGTCAGTAAACGGGAAGTTAGAAGTTACTGCGAGTAAAATGGATCGTGACTTATCGACTAAAAAAGACGGTATAACAATTGAAGGCGACAAGGCTGTATGGCATAACGAATGGTCTGCGGCTGGCGCACCGGTTTCATGGAACATGGTTCATTATGATGTTCAGCTGATGGGCGGTGCGGTTTTGCACAGAGGAAACATTGCTGAGATGCAAACGGGAGAAGGTAAAACATTAGTGGCAACCCTTCCTGTCTATCTTAACGCACTTTCTGGTAAAGGTGTACACTTAGTAACAGTAAACAATTACTTAGCGAAACGTGATTCGGAATGGATGGGACCTATGTACCAATTCCATGGATTATCAGTTGATTGTATCGATAAGCACAAACCAAATTCTTCAGAGAGGAAAGAAGCCTATAAATGTGATATTGTATTCGGAACAAACAATGAGTTTGGTTTTGACTACCTCCGTGACAATATGGCAGCGAGTCCAGATGATCTAGTTCAACAAAAACATCATTACGCAATTATTGATGAGGTCGATTCTGTACTTATTGATGATGCCAGAACCCCTCTTATTATCTCAGGGCCTACTCCAGAGGGAGACAAGCATGAATTTACTGAGTTAAAACCGCGGATTGAAACTATTATCGCAGCTCAGAAAAAGTATGTAACTACTTGTCTAGCTGAAGCGAAAAAAGATCTTGTAGTTCTTGAAGGAGATGTTGCAGACGGACAAGATCCTAAGAAAATGCTAGAGAGCGGTGGTATTTCACTTTTGCGAGCTTACCGTGGACTTCCAAAGAACAAAGCTTTAATCAAGTACTTGTCTGAGCCTGGAGTAAGAGCACATCTTCAAAAGACTGAGAACTTCTACATGCAGGAGCAGGGGAAGAAGATGAAGCAGATCGATAAAGAATTATTCTTTGTCATTGAAGAGAAACAAAACACTGTTGAATTAACGGATAAAGGAATTGATCTGATTTCAGGGAATGAAGGAAGAGGCTTCTTTATCATGCCGGATATTGGAGGAGAAATTGCTAACCTTCAGAAGCAAGGTCTTTCAAATGATGATTTCTTGACTCGAAAAGACGAGCTCATCAGAGATTACAGCATCAAATCTGAAAGAATCCATTCTGTCAATCAACTATTAAAGGCGTATTCTCTTTTTGAAAAAGAGGTAGAGTATGTAATCATGGACAATAAAATTAAGATTGTCGATGAGCAGACAGGTCGTATTATGGAAGGGCGTCGTTATTCTGATGGACTTCACCAAGCGATCGAGGCAAAAGAAAATGTAAAAGTTGAGGCAGCCACTCAAACATATGCGTCGATTACACTACAGAATTATTTCAGAATGTATCACAAGCTATCAGGAATGACTGGTACAGCGGAAACAGAAGCAAAAGAATTCTGGGATATCTATGAATTAGATGTTGTTGTGATCCCTACAAACAGACCGATTGCACGTAAAGATCAAAATGATCTAGTTTTCAAAACTGCTCGTGAGAAATATAATGCAGTTATTGAAGAAATCAAGAAACTAACCGATGCAAATCGACCTGTTCTTGTTGGTACAACTACCGTTGAGATTTCTGAATTGCTAAGCCGAATGCTTGCAATGAAGGAAATCAAACATGAGGTTCTGAATGCAAAATACCACCAACGTGAGGCCGAAATTGTAGCGAGTGCAGGACAAGCCAAGGCTGTAACAATAGCGACAAACATGGCCGGTCGTGGTACTGATATCAAACTTGGTGAAGGTGTTAAAGAAGCCGGAGGATTAGCAATTATCGGAACGGAGCGTCATGATTCACGTCGTGTTGACCGTCAGTTAAGAGGTCGTTCTGGTCGTCAAGGTGATCCAGGATCTTCAATTTTCTTCGTATCACTCGAGGATGGCTTGATGCGTAAATTCGGATCTGAGCGTATCGCGAAGTTGATGGATAGAATGGGACTAAAAGAGGGAGAAGTAATTACCCACAGTATGGTCTCAAAATCTATTGAAAGAGCTCAAAAGAAAGTTGAAGAAAATAACTTCGGTATCCGTAAAAGACTTCTTGAGTATGATGATGTCATGAACGCTCAACGTAAGGCAATCTACAAAAAACGTAAGAATGCGTTATTTGGAGATCGATTGGATATGGATATCGATAACACGTTCTATGATGTTGCTGAATCTGTGTCTGCAGGTAGAGCAAAAACAGACTTCAATGATTTCGAACTTGATCTTTTAAGAACAGTTGGAATTCAGTCTCCGGTTTCTAAATCAGATTTTGATTCAATTGAGCAGATCGAACTTGTTGAGAAAGTTTACGGATCAGTTCGTGAGCAATATGACCGCAAGAACGCCAAGATCTCTGAAAAGGCAATGCCTCAGATCAAGCATGTTCATGAAACAATGTCAGATCAATACAAGAACATTGTGTTCCCACTCACAGATGGACGACGTGAAATGCAACTTGTGGTAAATCTTGAAGAAGCGTACGAAAGTGGCGGCAAAGCTATCACTACAAACTTTGAGAAAAACATCACGCTTGGGATGATTGACAACGAATGGAAAGAGCACCTTCGTGAGATGGATGATCTTCGTTCTGCAGTGCACCATGCACAGTATGAGCAAAAAGATCCGTTATTAGTATACAAGCTTGAATCATTTGAATTATTCAAACGTATGCTTGATCGTTTAAATAACGAAACAATGGATTTACTCATGAAAATGGATATTCCTGTTGAGCAAATTCAAACTACGAATCAGTCAAGTACGAAATCAAATAGCTATGCGAAAGCAAAAGAAAGCTCGAGTTCTACTCAAGAAGAAGTAGGCGCAGGAACAGAAGCGAATCGTCAAGCAGCTCAAAACTCAGGTGCACAGCGCCCCATGGAAAAGCAACAACCTGTTACTGTTGAAAAAACTGTAGGTCGAAATGAACCTTGCCCTTGTGGAAGTGGTAAGAAATTCAAGCAGTGTCACGGTAAGAAATAACTTTTCGAAGTAAGGAAATAACAAAGCATTGTTCAATCGAATGGTGCTTTTTTGCCCTACAACCTATTCTTCTTAAAAAAGAATTCGTGTATCTTTGAGCTGTAAAATTCAAGATGGAAAAAGTATCATTTGTAGGGTTTGGTAATGTTGGGTCACATCTCGCATACGAATTAGACCGACAGAACATAGCCGTTACTCATATATTTACTCGGAATCATGCGAGCGTACTCAGCTCTGCAACTGAGATCAATGCGGAACTCGTAGATCAAATCGCTGACCTACCTGAAAATCAACTGGTAATTGTATGTGTGCCAGATGGCGCTATTGCATCTGTAGTTGATCAAATACCTGATAGCTGTCCAGTAGCATACACCTCTGGATCAACAGAACTCAAATCGTTCTCTACGAATAAAAAACTTGGTGTCTTTTATCCACTTCAAACCTTTACGAAGGGCGTGACGCTTAACATTTTTGAGGTTCCTTTTTTCATTGAAGCAAATGATGAAGATTTTTCTCGTACGCTATTTGATTTAGCGTGGATGATTAGCCGTAAAGTTCAATACGCAACTTCGGAAGAAAGAAAACACCTTCATCTAGCCGCAGTTTGGGTAAATAACTTTACTAACCATATGAGCTTTGTGGCGAACGAATTCTTGACTACAAAGAATTTGGATTTCGAATTGTTAAAACCACTTCTCACGGAGACTGTTAAAAAACTTCAATCCGAATCACCAAAAGAAGCCCAAACGGGACCAGCTCGAAGAGGTGACCAAAGCATAATTTCTTCGCATTTAAATGAGTTGTCCGGCAACCAAAAGGAAATGTACCGATTGATAACTGATAGCATTAAAAAAACCTACAACAATGACTAGTTACAAAGAAAACCTAGCCAATATCACCACATTCATATTTGATGTAGATGGGGTATTGACAAATGGTGATATTCTCCTAATGAAAGAGGACATCGTCCGATCTCTGAATTCTCGCGATGGTTACGCCCTTCAATATGCAGTTAAAAAAGGTTACAAGGTACTTATTATAACAGGAGGAGCATCTGAACAAGTGAGAACAAGGTTAGAATCGCTTGGCGTGACCGAAGTTAGACTTCGTTCAAGTAACAAACTAAATGTCTATGGTGAATTAAAAGCGAAATATCAATTTACTGATGATCAGGTATTATATATGGGAGATGATATACCAGATTATGAAGTAATGAGAAAAGTTGGAATAGCCACTTGCCCGCAAGATGCAGCAGTAGAGATAAAAGCAATCTCAGATTATCACTCTCCATTCAATGGAGGCAGACACTGTGTTAGAGACGTTATTGAGCAAACATTAAGAGCCAAGAAAGACTGGTTTACCGAAGGTTCGTTGGAGTGGTAATACCATCACCAGAGATCTATAATAGAATAAATAGTAAGATTATTTTTTCACAACAAGCTTATGAACGTTTCTTAATCCACCCTTCGTTGTTGATTTAATGTAATATATACCAGCCGAATAATTTGATACATCCATCGTAATGGAACCATACATGTTCATCTTCGACATGAGCGCTCCAAGTCCTGAATAAATCTCGACGCTCACTTCATCCTGAAGTGACGATGAAAGAGTAATAATTCCATTTGACGGATTCGGATACACTTCTAAATACTCAATCATATCATCCTCTTCAACTGATACTACGGTCTGGATATCATGAGGAATGATCGTACTCGGATTATCATTCCACATACCTACTTTTGCTACAAAAATATGATTGACACCTATTGTATCCCCCTGACTATTGGTTCTTCCTGTAGATATTGTACCGCCGTCTTGGGTAGGCACAACTTGCCCCATATCATCCTGACCTGGGAAATTTACAGAAAAAACTGTTGTTAAATGAGCCAAGGCTTGAGTATACATATGTAATGAAACATCCTCAGCTTCGTCCACTGAGCTGTCATCGAACTTAGACAATCCAATCATTCGATAACCTGCAATTCCATACGTCGTCACCATAGTATTCATCTGGTCTCGAGCTAATGGATTCGTGTACCAACCAATCTCAGCTCCCGCCAGTCCAATTCGAGCAAAAAACTGATCTTTCCGAGTTTCGCCGAGAGGTACATGATGCCCGACAGCTACCAATTCATTATTAGCAGTATCCATAGTAATACCATGGAAATAGTAATCCCCATCTGCGCCCATATTGTCAGTCCAGTAAACAGTTCCATTCTCATGTAAATGCATAGAGAAGGCAAATGTTTGATCCAGAATAGGGTCATATGTATATCCTGCGGCATAGTATGTTGAATCTGTAGCCTGATCAATCGATTCAAGAACATCATCTCCGTTTTCATCACCTAATCGCATTGTCCAAAGAGTATCTCCATTCTGATCTGTTCTGACGATCCACATATCCTTATTTTCAGGAAAACTAGAAGAAGTCTCACCAATCATAATAACACCAGAATCACGAGCTAAGACCGCATCATGAACACGTTCCCAACCAAAGTCACCATAGGTCTTTTCCCACAGAATATTGCCGGAGAGGTCCGTTTTTAGCAAATAGTAATCATAGCCGCCATTTCCATAAGAGTTAGTATATCCTGCAATGTAGTAACCAATATTGTCAATGTGCATAATTCTTCGACCTACTTCAGATTCTGGGCCACCGTAATTCTTAGACCATTCAAATCCACCTGTTGAATCAATTTTGAGTAAAAATGCCTGAGAACCAACCCCACCAATAAAACTACTTGAGGATCCTGTAACCGCATAGCTACTGTCTAATAGTTCTACTATTCCATGTCCGCTATCGTCTCCCTGATCAGAGTACAGTTTGAAAAAACTGCTTACTTGACCGAAGCTAATTGTTGCCGAAACAACCAGTGTTATCGTTATTAAAATACGCATTTGACTCTTAAATATAATGATTGTCCGTTCCCCTTTCTAGAGATCATTCCTACAATATTTTCAGTACCTAGACCGAATGAAAAATGATCGAAATTCATACCAGCATAAAGTCCCCCTCGAAAATTGGCAAAGCCGCCATATCCAACATTTGCTCCAACATAGACCTTATCCATTGGCTTAATGTGAACACCAGCGTAGACATACGGACTATAAATTAGAGTTGGGTATAATCGCACTCCAAAAAAAGATTGGAACATAGACTCATTTTGAGAATCAACCATTTTTCCGACTTGAATAAAACCGGGCAACATGATTGTCCTATTAGAGGTAGAAGATGTTACACCAAGAGTATCTAGAACATCCACGCTATCGAATACAATAGCATTATCTCCCATTAGCTGATCAAACTCAAATCCAGAATAGGAGATTGCAGTATCTATAGCATACGACTTTTGTTCTTCGTATAAATATGCAAATCCAATGTTCTTGACTAAAAACTGAACGTAAGCCGTCTCGTCTTCTTTCAGAGAAATAGGCAGTTTAAAATCTACATCGATCCCGAAACCTATACCTTGATTGAACTTTAAATTATCTCTGACATCAACTTCACCGTCCATTTGAACCTCAACATCCTGTCCATCTGAACTCTGAATAATACTTAGATCTCTGAAATTAGCGCTCATTCGATTACTCACATTGTATATGTTCAACGATACACTAGATTTCGATTTCACATCGATCAATCCAACACCAATCTTTTGCATCATTGTGAAATTAGTATTCAACCCAGACATATCTATTGTATCACCAACGTAACGGTCATTACCATAGAATGTCATACCAAATACATCATCCGAATAGAGTGCACCTCCAAAGCCGAAGGTCCCCGCTTTGAAAACCATCCCCCAATCTCGCTTTTTAAACATTCGGATATTGTAGTTTCTATATTCCGCATCAGCTGAGAATGAACCTCCAAATCGGTTTATTCTTTTATGTCTATCAAAGGAAGCATTCTTAATGTCTTGTGTGATCAATCCTCCTCGAATAAATTTGGACGTCAAATCATTCTGCAACGCAGACCCTGAGTAATCAATACCACCCGATAAGATTATCTCATGTGATCGTTCCAATGTATCATACTGCACAGGAAGTAGCTGAGCGAATGATGTAAACTGGACACCTAAAAACAATATTATTGCTATACTATTTCGCATCAAATTCACTTATTAAAATTGGTTTTGAGTTGTAAAACGAGTTCTTAACTTGACACCTAAGAAGGCACCAACTGGAATGCTCATTTGCTCATTCAAGCTAGTTATAGGGTTCATTGAGTTGAATTCCGATTCGACAATTATCGATTTAACATCATTGATATCTACTAAGGCAGCTTCATTCAAGACAAACTTAACATCCGAATTAGCAACCATCAAATTCGTCGCTGCTTGCAACGAACCATATTGAGCAGACTGGATTCTCTGAGAACCTGAAATTGTATGTAGTACAGATCCATTTGAATTCACAAGTTTCAATGTAACATCACCGGAAAATGGAAAAGCATTGCTCGAAGTAAGTAACATCTCACCAGACACCACGTGTGTGCTATTGAGATCTTGTGTCAAGTCCACTTCGAACGTATCACTCACAACTAATGCATTCGTACCAACAGTAAGTGGCATATTAACATGAAGGTTAACCCCTAACCTACTTTGAGGAAATATTTCATCATTCCCTCCTGAGACATTACCCCAAGGGTTCATCTCTATACGATAACCTAGCGTGTTTTTAGCTCCAAGATTCTCGAGGAATTCCTCGATGTTACTATTTGCATCATCAAATACAATAAGCTTCTGAGAAGGCGATAATGTCGACCAAGAGCCGAGTGCTGGATCTATATTGAAATCAGTCCCTAGCTGAGGATGATTCAATGAGACAATTGTACCTGAACTATTTTCATTCTTTACAAAATTCAACAAAGCGCGCGCTCCAACTTTAACACCATTGTTCACCTCAAACTTTACCGTTGTATTCGGAAGGTCTATCACTCCAGACTGAACCATATTTAGCAAATCAAGATCAACTTCAGTTGTATCAGATATTATTTGATTTCCAAAATATCCTCGAGCATAATCTATTTGCATACCTCGCAACGTCACATTCATCCGGACAGTATCGGTATTGGTCATTGTAACAGTCGGTCCTGCGGGATCTGCAACAACAGTAACAACAGACCTCAATGTATTTCGTTCGTTGCCATTAATCCCAGTAAGATCTAATTGGTAACCATTCAAACTAATTGTATTCGATGAGGAAGCTGGGTTAGAGGCTGAACCAGCAGGAACATTATATGTCTGAACAAATGGTATTCCGTCCTTCGTAATTCCAGGTAGATTTATGGTGAAAAACGCCATTGTTTCTAATGGGTTAATCAGTTCAATATCAATAAAACCTTCACCCGTAATAATTTCTTTTAGCTGCACATCTGCAATATTCAGTACTAGCTCCTCTTCCTCGTTGACGAACTCCAATCCAGGCGTCACCGAAATGAATGGAAAGGTCGTCCCAAATGCACCCTGAACGGTTGTATCGGGTATCTCAACAAACTCATTTATACTGATGTCAAAAAGAGATCTATTTAAATCAACACTATAAAAACCTCCCGTTTCAGCTAGGGTCGAGTCATTCACTAAATTGCTAAGTGAAAGTGTGTCATTTATTACGGGAACGCTCCAGTCAGTTTCCCAGACAGTATTCTCTTTCTTACAACTAGTAAAGAGAAATAATGCCATCAAGGCAAGTAGTGTATATCGCATCGTTACTATAACGTAATTAGTTCAAGTTTGGTTGGCTAAACTCGCTCTAAAATTGTAGCGTATCCTTGTCCAACTCCAATACACATACTCACGAGTGCATATTGCTTATTTGATTGCTGTAATTGCAGCGCGGCTGTATGCAAAATTCTTGCCCCAGTCATCCCAAGAGGATGTCCAAGTGCTATTGCACCTCCGTTAGGGTTTATTCGTGGATCGTTATCAGCTATCCCCATCTTTCTTGTACATGCGAGCACCTGCGCTGAGAAAGCCTCATTCAATTCCAAAATATCCATTTGATCGAGTGTCAATCCAGTTCGTTTCAAAATCTTTTCAGAAGCGTAAACTGGACCTATCCCCATTATTCTTGGCTCAACTCCAGCGATAGCACCGCCAAGAATACGCGCCATTGGCTTTAAGCTGTGTTGCTTTAATCCTTCTTCCGAAGCAACCAACAAAGCAGCTGCACCATCGTTCAATCCAGAAGAGTTTCCGGCAGTAACAGAGCCGTCTTTTTTAAACGCAGGTCGCAAACCAGAAAGCGTTTCAATCGTCGAATTTGGACGAACAAACTCGTCTGTGTCGAAAACAATTGGATCTTTCTTGCGCTGTGGAATAAGAACCGGAGCGATTTCTTGATCTAGTCTACCCGATTTAATTGCAGCTGTAGCTTTTTGTTGCGACCACAAAGCAAATTCATCTTGAGCCTCACGCTCTATCCCATATTTTTCAACAAGATTCTCTGCTGTGTTCCCCATACCATCGGTTCCATACATTTCCTGCATTTTTGGATTGATAAACCTCCAACCAAATGACGAATCATGCATCTGAGCATCCCGCCCATATGGCTTGGATACTTTGGAAATCACCCAAGGGCCTCTTGTCATATGTTCAACACCTCCAGATATAAAGATGTCTCCCGCATTATCTTTAATTGCACGTGCGGCATGAATCGTTGAAGCCATTCCAGAAGCACATAATCGATTGATCGTTTCACCTCCAACTTGCCAAGGTAATCCAGCAAGTAATCCAGACATTCGGGCAACATTTCGGTTATCCTCACCCGCTTGATTAGCGCATCCGAAGATTACATCCTCAATTGCAAGTGGATCTAAATTTGAATTCCTCACCATTAATTCTCTTATTGCATGAGCACCTAAATCATCCGCTCTAATCGGTCCAAGTGTCCCTCCAAAATTACCTATTGGCGTTCGGATTCCATCTACTATATATGCTTCTTTTGACATTCAATAAATTTAAGTGCATAAAGTTAACAATTTTGCGATTGTTGAAAACTTCACCTGTTTCTTCGGCACAAAGTTTGTAATTTGGATATCCGAAATCCAAAATAGACTATAGAAGTATGAAACCAAAAACTAAATCCTTGATTGCTATCGTAATGCTAGTGATCACGTCGTCGTGCTTTGCTCAACCTGATGAGTTAACACCAGAAGAGCAAGCCTATCGCGATTCCATTGCCGCATTAAATGAAGAAAATGAAGCGATAGCTAACAGCCAAGAAGCCTATAATAGAGGAGTTGAGTTCTTTGGCAAGGAGCAATACGGTGCAGCTATCGAAGAATTTCGCAAGTCTATACAGCATGACCCAAACTTCACTGCAGCCTATTACAACAAGGGTGTAGCAGAAAATGAAGCTGCCAAATATAGTGATGCTGTTAAGTCGCTAGACCGACTCATAACGATGAAACCTGCATATTCAAAAGCATTTTTTCAACGTGGTAGAGCTTATCAAGGATTGAACAATTATCTGGATGCAGAAAAAGATTATCAACAATCTATTCGACTGGATGCAACTAATCCTAAAGCTCATTACAACTATGCAACACTGCGATTTCTGCAGCACGATTATAAAGGCGCAGTGAAATCATTTACTACAGCAATAGACCTAAATAAAGATGATGTGAATGCTCTTAACGACAGAGGATCATCTTACAGAATGCTCGGAGAATACTCAAAAGCTTTAGCAGACTATGAAGCAGTGGTAAGTAAAAATCCAAATCTTGCTTTTGTACTAAACAATATTGGTACGACAAAGTCTAAAATGAAAGACTATACTGGAGCCCTAGCAGCATTTAACAGGGCGGTTTCAATTGACGCAAATTTTCATCTCGCATACAATAATCGAGGTGTTGTTCAATTAAATCAAGGAAGATTAGATGACGCAATTAAGGACTTCAAAAAAGCTTTAAGTGTAAAATCTGATTATGCGCCAGCAGCTTCCAACCTGAGCGGAGTTTACTTTAAACAAAAGGAATACGAAAAAGCATTGGCATCAGCTAACAAGGCAGTTAAACTAGACGACACAAACGCCGGCGCATATGTCAACAGAGCGAATGCGAGGGAAATGCTTCGAGACATGAATGGCGCCTGCGAAGATTGGCATAAGGCAAAAGAACTAGGATCTAAGCCAGGTAAGAACTATTACGCTGGAAACTGCGGAAACTAATTGATAAAGAACATGAAATATTTATTTACACTTTTAGCGTTCGTAGTTTGCACCGTGGCGAGCGCACAAAACGTTGAATTCAAAAGCGCCAATTTCAAGGACGATAAAGAGGGATTCAAAAAAGCGGTTGCTGAGATTAAATTAGGAGATGAACTTTTTGAAGTTGCCAATCAAGCAGTACTTGACGTGAAAAGCCCGGGAACACAATATGCCCAAGCGCTCACACATTACATGAAAGCGCAAAGTTTCAATCCTAAGAATGGCGAACTGAATTTTAAAATTGGTGTTTGTCACGCGAATTCCGCATTCAGAGAAACTTGCATTAGCTTTCTTTATGAAGCTCATAAACTAAATCCAGCATGTAATGAATTGATGGAGTATTACTATGGTATTGCATTGCAACTAGATGGTAAATACTCAGATGCTAAAAAAGCCTTCGCTAAATTTAAAGCTGAATCTAAATTAGCTGAGGACTACAGCAAATTTATCAACAAACATAAAAACGAATGTACGGACGCAATCAAACTGGAATCAACGCCGATTCGAGCATGGGTTGATAACGCATCAGAACTCAATTCTTCAGCTAATGAGTATGGTCCTGCAATCACTACAGATGGTGGAGAAATCATCTTGACTTCAGATCGTCCGAACGGACATTCTAGGGATTTAGCGGGTGAATATGACGATGAGATATACTCTGCAACGCTTAGTGGAGGCAAATGGTCTTCGCCTAAGCCCTTAAAAGGTGGTGTAAATTCTGATGTAGATGATGTATCAAGTTGTATGTCGTATGACGGAACAAAAATGCTCATGCACCGAGTTGTAGATGGACAAACTGACATCTTCGAAAGTACACTCAGAGGTGCGGAATGGTCGGTACCTGAAAAGATGCCGTTCCAGATCTCATCTAAAAAAGCAAATGAAGTCTTTGCTGCCTATAGTGCAGATGGGTGGAGTATTTATTTCGGAAGAGATAATGCTACCCGATCTAATGGGTTTGAAATCATGTACTCAAGCATGCAAAGTAAAATTCAAAAGAACTATATGGCTGCTCAAATGATTTCTACAGTAAACAGTAAATTCAATGAAGGGCCAATCTATATTACTATTGACGGAGAAACAATGTACATCGCATCTCAAGGAAGTGGTTCTATGGGCGGTTATGACATCTTCATCTCAGAGAACAATAATGGTGCATGGTCAAAGCCAAAAAATCTAGGTTACCCGATCAATACTCCATATGATGATTTCTTCTTTTCATCTACTGCAAATGGGAAATTTGCCTATATCTCATCTAATAGAAAAGGTGGTAAAGGTGGATACGATATTTACAAAGTGACTTTCTGGGGTGAACCTAAAGAACCGGTTACAACTACAGAAGACTATTTATTAGCTTCAATTGTAAATCCGATTACAGACAACTCGATTGAATCAAGTGTTACAGTTAAGAAGAAGTCTTTCACAGTATTCAAAGGGAAAACGATCGATGCACTTACGAAAAAACCCGTTGAGTCTAATATAGAGATAACGGACAACACTACAGGTAAGATTATTGAAACATTCACAACGAATAGCGCAACTGGTAAATTCATTATCACACTGGCGTCTGGAAAAAACTATGGAATTGCTGTTAAAGCAGATGGCTATTTATTCCACTCTGAAAACTTTGACATCCCGAAAGGAAGTGGTGACAACCTAGTGAACAAAGTAATTGAATTGAAAAACATTAAGATTGGTAGTAAAATTGCTCTTCGAAATGTATTCTTCGATACAGGTAAATCAATTTTACGAAAAGAGTCGAATACGGAGTTAGATCGCCTCGTGAAATTGATGAAAGATATTCCAGGATTAGAGGTTGAATTATCAGGCCATACCGACAACACTGGTTCAGCGCTATTAAACGAAGGTCTTTCTCAAGATAGAGCAGCAGCTGTTGTTACTTACTTGAAGAGTAAAGGAATCGCTGCGAATAGGATGACAGCAAAAGGATACGGATCATCTCGACCAATTGCTTCAAATGGTTCAGCAAGTGGAAGACAAGAAAATAGACGTACTGAATTTGAAATCACGGGTAACTAATCATTCGTAAATATACGTTCGAGTCCTCTAGAGAAATCTAGGGGACTTTTTTATACCGATTAATTGTATTTTTGAACAAAGCTGATCCATGTACAAAACAATTACATCTGATGACATTTCATTTTTTCAAAGCATCGTAAATGATCGCTGTTTTGTGGATTCTAAATCCCTAGAGAAATATAGCAAGGATGAAACAGAGGACATTTCTATTCTACCCGAGGTAGTGATAAAACCAGAAACGGTTGAAGAGATATCGGCAATCATGAAACACTGCAACAAAGAACGAATATGTGTCACTCCATCAGGAGCAAGAACAGGGTTGAGCGGCGGAGCTATACCTGCGCATCATGGAGTCGCGCTATCCATGGAGAAGTTCAATAAAATTCTTTCCATTGATGAACGAAATTATCAAGTAACAGTTGAGCCTGGAGTGATCACTGAAGTACTCCAAAACAGCGTGAAGGAAAAAGGGCTCTTCTATCCGCCCGATCCTGCAAGTAAAGGAAGCTGCTTTATTGGCGGTAATGTCTCAGAGAATTCTGGCGGACCAAAGGCGGTTAAATATGGCGTGACAAATGAATATGTTTTGAATTTGCAAGTTATCCTACCAGATGGCGAAATAATCTGGACAGGAGCAAATGTATTAAAGAATGCAACAGGGTATAACTTAACTCAATTGATTACAGGATCAGAAGGAACACTTGGGATCATCACTAAGATTGTTCTTAAGCTAATAGCGCATCCCACGAATGAATTACTGATGCTCGTGCCATTTCACGATTCAGAGGTCGCTTGCGAAGCTGTAGGGACTATTTTACGAAGCGGAGTAACTCCAAGTGGAATGGAATTCATGGAACGTGATGCTCTGCTTTGGACACAAGAATTCCTCGAAGATCGATCTATTCGAGTTGGGGAAGACGACGCCGCACATCTTCTTATCGAAGTTGACGGATTTGATCCGGAAGTATTGATGGCAGATTGCACGAAAATAATGGACGTACTTGAAAGTTTTGATACTGGTGAAATACTCTTTGCTGAATCTCAAGCACAAAAAGATGCGTTATGGAAACTGAGAAGATCTGTGGGTGAGGCTGTAAAAGCAAACTCCATCTACAAGGAGGAAGATACAGTAGTCCCCCGGTCTGAGCTCCCTACTCTACTCCATCATGTGAAGCGCATTGGAAACGAATATGGCTTTAAGTCAATTTGCTATGGTCATGCCGGAGATGGAAACTTACATGTAAATATTATCAAAGGGGAGCTAACTGATGATCAATGGAACAATGAACTTCCGATAGCCATTCGAGAACTTTTCACTGAGGTTGTGCAACTAGGTGGAACAATTTCCGGCGAACATGGTATTGGCCTTGTTCAGAAACAATACATGGATATTCCATTCTCGAAAAAGAGCCTTGGCCTAATGGCTTCAATCAAAGAGGTATTTGATCCGAACAGAATATTAAACCCAGGAAAAATTATCTAATTGTACATTGTGATATTCAGTACGAATCCTAAATGAATAAATGGGTATGGATCCAGGCTTGCATGATCAATAAGGTCTCTAGCGATTGCGCCTTGAATGAATAATCTAGGTACAATTGAATTTGATACTCGATTCACAATCGAAAATCCAAGATGTAAATCCCCCCCCATAAAGGACTGATATTACTTATTAAAACTTGCCTTCACTTCAGTCCCAACATACAAACTTCCCACATAGTTGAGTGGTGTTCCAGTTCCCACTTCATCCCATCTTTTCGTAATTCTAAGACCCCTCAATGGAAGTGCCATGAAGTTAAATTGGTATCTAAGGCTCCCATAGAAACTTGCGTGAGTATTTATCCCACCGAGGATTGATGCAGTTGATCTTACTCTATTATACGAACCCCCAGGGCGAAATAACCTGTCAAGGAATCCGTTTGATAGAATAAGCCTAGCTCAAGATCTAAGCGTAATCTCCATCCTACCAGTATACCGGTGCTGCATTCCAAAAAGCCGTGATCATCACCAGAATTCGTGTAAATTGAATCATACATACAGAAAGTAGTAATCCGCATTCTCTTGATCCAAGGGACTCGATTGTCGACAATTGGAATTTTCGCGTAAAAATAATTTTGTCGAAGCCTCCCTTTTTTCTCCTCCCAGGAAAATCGATTATTCGATAACCTATACCTTACATTGCGGCTATAGTAATAGTCATCAGTAATGTCTACATACTCTCGAGGTACTCTGATTTTCAACTTTTCTTTTCCAAAGTAACGCACTTTGAGTTGCGCATTATTGAGAAAAAATCGATCTGCATAGAACTGAGGAACATATAGGATGATGGTATTCTTGGTTAGAATTTCCTCACTATAACCATCGCATCGTGAGATCATTTAAGGTAAAAAAATGAAACTGATCGAAACTCTTTTTGGGATTTGTTGCAACGAATCGCTTCTTTTTCCACCATAAGATTCCGGTGGATCTAATCTTCCAACGAACACGTTGGACCTTAACGCTTTCTTTAGTGTCCTTTCTAGCGTTATAATGAGTTCTCCGCTTGAAAAGTGGCACGTAGAGTGCTTGGATGTAAACAGATTCTTTTCTTCGCTTTTTTATGGTTCTCGTATTACAATATTCTAGCGCCTCGAAATCCACATAAAAACATTTAGGATCCACATCCTCAATTACAATTGAGGATGTATTATCAACGAACGGTTCATGAAATAGTATAATGGCTACTCTTCGATTTTTTTCGTCCTCGGTTTTTTGGCCTTCTCCCCGAGCGAAGACTCATGCA
>DKPV01000041.1:0-15997 GCA_002471375.1 Flavobacteriales bacterium UBA7325
AGGCTATAACCGAGCAGGAAGAATCGTTGATCAACTAGAAGGAATGGGAATTATTGGTCAATTCAGAGGCAGTAAAGCTCGAGAAGTACTCATTCCTGATGAAATCAGCCTTAATGAAATTCTTGAAAAGCGAGGTTTGAATTAAAACTTCTCTACTTCATAGTCGGATGCATTGGTTACCATTATTGCAACGCAAAAAAAAATGCAATTAGTATAGAACATATATTAAAAAACGCCCTGACTTTGGAGTCAGAGCGCTTTTAAAATTATTTGATATAAATCTATTAGTCGCTAAATTTTTCAATCACAGCTTGAGTTACACCCGTATTAGAGAACCCTCCGTCATGGAATAAATTCTGCATAGTAACATATCTCGTTAAATCAGAGAACATGCTAATACAGTAATCAGCGCATGCTAATGCAGATGCATTTCCAAGTGGCGACATACTCTCTGCAAAATTGATAAACTCGTTAAAACCTTTAACCCCTGACCCAGCAGTTGTCATAGTTGGTGATTGCGAAATCGTATTCACACGTACCTTCTTAGCTTCTCCGTAATGATATCCAAAACTTCTAGCGATTGACTCCAAATATGACTTATTGTCAGCCATATCATTGTAATCTGGGAATACTCTTTGTGCCGCGATGTACGTTAACGCAAGGATAGACCCCCATTCGTTCATAGCATCAAGCTTCTTAGTCGTTTGAAGAACTTTATGAAATGATAATGCAGAAACATCGAATCCTTTCATCGTCCAGTCATAATTCTCATCCGTATAATGCTTCCCTTTACGAACATTTACTGACATTCCGATAGAGTGAAGTACAAAATCCAGTTTTCCACCAAGTATTTCCATAGACTCAGCAACTAGCTTCTCTAGCTCTTCTACATTTGTAGCATCAGCAGGGATTATTTGACTACCTGTCTTCTCAGCTAGCTTATTGATCTCTCCCATTCGCATAGCGATCGGAGCATTTGTCAAAACAAATGTTGCACCTTCTTCATGTGCTCTTTCAGCCACCTTCCAAGCAATTGACTGCTCATTAAGGGCTCCAAAAATAATTCCTCTTTTTCCTTTCAATAAATTGTTTGCCATTATCTCAACTTTAGGTGTGCAAATTTAGAATAATCTTATGATTAGTTGTCTATAATTCAATTTCCATCCCATCATATGCCACAAAGACATTTTCAGGTAGCAAATCCTCAATCTCTGAGTGAGTACCAAAGAGATGTGAAATGTGCGTTAAATATGCACGTTCAGGCTTTAATTCTTCAATAAATGCTAATGCTTCATCCAATGTGAAGTGTGAAAGGTGCGGTTCCTTTCTCAGTGCATTTACGATTAAAACTTTTGTCCCTTTAATTTTCTCTTTTTCCTCTTCCGATACAGTCTTTGCATCAGTGATGTACGTGAAATCTCCAAATCGAAACGCCAATACAGGTAGCTTATAGTGAAGCACTTCAATAGGTATTACCGGTAGTCCATTATTCAGGGAGAAGGGTTCTTTCGATATTGGAATAATGTTCAATTTCGGAACTCCAGGATAAGTGTTTTCTCCAAACGCGTAACCAAATTCAACCTTCAATTTAGCTTCGACATTGGCATCGCAGTAGATATCCATGTCTTTTTTTGATTGATAGTTAAACGCTCGGACATCATCTAAACCTGCCACATGATCCTTGTGCTCATGAGTGAAAATTATACCTGATAGAGATTTAACCTTGTGACGAAGCATTTGTTGACGAAAATCAGGACCGGAATCAATGACGTAATTATTAGAATCACATTCAATCAAAACGGAACATCTGAGTCTTGAATCCTTAGGATCATCTGATTTACAGACCTCACAGTCACAAGCAATCACTGGAACACCTTGTGAGGTTCCGGTACCAAGTAAAGTCACTCTCATTAACCTTCAAGTTTATTAGTCTCTTTCATCTTGAGCACTTTAGTGAGAAAAAGAATCCAGCCTAGTATCATTAATAGACCACCTATAGGTGTAACAGGTCCCAAGAAAGAGAGCTTCAAACCAAAAATATGTTGCATCGCCAATAAATATATTGAGCCGCTAAAAAGAACAGAACCTAAGGTAAGTAAAGTCAAAAATGGTTTTAGAGAAAATGAAAGTTGCTGTGCTGAAAGGCCTACAACTAAAAGTCCTATTCCGCAGTACATTTGATAACGAATTCCAACTTCAAACGTTTGCAAATCCGATACAGATAATTTTTCTTTCAACGCATGAGCTCCAAAAGCTCCAAGAATAATAGCTAATACGATTAGAATTACACCACTAATTACACTATTTCGATTCATCTTTTAAATTTAATGTATAGTTCAATACTTCACTCCATCCCTCCCACTTTCCGTAATCTCCGATGGTTTCATTATGCCAGATAAAACTAAAGTCACCTCCGAATTCAACCACTTCTTCAAAGAGTTTTGCGATTAATTCCTTACTCTCCGAAATTGTCAATTTCATATACTCATTAAGCGTACCATCCATGTATACAAAAGGATGAATCATGAGATTAGTTTTTTCATTTCGTCCTAAATCAAACCATACAAAATTTCTTGCTGTACCTGCTCTAAAGCCTGCACGCTCAGCAAACCCCATGGTATAATCATGCTCAAAACCTGCCTTTAAAAGGGCTCTATACGTGTGTGGGAGCGAAAACCGAAGATAATGTTGACGAGAAGATTTAATTTTTTCAGAAATTACGACAGCCAATTTTGATTTTTCTTGTCGAATTAAATCCACATTGTTGAATGAACCATAACTCGGATGCAATCCTATTTTCGCGCCTTTTGCAATCAAGGTACGTATCAACCCTCGATGTTTCTCCACCTTTATTGAGAGATTACGGTCATACTTCCCATCAGAGGCTACTAACCAAAAGATTCTTGTTTTAGAAAAGCGCTTATTGACATCTAAGATTAGATCAAAAGTATCGTATGGGTCTCGTTTACCACTCCCAACACTTCGCCTTTCTTGGAGTCGCGAAGTATCAATCTTGGCGATGTCTCTTAAAGTAGATAAGATCTTCCTCTTACCTGACTTTAACTTGTATGCATAGGTATTATCGATATCAAATGTTGGCAACAAGTCTACTTCCAATTGCTCTTCCTTTTCTATATTCAGAAAGTTCAGGATAGCCACGACCCAATGATCACACATTGCTTTCTCGATCCATGCATCTGGCAACTTACTCTCCGAGAGTTGAAATCTATCATGGAGATCCCTATCGGAGGAGGTGTATTCTTCATATCTAGTTAGATGAAAGAATATCGAGGCTATTGGATCAGCTATCGAATCAAAAGTAAAGCATTCAACACCTTGAAACTCTCCCTGTCCAACAACTTGGTCAGCGATCAAATCTTCTGAAAGAATCGAGCTACATTCAATCCAACAACTCCCCTTCTCAAGGCGTGTGTAATGCAGTACATGCTGATTTAATAATGTATCTGAATTAGAAGTAACTATCTCATAACCGACTCCTCGAGACTCGAAAACAAATTCAAGTACATACTCAATTCTGGGCGTTATTTGATCAACTACTACTGTTAACATCTACACTATTTCATCCACTATTTTCTGGCATATAAATTTAGCTGCATTCCCATCTCCATAATACTCCGGATATGTGAAATTATTGTACTCATATAACGAGTCAAAAGCTTCTATTATTTTATCAGGATCTGCACCCGTGAGAATAGCATTTCCATTATTAACGATCTCTATCCATTCGGTTTGTTCACGCAAAATAACACACGGTTTTTTAAAGAAAAATGATTCCTTTTGTAAGCCACCACTGTCAGTCACCAGCATTCCGGCATTTTGCTCTAATGCAATGATGTCCATGAACCCAACTGGATCAATAATCTTGATCAACGGATTATTGATAACCTCAGTGTAGGCAACATCTGACAGCTGTGTCTTCAATTTACTTTTTGTTCTAGGATGCAGAGGAAGAACAAATTCAATTTCATACTTCTTCGAGAGCTTATTGACAGAAGTGAATATCGCTTCCATGTTCTCTGCAATATCGGTATTAGAATCACGATGTACTGTCATCAAAACAAATCCATCCTTCACCAAACTTTCTTTTTCCATTACGGTCTGGAAGTCATTCGCAACCTTTGAAAAATGAAGACTATTATCATACATAATGTCACCACAGTGATATACGTTCGGTGAGTCAATTGTTGCTTTAGGCGCTAACTCTAGACTAAATCCTTCGTTAGCCAAGTTATCAATACCCGTTTTTGTTGGTGTAAAAAGCAGAGATGACATGTGATCACAAGCTATTCTGTTGATCTCCTCAGGCATTGCTTTATTAAAGCTTCTCAAACCAGCTTCTATGTGAATCACTGGGATATGAATTTTAGCAGCAGCAAGCGCACCTGCAATTGTTGAATTAGTATCACCGTATACAACTACACCGTCTGGCTTTTCATCCAAGAATATTTTTTCGAGCCCTTCAATCATCTTTGCAGTTTGAACCCCATGGGAGCCACTACCAACCTGTAGATTATAGTTAGGAGTTGGAATACTCATCTCGTCGAAAAAGACTTTCGACATGTTTTCATCATAGTGCTGTCCAGTATGAACTATAACTTCTTCAAGGACTTCCTTAAAGTCCGATTGAACTGCTCTACTTATTGCGGATGATTTGATTATCTGCGGTCGAGCTCCAATGATAGTAACAATTTTCTTCATGTCTGATTTTACAAAATTCCCTCGTCCGCAAAGCTAAAGTAATTATCGTCAGAAATAATAAGATGATCCAATATTTGCAAGTCGATCATTCGTCCAAACTTTACAAGAGAATTGGTCAAGTTCACATCTGCTTGACTTGGTCGTAACTGTCCACTTGGATGATTATGCGCTATAATTAGCCCTGTCGCCTTCAATTCTAGAGCCTTTTCAAATATAACTTTGCCGTCTGCCACGGTACCAGATCGGCCTCCTTTTGAAATTTGTTCGATTGAGATAATCTCGTTCGCACGATTTAAATACATGGAATAAAACTCTTCATGCTCCAAGTCCGCAAAACTTGGATAGAATCGAGAATAAGACTCTTGTGATGACCTCACTTGATTTATTGCTTTCTTGACGACACTAGATCTTCTGCGGCCTAATTCTAGAGCAGCATAAATAGTAATTGCCTTTGCATCACCAATACCTTTAAACTTTTTAAAATATTGAATTGATCTTTTAGATAGCGTAAAAAGATCATGATTTGAGTCTGCCAATATTTGTCGAGACAATTCCACGGCGCTCACTCCTTTCACTCCTGAACCTATAAGAATAGCAAGTAATTCTGTATCGGACATACTTGTCCGGCCATTGTTCATCAGTTTTTCTCTTGGGCGTTCATTCTCAGCCCAGGATTTAATAGTAAACATTTGTAAAATATTGGTTAGGTTGATAAATTCAATTTAAGATAAGAAATCCAATCCGAAGACACAAATACGTTGGTACAGTTATTGACACTTAAATTGTGGACAAGTGTGGTCTCAAAAAATCAATCATAGCCTGATACCAACTAATTTTACAATAAAGCAAATTACACATGAACTTTCGTCTTCTCTTTGTACTTACATTACTAATATTCACTTCCTGTGCTCAAGATGACTCGACAGAAGTGAATCCATGGGAAGATGTACTAGTTTCTACACCTGAACCAACTATAAATCTTGACGCTTACTTAACAAAACATCGTGGCCTTGAGGAAAAAGTAGACAGCATCTTCCGCAAATTAGATGACCGAGAGATTGTTGCTCAATTGCTAATGCCGGCCGCAGGACGATTAGGTCAATCTGAAGAAACCATAAAGTATTTAGTTGAAAATAAATACATCGGAGGAATCATTTTGCTAAATGGAACGAAGCAACAATTTAAAGATTGGGTTCTTGAGTATGAAGCAACTAATAAGGAAATTGGAAGTTTACCCTTCTTATATTCTGCCGATGCAGAGCCATCATTAGTCAACAGGAAGATTATTGGATCGACTGAAGTGATTCGAGCAAATAAAATCAAAACAACTGAAGAAGCTCGTCAAATCTCAGAAACCATCTCGAATGATTTGAACGATATTGGAATCAATTATAATTTCTCCCCTGTAGTTGACTTATCTCCAAACAAGACTGTTGGATATAGAGGCTTTGGGACCGACCCTGCGAACATTGTTCCGTTTTCAAAAGCATTCATATCGCAATCGCAAAATCAAAACATTATAGCCACGGCTAAGCATTTCCCAGGACATGGATTGGTTTCAGGAGATACACACAAGTCACTCCAAATGATTGACGGTGAGCTTAAGGAAGTGAAGTATTACCCTGAGCTTATTGAGGATGGAGTATTGTCAATCATGGTTGCGCACATAGCGGTTAAAAACAATCCCAAATTTAATACACACGGTGCACCTTCTACTCTCTCTAAGGTTATCGTCACTGATTTATTAAGAGATAGTCTAGGTTTCAAAGGTCTCGTAGTTACAGACGCTATGGGAATGGGCGGTGTCGTGAATGTCCCAAATTCCAATGTCAAGGCAATTGCAGCAGGTTGTGATATTCTTCTAATGCCTAAAGACGCTAAAAAGGCACATCAAGAAATTTTAACTGCATGTGGCAAGGATAAAAAGTTCAAAATGCAAGTTGAAAGCGCTGCCAAGAGGGTGATCCGTATGAAAGTTTGTTTAGGACTTATTAATAACTAATCTTTTATCATAAATAAACATATAGTTTCGCAAGTTAAATCGGCTCTTGTCATCTAAAAAGTCAATCATCCGTTATAAGGAATTCAATAAGATTGATAACTTTGAGTTAATGCTGACGAAATCCATTGATAATATTCTTGACAATTTTGATAAGATCGGTCTCCATGAGATGGAAGATGTTAAATTGATGGATCGTGTTGATACAAAGTTTATCTTTTCGTCAGAAAAATTCGCGGCATTGTTGCCTGAATTGGACCAACACTACAAGGCTCTTTCAATTGGAGGAAAAACAATAAGCGCCTATGAAAGTCTTTACTACGATAGTGAAGATCTTCTATTCTTCAATGAGCATCAACGTAAGAAGCTGAACCGAATGAAGGTTCGGTATAGAAAATACTTAGATTCTGACATTGCCTTTCTTGAAGTAAAACATAAGTTCAAAGGTCGTACAAACAAAATGCGAATTCCTTCAGATGAGCTCCATATGGATATGCCAAAGGATCATCTAGATTTCGTAAATGAATCTGTTAGTTTCGATGATTTTGATGGACTTGTTGCGACGCTAACGAACAACTATAGACGTATTACACTTGTTGGAAAGCATATAAATGAACGATTAACGATTGATCTCGATTTAAAGTTCAATTGGAACGGGAAGAAGTCAAATATGGACTTTCTTGTTATTGCCGAATTAAAACAATCAAAGGTAAATCGAACATCTCCGTTTTTTCAACTCATGAAGAATCATAAGATACGCCCATTTCGATTAAGTAAATACTGTATTGGGATCATTAAATTAGACCCAAGCGTTAAACATAATAGATTCAAGAAGAAATTATTACAAATCAAAAAAATTAAACCAAATGCTGCTTAGCACTGCCAATCCCGAATCCCTAGAACAACTGTTAAATCTAACATGGTTCGACGATGATGTATATAAACTCCTAGTTAGACTTGTAATCAACTTCGTATTTCTTACGGTTATTATTCGGATGCTATATTATCCGATCGCTAAGCGAAAGGATTACCTATTCACCTACTTTCTAATTGGTACGATTACGTTCTTCCTTTGTTTTGGGTTAAAAAAGCTCGATATTGACACAGGAATGGGTCTAGGACTCTTCGCCATTTTTGGTATTATTCGTTATAGAACAGATGCGATTCAGATTAAAGAGATGACTTATTTGTTCCTTGTTATTGGCGTCAGTGTAGTTAACTCGCTAGCGTCCAACAAAATTAGTATTACTGAAATGATGCTAATTAACTTGACCGTTGTTGCGCTTACCTATGGTTTAGAACGAGTTTGGCTTATACGACACGAGACACGGAAAACAATCGTTTATGAAAAAATCGAATTGATTGTTCCTGAGCGTCATCAAGAAATGATGAACGACCTTCAACAGAGAACAGGACTGAATATCAGCAGATTCGAAATTGGAAAAATCAACTTCCTAGATGATACTGCACAGGTTCGAATTTACTTCTTTACTGACAGTCAAAATTTCACGGAATTTAGTTCCTGATAATTGAACTATGAAGGTGCTCCGTTGGATCCTCTTTCCAGTGGCATTGATTTACGGTGTCATTACTTTCCTTCGGAATAAGTGCTTTGATTTCGGCATATTTAAAAGCTATAATATTCCCGATAAATCTATAATTGTTGGGAATCTATCCGTTGGCGGAACAGGAAAATCTCCTCACATTGATTACTTAATACAGCATTTTTTAACTGAAGGTGTTTCACTGAGTACTCTTAGTAGAGGTTATGGGCGTAAAACCAAAGGCGTTATAATTGCGACAATTTCTTCAATCCCTGAAGAAATAGGTGATGAACCAACACAGTACAAGTCGCGATATTCAGACCGCATTCAGGTTGTAGTTGCGGAAAAACGCGTAGAAGGTGTTAAAAGAATTCAAGAAGAATTTCCAACAAACAAGCTCATCCTTCTAGATGATGCATTTCAGCACCGTGCGGTCAAAGCTGGATTAAACATTTTGATAACACCATTCAATGACCTCTTTTCGCATGACTTCATGCTACCCACTGGAAATCTACGAGAATGGCAATCAGGCAAGAAAAGATCTGATATCATCATCGTAAGCAAGACACCCAAAGGATGTTCTGAACAGGAAAAAGAACGAGTAAAAGATAGTTTGAGCTCAGGAATAATTCCAGTATTCTTTTCATCTATAGCCTACGGCAAACTAGTCTCTTTTAATGACTTCAAAACAGACGACATCGAAAACGCATTGATAGTTACAGGAATAGTAAATCCTACACCTCTCATTGAATACTGGAAAACAAAGGCCAATATTGAACATATAGCATTTCCAGATCATCACAATTTTACACAAAAAGATATCACGCTTATTCATGAAAAATTTGGTACTTTTGCTAGTCGGAGCAAGGTAATAATCACGACGGAAAAAGACTACATGAGATTACGTGGTTTTTCTGAAGTTAAGGATGAAAACTTTGCATGGCATTATCAACCTATTACAATAGATATAGACAATCAACCAACATTTAATAAGATCATAAATGAATATGTTAGAAAAGTTTAAAGAATCGCGCGACTACATTAAAACAAGAACTGATGTTCAACCTACTATTGGCATCATTCTTGGCACTGGGCTCGGAGGCTTAGTCAATGAAATCAATATTATTGATGAAATCGCATACGAAGACATCCCTAACTTCCCTGTGTCGACTGTTCAAAGTCACTCAGGAAAACTCATTTTTGGAGAACTAGGTGGGAAACACGTAATAGCCATGCAAGGTCGTTTCCACTTCTATGAAGGATACACTTTGAAAGAATGTACATTCCCTGTGCGTGTAATGAAACTTCTTGGTATTGAAAAACTATTTGTCAGTAATGCATCTGGAGGAGTAAATCCAGATTTCGAAATTGGAGAATTGATGATTCAAGATGATCACATTGATCTTTTCCCATCACACCCATTAATCGGTAAAAACATCGATGAATTGGGGCCACGTTTCCCTGATATGAGTCAGCCGTATAGTCATGATATGATTGCTTTGGCTAAAGAAATAGCTGCAGAAAATAAGATTCGTGTTGCTACCGGAACATATGCAGGATTAACAGGACCAACTCTTGAAACTCCTGCTGAATATTCATACGTTCGTGCAATTGGAGCTGATGCTGTAGGAATGTCTACCGTTCCAGAGGTAATCGTCGCACGTCACATGAGTATCCCTTGCTTTGCAATTTCTATCATCACTGACCTAGGAGTTCCTGGTAAAATAGAAGAAGTAAGCGTAGAGGACGTAATCGCAGTTGCGAATAAGGCAGAACCAAAAATGACATTGATCATGAAAGAATTGATCGCGAGAGTATAGAAAGTAACTTCAATGAAAGCTGAAATTCGAGATAAATACGAAGCCGTAATTGGACTTGAGGTCCATGCGCAAATGTTAACAAAGTCGAAAGCATATTCGAACGATGTTAACGAATTTGGTGCGATCCCTAACAGTAATGTCAGTGCAATTTCGCTTGGACATCCTGGGACTTTACCTTTTATGAATAAAAAAACAATCGAATTCGCGGTGAAGCTCGGAATTGCTTGCGAATCAGACATTGCTCCCGATCAATACTTTGCAAGAAAGAACTACTTCTATCCAGATTTACCGAAAGGATATCAAATCACACAAGATTTAACTCCGATCTGTACGAATGGACGCATTATCATCAAAGACAGTGATGGAGTCGAAAAAGAAATTGGATTAACTCGTATCCATATGGAAGAAGATGCTGGAAAAAGCATGCACGACATGGATTTGTACGACACTTTGGTTGATATCAACCGTGCAGGTGTTCCACTTCTCGAGATTGTATCTGAACCTGATCTTCGATCATCAGAAGATGCCTACGCATATGTTAGTGAAGTCAGAAAATTGGTTCGTTACTTAGATATTTGTGATGGAAATATGGAAGAAGGTTCGCTACGTTGTGATGCCAATATTTCGGTACGTCTTCTAGGTGCTCCAGAATTTGGAACAAAAGTGGAGGTTAAGAATATGAACTCCATGCGTCACGTTCAAAAGGCAATTGAATTCGAAATTGAACGACAAATCATCGCTATAGAGAATGGGGAAACAATCTCTCAAGAAACAAGATCATTTGATGGACCTAATAATCGAACGATCTCCATGCGTTCTAAGGAAGCCGCTAATGATTATCGCTTTTTCCCAGAGCCAGATCTACAGCCAATTTCGGTGAAGCAAGAGTTTATTGAAAAGGTTAAGGCGACTATGCCAATCTTACCACGAGAGTTGTTTTTAAAATACACGAATGAACTTGGATTGTCTGACTATGATGCCTACAACATCACAGACAGTAAGGACATAGCACTTTACTATGAGGAAATTATTTCGCATACATCCAATTACAAAGGCGCAGCGAACTGGCTAATGGGCGGAATTAAATCCTTCATCAATTTGAATGGAACGGAAATCTCTGATTTTCCAATTTCGGCAAAATCTATTGCTGACTTGATAAAAATAATTGATGATGGTAAGATATCATCTACAGTTGCGTCACAAAAAGTGTTCCCTGCAATGCTTGAGGGTCAAAGTAAATCACCGTTGCAGCATGCTGAATCGATGAATCTAATTCAGGAATCCAATGAAGAATCAATTTTAGAATTTATTGAAAAAGTAATAAAGCAACACCCAAGTGAGATTGAACGTTATACTAACGGTGAGAAACAATTAATGGGCTTTCTCATGGGGCAATTAATGAAAATCTCGAGAGGGAAGGCTGACCCAAAGGCTGCAAATCAACTGTTACGTCAAACCTTAGACAAATTATAATGAAATATTTATTCGGTTTTTTATTTCTTACAATTCTTTTAGCTGCCTGTGGCGATGATACACCAGTTAATGATGATAATGATGAAAATTCCAACTCAGAGGAAGTTGGACCAGACAATTTCACCGTAAACGGGATAATTTCTGGTTCTAATGGTCAAAACTTTTATGTTGAAGCAATTAGCGAACAAGGAGCAATTGCAATAGCTCAAGCTACAGCTGATGCAAATGGATCATTCAAGATTGTAGGAAACATACCTGGTTTCGGAATCTACCAACTGCGAATGGGTGAAGGTCAAACGGCAAAGTACATTCCATTGACACTCGTTCCGGATGACAATGTTACTATAGAAGGTAAAGCTGGCACATTTGATACACAGCCAATCGTTTCAGGAACTTCTTGGTCTGAGACAATGACTAGCTATATGGCGGTATTTTCTACATTCCATTTGGCTCAGGCGGAACTTACAGAGCAACGTGGTACAATTACAGACGAGGTTTATACCCAACGATTTATGGATCTGAAAAAACCTGTAGATAATTTTGCCTTAAATTCAATGAAGGCAGACCCTGGAAACCCTTTTAACATTGTACTTTCTGCTTCAGCAACGCCAACTATGGGGTTTGAAACCTATGATATTAAAAATTTAGATATTCTAAGGGGCGTGACAAATGCGTTTATTTCCAAATATCCAGATTCTCCGATGGCAATGAATATGCAGCAACAAACTGTTGAAATCGAAAGAGCATACAACAACTTTCTTTCTCTAAGTAGCGGTGGACAAGCTCCTGAGATTGCATTAAAAAATCCAGAAGGTACAGAGATTAAACTCTCCTCCTTACGCGGGAAGTACGTTCTCATAGACTTTTGGGCATCATGGTGTCAGCCATGTCGAAGAGAGAATCCTAACGTTGTGAAGCTATATAACAAGTATAAGAATGACGGGTTCACAGTCTACTCAGTATCACTTGACAAGGACAGAAACGCTTGGAAACAGGCAATTGCTGCGGATGGCCTGATTTGGCCTAATCATGTAAGTGACCTCCTTATGTGGGAAACACCTTTGGTGAAAAACTATAACTTCTCTGGAATTCCGCACACTGTTTTAATTGATCCAGACGGAAAAATTATTGGACAGAAACTTCGAGGAGCAGAATTGGAACAAAAATTGAAAGAGATATTTAAAAAATAGAACTTTATGAAATTCACGAGCTTATTAATCGCCTTACTAACAACAACTTTTTCATTTTCACAGGAGATCAATGTCAAAGTAAGTGGGATGATCTTTAGCACTGGCCAAGACTCCATTTTCATTTCTCAAGTATACGGAAATGCTTATACCGACCACATCGGGACTAAGTTATCTAAAGATGGAAAATTCAAGTTCGAGACTCCCCTCCCCTTCACAGATTATTATGTCTTGCGTTTTGGACAAAATCATATTAATTTGATTTTACGTGAGAATAGCGAAATCACTGTATATGGAGACGGAGCTAACATTAATGAATTCACCAATATAATTGGATCTGAAGAAACAGCCGCAATGAATCAATACCTCGAGCTTGTTAATAACTGGAATGTTGTTCGCAACAATGCTATGGCTCAAATTCAAGCTGATCCGACAAAGAAACAAGCCGTGGATAAAGCGACATCAGAGGAGTTTACTAAATTCCGAGGAGAACAACAAAAATTTGTTTCAGTGAATCAAAACTCAGCGGCACTATATCCTGTGTTAGCACAAGTAGATATTGCCAATGATTTTGCATCCTATGAAGCAATTGTTAAACAACTCGTTGCGGGGTTTGGAGAATCTCCAACCGTAAAAGCGGTAGAAGCAAATTATATTAAGCTACGAGATGAAAAAGCTGCAAAGGATCCATTAGGTGCAGGAAAAGAAGCTCCTGACTTTGAAGAAATGAAGTTAGATGGAACAACCATGAAACTTTCAGATCTACGTGGAAGTATTGTTTTACTTGACTTCTGGGCTTCATGGTGTCGACCATGTCGTGCAGAAAACCCTACGGTTGTTAAGTCGTATGAAAAGTATTCAGAGGAAGGCTTTACAGTAATGAGTGTTTCTCTTGATAAATCAAAAGAAGCTTGGGCTGCAGCAATCGAGAAAGATGGATTGCTTTGGCCAAACCATGTGAGTGACTTGAAACAATGGAGCAGCAGAGTTGCCAAAATTTACGGTGTTCATGGTATTCCGTTCACTGTACTGATAGATCGTGATGGTAAGATCATTGGAACAAAACTTCGTGGTCAGCAACTTGAACAGGAATTACATCGTATCTTTGGTCATTAGTAATGACAGAAGACCCAAAGAAAAAAATATACTTTGCATCTGATTTTCATTTAGGTGCACCTAACTATGAAGCTAGCCTAATACGAGAAAAGAAAATCGTTGAATGGTTAGATTCAATTAAAGATACTGCTCAAGAGATTTATCTTGTGGGTGATATTTTTGACTTTTGGTTTGAATACAAAAGAGCGATTCCTAGAGGCTTTGTAAGACTTCAAGGGAAAATTGCCGAACTCTCCGATAGCGGAATACCAATACATTTTTTCACAGGTAATCATGACATGTGGATTTTTGATTACATCCCTAAAGAACTTGGTGTTACACTTCATCGAGACAATATTGAACGAGAGTTTTTCGGAAAAAAGTACCTTATCGGACATGGCGATGGACTTGGCCCAGGAGACAAAGGATACAAGATGTTAAAGAAAATATTTAACAATCGCTTCTGTCAATGGTGTTTTGCCCGCTTGCATCCAAATTTCGGGATTTGGCTAGCATCGAAGTCTTCTCAGAAAAGCAGAGGGAAAAATGGGCACTCAGATGAAAAGTATCATGGCGACGAAAATGAATGGTTAGTAGTCTACTGTAAAGAAGTTCTAGAGAAAGATTTTTTTAGCGGATTTATCTTCGGACATCGTCACCTCCCATTAGAAGTAAAAGTCGGTGAAGGGTCTAATTACTACAACCTTGGTGAATGGATCAATTACAACACCTATCTCGTCATCGATAAAGATGGGGTGGAAATGAAAGAGTGGAAATAGACGCTCCATAGATCAAGTTTGAAGAGTGTATTAATTGTCGTAAATTTGAGCTATAAAATTTCGTCATGAGAATTCTCTTTTTCCTACTACTTCTTCCTGTTTTTGGATATACACAGGTAATTTCTTCAAATAACACAAAGGCAGATATCTTTCATGTGTATAAAGAGTACTCGAAGGAAAAAAGTGCGTCGAGTTTATTGCGTAAACGTTTTCCGGTACATACTATTCACGGTAAGGAATATGTTTCATTCCTAGGAATCACCAACGATAATTTCAATAAACAAGAGCTTGAATCTGAGGGGATATTGATTGGTGCTCATGTAGGAAATGTCATAAGTTTAAAGTACCCTCTATCGGAGCTCTATCAAGTTTTATCGATATCTGGTCTAGAACGTATAGAAATGGCCGGAATGATTAAACCAAAATTGAACAAAATACCTGGGGATGTGCGAGCTGACAGCGTTTGGGCTGGATATGGATTACCAGAAGGTTACACAGGGAAAGATGTAATAATCGGAGTAACTGATTGGGGCTTTGACTACTCCTCTCCGATGTTCTACGATACTACATTAGCGAATACAAGAATCATAGCAGCATGGGACCAATTTAAAACTTCTGGTCCGGCTCCTTCAGGATACAGCTATGGAACTGAATTTACAACATTGGCAGAGTTTAATTCAGCAGGTGCTGATACTGCAAACATCTATTCCTATGCAACACATGGAACTCATGTTGCTGGTATTGCAGGAGGATCTGGAGCTGGAACTCCCTATCGCGGAGTTGCATTTGAATCAAACTTCTTGTTCACTACTTTCCTAGTTGATGAAGCATCTGTATTTGACGCTTGGCAATGGATGTACGACAAAGCACAGTCTGAAGGGAAACGACTTGTAATAAATATGAGCTGGGGATTATACCACATGGGCGCCATAGATGGAACATCTATCTTGAGTCAAGGATTGGATATTTTTTCAGATTTGCATGTTGTCTTTGTTACATCCGCTGGAAATAACGGTCAGGTGAACTTTCATTTGGAAAAGGATTTTGCTGGAGATACTGTTCTATCGAATATTGGTTTTTATAGCTCGACGACATTAGCGAGTCTCTGGGGACAAAGTATACATATGTGGGGAGACGCAGGAAATGATTTCTCCGGTGGATTTAGGGTATTAAATAGTTCGAATGTATTCCTAGGTGAAAGCCCTAACTACTCTACACTCACGACAACTTCCTACATAGATAGCTTTATAGTTGTTAATGCTGTGGATACAATCTGGTACAACCTTTCAGCAGACAATGCCTACCCAAGTAACGGACGTCCTCAGATAAGAATGCGAATTAAAAAGCCGCCATCAGGAATTAGGAATTTACAAAGCTAGCT
>DKPV01000041.1:16278-16714 GCA_002471375.1 Flavobacteriales bacterium UBA7325
TTAAAAAGCCGCCATCAGGAATTAAGGTTCTATTAAAATCTACTGCAACGAGCGGTAAAGTTCATTACTGGAATGTAACGGAGCTTACAAATGATGTTGGCAACTGGGGAATGACATTTTCTTCAGCTGGCGCAGGAACCTTAACTGGCAATGATCAACATGGGATCGGTACACCTGCCTGCTCGGAATCAGCCATATCGGTAGCTGCTTACTCTGCAGAATTTCTACTTGGTAATGGATCACTGGCCGGAGGAGCACCGGCTGCGTTTACAAGCATCGGTCCACTTCTGAATGATTCAATGAAACCAGATATCGCTGCACCAGGGGTGCAAGTGGTTTCTTCCATATCGTCATATACCGATGCGTCATACACCACTTTCACATCAATAGATTTCAACGGTCGCACATACCCATTTGCAAGATTCAGTGGCACCTC
>DKPV01000041.1:17037-17530 GCA_002471375.1 Flavobacteriales bacterium UBA7325
ATGTCATCTCCAGTTGTCGCAGGTGTAGTAGCACTTATTCTAGATGCAAACCAGTATTTATCAGCTGCACAGGTAAAAGAAATAATCAAACAGACCGCTCGAGAAGACTCATACACAGGAGTCATCCCTACTGCCGGCCACACAAAATGGGGATGGGGAAAAGTCAATGCCTATGCAGCGGTTCAACTAGCCCTCACAACAACTGGAACTAATGAATTGAACCAGGAACTCTCATGGAACGTCTATCCAAACCCGGCTCATAATGTACTGCATGTTAATTCTTTGACAGGCAAAATTGGGGCAATACAGATTATTGATCAGTTAGGTCGCATTATCATGACTCCTGAGAAAAATGATCAAATTGATATATCATTTCTCAATTCAGGAGTATATATATTTCGAATTGTGCGAAACGGAAAGGTTGAGCAGCTTAGATTTGTAAAAGGGTAATAATACTAATCATTATCATTTTATGAATATTTTAACTTTCTCG
>DKPV01000013.1 GCA_002471375.1 Flavobacteriales bacterium UBA7325
GGACGGTTCTTTTTCAGTGGCTTTTTCAATCACCTCCCAGACGAGCGAATATTGATCGCCCATCGTTTCTACCAAAGATTGAAGAGGCACATTCACAATTTGATTGCTAATGTCATATTCTGATTTGAGCGCCTTGTAGGGGCAATATCCGGAGAGCATTTCGTAGAACGTTACTCCAAGTGAATAAATGTCAGATTGAGGACCTATATCTTTTGCCTTCACCTGTTCTGGCGACATGTAGTAAGCAGTACCAACCTGCGATCCAGTTTTGGTTAAATTAAATTGCTCGTCACCTACAATTTTTGCGATCCCAAAATCGAGTACTTTAACATCTCCATTTTTAGTCACAAGTATATTTGCAGGCTTAACATCTCTATGAACTACTCCGTTAGAATGTGCATACTTGAATGCATCTAAAATCTTAAGCATTAGGTCTTTTGCATCTTTGATCTCGAATGGGGATTGCAGTCTTGAAATTTTATCCGCTAATTCATCGCCTTCGATGAATTCCATGATGAGGTAAAGTCCATTGTCATCTTCGTGAAAATCGTACAACTGAACGATGTTAGGATGTTGAAGTTGAGCCATCACTTTCGCTTCGTTCTTGAAGCGCTTTCTAATCTCAGGGTTTTTAGCGAGCTCAGGCTTTAATATCTTGATGGCTACTTTTCGCCCGATTGAAACGTGCTCTCCGAGGTATACATCTCCCATACCACCTTCGCCTAATAGAGATTTTATTTCATAATTCAATATCCGATCTCCAATCATGTCCACTTATTTTAATAATAAAGTCTTCCTTGTGAAAGTATAATTTTCCATTGAGAAAGCCATGTTTGATTTCAATTTAGAACTCATAAATCGCCAGGAGCAACCCTAATTTCGTTCTGATTCATGCAAACTATAATGATGAAATGGGCAAGTTTAACACATTTGGGTAAATGTGGTAAGATTTTTTCTAGTCATGCCTGCAATTTGGGATACTAGGTCCTCGAGTTTATGTTAAAAATTATTATCTTACAATCCTTATTTATGAATTAAGATAACTAACACTACACTATATGAAAGGTTTCAAAAGATGTCCAAGTGGTCACTTTTTCAAGGAAGAATTAAGTGGATGCCCTCACTGTTCAAATACTAGTTCAAATCAGGATTTAGGTGCTACAAAAGCAACTTCAGGTAATGAAACCAACTTTGATAAAACTCAAATATTTGGTGGTAAGGGTCAAAATATTGATGCGCCAACGCAAGTTGTTGAGGGCAATGATAAAACCCAAGTTTTTGGTGCTAAACCAAATCCATCAGGAGCAAAGAGAGATTTAAATAAGACGTACATCGGAGGCATGTCGGATGAATCTTCCGATGAAGGAATTATTTCTCAGCCACGAGCCGCTAGGATGATTACGGGGTGGTTAGTGTCTTTTACTCTTGATAATATGGGGGTCGATTATAGGATATATGAAGGGAATAACACAATCGGTCGTGATCCAGCAAATTCGATATCTATCACTGCAGATTCTACGATTTCATCGAAGCATGCAAACATTCTACACAAAAAAGGAAAGTTTTGGATAAAGGATGAAATGGCGGCTAATGGGACCTTTGTGAATAACGAGGAAATTGAAATTGAAAAGGCCTATCCAATAAATGATGGAGATGAAATAAAGCTTGGCGACACCATCTTTACATTTAAAACCTGGCATTAAACTATAACTTCATGCGGCACATACTATTCTTTCTAGTTTACATTCTAGTAGGACAATCGTTGGTTTATGCACAATCCAACGAGATTACAGTTCGAAATATCAAGGTTGATTCTTTTCCACGATACAATGGGGAGCTTCATATTCGTAACCCCAACGGGATTGAGAAAGGTCGGGTTAAATTCCTTTCCAGAGACTCCTTAGTTTCTGTAAATATTAGTGACGGAAAAAAGGCAAATGAAATAGCTGAGAACAAGGTGGTTTTATTTGTGATTTTAAACAATCCGACGCATAGAGAAAGAACTCGATGGTATAATTCGGTTGTTAAGAAAGCGATTAATAGGGGTATGCTCAAAAAGGGCGATAATTATGCGGTAGTATCTTTTGACTGCCCGAGACCCGAGTATGATGAGGGCAGGCACTTGTTATTCCCTGAAAAACCCATTTTTACTGAAAGTGACTCGGAGCTAATTGCTCAATTAGACCAGATAAATATTAATAATGGAAGACATTCTGTTTGCGGAAGCCGAGGAGATATATATGGGGCGATATATGAATCATTAGACGCACTGAATAAATATGAATCGAATTTACCAAAGTCAATAGTTGTTTTGGCTGATGATTGGAGTTTGACTAAGCAAACAAAAGAACAGCAAATACAGAAACGCTCTAAGGATTATAATATTCCCGTTTACGGAATTACCTATGATCAAAATACTTCAACTGGAAATTGGGGAGTAAAAAGTATCTGTGAGGAAACATACGGTGGCTATTTTATTGATGGCAAGAATAATATAGATAACGCAGCGCAGGCTTTGTTAGAGTTTGATGATTCAATGATAGCTAGGGCATCAGGAGAAGTGTATGAGATTTCTTTTGATGCTAACGTGGCAAAAGGGTCAGAGACACAGACCATACAGGTTCAATACGAAGGACAAACTACGGCATTCCAATATACCGTACCAGCGATGACAGTATCGGAGTGGATTTCTGAAAATCCACTGCTTGCTGCGGCTATCGGTGTTGGCTTTATTGTACTCGTCATTTTGATTATTGTCTGGTTAAAAAAGCGTAAACGCAAGCGTGAAGAACGAGATCAACTTCATAAGGAGGAACTTGAACGGATGGAATCTGAGCAGCAGAGAGCCTCGGAAAAAACGTCTCAGCAAGAGCGGGAGATAGATAGGCTAAAGGAGGCTGAACAGAAAAAAGAAGCTGCAAGACTCCAAGCTATCGAAACGAAAAAGAAGGAGGAATCAGATGCTGTCAAATTACAGCAAATGAGATCTCGCGGTAATCTGCCCTGGTTTAGCTATAATTATGGTGGTGAGGCCGGCAGTTTTGAAATATTGGCTCCTGATTTTATCGTTGGAAGAGATGAGGCTAGCTCATTTCAAATCAATCTCTCTATGGTATCTCGAAGTCACTTCCAACTCTCCTTTAATGATGGGGTATACTCAATTAAAGATTTAAATAGTTCGAATGGAACGTATGTCAATGGCGATAAAATTCATACCACTGTACTTAAACACGGTGATATAGTTGGGATAGGAGATTTGAATTTAACGTTTCACATTTAGTAATATATGGATTTTAAACATTTTTCAATTTCAGATGTTGGCAGGGTAAGAACTGCGAACGAGGATAATTGTGGTGATCGAATGACCGCGAATGGTTATGTTTTCGTTGTCTGTGACGGTATGGGCGGTCATGTTGGTGGAGCAACAGCATCCAAAATAGCTGTTGACAGCATACTTAATTTTTTCGAGGAGCCGGTTGATAATGTAATATTGGGTATTAATGAAGCACTGAAATATGCAAATAAAGAGGTGTTCGCTGCTGCACAAAATGAGGAACTCAAAGGAATGGGTACAACAGGAACTGTGCTCGTGATAAACGATGACGGATGTTTTATTGGTCATGTCGGCGATAGCCGAATCTATATAAAATCGGATGATAAATTATTTCGTTTGACAAAAGATCATTCTTTCGTTCAAGGTCTCGTTGACCAAAATATTATTTCCGATGGTGAGGCTGAAACACACCCTAGGAAAAATGAAATTCTACAAGCTTTAGGTATTCGTCCAGAAACAAACCCTACTGTTTGTGATGGACCTATAAAACCAAAGCTGACGGATTGTTTTTTATTGTGCTCAGATGGGTTGAATGGATTGATCAATGATTCGAAAATAGAAAGTTTGATTAATCCACAGGATATCGATAGCTCTTGTATGGAGCTTATTCAAGCCGCTAATGAAGCTGGAGGTACTGATAATATTACTGCAACACTAGTGCTTATTACAGAGAGTCCGTTTGGAACTTCAACCTTTAAGGATTATAATCCTGTCTTTGCTTCAGGAGCTACAATGATTGAGGAAACGAACGTCAAGGAAACTCCAACAAAAAAACGAAAGAATAAACTGTTCCTATTTGGTGGTATTTTACTTGGTTCTTGCTTGGTAGCTTTTCTTGTCTGGTTTTTCATTTTTAGGGGTGGAAGTGATGACTTTACGGATCCATCTGATGTAGTACCTGAAAACGAAGAAGTTATTGATTCCTTGAAGATTAAAGATGATAAGACAGATAGTTTAAAGAGAGAAGAGAACAAGTTGAAAACAGAGGAGGAAATTGAAAAAGCAAAGGA
>DKPV01000018.1 GCA_002471375.1 Flavobacteriales bacterium UBA7325
AAAAGAATTATTTGGCGGGGCTAATGTTGACTATATCGAACTAATGGTAAACGGAGCACTCGTGGTCGATGTTCGTTCAAGTCAGGAATTTAAAGGTGGATATTTTAAGGGAAGTAAGAATATACCACTACCTGTTCTTACGAATATAACGAAGGCGCTAAATGGTAAAGTTGTTATACTGGTATGTAAATCGGGAGGTAGAGCAGGTAGTGCTGAAGGTATCTTGACTAGAGCAGGAGTCGAAGTTTACAATGCCGGGGCTTGGCAGAACCTAACTTAATAGACATGAGCTCAAAAGATCATTGGGAGAATATTTATGATAACAAGTCGCTTTCTGAAGTGTCTTGGTATCAACCATTGCCAGAAACATCAATAAACTTAGTAAAAGAAGCGTCATCCAATTTGGAGGCATCGATAATTGATATTGGAGGCGGAGATAGTTTTCTTGCCGAATCATTAATTAACGAAGGATACTCGAGCTTAACAGTCTTAGATATTTCCAGCAAAGCCTTAGAACGTGCAAAAGAACGATTAGGGAACACTACAAAAAGTGTTGATTATATAGCAACGGATATACTTAACTTCAATCCATCCGATACATATGAAGTCTGGCATGATCGTGCAGCATTTCATTTCCTGACTGAGAAAGACGATGTCGACCGATATGTAAAGATCGCAACTAATTCAATTTTGCCCGGTGGCAGTCTAATCCTTGGGACTTTTGCAGAGAATGGACCTGACAAATGCAGTGGAATAATAATTAATAAATATAGCATTGCAGAATTAAGTGAAGTATTCTCCGCTGATTTCGATTTGATTAATGGTTTTAATCAAGAGCACGATACGCCATTCGATACCATTCAAAATTTTACATTTATACACTTAAGAAAGAAAAAATGAAAGGATAGATTTTAATACTAGGATTCAGTCTGTTTTGGTTAACAACTTGTGCACAAGAAGTTCCGGAAACAGCGACTCAAACTGAAGCAGAAAGTAATGAACCTCAAGTGATTCGAGTTTCGAAAGCTTCATTTAAAACAATTCTTGATGCTAATCCAGGAGTTACCCTTGTGGATTTGCGAACTCCAACTGAATATAACGGTGAGAAAATCGGAGATGCGGTTAATATTGACTTTTTAAATTCGTCTTTTGGTGTAGAAATCAGTAAATTAGAGAAAGACAGCTTAACACTTATCTATTGTAAGTCTGGTGGCAGAAGTTCTAGAGCACTATCTCAAATGTACGCGCTTGGTTTTACAAATGTCCGAGAGTTAGAAGGTGGGTATATGGGCTGGTAAAAAAGAGCATTATGAGCCTAATAATTGAAGTACAAAACCTTAAATGTGAAGGGTGTGCAGGTACGATCACATCTAAAATTTTAGCACTAGAGGGTGTCGAGAAAGTCATAGTCGATGTTGAATCTTCTGCGGTTGAAGTGAGTATTGAGGAGGAAGCATTCTCAGAGACTGTTGTAACTCGCTTAAGCGAGCTTGGGTATCCTGTGTTGGAGATCATAATGGAATTGGTCAAAAGGCTAAATCCTATGTCAGTTGTGCCATTGGTAAGATGAGTTGAGTTAGTAAACTTTTGATTCAAATGTGTACTTGACCTTGGCATATAATTTGTTTAGGGTGCATGAGTAATTATTAGTTTATTTTTCATCTATTATACAAGGTTTTTGGATTAAAGTCGTTAAAAAAGAGATCGAGTAATATGAAGCACTTATTTTTCATACTGTTGTTTATCCTTTCTCACCAATCATTTGGTCAGGTCCAGAGTAGAAGTTATAGTGACATGCTCTATAAGCTACTTGATCATAGTGTAGATGAAATCAGTGTTTCGGAAGCATCAGAACTTGGTGAATCAACTCTTTTTTTAGATGCTCGTGAGAAAAAGGAGTATGATGTTAGTCACATCAATGGAGCGAAATGGGTAGGATATGATAACTTCAAAATGAAGCGAATGTCAGGTGTCCCAAAGAACAAGGAAATTGTTATTTATTGTTCTGTTGGCTACAGAAGCGAGAAAATTGCAGAACGTCTAGAAAAATCCGGTTATACAAATGTCAAGAACCTATACGGGAGTATTTTTGAATGGGTGAATCAAGGGCATCCGGTTTATACTAATAGTGGAAAGAAAACTATGAAAGTACATGCGTATGACAAAGAGTGGGGGCAATGGCTTCGAAAAGGTCAAAAGGTCTACTAAAAAGTTTTATTATTGAGAAAAGTTCCTTTCTCAATACATTAATGAAAGAAGCCGCTCATACAATGATCGGCTTCTTTTTTATTGCGTTAGAGCAATTCTATTTAAACTCTCCGTTGCATCCGCCATCAGATGAGCAGATGCCTTCTGAGTCTCCTAGGTCGAATAGGTAATCTGCTATTTCGGCTACTCCCTTAGAATCAAATTCTTACCTAGGCATGAGGCAGAATTTTCTGCGAGCCCCGGGCATCACAGATTTATCACCCGTTGGTTTTTTACACCATTCGACATTTGTATTTCTCAACTCCTTTTTTACGATGTCTCCATCCCAAAAATGATCTTTTACTCTGCTCATAGGTGGTGCAAGCATGTTATCTGATCCTTGGGTATTATGACAGGAATTACAATTGTTTTCCATTAATTCTTTCCCGTTCAACTTCATGTTACTATTATTATATTTCACGGTATGTAATTGGCAAATAACGATTTAATTGTTCGAAAGAATGAAATTTAACATGGCTGCTGATATAATTATCCTAACTTTACATTCTAATCACACTGAAAATTGACAGCTATCAAACACATAGAACACGATTTTTGTACCATGACTTTGAGAGAAGATGGGGTACTGGAGCAGCGCTTTGTTGAAGATGAGCCTTACGAGGTTACAGCTGAAGAGCTTATCAAATTCAGGGAGTCTTTTCTGCTCATTTCTAATGGCGTAAAACTGCCAATGATTAGTATTGCCGGAAAACAAGGATCCATATCGGCGGATGCTCGCGATATAAATATTAGCTCTCGCTATACATCGGCTTTGGCACTTGTTATTGTCGAATTACCTCAAAGATTACTTTCAAATTTTTACTTTAAAATTAAAAAGGTCGATTACCCAATCAAAACCTTTAAAACTGAGGAGGAAGCTACAAAATGGCTTTTGCAGCAAACGCGCAGGAATCAGTTGGTTGGTTAGACTTCTCGGAAACTCTTTGCTGTAAAATTTGAAGTATCTTATTACTTTGGCTCAATGAGTTTTCTCGTACGTTTTCTTTCTATATGCTTTTCAGTTCTTATTTGTACGTGCCCATTGTATGCGCAAAGAGATAGTTCATCAACTATTGCCGTGAGTCATTATCGAGGTGACACTGTTTATTGGGAAAAATTGACCATTCAGAATTTTATTGATGATAAACATGTCTTCGAGCGCATAGAAAATATAATTTGGGAGGATGAAACCAATTTTGTAACGACGATGCATTATTACTATTTAAATGGTGAATTAGTTAAGACGATAAGAGTAGAAGAGGATCAGTATGTCTGCGAACTAATTGTTCAATCTGATAATTCGTTCTTATTGCAAGTTGAAATGCCATAGTTTTATACGCTTACAGTTGACAGCAGTGCAGGCCTCAAATACCCGATGATTGATTCAATAGCGCTAGATGAACGATTCTGTGGCAGTCACTCAACTAAACAACGCTTTTCTCACCTTATTTGCATGTAACAACGAACTAGTTCTATTACAACGATGATTCTCCGTCATATGTGATTGATTCAGTTTTTTTTAACCGTCGTGGAGATGCTATAAGGCAGGTAACGTACGCTCAAGGCAAGATTACGCTTGAGTATGTTCATAGCTATAAATATGACGATCAATGGCGGATGATTGAAAAAAAAATGGGAAAACTTGACCTCGGGAACTGAGTTTGAAACAGTCACAAAGTATATCTATAAAGGCGATACAAAATTACAAATCTATCATTCTTATCATCACTTCAACGAACAGGAGAAGATGAGCTATTCAAATAACTATTGCAGTGATAGTTGTGATCCTGTAAAACAAAAGAATTATATTGGCTACTCACTTCAAAAAACGTTCTATTCCGAAAGAAACGATGGGCATTTATGTTCTTTTGGGGTAACTCCTAGTGGAGATACGAGTGACATATCTGAGTTTATCAGAGTGGAAGGAAAGCATAGCTTTGAGTCATGGAGTAGGCAGGAGATTCGTTCTGATGAGTACCAGTATTCTATGAGCGATACAATATCAAAGAGGCAAGGTTACACGATCAATTATGCTACCTACCGTCTTTCTGAAGAGTAGTTTTATAGAAGATTAAAACCGACTCGCAAAAACAGAGTCACTAGGAGCGGTCAAGAAGTATATGATTCCTTAGGAAGAATAATTGTGAAAATAGAGGAGACTTCCTTTAACGGTAGAAGATAGTATCACTACGATTATAATGATTAGACAAAAAAAAGCCCCAGCGCTAAGCGAGGGGCTTCATTCAATTAGTAATATAAACTTACTTCAGAATCACGAGATCTTTCGTGTAGACCTTAGCAGACGTAGTTACTTTAACAATATATTTTCCTGATGATAGCGATGAACCATCAACAGTACCTGCAACATTATCAGTAGGTAATTCAATTGATCGTCCTAATGCGTCAATTACAATGATTTGCTCAATTGTTCCGTCAAACCCAACAGTAAACATTCCGTTTGATGTTGGGTTAGGGTAAATACTAACTGCATCACTATTCATTTCCACTAATCCAGAGAAATCGATAGTAACACATGCCGATGTATCAGAACACAAAGAGTCACTCACAATTACTGCATAATCACCTGCAGTTGAAGGAGTGTATGATTGGTTAGTTTCACCTGCAAATTCATTGTTAGTTGAACAATCAATCCATTGGTATGAAAACCCTGTTGCATTCGCTGTAATCATAGCTCCTGAAACACTAGTTGTATTGTCGATTGTATTTACCGTTACATTTTGCGTTTGTGTCGCAATGTTTCCATTACCGTCATCGAAAGACCACGTAACTACCGTTAAACCAGCAGTTGTTAATGGGAATGACACATCAGCGACTCCCGAAATTGATCCAGCACAGCTATCAGATGCAGTAGGAATAACAGACGGTGTAAAGCTTCCACATACCTCTTCATCATTTAATGATACGAAATCTAAAGTAGGTAAAATTGTATCTATCAACGTTACCGTTTGAGTTTGAGTAGAAATGTTACCACTCCCATCATCAAATGACCAGGTAATTACTGTTGCTCCTTGCGCCGTAATAGGGAAAGTTACATCTGGAGTACCGTTAATTGCTCCTGCACAAAAATCCGTGGCAGTAGGAGTGATAGTAGGTGTGAATTCGCATATCGCTGAATAATCAGGAAGGGAAGCATTATCGGCAACAGGCGCGGTAACATCAATACCTGTAATTATTACATTCTGATTTTGAGTTGTTGTATTTACACCATCGAAGTATGACCAAGTAATAACGGTAGTACCTATTGTGGTAATTGGGAATGTAGTTGTAGTAGTTCCGACAATTCC
>DKPV01000011.1:0-8120 GCA_002471375.1 Flavobacteriales bacterium UBA7325
GGGTTCGAGTCCCGTCCAGACCGCCAACTCGTAAGAGTAAAAGTTAAGTCTATATGGCTGTAGACCTAGAGAAGCCTCAGAAGTATCAACTTTCTGAGGCTTTCTTGTTTTTAGTCGGGGGACGGAACCGGGGACGGTTTGAAGTTGGAAATTGGGATTTATTTCATCTTTATCTAAATCCATTCGAATCATTCCGGATTAGTACGAGAAATGTCCGGGCTCATTTTACTATCTTCACCACATCAACTAGAGCACATGAACGAGACATAAATTAGAGACAAATACGATATGCTTGAAGGTAAGAATAAAGAACTTGTTAAAATAGTTGACCTAATAGATCGGGAAAATAAATATAAATCTAACATCCCTTTGATTTATATATATATATACGCAGACGGCACTAGAGAAAGGGTTATGAAGATTGAAGAATAAAAATTCTAAAATCACCTTAACTCCACCGCTTTAAATTTTTTATCGAATACAATTATCTTTGGAGATCTGGCGATAGTATATCTGCAAAGCTTACAAACAAATCAAAAACTCTGAAAACATGAACTCTATGAAAATTTTCATCTTACTTTGGTTAGGCTCAACACTTACCTTCTCTTGCACGAGTGAAAATTCTAAATCTAAAGAACTCGAGCTTAAAGAAATTGAGCGAGAAATAGCTCTGAAAGAAAAGGCACCAAGTAATCAGGAATCGAAATCGACGGATGAGGCTATAGATGTCCGCTACAAAACTCACTCCCCATGTACGTTCAGTATTAGTTTACCCTCAAATTTTAAAATGCTAACAATGTATGATGATGCGAGCCCTGATTTTTGTGATTATATAGTTTCAACTGAGGATGGATTTGAAGTTATTGAACTACATTCCCTACTTAATTCAAGATTTGATTTTATTGCAATCGAAAAACTATATGAGGATGCTCAGCTTAATTCGGAACTTGAAATAAGCTACAAAACTCAAAAAAACAATTGGTTTGTAATTAGCGGTACAAACAAGAAAAATGGCAATATCGTATACTGGAAGCGAGTATCTGGCGAAAACTTTATAAGTGATCTTCATATTGAATATCCAAACAACCACAAGGCAGAGATTGAGCCATATATCGGAACTATTTCAAATTCATTTACTAGTGACTGATTTACCTATAAAAGGTACATTGACAAGTGTGAATCACCTGCCTCTATCCGACACTATCGATTCAGTAAATCAATATGAGTTCTTAAATCATTTCGTAACTTCGAGGAAAAATTTAGCAAAGAATCCACATGCTACGATACTACGGCGAACTATTAACTTAATCAACAAAAATTTACCTATGAAGAATTTATTGCTACTACTATTTTTCTTTCACTTTGGAATTGCTTTTTCTCAAACGAACAAAGAATTCTGGATCGCTAATTCAGATCCTATTCCTCAAATGTCAGTATTAGATTTTGAGAGTCTTTACACTTTCAAGTACGCGAATAAAAGTGTGCGCTTGATCGTTGGCGGTGCTGGCGGGGCAACTGACTTTGGTCCATACAGAAGTGCGTATCTGGTTTTCGACAATGGCTATGAAATGCCTTGGCGTTACGCAATTTACGATTTAGGGAGTTTTGGCTCCATCGACGAAGTTTCTAAAACATCAGATTCAGAACTATTGATCAAAGCAATGTTGTATTCAAAACTGGAAGATTCAGAGTGTGAATATTGCAATCTTTCTATCACATTAGACTTGTCTGAAGTATTAGCGAAAGAAGAACGACTTGACCAAGAAATGACAGAGGGGTCAATCGTTTCACAAATAAAAGTGAGTTTAGAAGAACTTAAGGATTAAGTTGTTTACCATAATTAAGATGAAAAATATAACCTTAACTGCCTTTCTAATAAGTTGCATTTTCGCATGCACTCCTTCTGATAAAGTAGTTTCCTCAGACCCTAGCTCAGAAAATGTGCGGCGTAAATCTAATGAATTAATAGAAACTGTACCGGAAAGTAAAGAACCTGATTTGCCGAAGGATTACAGTTTGCCAAACAAATTGAAATACACCAAAGTAAATGGTTCTAATATCCCTACACATTTCTATCCGATAGGTTGGTCATTTGATGGTAATTTTGCCTTTATCCGAGAACCAGCAGATGAAGCCTGTGGATGTTACTTTTTTGATCTGGTAATTATGGATATGCTTAATGATAAGGTTATTTGGGAGTGGAACTACAATGATGAAGGAGAAGGTGCGACAAGAAGTACAGTTTGGGGAAACAACTACACTTTACTTAAAAATAGACTTCTGGAAAACAAAATTATACCATCAGAAGGTTTTACACTCGAGCCTTTAACTTTTGCACACAAGAATAATCAGTACGCCATAAAGTATTCTACTCAAAAAAATGCAGATTGGGATTTCGGAAATATTGAAAAATTCAAGATTGAATTAACATCATCAGACTTGGGACGTAAAACACTAACGAGTGGCACCTATGACGAATTTGATATGAGATTGGAGTTTAACGTTTCAGGTGTCCTCAAAAGCCCTTTTGAAGATCGAGTTATCGTAGTTTATTCTGAGCTCATCCGAGGTTATGAAGGACCTCCTAATATAACTAATTTCGGTCTGAGCGGAGGGCATTTGCGAACTGGATTTAACTAAGTATTTTTATCTTACGAACATGCTAATGTTACAACACATCGGTTTTTGGTCGTGTCAACGAATGATTCGAATATTTATAATTCTATTTCTATCCACTGCGCATTCTTACGGACAAAGTAAGGAGTACAAACTAATTCAAAAGGGATCCTATGAAAAGGCTGAAAAAGCCATAACCCGTACAATCGAAAAAGATTCGATGGACGTTGCTGCGTTGTATTGCGCTGGAATTATTAAAAGTCAGAAAGCATCTTCCTATTTCGATCCGAAATCTTCCTATGACCACTTTCTTCGCGCTATTACCTCCTACTATAGGCTTGAAGAGAAGTCAAGAGAAAAATTGGAGAAAGATTGGCTTACGTTAGATTCAATTAATTACTATCTCAATATTTGCCTCGATCATGGACTTGATGAGGCTATCGCACTAAATACGATCGTGTCCTACCAAGGTTATATTGACTACTTCTCGCGTGCGCAAAGTCAACAAAAAATAGCCATCAAAAAAAGAAATGAACTAGCTTTTCAAGTTGCCACAGAAGAAAATACAGAAGAAGCTTATACTTATTTCTTATCAACCTACCCTAACAGTTTACAATATGTTGATGCAATAAAAGGACGAGATAATTGTGCATTCATAGCTGCTAAAGAAAATGAATCTTCGGACGCAATTCTGGCATTCCTGAAAAAATATCCAAAAACCCGCCTTCGCAAAGAAGCAAACCTCGAAAAGAACAGACTCTTTTATCTTGAACAGACAGACGGAAGCCTCAGTAGTTATATCAGTTTTTGCGACGCTAACGAACGTTCTGAATATTTTTCAAGGGCGGCAGATAGTATTGAAGTTATGTCCCTTCGGTCTCTTTCCATTAGTGGTTTAACCTACCTCTGCAGAAACGAGGACTATGTCGGTAACTATTCTAAGTTTCAAGACGAACTATTCAAAGCCATTCTGTTTGATGGACACAGAGCGACATTTCGTTTTTTTAATGATCAATTTGTAGAATACTTAGACGAGCAACACACTTCCAAATTTTATAGGCTCGGCAGCGAAATTAATGAAACAGAAGATTTGTTTCTTAGCCTGGGCGTCACTGAACACAATTATTACGACTATATCTCCTTCATTAAGGAATTAGCGCCGTTAGATATGGCTTGGGTTGCGCTTCAGAGACTTATAGAATTGGACGTCCGTAATAGCAACTGGGATAACGTTCTTAAGATCCTCGGAGAATATCACCCCTATTTTCAGAAGAAAAGTGAAAATAAAGTAAGTGAACTGATGGCAATCATTAAGGAGCAAAAAAGAAATATTTTAATTCATGGTATGAGTAGCGTAAATACGGAAAATGATGAATACGCACCTGTTCCAAGTATCGATGGGATGAAGCTTTTTTTCTGTGGAAAAGATAGATTCGATAATTTAGGTGGTGAAGATATTTTTGAAGTAAACATTAATCAATCAAGATCCACAAAAGCTAAAATCATTCAATCCCTATCTACGGAATACAGCAATGAGGCACCGCTAGCAATCAGTGCAGATGGTAATTCTATGCTTCTTTGGACAAGTGAGAATGGCGGAGATCTACAACGCTCGATTCGTCTCTCTGATGGCGGATGGAGCAACCCTATGTCTTTCGAAAGTCCAATTAATTCACCGTATTATGAAGGTGATGCTATGCTCAGTGCCGACGGCAAAGCCTTATTTTTCACAAGTACACGACCCGGAGGAAGAAATTTTTATACTGAAAATAATTTCCACTATTTTGGAGATGATAATTATCCGACTGACATTTATGTCTGTAACCTGAAAACCGATGGCACCTGGTCAGAGCCCATTAATCTGGGCAAGAAAATCAATACCTCCTATTCAGAGCGCACCCCTTACCTCCACCCTGATGGCAAAACGTTGTATTTTTCATCTGAAGGTCATCCAGGATTGGGACGTTTAGACGTTTTTAAAACTACTCGTCTCACAAATGATTCATGGAGCAATTGGTCCACTCCACAAAATATGGGAAAAGAAATCAATGGCGAGACGAATGATTGGGGGTTCAAATTTTCAACTGATGGTAAGACAGTCTATTATGCGGCAAAAGAGAAAGAAATAGAGAAATCAAGTCTCATTTTACTACTTGATGTATCGGGCAGTATGGATGGTTACAAACTTAATGACATGATCAAAGCAGCTAAGGAAGTTTGCTTAAATGCTCTTGGCGACAATTCAGAAGTAGCAGTATTACCCTTTAGCGGAGAATGTTACGAACCAATCTATAACATCCGCTATTTTACAAATGATGCAAAGGAATTACATCATTTCATTGGTGATCTACGTGCGCAGGGTGCCACTCCAATGTATGAAGCATTAGAAGTTGCCGCAGAGTATATGAAAAATTATGCAACAGGCACCAATAAGAGTATTATACTAATGTCGGATGGTGATGCTACAAGCTGCGATGATCTAGCGCCTACTATCAGAAGAATCAATAAGAATTATGGTAAATGCAAGGTATATACCATTGCGCTTGAAGTTGATGAATCAAGTACTGCCTATAAAGATCTCTCATACATAGCTCAATCAACAGGAGGTAGTTTTTTTCATGCAGTATCAAGTGATGACCTAGGAAAAGTATTTGCGCAAGCTTCAACTCAAATATTCAATTTCGCACTCAACAAGGCTAATTCAGAAATTTATAAGTTCACTTTGCCTGAAGATTTAAGGCCTGAAATCGTAAGTACTATATCAGGTGTCCTATCAACTTCAAAGAGTGAACCCATAGAGGCTAATGTATACTGGGAAGATTTGAGCACGGGTAAAAACATGGGAGTAGCGCGATCAAGCCCTGTAGATGGTTCCTATTTCATCGTTCTGCCTAATGGAAGAAACTACGGTTATTTCGTTGATGATGAGAATTACTTTCCTTCATCAAACAACGTAGACTTAACGAATGCAAAAAGCATGTCCGAGATTAAGGTCGACGTTGAGGTTGTCTCGTTTGAGGAAATGATAAACGAAAACAAGTCGGTTAAAATTAACAACATCTTCTTCGAGACTGCCAAACACGATTTAAAAAAAGAGAGTTATGCAGAGCTGCGAAGAGTACTACTCATTCTCAAGAAATATCCTGAATATAGTATCATAGTAGAGGGACATACAGACAATGTTGGTAATTCAGATTACAATATGCAACTGTCCGAAAGAAGAGCAAACGCGGTAGTGAAACATCTTATTGCAGAGGGAATAGATAGTCAAATTATTAGCTCGAAGGGTTACGGGTTCACAAAACCAGTTACAGATAACTCGAACGCCGTAAATAAAGCACTGAATCGTAGGGTTGAATTGAAGTTAGTTAAGAAATAAGAGATAATTCCCAAACAACCAAACCTCCTAACAGAACAATTCAAGACATCGAATTATTCTTGATTCATGGATGTGGAATTATTCAAAAAAAATACTAATTTCATTGTGTTTAACCAAAACTACACACATGAAAAAACTACTAACTATTTCTTGCGGTTTCTATATTCTCCTGCTTGCAAGTTGTGGAGGCGCTCCAGACACTTATACGAAGGCAGAACAACTCTACATGGTTCAGAAATATGACAGCGCGATGTATTATTTCGATCGATTATTACCTGAAGAAGAAGCCTGGTATGACTCAGCGAAAGTCATGAAAAAGCGATGTTTCTCTGAAATTGTAAATCACCATTTTTGGGACATGTACGTTTCTGAAAGTGCGACTTTCAAGAATGACACTGCCTTGATTAGTCATGCAAATTCGGCACTGAGAAAAGAACTAAGAGCAATTGTAGACATGGATAGCATGGAAATGCTTTATAGAATCATTGACAATAATAAGGAAATGCCTCTCGAATTTTTCGCTGAAGCATCCCAATATTATGAGGATAAACTACTTCCAGGCTATGAATGGGAATGTTTTAAGGGAATGGCTGGTCAAAAAATATATTTTGTTCGGGAAATCGTTGATAATTGGAAGGGTGAAAATGAAGGAAATAAGATGCAAGCCAAAAGCAATAGATCAAAGAGTGGATGGACTAAAGACAATGTGATTTATAGAAACATTTGCTACGACAGTGCTGGGATTTATGTTGCTCAACCAAGAATCTTTCAGAATGGACGCTACAGGAATAAACAGTATTTCGGTAAAGGCGGTAGCATGAGAATAGTAAGCAAAGATACACTCATAATTAACTACGGAGGAGCTGTTAGCTCTAACAATCGCATTTGGTTTGTTCGACGCGACAAACTTGAGGAAAAGCCGGATGCTTAAGCTGTTAGGGAAACCATATTTACACTAATATCAATTATATGTACATAAAGACAAAATCGTCGATATTTATACTGATATGCGCAACGTTAATGCTCTCTTGTGGAGATGACACTAGAGTTGATGCTTTAGAGAATGAACTTAGAGAATTAAAAGACGCTCAATCAAATGATTCGGAAGAATCGCAAAACATGGAAGCTGAAGAGCTTTCGAGAGATATCGTTGATACCGTTCAATCAGTTCGCGAGAATCTAAGCTGGAATTATAGTGGTACTATTGGTAATATACCAATCAAGGCGCAGATTAATTATGAAGAAGCGACGCACAGCGAAGGTTCGGGTGCTATTAATTTCCCTATTACTGGCTACTACTTCTATGAATCAACAAATATTGAAATCCCCCTTTCGGGAGATGCAAATGGTATTGGTATGATCTATCTCTCTGCGCAGACCTCTGGAGGAATAGAATCTTTTGATGGAGAAATGATGAACGATGAAATGCTTGAAGATTTCTCAGGAACCTGGAGCAAAGGAAGTAAAAGCCTTCCTTTTGTATTATACGCAAGATAAGTCTACAGGTCACTGGAAAACAAATAAGGAGTATCTTTTAGTGTTTGATTTATGAAACGACTAGAGAAAATAGGTTCCAAATACGTTGGTCATTGGGCCAAAGCTGAAAACCTACAAATTATGTGAAGTTGAATTCTACGGCCGACGAAACCAAAAATACTGTTCTGTCTGCTAGCTGATTAAAATCAGCTATTCATCAAACCCATATAATAAAAATTTTGCATCATTCAGAGCAGCAAGAATATCTATATTCTTATCCTTTGCAAGCATCAAATGTTCAATCGAATCAAAAACATTTGCTCTGATGTAGCAAGGAGGGTCAAACCATTGAAAGTGAAATTCAAAGATAGGGTAATTCGAATCTGAGAGATCAATGAAATAGTCATAACTGGCACTACTTATCGGCACCCAATAAGGTTGAAAGAAGTCCTTCTCCATCCCATCATAAGAAAGGCACAGTTCAACCCAAGCCTTCTGGTGAGATTCCAATTCGGATGGAGAAACAATATCATCTAACTCTAATTGGGCTAACACATCTGGATAAGTTTCCAAGTAGCGCAATATGTGCTTAACATCTTCAATTTGAGTTTTCCATCTAAATAATATTTGCTCGCAACTATTGGTCATA
>DKPV01000011.1:8504-8639 GCA_002471375.1 Flavobacteriales bacterium UBA7325
CTTGTGAACAATGCATATTCCTTCTCTCCTTTTACGCCTGACACGGTAATCATAGCTATCCTGCCAGGTGAACTTGGTGTTACCAAATAGTAACTTTCCTTTTCTTGAATTAAACAGCCCGAACAACTAATCTGA
>DKPV01000034.1:0-3200 GCA_002471375.1 Flavobacteriales bacterium UBA7325
GAGTATGAAGAAATGACGTACGAAGATTTCTCTTCTTTCGTAGGAATGTAATCCACCCAACACACCTTATTAAGCGTTGAACTTTCCAATGAATATGATAGTTTGAGTATTTTTTTTAGTCGTGATCTTAACACGGATAAATGCCTTTGAGAACACTAGGAAGTTCCATCCGATTAGGCGAGCTTCTCGCTAATTTTTTCTATGCACTTCATCCCATCAATAGCCGCTGAGATAATACCTCCCGCGTACCCTGCACCTTCAGCACATGGATAAAGCCCCTCTACTTCTGGATGCTGACATGTCTCATCTCTCGGTATCTGAATGGGAGATGACGTTCTAGATTCTGGAGCATGAAGCACAGCATCATTCGTGAGAAATCCTCTCATCTTTTGATCGAATACGGGGAAAGCTTTCTTCAATCGTCTTGCAATCATGCTTGGTAAAACCTTATTCAAATCAACTGAAGTTAATCCGGGTTGATAAGATGTCCTCGGGAAATCCTTAGAAATTCTACCATTTACAAAATCTGCTAAACGCTGTGCCGGCACATTCTGAGTTCTTCCGGCCGCTTCCCAACATGCTTTCTCTACAGACCTCTGAAAATCGAGACAAACGAATGGATTCGTCTTATAATCCTTAAAATCCTTTGGCTCAACGCTAACTACAATTCCTGAATTAGAATATGGGTTGTTTCGCTTAGAGGGAGACCAGCCATTCGTGACCACCTCTCCTGGTTCTGTCGCACAAGGAGCAATTATTCCTCCCGGACACATGCAGAATGAATAGACTCCTCTATCTTCGACTTGAGCGACTAGGCTATAGGATGCAGGCGGAAGAAATTCATCATTCAACCTGCCATGGTATTGTATAGAATCAATCAAATCTTGAGAGTGCTCGACGCGCACACCAAGAGCGAATGCTTTTGCTTCTAACTTGATCTTCTTTGCATGTAACAACTCAAAAATATCCCTTGCAGAATGACCAGTTGCAAGAATTACATTATCGTATTTTAATTTCTTATCACCATTAATTTCAACACCCTTGATCTTACCATTCTCAATGGTTAGGTCAGTTAGTTTCGAATCGAAGTTTACTTCTCCTCCATGCGAAATGATCGTTTCACGCATGCTCACAATTATTTGAGGAAGTTTATTTGTACCGATGTGCGGATGAGCGTCAACTAGAATTTCATCCGTTGCTCCAAAATGAACAAACCATTCTAGAGCGCGCAATATATTACCTCGCTTCTTAGATCGTGTATATAATTTCCCATCCGAATAGGTTCCAGCTCCTCCTTCACCACAGCAATAATTTGATTCAGGATTTACAATTGAATCCTTATTTAGGATCGCTAAATCTCTTCTTCGCGCTCGGACGTCCTTGCCTCGTTCAAAAATGATAGGCTTTAATCCTAATTCTAAGGCACGTAAGCCGGCAAATAATCCTGCAGGGCCCGACCCTATGATCGCCACTTCAGGTGCATCGTGCACATCTTTTGGATGAAAATCACCCAAAGGTTTGGGCTGTTCCTCATTTAAAAAGACGTCGAAACTCGCATTTATTCTAATCTGGCGCTTTCTAGCATCGATTGATCTGCGTGCCCAGACAAATGTGAAATCTATATCACTAAGTTGAAGCTCGGTTCTGATTCTACCTTTTAAAAACTTTTGATTCTTTGCTTCTTCGGGAGAAACTTGAAATTGTACTCTTTGCGACATCTATCCTTCAAATATGAGAGAGATCCACCAGGTACGATTATAAAGGTTATCAATCGGCCTTGAAACCACTGTATTATCCTGTATAAATGATCCGAAGATACCATGACTGTACTTGAGTTCTATTCCAAATTTGAAATAAGTGGCAAAAAACTCAATTCCACCGCCAATTTGACCCTGATAATCGCTTTTCTTAATCTTAATAAAGGGATCCGTAAAGCTTTGACTTGCTTCAGCCGAAGATTGTAAATCTAGGCTGTACTGAAATCCTACCAGCCCATAAGCCGCAAAATTATTGAGGCGATTTGTACGAAATTGCAGCATCAGCGGGAAATCCAATGAAGTAGAACTTACTTGCTCTTGATTATTGAAAGACCCTGTTACTGTAGAATCTTCAAATTGATAGTTAATAAAACGTTCTTGGAATGACAAAGTTGGAATCAACCTTAGTCGAACTATTGGTGTTCCTAGATTCATTGTAACAACTGGGCCAACTTGTCCGCCTGGCTGTGATTGATTTTCAATAGAAGTAATTCCGTATTGCTCGTAAATATCTTGCTTCTGAAATAGTGTGAAATCAGATACATTTCCACCCAACATAAAGCCAAAGTGAAACATCTTCTCATCATAACGATGATAATTCTTGGGCTTTTCAGGTTGCGCAAGTGATGTATAAGATATTACTACTAAGAGTAGCGTTAAAAACTTCATATGTCCACAACGGATTCGTTTCATGCTTATTGTTATCCTTTCTTAATTCCGGAGTAAATCGTTGCAATTCCTCCAGTAACTGTCTTCATTTCTACTTTGGAGTACCCAACTTTAGTCAAAATATCCAAAAATGCCTGTCCCTCAGGAAAAGCGGCAACTGATTCTGGTAAATACGCGTATGCTCGTTCATCCTTTGAAATACGTTTCCCAAAAAATGGGATAATTCGCTTGGAATAGAATCCAAATGATTGCTTCATTGGAAACTTCTTCGGTTTAGAAAATTCGAGAATAACTACCATTCCTCCAGGACGCAGAACTCTCAACATATCCGTCAAACCTTTTTCAAGATTCTCGTAATTACGAACACCAAAACCAACCGTGAGTGCATCAAAATAATCATCTTCAAAAGGAAGATCTTCCGAATCACCAATCTGCATTGTTATAATACCATCATGGCCTTTTCGTTTCATTTTTTCAATTCCAACGTCGAGCATTCCTTGCGAAATATCAACTCCGATTACCTCTTCAGGATTCAATTTTAGTGCCGCAATTGCAAAATCACCAGTTCCAGTTGCAATATCCAATATTCTCTTAGGATTTACTGCCCTTAACTTGCGAACTGCTTTTTTTCTCCAACGGCGATCAATTCCTAGAGAGAGAAAATGATTCAAGAAGTCATAACGCTTCGATATATTATTGAACATTTCTGCCACCTCTTCCTTCTTGGAAGATTCTTCCCTGTTATATGGTTTGACAACTGTTTTTTCGTTCACT
>DKPV01000034.1:3529-13337 GCA_002471375.1 Flavobacteriales bacterium UBA7325
TTTTTCGTTCACTTCTTTTTCCATTCCAATCATTTTATCCAACCATAGTGTGGCCAGATGGGTATTTGTAATTCTTGCTAATCACTGATTTACCAACCAGATATGCTATTGTTAGTGTACCAACACGACCAATAAACATTGCAATAATGAGTATAAATTTACCTGTTTCACTCAATTCTGGTGTAAGTCCAGTCGATAATCCTACAGTACTTGCCGCCGAAACATGCTCAAAAACGAGGTCCATAAAATCAAATTGGCCAGCTGTGAGTAGGTCTGCCTCGGATATCGCTAGTGCGAAAATCCCCACAACATTCCCAATTATAAAGAAGACAAATATTGCATATGCCTTAAGTACTACATCATTCGATATGGTTCTTTTAAACATTTCTGTTCGTTTCTTCCCCTTGATGGTAGACACAACGGATGCCCACATAGTTGCAAACGTAGAGGTTCTAATACCTCCGCCCGCAGAACCAGAGGAAGCACCAATAAACATTAGAAATAAGAACACAATCATTACCGGCATAGTTAGATTGGCTGTATCTACAATATTAAATCCTGCATTCCTCGTTGTCATCGATTCGAAGAGTGCTTGTATTACAGCGTCTACTCCACCAGTATCTTTCAAAGTGTTATTCCATTCGAAGACGAGAAAAATTGTTGCTCCGAAAACAAGTAATCCGAGTGTGAAATAAAGGGATATTTTCGTTCCAAACTCAATCGTTTTCCAAGGTTTTCTCATTCGTTCCCGTAATCTTGATACCTCAAAAAGATCAAACATATAAATCATCCCAAGTCCACCTAGAAAGAAGAGTATCATGATTATGGTATGTACAAAAGTATTATTGATCACATCTGGATGCATTACACCTCCGTGTAGGGTTGACAATCCCGCATTATTAAAACCTGACACACCGTGAAAGACAGATTGAAAAAGTCTATTTCCAGTATCCTCAAATACTCCTTGATTACCAAAACCGATGAACAAGAGTATGATACCTATAACCTCAATTGTTGTAGCCCAGAGAACAATTTTTGTAAGCATTGATCTAGCCTTCAAGATAGAATCCCGATTCACGAAATCTTCAATAACCTCATGATATTTGATCCCAACTCCAAACTTCGCTACAACAAGCATTAAGGCTCCAAAAGCAATTGTATTTAAACCTCCCAGTTTAATTAGAATTAGGACAATCATTTGTCCTTTGAAAGTCAGAGCTTCTGAGATATCCATAGTAGATAATCCGGTAACACTCACAGAGGACATTGATAAAAACAAGGAGTCAATAAAACTCATCCCGCCTTCAACTTGTGACATCTCTGGGAGCATCAACAATAACCCCCCTAGCAATGTCATCAGGGCAATAGAAATCATAAACAACCAACCAGGATGAATCTTCAACCACGGCTTAAATTGTTTCTCTTTAAAAAGGTTATTGATGATTATTATGAAAACAAATAGTTGTACAAAGATCGTAGAAAAGGTCGAAAAATCAGCGAACCCAATGGACGCGAACACCGACACTAAAAGCATGGTATCAAATAAATTATAGGCAACACCTTCAACCAATAGAAGAAGAATCACTATTGCCTCAAACCAGTTCTCTCGAAGAAATCTACGTGGATTAAAATCGTACAGAATCTTCACAAAAAAGCGAAGAATATAAAATGCAAAACTTGTTTCGAGAATCGTAAAACAAAGTTCCTTAGCTTCTGGAGTTAGTTTAAAACCGTAATAATAAATTAGAACTCCTAGTCCGATTAAAGACACTAAAACATTCAACACTGCGAAAACGCCAAGAACTCTTTTCTTAGAATCGTATAGGAATAAATTAACCTTCTCCCGGAGTTCCCGAATGGTCATGCCTTCATTAAATTTAATATCTCGGTCTTCAACTGATCCCTATCAATTGGAACGACTCCACTGACTTCACAAACTATTCCACCAGCCAAATTGGATATGTCCGCTACCTGACTAGGATTGAGCTCAGCAACCAAACACAATGTCGCAACTGCAATAACTGTATCCCCTGCCCCACTTACGTCTGATATCCGTCGAATGTGTGCTGGTATATAATCTTTTTTTTCTTGTTTTTTGACAAAAACACCGTGTTCAGAAAGCGTTACTAGAGTTATAGAATTATTAAGTTTACTTTCCAATTGAACAACTGCTGATTCAAATCCAGATTTACCTTCCTTAATATCAAACTCAACACCCAGGCCTTCTTTTAGTTCTTTGAGGTTGGGCTTAAAGAGCGTCACGTTTTTATATGCGAAAAAATTATCTTTTTTGGGATCGACCGTTACCGGGATACCCGCCGCATTTGCTAACGCGATAACTTCGGAGATTACTCTCGGACTCAATAAGCCTTTATTGTAATCTTCGAGTATTACTGCATCAACACCATTCGCAATTAATTCTGAAACGTGTGAAATTAATTGATGCTCTAGATCTGCGCTTATTACTGCCTCCTCTTCTTCATCAATCCTAAGAAGGTGTTGATTGTTTCCTATAACACGCGTTTTAATCGTTGTGTGCCGATCGCCACTTTTGATCATCCCCTCTGAAGATAGGTCTCTAGCCTTCAGTAATTGGTAAAATTTACCCCCCCCCTTATCGTCCCCAACAATTGCGCATAAAATGGGCTCAGCACCTAACGAAAGAAGGTTCAACGCAACATTTGCTGCACCACCCAAGCGTTCTTCGGATTTCTTCAGATTCACAATTGGAACTGGAGCTTCTGGACTCACTCGCGTGACATCACCTCTCAAATAGGCATCAATCATAACATCACCAACCACAAGGATTCGTTTGTCATTGAATTTATCAAAAAGTGCTTCTACGTTCATCAGTATTTATCTTTACGCTAGTTCAACTTCTCTAACGTCGTTCTAATTCGTTTCATTGCCTCTATCAACGTCTCTTCGGATGCTGCATATGAAATTCGAATACAAGAAGGGTCACCAAATGCATCTCCTGTAACAATCGCAACTAAGCCTTCGTCCAAGATGTACATTGCAAGATCGCTTGCATTCTTAATCGTCGTTCCATTATGTGATTTTCCGAAGAAGTAAGAAACATCAGGAAATACATAAAACGCTCCTTCAGGAACATTTGTCTTCACCCCCTTAATTTCTCCTAATGCACTTAATACTAATTCTCTTCTGCTCTTAAATGCAGTAATCATATCAGAAAGAACAGAAGGGTCAGCTTGAACAGCTGCTATGGAAGCTTTTTGTGTAATTGAAGTTGGCGCCGAAGTAAACTGCCCTTGCATTTTAGTACAAGCCCCAGCAATTTTCTTACTTGCACCGATATACCCGAGTCTCCAACCTGTCATTGCCCAAGCTTTCGAAACACCATTAACCGTCACAACTTGATCCTTGATATCATCAAATTGTGCCAAGCTCGCATGCTTTGTTGTAAAGTTGATGTGTTCATAAATTTCATCTGCAATCACAACGATATGCGGGTATTTCACTAAGACATCAGCTAAACCACGTAATTCCTCTTTACTATAAACAGATCCTGTTGGATTACATGGCGTTGAAAAAATTATCAACTTCGTATTATCTGTAATCGAGGCTTCAAGTTGAGCCCCACTTATTTTAAAATCATTCTCGATTCCAGCATTCACCATTACTGGCGTTCCTTCTGAAACCTTTACGATCTCGATGTAAGAAACCCAATATGGAGCAGGTATGATTACCTCATCACCTCTACCAACAAGACTAAGAACAACATTTGCTATCGATTGCTTAGCTCCCGTAGATACTACAATTTGATCTACATCGAAATCCAAATCATTATCCCTTTTGAACTTGTGTGCAATTGCTTCACGAAGATCTTCAAATCCAGGTACTGGAGTATATTTCGTGAAATTCTCATCCATTGCTTGGATAGCAGCGTCCTTAATAAACTGAGACGTGTTGAAATCTGGCTCACCTAAACTGAGCGCAATAACATCCTTTCCTTCCGCTTTGAGTTCGCGGCTTTTTCTTGACATAGCAATGGTTGCTGACTCTTCCATTGCATTTATTCGATCCGATAATTCAATCATTTTCTAATTCGGGTAAGGTGAAGGCACAAATTTAAGATAAACACTCAAGTTGAGATTGAAAAACAACCATTCTTTTCACGTGAACTTGTGAATAATTTAGCTCCTTGAAACAAGCTCAATCTGAAATTAAACCTAATTTTACGCTTTTCATGAAAGAAGACAAATTTATTGACGTTGAAAAGATCATTTCGGAGAAGAATCCGAAGGCGTTAAAGTGGATGCCTGGGTTTGTTCTGCGCTACTTAAAGCGAATCATTCATGAAAAAGATATCAATGAATTCCTAGCAAAGAACAAGGACAAAAAAAATACTGAATTTTGCCATGAAGTTGTTCGCTACTTAAATATTAAGGTTGAAGTTGAAAACATTGAGCGAATCCCGAAAAACGAGCGCATTTGCTTAGCAATGAACCACCCGCTAGGTGGTATGGACGCGATGATACTTGTTTCGGCTCTTGATGGACACAGAAATGATTTGAAATTCATTGTGAATGACATATTGATGAATCTTGAGAATTTGAGCGAAATATTCGTAGGAATTGACAAAACTGGAAAAGTACGAGGAGAAGCACATACAAGGGTTACCGGATTATTTAACTCTGATAATACTGTATGTATTTTTCCCGCCGGTCTAGTAAGTAGAAAGATCAACGGTAAAGTTCAGGATTTACAGTGGAAAAAGGCGTTTGTTACAAATTCAAAAAATAGTGACAGAACAATTATTCCAATATTTATTGAAGGTAAACTGTCTAAGTTCTTCTATGGCCTCGCCAAAGTCCGCAAGTTTTTCGGAATTAAGGTAAATATTGAAATGTTGTATCTTGTAAACGAGCTTTATAAGCAGAAAAATGCAACAATCAAATTCACTATTGGGGAGCCAATCCAACACGAATTGCTGCACGGGACTAAGAAAGATAGGGCTACAATGGAGAAAATAAGAGAACGAGTTTACGCATTAGAAAAATAGAACTAGGATAGCATGGAACCGATAATTGATCCAATTGATCGAGACATATTAGAAAGTGAGTTAACTCAGGAACGTTTCTTACGCACTACCAGAAAAGGTGGAAATGAAATTTACTGTGTCAACATCCACAATGCACCGAATGTAGTTCGTGAGATCGGAAGATTACGAGAGGTTACATTTAGAGCATCGGGAGGCGGAACAGGAATGGCACTTGACCTTGATGAGTATGATACTTCAGACAATTGTTATGACCAATTAATAGTTTGGTCGCCCGAAGACAATGAGATTATAGGAGGATATAGATTTATTCTTTGTAAAAATATACTTGTGGACACGGATGAAATTCAGCTATCCACCAGTCACTATTTCAAATTTACAGACCGGTTCATCACTGAATTCCTGCCAAATACTATTGAATTAGGCAGAAGCTGGGTACAACCTACTTTTCAGCCTGCTGTAAATCCTAGAAAAGGACTATTTGCACTGGACAACATATGGGATGGCTTAGCCGCCGTTGTACGAACTCATCCTGATATCAAATACTTCTTTGGGAAGGTAACTATGTATCCGACGTACAATACCGAGGCAAGAGATTTCCTATTGCACTTCATGCACCACTACTTTCCAGATAGTGATGAACTCATGAAACCTCACCAACCGTTAATCCAAGATTATGATCGCGCAATGTGCGAATCTATGTTGGAAGGTTTAGAATTCCGAGACGGCTTCAAGGTGCTTAATAAATATGCGAAAGAGAGAGGCGAATTCATTCCACCTTTAATGAATATCTACATGAACCTATCCCCATCGATGCTCACTTTTGGCACAGCGGTCAATGCGGAATTCGGGAATGTAGAGGAGACAGGTATCCTTGTTTCATTGCACGACATATACAAAGAGAAGAAAGAACGTCACATGGACTACTAGCTTCTAGTCTTCGTCATAATCGATTCAAACCAGTCAGCAAGTGATTTTCGCTGTTCCGAACTTAAATCAGCATCGCCATGTGTCCATAAATACGAATCAAGTGGCATATGCATCTCTTCAATTTCTTCAGCACTTTCGTGCAACTTGTGATTGGCTTTCTTCTGGCTGTAAGTTCCCCAAACAGAGAAGTTTAATTCTTCACGCCCTTCTTCAATATGATGCTGTAACCACCACGAGACTGGCGCAACGTTAGAATACCACGGATAGGTGGTTTCGTTTGAATGACAATCATAACAGGCAACTCGAAGCATGTTTTCAATTTCTTTCGACGGTTCATGAATAGCAATAATATCCTCTGACTCTATCAATCTCGGGTTAGTCTTATCAATTCTTATGAATTGAATCAGTACAAGCACCAGGACGAGACCAATGAAAGTATACTTAAAGATCTTCTTTCGCTTTTGATTATTCATCTTTGATTTTGTTTAAATATAGGCAAAAAAAATCCTGAACGCTCAAGAACGATCAGGACTTATATGTATTTAGTCTAACTTAAAAGTGAGTTACAAGTTTGTGTTTATCTATGAGCTTACGAAGGTTGATTAATGCATAACGCATTCTTCCTAAAGCAGTGTTGATACTGATATCCTCCTCCACTGCAATATCTTTAAAAGACATTTCCTTGAAGATTCTCTTTTTCAAAATATCACTTTGTGATTCTGGAAGAAACTCTAAAAGATCAACCATCTGCTGCTCTAATTCTATGCGCGTCATCTCATCTTGAACGTTTTCTTCATCATTCTTGATTGTATGAAACACATTGAAATCATCACGCATTGATGAAGACTCCGAAATCATTCGGACTTTGCTCTTCTTTCTAAAGTGATCAATCACCAAGTTATGTGCAATTCTCATCGCCCAAGGAAGAAATTTCCCTTCCTCATTGTAAGATCCAGCTTTAAGCGTTCTTACAACTTTAATAAACGTATCCTGGAAGATATCCTCTGCCAATGCTCCATCTCGCACTTTCATATTGATAAAGCGGTATACCTTATCCTTATGACGCAATAATAGCGTTTCAAATGCTTTCTCGTCTCCTTTAATATATGCGCTTACTAGGTCGCGGTCTTCGAAATTACTCATAGCCATAATTCACTCTTTAGTAGTTCAACTTATTCCAAACTGTTAAAAGTAAATGTGTGCTATAGGCTCCGCGTTTTTATGGGTGTAAACATCTAAAGTAACGCTTTTTGTTGAATTTGCAAATTTTTTAAAAACTAATTTTGAAATCATCTAATAATCCGAGCACCTTTTTATCTTTGAAATAAGAATCAAAATTGCCTTGTGAATCAGAAAGAAATTGAAATAAAAGGAGCTCGAGTACACAATCTCAAAAATGTCGATGTGAAAATCCCTCATGGAAAATTCACTGTCATTACTGGACTCTCTGGTTCAGGAAAGTCATCGTTGGCATTTGACACGCTCTATGCAGAAGGTCAACGGCGTTACATCGAGAGTCTCTCCTCTTATGCACGACAATTTCTCGGAAAATTAGATAAACCTGAAACAGATTATATAAAGGGAATAGCCCCCGCTATTGCAATCGAACAAAAGGTAATCACAAACAATCCTAGATCCACCGTTGGAACTAGCACAGAGATTTATGATTATCTAAAAGTGCTTTTCGCACGAATTGGTAAAACCGTTTCTCCAATTTCAGGTGACGACGTAAAAAAACATAATGTAACCGATGTTATCGATTTCCTGAAGAACCAGAAGAAAGGAGATCGTGCTTTGGTATTGGCTCCGCTTGTAGGGATTGAGAAATATGGAGTTGAAAGAACATTGGAAATTTTACAACAGCAAGGCTATGTACGTCTATTTGTCGAAGATGATTTTAAACTTATTGAGGAATTAGTTGAGGCTAAGACCAAAACATTAGAGGATGCATATTTGGTTGTTGATCGACTAGGAATCGACTTCGCTGGTGAAGATGCAATTTCCAGATATGGAGACTCCATTTCGTTGGCTTTTGTTGAAGGTGACGGTGATTGCATCATTCGGTTAATGTCGAAGAATACAAACCATCAATTTTCGAATCGATTCGAGCTGGATGGAATGACATTTCAAGAACCTAGTGAACACTTTTTCACATTCAACAATCCTTTCGGTGCCTGCAAAGAATGTGAAGGATTCGGTCAAGTTATCGGTATCGATGATAGCCTAGTAATTCCTAACAAAGATCTGAGTGTATTTGAAGGTGCAGTTTTACCTTGGAAAGGTGAAAAAATGAGTCGATACAAAGAAAAATTCATCGACCAAGCTAGTGATTTAGACTTCCCGATTCATAGAGCCATTTCCGAACTTACTCAAGAACAACTTGATTTGCTTTGGAATGGAAAGGGACGCGTAAAAGGTATTCGGGCATTTTTCAAAATGGTCGAGAGTAAATCTTACAAAATTCAATACCGCGTGATGCTTTCGAGGTACCGTGGTAAGACTAGTTGCCCAGCCTGTCGAGGCACACGCTTACGCAAAGACGCCAACTATGTCAAGATAGCTGGTAAATCCATCACGGATGTTGTTCTCGCCCCTATATCCGACAGCATAGAGTTCTTTAATGATCTTAAGCCAAATAAGCATGACCAACAAGTTACGAAAAGAATACTCCCCGAAATCACAAGTCGCTTAGGCTTCTTAGATGATGTCGGCCTTGGCTATTTAACCCTAAACCGTCAATCGAATTCATTATCTGGTGGAGAATCACAACGAATCAACTTAGCCACATCACTTGGCAGTAGCCTCGTTGGCTCTATGTACATTTTAGATGAGCCTTCCATTGGATTGCACCCAAAAGACACGACACGATTGATTAAAGTACTTCATGCTTTACGCGATGTTGGAAACACGGTGATTGTTGTTGAACATGAAGAAGATTTAATGATTGCGGCCGATGAGATCATCGATATCGGTCCCCTGGCAGGCGCATACGGAGGTGAAATCGTCTTTCAAGGAAAACACAATAAATTAGCAAAAGCTAAGAATAGTTTAACTGCCGATTATCTGACAGGAAAAGAGAGTATTCCGGTTCCATCCAGAAGAAGAAAAAGTAAGAATAAGCTTACCATCATAGGAGCTCGGCAAAACAATCTTAAAAATATAGATGCAAACTTTCCTTTGAACAGTCTTGTTTGTGTTACCGGAGTAAGTGGTTCGGGTAAATCAACACTAGTACGTGATATACTTCTACCCGCTCTTAGAAAGGAATTAGGGATCTATGGAGATAAACAAGGTGATTTTAGTTCATTTAGTGGAGATATTAAATCGATAAAAGCCGTTGAATTTGTAAATCAAAATCCGATTGGAAAATCATCTAGAAGCAATCCAATTACTTACGTCAAGGCATTTGATGATATTCGAGACCTCTTCGCTCGTCAAGCTCTGGCGAAAACGCGAAACTACAAACCAGGCTTCTTCAGTTTTAATGTCGATGGCGGACGTTGTGAAGTTTGCGAAGGTGAAGGATTGATTACTGTTGGAATGCAATTTATGGCAGATGTTCATTTAACATGTGATCAATGCCATGGTAGCAGATATAAAACAGAGACACTTGACATACTCTATCGTGACCAATCAATTTCTGACATTCTAGAAATGGATATACAGACGGCATTCGAATTCTTCAAAGAAGGTGATAGTCGAATTGAAGAAAAGATTGTTCAGAAGATTGAGCCGCTTGTAAAAGTTGGATTGGGATACCTTAAACTAGGTCAACCATCAAGCACATTGAGTGGTGGTGAGGCCCAAAGAATTAAACTAGCATCCTTTCTAGCAAAAGGAAAGTCAAGTCCTGCA
>DKPV01000027.1:0-261 GCA_002471375.1 Flavobacteriales bacterium UBA7325
TCCAATATAGAATCTTAATGCGATTTATTGCACTACTCTTTTTATCGTTAGTAGCCAGCTCACAAGACAACTACATACAAGTTACTGTTGCTGAAGAAATGGAATTGAAAGCACGTGAATTCAATTCCATCTTAAAAAGTAATCACGAACTGAATGAATGGGAAGAAATGGCAGAAGCCATGTGATATGAGGAAATCGATGAATTAGAGATTGAACATGAAGTTGTGAGAGAAGATCCAATTACATTAGCCCAACTTCAAA
>DKPV01000027.1:623-15841 GCA_002471375.1 Flavobacteriales bacterium UBA7325
ATGATGTTCAAGGATCGGGAGATGGGGAACAAGAATGGGAAATTAAGGTGACTCACCCTACCTTTTCTGATATTACTAGGCTCGAAAATCGCTTGGAAAGTGAAATTGGTGTATATGTTACGCCTGGGGATATCGTCTATGAAGATTTGGATCTTTACCTCCCTAAAATTTACCCTATGCTTCAGGAAAAAGGGAAGAAACGAGCAAACATTCTTGCGTCAGCTGCGGGGAAGAAATTAGGAGGTGTGTTCCAAGTAACCGAAGGGTCTGGAACAAGCAATAATATATTCGAGACGGGTAACTATTACCGTATGATCAAGGAAATGATGGAGATAAATAAATCAGGTCTTAAGACGGTTGATGCTGCAACTGTATCATTGATCTATCGATTCGAATTACTACAAAACATTCGAAATTCTAGAATGGCTTGGTTCTTGTAAATTAATGCTAAATGAAACACGTGAAAACGATATTGAAGAAGTTGATCTTAATTATCTTAGTCTTTGTGGCTACTGGAACTGTAGCTCAGAGTATGTCTTCGGATGTAATTGTTGGTTCTAAACGCCTAGCCCAGCGTACAATTGCGGTGGAGCCATTTAGTATTGTCCAGATTGATGGGTATAAGGTTTACCTCGTACAAGATACATTGTATGAAGTACGAATTTCAGGCGAGGATAATATTATCTCTGAAATTGCTGTAATCAGCAGTGATGGTGTAATAAATGCGGTAAGAACATCGTCCGCTAAGCTTAAAAACAAGCGTCCTATTGAGATCTTCGTTCACTTCATAGATATTGACATCCTCAATGCTGAAAATGCCGAGTATGAGACTATAGGATCAATTACAACGGATAGTTTACAAGTAACTTCTTCTACAACAGAGTTTAATCTTGAAGTTCATACCAATGTGTTACGTGCAGATTTACGTGGTGCAACATTTGACCGAGGAACTCTCGAAGTAACGGGAACAGCTGACACATGTGATGTTTTCCTTGATGGTAAGGCTTCATTCGTCGCTCCTAAGTTGACTGGTGATAATTTCATGATCGTATTCGGGCCTCGTACATTCTACAAAATTAAGCGTAAGAATTTCAAGAACTCAAATGTCAAGTCTTCTACGAATAGTCTTCAGCGAATGGGGAATTCATTAATGAACTTTCTCTCGTTCTTCTGGTAGATTGTAATTTGTCTAATGAAAGGATACAACTCCTTTCGGAAATTTAGCCTTTAAAGCCTTCTTCTCTGTTTTCGTCATTGGTATCTTCCCTACCCAAAGTGCTGTTGCATTCGTTAAATTGGTCTCGCAATCTGGCAATGATTGGATTTGATTCTAGTAGCAGATTACCCGTTCTAATTTCGTCATTTCACAAACAAATTCCGGGAATTCTGTTAACTTATTAAAACTGATATACAGTTTTTTAAGTTTAGTGAACTTAACAAAAGAATCAGGTATTCGCGTAAGTTCATTTTGATTGATATCAAACGATTCAATATTTTCTAAATCTCCAATATTTTCAGGCAGCACTCGCAATCGATTTGCCACCAGTTTAAGCGCTTTCAACTCAGACAAGTTTACAATCAATGCAGGCCATTCAGAAATCTGATTATTCGACAAGTACGCTGAGTGTAGCTTCGAAAGATTTCCAAAAGACACTGGTAAACTTTTGAGTTCATTGTCGCCCATGAATAAACTAACTAGCTTCGATAGTTCTCCAAACCATTCAGGAATTTGCTTGAATTTATTGTAGCTCGCGCTTATCATGGTCAAGCCTTGCATCGTTCTTATAGATTCAGGAAATGCAGTCAACTGGTTGTTCTTAACATCGAGATGGTTAATCAATTTAAGACCTACAAGTGATTCGGGGAGCGCAGTGAGCTTATTATCATCAAGCAATAGAGAATATAGATTCACAAATTTTGAAATCTCCATTGGGAGCTCTTTTAATCCTTGGCCTGAGAGATCCAACTTGTAGACCATTTCTGGTGTTTCGAAGGCTCCATCCAAAGGTGTGTAGGTCTTGCAGGTTTGGCTATATCCTTCGCTGCTTAAAAGAATGATGAGGCTAAGCGCAACTATTTTTTTCATATTAAGTTGCAATTTCTCACAAGATCGCAATAATTATTTTCTGATTGTATTAGAGTTCATTTCTTATCTTTAAAGCTCTAAACTATTGAGATGAAAATAACACTTCTTATTTTGCTGCTATTTACTGGCGGCTTATCAATTGCTCAAACTGGTGGGGAAACATGTGCAACGGCCACGGTTATCCCTTCAATTCCTTATCAAACAACAGGCAATACATCAACTGCAATTGATGATTACTTCGCAAGCTGTCCAGACGTTGGGAATTCTGGTGGAGCGAAAGACCTAGTTTATGAATATACAAATGGTCCGACAGCTGTTTATGTTGACATTAGTGTTTGTCAGGCTGTTACTGACTATGATTCTCAATTGTACGTTTATGAAAACTCGTGTACGGGCAGCCCAGTTGGCTGTCAAGAAGACGGCTGTCAATCCCCAGCATATACGGCAAGTTACAATTCTATAATTGTCGGGCAGTTACTAGCACCGAACACAACGTATTACATCGTTATTGATGGATATAACGCTGGATCTGAGGGTAATTATCAGTTAGATGTTTACGAAAGTATCGGATTAACTCCACCTGCAGAATCAAATCTTCCACTTGTTGTAATCAATACACTAGGACAAGATATAGTGGACGAACCTAAGGTAAACGTTGATTTTAAAGTCATGGATTTCAGTCCATTTTTAAATCACCCTACAGATCCTGGAAATCACTATGATGGTACCGCAGGAATCGAAATAAGAGGCTCCTACTCTGCCTCACTTCCACAGAAACCATATGGTGTGGAGACTCGAGATACGAATGGGTTGAATAACAATGTACCTATCTTAGGCATGCCTACAGAGAATGATTGGATCTTATTGCCGAACTATAACGACAAGACCTTTTTAAGAAATATCATAGCATACGATCTTTTTGCTAAAATGGGGCACTATGCTCCTAGAACACAACTGTGTGAGGTAATCGTCAACGATGTATACAACGGAGTTTACGTGTTTACGGAGAAGATCAAACGAGACAATGATCGTGTTGATATAGCGATTACAGACTCAATTGATAATGCAGGCGATAGTTTGACGGGTGGCTATATCTTTAAAGTAGATTACTGGAATTCAGCGAACAGTTGGATTTCAAATTATCAAAATCCTAATTATCCGGGATCTGATGTGCGCTTTGTGTATGATTATCCAGGCGAATTGGAGATCACGACACAACAAGAGGGGTACTTGCAAAATCGTGTAGATCAATTTGAAGATGCATTGTGGGGAAGCAATTTTGAGGATCCGGTGAATGGATATAGAAAATACATTGATGTCCTTTCTTTCATTGATTATTTCATTGTAAATGAGTTTGCTAGAAATGTCGATGGATTTAAGAAAAGTAGACGTTTCCATAAGAATTCAGACAGTATTGATTCGCTCATTTATGCAGGTCCTGTTTGGGATTTTGACTGGGCATATAAAGATACCGACAGTGGAATGCTGAATGGTAGTGGTTGGCGACATGACTTTTCAGGAGGTTCAGATGTTAAGCCTCCAGGTTGGTATATTCGTTTGATTCAAGACTCTATATTCGCCAACGAATTAGCCTGTCGTTACTATAACCTGAGAAGAACTATTCTAGACACAGTTCAAATATTTAATCTGATCGATTCACTTGGAGCATATGTAGATCTTGCGCAAGAGCGACATTACGCTCGTTGGCCAATCTTAGGTGTGAATGTGGGGACTCCTGAAATCGGGCCGCAGCCAACAACTTACGCAGGTGAACTAACTAAGTTGAAAGGATGGATCTCAGACCGCTTAACTTGGTTAGATGCGAACATGCCTGGGAACTGTCCAAATGTAGGAATGCCTGAAATCGATCATCAGCCTTACGTGATGGTATATCCTAACCCTTCTTCAGATCAGTTGAATGTCTATGCAGATGAGGAGATCACAGAAATTAAAATTTACAGTTTGAGTGGCGCTTTAATTCAACAATTAGCTGGGAATTCAGCTTCTTTAGTCAGTATGGATGTAAGTCAACTGTCTGGAATTTATCTTGTCGAGGTTGAATTGAACTCTGGACAACTAATCCAATCTAAAATTATAACTAAATAAGATTAAGCGAATTCGTCTAGTTCTTGTTGTGCTAAAGTATACAGGTGTGGTTTTCTGGCAAAACCTTCACCCTCTAAAACATACAGAAGGTGAACGCGTGTATTTTGATTTTGGTGTTACCAAAATGCACACGGAAGGTCACACGCATAAAGTTAGTAATGCATATAGAGAATCACCTAAAGGCGGTGGGGAATCATTGCGCATTGACAGTCTTAGTATTTCCTGTTACTTTATCCTTTTTAGAATAACTTGTTAATTCCCAGGTAGAACCAACACCAGCAGGCACATATGGCTTGCAATCTGTTTGAGAATAACCAGTAAATAGTGAGAATCTGATTACAATGGTTAAAAGTGCTTTGATTTTGAGGAGTTTAGTTCGCGAGAAATTACAAAGAACTAATGAAGTGTAATTCATTCCTTACTCCAGATTCGAGTATTAAGATTCAGATCTTCAACAATTTGCACACTCAATTGCAGGTAGTTGAAGTATCCTTCGACAATGTCAAAATCAAGCATTGACTTCATGAAAGGAGGCTCGAAAAGATTTTTGCGCTCTGATATGGCAATATAGACAGAGGAATGTAAAAACGAGAGATGAATCCTACCTGACTTCTTTTTAAACTCCATAATTCGACTCATCAAGGCAGGAGTTAGAATGTACCTCGCTTCTACTTGATCAGTTCCGTATACGGCAAATGCTTTTTCAAAGATAGGATCTTCTAATTTGATAAGTTTAGGCCGACTGATGTTCATCTTTTGGAAGAATTTACCGAGTTTCCCGAATAGTTTTTCAGCCGTATCTGGAAGTACAATCGTTTCACCGATGAAGTCCTTATTAAAATCAGCAATAAAGAAAATACCCTTGAAAATTGTATGATACTTGCGTTTACCGTCCTTATCAGTTGTGCAATACTCTGAATGGATCTCTGAGAAACGTACAGCGGTCTTCCCTATTGTTCCTTGTACAAGATCATCTCCCTTATAGCGTTCCACACCTTGTAGGAATATTTTACTCTGCTCAAACTCACCTTGAGAAATGCATGATGTTGCGTTATAGTTCAAATGCGGATCAATGAACTCGACTATCTTCTTGATAACATTTTCCTTGTAATGAATCTTGACATCACGTCTGATACGGCTCAGTTTTATACCGAATACAATAGTCCCTGCAAGAAATACAAGTCCGGCCAGAATATAACCTACAAAGTGTATTCTTAAAACTGCAGTCGCAATTGCAAGTCCAATTCCAACTACTATACTCAATATGATCAGCCACATCATTTGAACGCCCTTCTTTCTCTCCGATTCAAGTTGCTGCAGTGTTGGTGTTAATTCGCCCGAGAAATAGGTTTCAAAATCTTCAGTGGTTTTCATAGATTCATTTAAAAGGTAGTATCAGGACGCTCTTCCATCGCAGGTCTCGATTCACTAGGGATCGTAAATACATTCTTCAATTTATACCCTTTCATTCCTGCGATAATATTTGAAGGTATGGACTCTACTCCATTGTTGTAGTCTGTAACAGACGCATTAAACGCTCTTCTTGAAGCGGAAAGTTGCTCTTCTACTTCGTTTATACTACGCTGTAACATAAGGTAGTTCTCCCCAGCTTTTAAGTCAGGATAATTTTCGACTGCAATCGCAATCTTCCCGAGTCCAGCAGTTATATCGTTTTCAATTACAACCCGATCATTTGAACCGAATTCATTGCTCTGAGCAGCTGTACGAAGCCTTGTTATCTCTGTGAGTACTTCTTTCTCATGCTTCATGTATCCTTTAACGGTATCTACCAACTGAGGGATTAGATCGCTTCTTTTCTTTAGATAGACATCTATACTAGCAAAAGCATTATCAACTTGGTTTTTCCTACTTACGAGCGAGTTATTGATAATAATCATTACAAGAAGAATGAATACTACAACTCCGACAATTATCCAGATCATTCAGTGTGTTTTTTGGTTGAATAAGTATACAAAAAATGGAGGTCTTCTCCTATTTACTTTTATGAATTGAATTTGATTCGGTAGGTTCTATGAAATCCCATAGATTACCGTAGAGGTCTTCAAATACGGCTACTGTGCCGTATTCATGCTCTGCTGGCGGACGCACAAATTGAATCCCGTTAGCAACCATAGAATTGTAATCTCTCCAAAAATCGTCCGTATGTAGAAAAAGAAAAACCCTCCCCCCTGTTTGATTCCCTACCGATGCCAGCTGCTCATCTCCTGAAGCTCTAGCAAGAAGTAAACAGCAGCCTGAATTTCCAGGAGGTTGAACTACAACCCATCTCTTATGCTCTGTTAATTGTGTGTCTTCTAGTAGATTAAAGTTTAATTTCTCAGTGTAAAATTTGATCGCTTCATCATAGTCTTTTACAACCAATGCGATTTGAACAAGGCTTTGTTTCATTTTTCAATTTTTATCAAACGAATGTACGATTATCTCATCTAATTTTGCGGTCAAAGCATTTGTAATGACCTCTTAACCATCTCGGCACTGTAATCATTCAATTTAGTGTGTGTAGGCATCCATCCTTCTAGGAATCGAGCGAAGTCAGCCCAAGCAATCGGGTACAATTCTCGCCACTCACTCTCAAGTTCGTTAAAATCTATGTGAGGATTTACCTCTAGTATCGATTCCTTTAGCTCTTGGAAATAAAAATCAAGTAATTCAGCTTCATTTGCAAAACATTCATCCGAACTTAAACAGCTCCCCAGGAAATATGCAAGATCCTTCATCCCGCAGCCTTTTCCTACGTATTGGAAATCAACGACTGCTACGGCGTCAAAACTTTCATTGAAACAGAAATTAGCAACTTTAGCATCGCCGTGCACTATCGTATGATATTTACACGAATTAAGTCGTTCATCCAGCTCACTTGCAAATTGCTTTAATGAACCCTCAGACATAGCGCTATATTCATCCTTTCTGGTTTGCAAATGCCAATAGGTTCCAGTTCCCCAGAGCCCTTTTGTTTCGTGGTTAATAAATGTAGCATGAAACGATGCTAACCAACTCAAGCAACTCTTAGCCTCAGTTGGGGTTAGCTCAGACCTCCGTTTCGAGAACCCAGCTTCATCGAGGTCCTCTAGTAACAGAACAAGCTCGTTATCTATACTTTTACTCCCGAGATAATTGGCAGTACGTGAAGACTTTACGCATTTCTCATTGTAAATTTTGTACCAGTTCGTTTCAACCTCATAAGATTTAATCTTTCTCTTGTTAGAAGCGCCAGTATCCCAACCTCTAGGATGAGTTCCTCGAGTTGGAATTGATATATGCTTGACAATAATTGAGGTTCTTGCAGGGTCATTAGTTTTCATTTTGAATATCTCGCCATAGTCTGACCACAAAGACTGAATATGCTCACGAGATATTATCTCGTCAACCTCTAATCTCTCTAGCAAATAGGTTACTAATGTTTCATCCATGCAATGGTTCTTTTAAGACGAAAATAGTTATTCCCTTGCAGAGAAAGAACTATTTTTGCAATCAGAAAAGAGATCTAGATGTCAGAGAAAAATAATGAGTTAATAATTCGCGAAATCGAGTCAGAAGACAACGAAAAATTAGCTTTACTCATTCGTGAAGTCTTAACGGAATTTGGAATCAATAGGCCTGGAACGGTCTATACCGATCCTACCACAGACAATCTATTCAAACTTTTTGATAGGGATGATGCAAAATACTGGGTTGCTGAATCAGGAATTGAGTTAGTCGGTTGTTGTGGCTATTATCCAACGGAAGGTCTAGATCCAAACTGCGTGGAATTAGTGAAACTGTATGTTCATAAGGATTCGCGAGGATTGGGGCTAGGCAAAAGGTTAATGGAAACAACCATTGATAGCGCTAGAGATGCGGGCTATGAATCGATTTATTTAGAGACTTTACCTGAACTAAGCAATGCTGTAGAGTTATACAAAAACCTTGGCTTCAAACCATTAACCTCTCCACTCGGGAATTCAGGTCATTTCGCATGTAATCTATGGATGCTTAAAGAGTTTTAACCTCTCTTTTGCCGTTTGTGGTACGTTTTATCGCCTCTTGTTTGAGCCTTTTTGTACTTCTTCTTGATGTTTCTTTTGTAGCTGCCTCCTTGATTTGTTTTTTGATTCTTATCCTTCTTCTCGTGAGTTGATGCCCCCCTTTCTTCGAATTTCATGTTTCGATCTGGGTTCTTCAACATCGCATCTTCTGGCTGCTCCTCGGGAATAAGTTTCGTGGAGATTTGTACTTCGGATGGCATTTCAAGAACAGGAACCTTATAGTTCATCAATTCTTCAATACCTTCTCGCCACTTCTGTTCCTTTTCTGTAGAAAACAAAATTGCATTCCCTTCTTTTTCGGCCCTTCCTGTTCGTCCAATGCGATGCATATAATTCTCTGGAAAAGCAGGAGTATCGAAATTGATGACATGAGTAATCTTCTCTAAATCAAGACCTCTGGACATGATGTCCGTTGATATAAGAATACGATTCTGTCCTTCATCAAACTCCTCGATTGAACGGATTCTGTAATTCTGAGACTTATTCGAGTGGATCACGCAAGTCTCATCACCATGCAATTCATCCATTTCTTCGAAGAGACGATCGGCCATCTTTTTATTCGATGTAAAGACAAGAACTTTTTTAAACTCGTCTTGATCGACTAAGAGGCTTTGAAGAAGATTAACTTTCGTGTAAAAATTGGGGACATCATATCTTGCCTGGCTAATATTATCAAGTGGAGTCCCACTTACAGCAATAGAAATCTTCTTAGGGTCAACGAAAAAGTGATCAATCAAAGCTTCAACATGATCAGTCATTGTTGCCGAGAACATGATGTTTTGACGTCTCTCCGGAAGAAGTTCCAAAATGTTTGAAAGCTGATAACGAAAACCTAGGTCCAGCATAACATCAACTTCGTCTATCACGAGTTTCTTAATTCCTTTCAGGGACATGGACTGATCTAAGGCAAGATCATAGATTCTTCCAGGTGTAGCAATAACAATATCTGTTCCTTCAGCAAGAGCAACTCGCTGTCTCTTGATATTGACACCGCCATATATCCCGAGCACCCTACAATTCATGTATTTGGTCAACTCTTCTAGATCCTTAACAACTTGAATCACTAATTCTCGCGTAGGCACCAGAATCAATGTTCTTGGGAAGTAATCTTTGGAAAACTTATGCTCCGTAAGAATTGGAAGTGAGTAGGCTAATGTCTTACCTGTACCAGTCTGAGCGATACCTAGAACATCTTTTCCGGAAAGAACTACAGAGTAAGCCTGTTCCTGAATAGCTGTCGGTGTATCGAAGCCTAAATCATTAAGCGCATTCCGTAATGGTTTCTTGAGATCAAATTGTTCGAAGGATGCCATGCTGATTAATTTACTGCAAAGATACGATATTTAATCACCTCCAATTTAGTTTGCCTTTGTGATGCCGTTAATTTCTTCAAGAATTGACGCGTCAAACATCAATTCCATTTTTGCTCCGCTCTAACTTGAAGAAAAAACTGTTTTAAAACTTTTCTTAGTGCTGTCAGCTGCATCGATCGAAACAGAATTGATTTTTTCATCAAATATTGGTCCTCTCTTGGTTTTTTTAGATGAAGAAATTATTAAAGCACCAAGAAATCCTCCAACAGCATTAACACGATGTTGTTCGAACACGATACGTTGGTTTTTTACGATTAAATTTCCAGGGAATACCTGCATTTTTTTCTTACACCAAAGCACAGGAGATTTCCTAAGTAGTTCTTTTTCGTCTTGTAATAATTCCACGAGAGTGTTTTCAGAAATGGATTATAATGATACTGTAAATTCTTGATAATAAGGAGGTATAGGGTAAAAAAAAAGAGCTGCCAAAGCCGCTCTTTTTAAATGATATATTGATTCCTTTACTAAAGAACGTTCACCTTTACAGCAACCATTCCTTTTGGACCTTTCTCTAGCTCGTAGTTCACTTTGTTGCCTTCTGCAATTTGGTCGTTACAGTTGTTAATATGAACAAAGTAACTATCCTGACCGTTACTATCTTTGATAAATCCAAAACCTTTTTTGTCATCAAAGAAGCTAACACGTCCTTCGTGAACTGGGTCATACTCCTCAGCCTCTTTTTTAGGAACACCGATTTCAATGTTCTCAGCTTTAATTTCCTTCTTCTTGACAGTTGGATCCGGAGGTGTTGTTGATATAGCTCCATTCTCATCCACGTATGCCATCATTTCATCCAATCCTCCTCCGGTAGAGTTGCTTTTGCGCTCTTCACGGCGCATTGCTTTCTCTTTCTTCTTCTGTTGTTTCTTTTTTTCTTTTTCTTTCTTACCGAAAGTTTCGCTTGATCTTGCCATTAATTATTTTTTCTTAAATCTTATGGAATTCAACATGAATATACCCTAAGACGCGACAAAATTAACGATTTGATTCAAATTATCCTCGGATTCTATATGAAACTTCTGAACAATCAGAGGTGGATGATCGAGATGCACAGCTATTTAGAACGCTACATTTTATCAAAATAGAGCCAATTTCCGTACTCTTTTAAAAACTTGCTTCGTTCGTGTAAAACCTCTTGTTTTCCCTTGTGTTTAAAATACGCTTTAAACTCTACTTCCCCTTCGTGATCCTTAATAGTACCTTTTGCTGTATCTAATATTTCCAATCGCAACCACCTTAATGATCCGGCCCACTCTTCCAATTCTTTCTTATTTAAATGAGAACGAGTCATGGAGTGCTGACTGTCGATAAGATAATTCCCCATTCCCAATACAAACGCAGTATACCTTGACCTCATTAGATCCTCACTAGTAAGGGCATTCGATATGTTCTGATGAGGACCAGCACAGCAGTCTTTATATGATTTTCCAGTTCCGCAAGGACAATTTTTATTTTTATCCACTATACTTGAGTTAGTTTGTTCCACAAAACTATATATTTAAAAATGGTTTTTTGAATCCACTAAAAATGATCTACATTTGAGTATTATCAAAGATCGCCGAATGAAAGCCAATCCAGCAGTTTACATCCTGTCAGCAATAATTTGCGCTATCAGCCTTGGCTCTTGCAAGAAGGATAAGACACTTGCAGAGTGCGGAATAGAAGGTTGTGAGCCAGGAGCTGTAAGCTATGAAAATGACATAGTTCCATTGATAGAACAATCTTGTGCCACGAACCTTGGACCACTAACAGGATGTCATGATGCATGGATCTTTGAATACGATAACGTAAAATCATCGGTCGATGCAGGGACGTTTTGGAACGCCATTTCTAATAAGAGTATGCCCAAAATCCCGAATAGTTTTGGTATCGATACACTCACTCAAGCTGAATATGAAATGTTTGAATGTTGGATTTGTGATGGAGCGCCTAAAAACTAATGTTGTCTTGGTCTTGCCCATGAATCGTTGAGGAGTCCTATCATTCTTCGAGAAATCGTATTGAAGTAGCGCTTTGTTCTATACCCGCTCGCCCAGGTAATTCCGGAGATCGCGTTTGTGAGAAAGATTTCATCAGCAACTAAGAGGTTTTGAGGTAATATATTACACTCGTAAACCTTTATCCCATTCTTAATGGCAAGATTAATGATTTGCATTCTCATTGTGCCAGCCAGACACCCCTCTTCTAGTCCAGGCGTATAAAGAACCCCATTACTAACCACAAAGAGGTTTGAATTTGTTGACTCGAGAATTCCACCTTGAAAATTAGCTATCAAATAATCGTCTAACCCCTTCTCTTTAGCAGCGATAGCTGCTAACACATAGAGTAAGCCGTTCTTTGTTTTGAAGTTCGATAAAGAGGACTTGTCCTTCTTATGCTCCATATAGATATCAATCTCTTTCCCTTTCGGGTTCAATTCGAAACGGTTTAATTCAAGCGGATAAACCTCAATCAAAAACTCAACTTCATTAACCTCAGGTAAGTAGGTGCCTCCTCTCGATCTGTCTAAGGAAATTCGGCACTTCCCTCCGTCCTTAATATTCGATTTATCTAAAAGTTCTTGGATTTTATCTGCGAAGAAAGCTTCGTCAAAGTAGCTGGGTGGGCGCATTTTAATCTTCGTGGCTCCCTCCAACATCCGTTTCACATGGTTCCCCATATTTATTGGCTTGCCATCAAATATCCGAATACTCTCAAAGACCCCATCACCGTACATGTGACCACGATTTCCAGCTCGGATCACATAAGAATCCGAAGGGAGAATATCACCGTTATTGTTAATATATAGCATGCTTAAAAAACTAGTTGAATCAGTTCTTTTCCTTTATCAATATTAATAATTAATACGTAAAGAACTCCAAAAATTGCCCCTCCAATATGCGCATCGTGGGCTACACCTGTGTTTCCTCGCTTGTCCAAATAGAATTCATAAGCCAAGTAAAGCGGTCCAAAAATGTATGCTGGAATCCCAATTGGAATGAACATAATGTTAAGTTCCATAGTTGGGTTCCACAAAATAGCAGCAAAAATTACTGCGGAAACCGCACCCGATGCACCAAGAGATCTGTATTGATTGTTATCTTGATTTCTGATGAATGGTAAAATTGTCGCGAATAAACCGCCCAAAACGAAGATCGTCAGAAAATGAAGTTGTCCTCCAATATTACCGTATGTTGGAATCAATCCGTCATTCAAGTGGAATACATCCGATGGATCGCCAACGGCATAATAACTACCTCCTATTTGTGTTAAAAGGCTATTTCCTAAGAAGTAGAGAGAAACCATATTGAAGATCAAATGCCCCATGTCTCCATGTATGAATATATGAGTAAAGGCTCGGTAATACTGTCCATCCTTTTTGCAGAGGTACGGCACGTATAGCATTTTATCTAGGAAGGGCCTATCATTGAAAGCCTTAAGAGAAATCCCAACAATAATCAGTATTATTATAATTAGTATATTAATTGCCATAGAAATGAACTACCTTCGTTTTTGATTGTACACGAATGTAATCATTTCTGAAAAAGATATTCAACCTACGAACAATGTATACACGTATCATACCTCTACTTCACATAGCAGTAATAAGTGTTATTCTAATCGGGTGCTCCGAAGATAGTGAAGTTGTTCCAGAGCTAACATTTGAAAATCAAGACATTCCCGTTGCAGAAAAAATGAAGAAGGCGCTCACAAAAGATTATGTCGCTCAACTCGGAATTAATGATGATGATCTAAAATATTTAAAATCATTTTACAACGAACGTAATTTTGCTCCAATTTGGATTAATGATTCGACGCTGACCCAAAATGGCGAAAATGTTAAGCAGGTTATGAAAAGGCCTGAGCAACTTGGGGTCACAGCAGGGAGGCATAAGTGTAAAAAGGGAACTAGTTTCATTCATGATGAGCTTCTGAATACCTATTTAATTGCTAGAGTCGCTAATGACCTTGAAAATGGCTTGATTGATTACGAAAAGAAGAAAAAGAAAACAGTTGGTTTGATAAGCCCTACTCGCTTAAAAGAGTACACTACTCTTTCTGACAGTGTAGATGTTAGATTACAATTTTTGGATTTAGGGCCAAAGGATTCATCTTATGTGGTTCTGAGCAAAGGTTTGATGAGCTTAATGGATAATTACCCTATGGACACGAACACTTTTGAGGTCCATACAATAAAGAAAGATACGCTTGAAGCGTATAAAAGAGCTACGGAAGCATTATTATCAAAGGGATATCTCAAAATTGACAATGACACAAACGAGATGTTTCTTGCATTGAAAGAATTCCAACTTCAAAATGGTCTTAAGCCCGATGCTGTAATTGGAAAGTACACCTCCCGTGCCCTAAATGAAAGCACTGTTCATCGTAGAGATAGAATCATACTTGCTATGGATAAAATAAGGACTCATGAGACTTATCCAGAAAAGTACATACACATTAATATACCGGAATATAAATTACGCTTTTATATCAATGATAGTTTAAAAAGCGATCATAATATCGTTGTAGGCAAGGATAAAAATCAAACGCCTGAATTGACTTCCAAACTGAAAACTATTGTAGCTTATCCATTCTGGAATGTTCCCTACTCTATTTCAAGTAAGGAGATTCTTCCGGCTGTTAAATACGATTCAGGTTATTTAGCTAAACACGATTACAAAATCTATAAAAATGGTGAAGAAGTAGATCCATCAGCCGTGAATTGGAGTCGGATTGGCCAAACATCATTTCCATATAAAGTAGTTCAAGGACCTGGGAGATCGAATAGCCTTGGTATTATTAAGTTTCAATTCCCGAACAGTCATAGTGTCTATTTTCATGATACTCCAAGTAAAGGTTTGTTTGGCGCAGATGTTCGCGCGTATTCACATGGTTGCATGCGAACACAGAATCCTGTAGAATTAGCTGCAGCTATTCTAGAGAGAGACCAAAAAGGGTATCGAGAGAATGATATTATTGTTGATTCGTTAGATAGTATAATGTTTAAAGGGGATCGACGTGCAATCAAACTAGTAGATCCTATTCCGGTTTATATTGAGTACGTTACTGTGGTTCGCAAAGGTGAGGATATGATAACACACATCGACATCTACGGAAGAGATGAGGAATACCTTAAAATTATGCGTGAGTGATTCAATTAATTGAATAATTTTGCAAATAAAAAGTATGGCTCACTTAATCGCTCCTTCCGTTTTATCATGCGACTTTGCAAATATCCAAAGAGATGTTGAAATGATCAATGAATCTGATGCAGATTGGTTTCATGTAGACATAATGGATGGTGTCTTTGTTCCAAATATGTCATTCGGATTCCCAGTTATCAAGGCGATTAATAAGCATGCTAAGAAGCCTTTAGATGTACATTTAATGATCGTTAACCCGGATCAGTATATTCAACAATTTGCAGATTCTGGAGCTGATGTATTAACAGTACATTATGAGGCATGCCCTCATCTACACAGAACGGTTCAAGCTATACGCGCAGCAGGTATGAAGGCTGGCGTCGCACTAAATCCTCACACGAATGTTGATCTTCTAGAGAATGTAATTAACGACATTGATATGGTTTTAATTATGTCTGTAAATCCTGGGTTTGGCGGACAAAAA
>DKPV01000027.1:16146-16314 GCA_002471375.1 Flavobacteriales bacterium UBA7325
TCCTGGGTTTGGCGGACAAAAATTCATTCAGAACGCTTGTAACAAAGTGAGTCAAGTTAAGTCTCTTGCTGATAAGCATGGTGCAGAAATTCTCATTGAGGTTGATGGAGGTGTCAATCTAGACACTGGTAAACAACTAATTGATGCTGGAGCAGATGTTCTTGTTGC
>DKPV01000047.1:0-276 GCA_002471375.1 Flavobacteriales bacterium UBA7325
AGTCGATTATATACGATGACTTAAGCTCAGAAATTCAAGGTCAAATAGAAGGGGCGGGCTGTTCTTTTTCGCTTGTTGAAGGTGGAGACGCCATATTGATAAATGGATTGATGCGCATTAACGGCTTAAATGAACTACTAAATTCAGTAGAGCTAGACAATCCGAAAAATAGGCTATACATTAATGATAATTGGGAATTCGAACTGACACTAAATGGGCAGTCAGACCTACAGAATTTTTCAGTTATGGCTGGCACTGTTAAGCTCAGATCTAGGT
>DKPV01000047.1:609-950 GCA_002471375.1 Flavobacteriales bacterium UBA7325
AACAAATGAAACAAAAACCTTTCAAGTTTTTGGTAGTTGTGGTTGCTAAGTTGATCGACGTTTTAGTTAATTCATTTCACTTTTAACGCCATTATCAGTCAAGCGTACAAAAAAGAACTAAAGAAGGTATTTAAAAACAAACTGCGTTTGCGAAACATGGTTGTCAAACCTTGTTCGTCAAACGTCCAAAAGTAAGTGAACCAAATTTGCCGTCACTTTGAATTTAAATGACTGATCATGCGGGCATCTTTTTAAACAAATGATATTTTGGAAGTCAAAACTTGATGGTAAAAATGATATTAAGCCCGGCAATTTCAAACTTTGCATATTCTGGGCGAATT
>DKPV01000047.1:1307-5981 GCA_002471375.1 Flavobacteriales bacterium UBA7325
AACGTGCGGCTCGCTACCAAGGTTGTTTTCTCGAAGTTAAGAATAGTATTGTTAATCCGAAAGTGATTTACCGAAGCAAGTTCCCGTATGGGGTGTAGATGCGGTTATAAGCTTTCACTTTTTTATATCTTTATTATTCAAATTAAAGACATGAAACTACTATCTACACTTTGTTCATTTTTTGTTGTTATCGGATCGTTTGCTCAAACTGCACCAGACTTCACAATAACTACTACTGATGGAGTTACTCGTAACTTGTACAATACATTGGATCAGGGAACTTATATCTTATTGGATTTCTTCTACCCAAACTGTCAGGGATGTTGGTATTATGCGCCAATAATAGAACAAAGCTATCAAAACGATGGTGCGGGAACAGGAAATATTGAATATTGGGGCATTAATGGTGGAAATGAGATCGTAGATGATGCTACAATTATCGCATATGCGCAACAGTATGGAATTACCAACCCATTAGCGAGTGGTATCGACGGTAACGGTGAATACGTTGACAGTCTTTATTTTGCGACCTATTCAGGAATAGGTTATCCTACGTATGCTATAATATGCCCTGACCGGACTGTTTTCTGGGAGGTAAATTATCCGCCAGTTGAAACCGGATTTGATAGTTATTTTTCTGATAGTTGCGGGGTGGCATCTATAACAGAAAGTACACTCGAATCTCATTCGCAAATATATCCAAACCCCACGACAGGAATATTCAATGTTTTGGGAGCTGTTGGCGATATTGAAGTGCTCGACTCTTTTGGCCGTTTAGTTCATACAAGCACTACATCCGAAATTAACATGAGTGACCAGCCAAAAGGAATCTACTTTGTACGAGTAGGAGAGGTGGTCAGTAAGTTGGTGATTCGATAATGGCGAGTGTCATTTTCTATTGCTTATAACTAGTTTATATGCGGAACTAATATTCTTTATTGTGACGTTTATACGACATATTGGTAGGCTATGCGTCATGAATGCTATTTTTTGTGGAGATTTATTTTTTCCAATGGACTCACGACCTTGCTTGTCTCTTCACTACTAACATGGGTGTAAATTTGGGTTGTCTAAGGACTACTGTGTCCTAAGATCTCTTGAATTATTCGAAGGTTAACACCACTTTCGAGCAGGTGTGTTGCGTATGAATGTCTTAAAGTGTGCAGAGTGGCTTTTTTTTCAATGTTCGCAATTCGTTTTGCTTTACAGTAGACTTTCTGAAGACTAGTTTTGGAATTGTGTGGTTAGGTGACATATTTCTTCTTTCTTATATGAGTTAAGAAAAAATATCACCTCGAAAAACAGCTATTCATCGTTAAACCATCCAGCATATTTGAGGTAGTTATCTGCGATTCTCATCACTTCTCCTTCAAACAATTCGGGCGAGATCGATTTTACTTTTTTAGCTGGAACTCCTGCATAAATTGAACCTCCTTCAACGCGTGTCCCTTCCAATAAAACGGCACCGGCTGCAATGATGGATCCTGATTCTATGTAGCATCCATCCATAACGATCGACCCCATCCCAATCAATACATTGTCTTCAACCGTGCAACCATGAACAAGTGCATTGTGTCCAACAGAGACATTATTCCCTAATGTAGTTTTTGCCTTCTCAAAGGTAGCGTGAATGACAGCTCCATCTTGAATATTGACCTTATTTCCAAAGGTGATCGAATTTACGTCGCCACGAACAACTGCACTGAACCATACAGAGCAATGATCCCCCATGGTTACGTCTCCAACAATGGTTGCATTCTCCGCAAACCAACAATCGGCTCCATTAGAAGGCGTGAAGCCTCTACACGATTTAATTAATGCCATGTATTATTAATTCTTAGAATTTAAGGACGCGCTTTATAGCTTTGTCGCCCTTCAGAGCAATACTGATGAAGTAGATGCCTGAAGCATTGTTGTCAAGATCTACGTTCACTTGGTTTTGGTTAGTCATCTGAGTTGAGAGGATTCTGCCTTGAGCATCTTTCAATTTTACTGTTGCTTCATTCATCGCATTATTCGCAAATCGCACTTCAACAAAATTACTCGTCGGATTCGGAGCTACGGAAATTGAACTGGATAACATCTGTTCATTCAGGTTCACGAAATCAATAACTTGAATAGCCGATGTGTCGGAAAAGCAACTAAAAATTGATGATGCCACAACTTGGTAATTCCCGTTTACTTGAGCAATATAACACGTATCTGGCCCGATTGAAACAGAACTACCGTTCAAAAACCATTCATACACAACTCCAATTGTGTCGGCACTAATAACACACATAGTTTCACCATTCAATGTAATTGTTGGTGTTGGAGGGTTTGGGAATACATTAAAAAGTAGCGAATCACTGTTCGTGCATGAGTACATATCAGTATAAGTGTATGTGACCCAATGCGCACCTGGCCCCGCAGTGGCAGGTTCAAAATTGGTACCTACTACTCCAGCACCACTGTACGTTCCGCCTAGTGGAGAACCTCCCGACAATGGAACATCAGGATAATCTTCACATACTCCTGGACTTGGAAATGGGCCAAAGGTTACTGTTGGGGTAGGGAAGACCAATAGATTCACAATCGCGCTAGTGTCTGTACAAGCTGCGTCATTCGCAACAAGGTAAAAATCTTCCGTATAAAATAGATCTATTGTATTCGAGGTCTCTCCAGCTAAAGGTCCAGACCCATCGTACCATTGATAAGTACTATTCGTGCCTAAATCTGTTACTGTAATCGTATCTCCTTGACACGCATTTATAGTACCCGAAAGATCAAGATTAATGTGGGGACAAACAATTCCAATCATTACTTCCGAACGGTCATTGAGTGTTTTAGTTATGGTTGTTGTTGGTACACTCACCGTACCTCCTTGAGGAGCCCAAGAGGTTACAGTAGCATTTGTTCTTCCTGCGAGATCTACATATGTCGGATTTCCAATTGCTAACGGGTTCCCATGGTAATTGTAGTCTAAAGTGTAGTTATATGCGGCTGATGACCCAACAAAAACACCGTAATAGTGCGAATAATCAAGCGAGTCCATAGACCCTCCAGTATTTATCGTGTTTGGTGCCATGTCCAAGCGATAAAGGTGAATCGTTGAAATCGAGTTCGTGCTTTGAACATTGATACTATCCACTGCAGGGTATCCTAATGATAAATCATAAGGGCCACCATACTGATGAATGCTTGCGTCTCCAATCGCTGCACCGGAAGTAACTTGTGTCGCTCCAAGATTCGTCAAGTCGTTTCCGTTCGTAGATCCATCCAGAAAGTATCCCGGATTATCGTAATTGTAATGAGCAATTAACGATGCATAGCTCGGATGAGAAGCATCGATTTTCTTGCACATATAGTCTTGAATTTCTGCATTTGTAATTGCTGTATTCCACATCCGAATTTCATCAATGTTTCCATCAAAATTACGTGTCCCACCTACTGTATATGCTGCGCCACCAATCGTCAAATTGTATGCTCCGTTTGCAATTGTGCCCACATATGCTGTTGTTCCCACTTCCTCCCCATTTATATAAATACGCAGAGTAGCTCCATCAAATGTGCCGGCGACATGATACCATTTACCAGTTAGCATCGTCGGAGCAGATAACACTTCTGTCCAAACTCCACCGCTCCCAAAATTAAAGGACAATGTGCCATTTGCTCCAGTACGCAGGGTGTACCCTTCAGGTCCAGAAGCCCATCCGTCTTTGGAAACGATGACATTTTCCCATGAATTTGCTCCCCAAGAATCGGCCTTTATCCATGCTTCAATACTCATATACGTTGGATTAAGTGATGCGTCATTTGGCGCAACCATCGTATTACTAGCAAAGTCGTAACAAGTACCAGCCCCGGGTTCTTGAGCATTTACAAGACTAGAAACTAAGATAATCGCAATTAGTGATATAATATTCAAGTGGTTTTTCATTGGATTAGGTGCTGTTAGTTATCTTGTGCAAATTACATAATATATCGGTACGAGGAAAACGAAAAAAATCTCAACCGGCATCGTAATTAACTAATTGAAAACCATATAATATGAGAATTCTCTCACTTTTTTGCTTTTTATTGCTTGTTTCAACCTCAATAGGACAGAGTAAACCAGCTTACAAAATCTATAACGCTAAAGGGAAAGCTGTTTCGTATAAGAAAATGATTAAAAAGTTAGAGAAGAGTGACATTATCCTGTTCGGTGAAAATCATAACAATGCGATTGCTCATTGGCTTCAACTTGAGGTAACGACAGATCTTCACAAAACAAGGAAATTGTCTCTCGGTGCAGAGATGATAGAACAAGATAATCAGGATGAACTAAACGATTATCTCGAAGGGTTAATTGATCAAAGAGCCTTCGATACATTAGCCCGTCTCTGGCCAAACCATGCAACAGATTACGCGCCCTTGGTAAACTTTGCAAAGGAGAATAACCTGCCGTTTATTGCAACGAACATTCCTCGTAGATATGCGAATCTTGTTTATAAGAAAGGTTTTGCTGCTTTAGATACGTTGAGTGCAGAAGAGAAATCTTGGATCGCACCTCTACCAATTACTTTTGATCCTGCACTTCCTCAATACCTTCATATACTTGAAATGATGGGCTCTCATGGAACTCCAGAACTAGTGATGGCGCAGGCAATTAAAGATGCTACTATGGCTCACTTTATTAATGCTCAACACAACGAG
>DKPV01000092.1 GCA_002471375.1 Flavobacteriales bacterium UBA7325
ACTTCAAATACTCCATCTCCTAATTCTAGTATAGAAACATCATGTGTACCTCCACCAAAATCGAATACTACGATCTTTTGATCAATTCCTTTTTTGTCCATTCCATAAGCTAGTGCAGCTGCAGTTGGCTCATTAATGATACGTTTGATTGTCAATCCTGCAATCTCTCCAGCTTCTTTCGTTGCTTGACGTTGTGAATCATTGAAGTATGCGGGAACAGTAACAACTGCTTCAGAAACTTCTTGCCCAAGATAATCCTCTGCCGTCTTCTTCATTTTTTGAAGAATCATTGCTGAAATTTCTTGCGGCGAATATTTACGGTCATCAATCAGTACACGTGGTGTATTGTTGTCTCCCTTTACTACTTTATAAGGAACGCGAGCGATCTCTTTTGATACGTTATCAAATGTAGTCCCCATGAATCTTTTGATCGAGTAAATCGTTTTCTCTGGATTCGTGATGGCTTGACGTTTCGCTGGATCTCCAATCTTACGTTCTCCTCCTTCGACAAAAGCTACGATAGAAGGCGTAGTTCTTTTTCCTTCTGAGTTCGCAATCACTACTGGCTCACTTCCCTCCATTACAGAGACGCACGAATTTGTAGTTCCTAAGTCGATTCCAATTATTTTTCCCATGATTATATTATTTTCTAATTATCTACTCTCTTCCTCAATCAATCATTATGCCATTGAGATTTTTTGCCAATTTCCTGACACATTTGACATTTCCAACAAAATTAAGGGGTTCAGCGTGCCGATTTGACAGACATAATGGCAGAGAACTGAGTTTTAAAATTAGTCTAAAGCTTTATGAGAGTTCTCGCTAGCTTTTAATAGTTCCTCGTATTGGGCAGGAGTTAGATCTGAGTGATAGTATCCAATCGGATTCACCTTTTCTCCATTCTTCTCAACCTCATAGTGAAGGTGCGGACCAGTAGATCTGCCCGTAGATCCGACTAATCCTATAAGTTGACCACGTTTAATCTTGTCACCTTTCTTCACTTTGAAGCCACTTAAGTGAGCGTACCGAGTTTTGTAGCCATAACCATGATTGATGATAATACATTTCCCGTAGCCCCAACGTTTATTCTCGATTTCTTCTACATATCCATCACCAGTCGCATGAACATCGGTACCTCTCTTAGCAGTGAAGTCCATTCCTGTGTGCATATGTCTGGTCTTATAGATTGGATCAATTCTCCAACCAAATCCTGAAATAGCTCGCTTCAAGTCTGAATTTCGTACAGGTTGAATAGACGGTATACAGGTTATCATCTTCTCCTTATTCTTAACGAGCTTAAGTAATTCGCGAAAGGACATGCTTTGTGCGTTCAGTCGCTTTTCCAACTTATCCATACTATTGGAGGTGGATCGAAGTAACTCATCGTTCGTAACTCCTTTGAGATGCTCGTATTTATCACTTCCACCTGTCCCCATTCTTCTTAATTCTTCTGGGAACTCATCTGCGTAGAGTACATTTCTATAAAGATCTTCATCACGACCTTCAATCACATCTAATACTTCATTACATAAAGCCATGTTATCCTGAAGTCTTTCCAATTCGATCTTTGTCAAATCGAGGTCTGCCAACAATCTTTTTTCGGAAGGAGAATCAATTTGTCTTGTAAAAAAGAGCGATAATAAAAGTCCTACAACCAAACTAGGAGCTATAAATAACAGCATCTTAAGCACTCTTCGACCGAGACTTACCTTAACCTCTTCGTACGAGAGGTTATCCGGATTATATTTGTACTGCTGCTTAGACATGACCGCAAAATTACGAAGAATTCAAGGATCGAGTTGTTAAAAAAGGATAAGCCCTAGAGAAAAATCTGACAGAGAAGAGAATAGAAATCATATTAGAATATGCTAACTTTGCATTAGATATGAAGCGAATGAGATTTATCTATCAAAATGTAATAGTCCTCCTGCTGTTGATTAGCACGGAAACTGTCATTGCCCAATTCGAGGGCCCAGCTGGAACAGCTGGATCTAGTGCCATGTTCAAAGACAGTTCAGATTTTGTTGATTGGGCCGCTGGGTGTACTCTTCAACGCGGGTATAGAGACTTGGCCTACCCTTCTCTTGGTTTTGTAACATTTGGCACTCCAATATCTGCTACTGGATTTCCAGATGGTCAACCCGTAAGTCTTGGTGACAGTGGAATAGCGACAATGACCTTTGCTTCCCCTATCATAAACGGGCCTGGAAATGACTTCGCAGTTTTTGAAAATAGCTTCTTAGCTACATTTCTTGAATTAGCCTTTGTAGAGGTGAGTAGTGACGGAATTAACTTTTTTAGATTTCCAGCCACCTCAAACACGCAAACAGCTAACCAAATAGGTCCTTTTGACACAAGTGCCGACGCTACATTATTGAATAATTTAGCTGGTAAGTATTCTGCGAACTATGGAACCCCTTTTGACTTAGAAGAGTTAGCTGGCACGTCTGGTTTGGATCTTCAAAGCGTTACACATGTCAAAATAATCGATGTTGTAGGTTCGATTTATAGTTTATTTGGTTCTCAGGATCAATTCGGCACGTATATCAATGATCCATATCCGACTTCTTTCGAATCAGGAGGATTTGACTTAGATGCTGTTGGGGTCATCCATCAACAACCACTAACTACTGACCTTATTCAATCTGATGTCAGTGTTTCTATTTACCCAGTGCCAGCAGGACGTGGAGAGAACATCATGATTAAGTCTGACTTTTCTTTCGAAACGGCAGCAATTCATTCTGTAAGCGGAAAACTTATCGACGCGTGGACCTCAAGTTCGAAACAAATTGAGTCTCTCTCAGCCGGTGTGTACATTATCTCCTTTCGAACAAGTCAGGAATTGATCTCACGAAAATTAATTGTAGAGTAATTTCTTGGTTCTGAAACGAGAATATAATTCATTGCTTTCCACACTGATTCAAAGGCTTGCAAGCTCCTTATTGTTATGCTACAAATAAAACGTAGATTTCGCTTTCCAGTTGGACAAATCGACTATTTTTGTAGGTCATTAAAGAAGTTTAGTTCGATATGACACTTTCAGAAATCAGAAGTAAGTTTTTTACGTATTTCGAATCTCAAGGACATAAAATTGTTCCTAGCGCGCCAATGGTAGTTAAGAATGATCCTACACTTATGTTTATTAATGCAGGAATGAATCAGTTCAAGGATGCCTTCCTTGGAAACGCTGCTCCTCCATTCAAAAGAGTCGCCAATACACAAAAATGTCTGCGTGTATCTGGAAAGCATAATGATCTGGAAGAAGTAGGTGTAGACACATATCACCATACAATGTTTGAAATGCTGGGGAACTGGTCTTTCGGAGACTACTTCAAAGAGGATACAATCAAATGGTCATGGGAATTATTAACTGAGGTTTACAAATTACCGAAGGATCGATTATATGTGACCATTTTTGAAGGAGACGAAACTGATGGTGTTCCATTGGATACTGAAAGCCTTAATGTTTGGAAAAAATACATTCCTGAAGATCGAATTATCCCAGCTGATAAAGTTGACAACTTTTGGGAAATGGGTGAAACGGGGCCTTGTGGTCCTTGTTCAGAGATTCATATCGACTTGCGTTCGGAAGAAGATCGCGCTAAGATTGATGGCAAGTCACTTGTAAATATGGATCATCCACAAGTAATTGAAGTCTGGAACAATGTGTTCATGGAATTCAATCGCAAAGCAGACAAATCTTTAGAACCCCTTCCAGAGAAGCATGTGGATACGGGAATGGGATTAGAGCGCCTTGCAATGGCTCTTCAAGGAAAACAATCGAACTACGATACGGACCTTTTCCAAACGCTTATCAAGCATATGGAAAAAGTGTCTGGTACGGAATACGGGAAAGACGAGACAATAGATATCGCACTTCGAGTAATTGCGGATCACGTTAGAGCGATCGCATTCTCGATTGCGGATGGGCAACTACCGTCTAATACTGGATCAGGATATGTTATTCGACGAATTTTACGTCGTGCTGTTCGCTATGGCTATCAAACGCTTGGACTTAAATCATCATTCCTTGCTGACCTATCAACTACATTGACTGAGATCATGAGTGATCCATTTATGGAACTAAAGCAACAGCAAACGCTAATTCATAAGGTAATCAAGGAAGAAGAAACAAGTTTTTTCCGTACCCTGGAACAAGGTCTGAGACGAATGGATTTAGTTATTAATAAAACTAAACTAGCTAAGCAGTCTACTATTGAAGGCTTCATCGTTTTTGAATTATATGACACTTACGGATTTCCACTTGATTTAACTTCTCTCATCGCTCGTGAAAATGGGCTTGAAGTTGATGAAGTAGGATTTAATAGGGAATTGGAATTGCAGAAGACACGATCAAGGGCAGCTACAGCAATGGAAACTGATGATTGGATTGTGCTATGTGATGATAATGTTGAAGAGTTTGTTGGGTATGACCTGCTCGAAACGCACGTCAAAATTGTTAAGTATAGAAAGGTAGTTCAGAAAAAGAAAGAGTTTTACCAAGTCGTTTTTAACCTTACTACATTCTATCCGGAAGGTGGAGGTCAAGTTGGAGACACTGGCCACATTGAGTATAGTGATGAGAAAGCTTACATCTTCGATACGAAAAAAGAAAATGGATTGATTGTCCATTATATGAAGGAACTCCCAGAGAGTTTGAAAGCAAACTTCTTAGCGGTAGTCAATAAATCGAAAAGATCTGCTTCTGCTAATAACCACAGTGCGACGCACCTTTTGCATCATGCACTGCGAACTGTATTAGGAGATCATGTTGAACAAAAGGGATCACTCGTAAATTCTGATTACCTACGTTTTGATTTCTCTCACTTCTCAAAAGTGACCGATGAGGAACTTGCTAAGATTCAGCAAGTGGTTTCCGAATCAATTCGAACGAATCATACCTTAGAAGAAAAGAGAAATACGCCAATGGAGATTGCCCAAGAGATGGGAGCCATGGCACTATTTGGGGAGAAATACGGTGACACTGTTCGAGTAATCAAATTTGGTGATTCAGTCGAGTTGTGTGGAGGGACACATGTCCAATCTACAGGCGAGATTGGATTATTTAAAATCACTTCCGAAGCTGCTGTAGCTGCGGGTGTTCGAAGAATTGAAGCGATCACTTCTCGAAATGCAGAATCCTATTACGCCGATAAAGCGGATAAACTTGACACCATTTCATGTGCACTCAAGAATCCTAAGGATATTGAAAAAGCAGTGAATGACCTTCTTACAAGAAACTCTACTTTGATGAAAACGGTAGAAAAATTACAACGTGAGAAAGCTCTTTCTGTGAAAGGAGATCTAAAAAACCAGATCGTTGATCTTAATGGAACTAACTTCCTAAGCGCAATTATCGACCTAGATGGTGGTTCTATTAAGGATATATTATTCCAATTGAAAGGTGAAGTTGAAAACTTTGCTGGTGTAATTGGCGGCAAGGCAGATGGCAAATGCACGCTTAGTCTTATCGCTTCAGACAATATCGTTAGTGAAAAAGAGATAAATGCCGGAGCGATAATCCGAGAAGTGTCTATACACATCCAAGGTGGTGGCGGTGGACAACCTAATTTTGCAACTGCGGGTGGTAAAAACGCGAGCGGTTTAGAAAAAGCAATCACTGAAGTTAAAGCGAAATTCTAAGAATGAAGAAGGTCCTGATCATCACATATCATTGGCCGCCTTCTGGAGGGATTTCTGTATTACGTTGTCTCAAGTTTGCAAAATACTTACGTGATTTCGGATGGGAACCTGTTATTTACACAGCGAAAGATCCAGCATATCAGTATTATGATTACAACAATGAAAAAGACGTTCCTGATGGAATTGAAATTCACAAAATAAAAATTTCCGAACCCATAAATGCTTTCAAGAAACTTTCAGGTAGAAAGAAGGAAGCTCCGATGCAAGAAATCACTTCTGTTTCAGCAAAAAAGCGATCCAAGATAGATGAATTCGCAATGTGGGTTCGTGGTAACTTTTTCATCCCGGATGCTAGATGCAGATGGATCAAGCCGTCTGTTAAATACTTGAAGAAATATCTCGAGAATAATCATATCGATGCTATCCTTACGGATGGGCCGACTCACACGAATACCGTAATCGGTATGCGCGTCTCTCAACATTTTGGTATTCCATGGCTCGCTGATTTTCAAGATCCATGGACGCAAGTCGATTACTATGCCAAGATGCATATCGGTAAGCGTGCCGATCGTAAACACAAAGCATTGGAACAGGAAGTATTTCGAACGGCCTCAAAACTTACAATAGCAAGTCCAACTTGGAAAACAGACTTAGAATCTATTGGAGCAAAGGATGTTAGTGTGATCTACTATGGTTACGATGAAGATGATTTCCAGAACTATCGAATTCAAAAAGATGAACACTTCACATTCTTTCATGGGGGATTATTAGGTAGCGATAGAAATCCCGAAAACTTCATTAGGGCGCTTCAAAGGCTCAGAAAAGAACTCCCGCAACAGGGAGCGAACATTAGAATTAGATTAGCTGGCGAAGTTGATCTATCGGTCGCAAATCTCATAGAGGAATGTGGACTTAACGATGTGACAACCTATCTTGGAATGATTCCTAGAGCAGAAGTCTACAATGAATTCTCCAAAGCCTCAATGCTCCTGTTGCCAATAAATAAGGCTGCGAACGCAAAAGGTAGAATTCCAGGAAAGCTTTTTGAAATGTTACGTTCAGGAAAACCAATCCTTGTATTTGGGCCGAATGATGGAGATGTAAAATCCATCGTTGAAGAAAAAAAACGTGGCAAGTCATTTGACTATGATCAAGCTTACGATATTTACACTTATCTCCATAGCTCAATAATCTCTGGATCTGTCTCAGAATTTGATCACAACGGAGACGTCTCAGAATTCTCTAACAAACTAATTACTAATAAAATAGCTCACTATCTCGATGAAATCACAACAACCTCGTAAAAAGGCTTCTTGCTTTCTTGTTAGTAGTGAGGGAAGAGATTTCTTCTTGCTCATGCCAGTGATCTATTATCTCGAAACTTTCGAAAATTATGATGTTTCCTTTGAATTTGTTTGGGATGCGCATCAGATGCGAAAAAACCCACCAGACCTTGTTTTGTTTCCAAACACACGCGGGAATCACTTTTACTACGAGATTGCAAAATACTGTAATGAGAGTGGTATACTAATCTACAGTCATGATTCAGAGGGGAATTTTAGCACAGAAATCGATTATGATTATTGGGCGTTCAACCTCGCTAAGAAATCACTCTGCCCGGTAAATTACACATGGAATGAACGCGTTAAGAAGTTCTTAATGGATAAGTATGACTTGCCTAATGAAGAATTTGTAGTTACCGGCGCACCAGGTTTTGACAAATATCAATACATGCCACAGAGGGAAAAAGTCGAAGTCTTGAAAAAGTACGGGCTTGATCACTACAAAACAGTAGTTGGCTATGCCGGGTGGGCTTTTGGAAAGCTAGAAAACAAGGAGATTGGTGATGTTCTCAGCAATATCGATCAGCCTGGCGAAGCCGGAATGAAATGGATGGCGGAACAACGTGATAAAGTTGAGAAAATCTTAAAAACTTTGATCGAGGCTAATCCTGATATTCTTTTTGTCTTGAAGAAACATCCGAGAGAGAACTTCGAATCAGATCTCCGAGATTCCAGAAACGAAATGAACCGTCTAAAGGATTATGATAATGTTTTCTACCTGAAGGATGAGGAGGATATTCAAGACTTGATTCAAATTTCTGATTTATGGATGGCCTTCGAAAGCTCTTCAATTATTGAAGCATGGCTACTAGGGAAACCAACTATGATGACGACTCCCGATGGTAATTTTAAGCGTGCAACGCTATACAAAGGCTCAATAAACGCTAAATCACCTGAAGAAGCCATGCTTGGCTTGGAGGCGCTAAAACGTAATGAAATTGAGTATTTCAATTCTCCGGAAGTCGTAGCAAAGCGATCAGAAATAATTTCGAGTTCAATTGGTTTTGCCGATGGATTCAACCACTTGCGTGTAGTTAAGTCTTTCATGCCACTTTTGGAGAATCATAAAAAGGCAAAACAAAAACCAAAATTAAATTGGCGCTACATGCGACTGTACTTTCTACTGCACTGGGGCAAGCCATTTTTTGTGAAATCAATTTTTCAGCGTTTACCGAAATTCAAAAAGGTTGTCTGGATCTTTGAGAACCACAAACTAGAAGGGGTTAAAAAGAACAAACCAGTGGTCACGAAACACCTAGACAAGTTCTATGCTGATCGTGGATTAAACACAAAGATTAAAAGCGGCGAAATTTGGAAAGAACTCTAGGCTGAGTTTAAACCATAGGTTCTAAATAATTGATATCTTCGTATTTTAGCCCCGTTTGGGATTTAAACAAAGAACGTGAAAGATAAATCGATACTTATTACTGGAGGAACAGGTTCCCTCGGAAAAGCATTAACAAAACATATTCTTACGAATCATCCTGAAGTTTCAAGATTGATCGTTTATTCCAGAGATGAGCAAAAGCAATTCGAGATGGAGCAAGAGTTTCCAGTTAGGAAATATCCTCAAATGCGCTATTTCATTGGTGATGTTCGAGATTCTCATCGTTTAGAGAGAGCTTTCGGAGGAGTTGATTATGTTATCCACGCTGCTGCTATGAAGCACGTTCATATTGCTGAGTACAATCCTGATGAATGTGTGAAAACAAACGTTGGTGGTGCTGAGAATGTAATCCAAGCCGCGCTAAAAACGAATGTGCAAAAAGTTGTTGCACTTTCGACAGATAAAGCCTGTGCACCAATTAATCTATACGGGGCCACAAAGCTCACATCGGATAAATTATTCGTTGCCGCAAACAACATTCGAGGAAAACGCGACATTGTTTTCTCTGTAGTTAGATACGGAAATGTGATGGGATCAAATGGATCTGTAATTCCATTCTTTATTAAAAGAAAACCAACAGGAGTATTGCCGATTACGGTAGAGTCAATGACTCGCTTCAATATATCTCTTCAAGGAGGTGTTGACATGGTTATGCATGCATTAGACACAGCTTGGGGAGGAGAAATATTTGTTCCAAAAATCGCTTCTTACAAAATCATGGACGTCGCTGAGGCTGTTGGTCCAGAGTGCAAGAAGGAGGTTATTGGAATACGACCAGGAGAAAAAATTCATGAGGAAATGCTTACTGCATCTGACTCATTCTTCACCTATAATCTCGGGAAATATTACGTCTTAACTCCACAAACTCCGATATGGAATGTGGACGAATTCGTAAAACATTTCAATGCAGAAAAGGTAGCTGAGGGATTCTCGTACTCTTCAGACACAAATGAAATGTGGGAAACACCAGAAAGTCTTCGCTCATTAATAAAAGAACACGTAGATCCGAATTTCACTGCATGAGTGGAGTAATTCCATATGGTCGTCAAAACATTACCCAAGCTGACATTGACGCAGTTGTTAAAACACTTACTGCCGATTATCTCACTCAAGGACCTAGAATTCTAGAATTTGAAGAGGCATTCGCAAGGTATGTCGGTGCTGACTATGCAGTGGCTATTAGTAATGGAACCGCTGGCCTTCATCTAGCCGTGATGGCATTAGGGCTAAAGGAGGACGAATTCGTTATATGCGCACCTCTCACCTTTGCAGCATCTGCTAATTGCGTGGAATATAGTGGAGGAAATGTCCTCTTTGCCGATATTGATCCATTGACTTATCTGATGGACCTTGATTCTGTAAAAGATGTTATCGCTGAAAATTCAGACAAAAATATTCGTGGAATCATACCGGTTGATTTTGCAGGTCGAGTGCCTCTATTGAATGAATTTCGAACACTAGCTGACAAACATGATTTATGGATCATTGAAGATGCATGTCATGCTCCAGGAGGATATTTTAGAGATGAGAATGGCATAGAACAGCTCGCAGGAAATGGAATGTTTGCTGACATGAGTGTCTTTTCTTTTCATCCTGTAAAACACATTGCCACAGGTGAAGGAGGAATGATTACGACCAATGACAAAGAACTTTACACGAGTTTGATGACTTTGAGAACACATGGTATTTCAAGAGATAATGATTTATTCGAGAACTCACTGGAGGTTGCAAATGGAAGTAATGAAGGGCATGAGAATTATCCAGGCTGGTATATGGAGATGCACAACTTGGGATACAATTATAGAATTACTGACATTCAAGCTGCACTTGGTACATCTCAATTATCCCGAGCAGATCAAGGCTTGGAAAGAAGACGAGAAATTGCATCGATCTACACAAAAGAACTCACGGATAGTCAAGGAATACTTAACACATCAGGGTTAATAGATGGGCACGCCTATCATTTGTTTGTAATTGAAGTTGAAAATCGACGCGGATTATATGAGAACTTGCGCCAACACAAAATATTTGCTCAAATTCATTACATCCCGGTCCATTTAATGCCCTATTATTCAAAGAAAGGATGGAAACTTGGTGATTTACCGAGAGTCGAAGAATACTACTCAAGATGCATTAGTATTCCAATGTTTCCAACGTTAATGGATGAGGAGATAGCATTTGTCGTAAAGACAATTAAAGATTTTTTTTCCACCAATAACCAATAGAAGAATTTTGAAGAATATTACGTACTTCGAGAAGATCAAACTTCGGCTATTAAAATCGATTAATCTTTACGGACATTCGGGAATAAAAAAAACTTCATCCACCCAATTAACAAGACATGCTTCGATCAATGCTATTCAAGGAAATATTGAGTTAGGAAAGCATGTGAGAATCGGTAACTTTACGGAGATAACATCCGCAGAAAATACAATACTTCGAATTAAGGATCATTCAACAACTTATTCCCATTGTATTATTTTAGGAGAAGTTGAGATTGAACGTTATTGTACTTTGGCGAGCAATATTTACATTTCGGCCGGAAACCACTATGCTACTCGATATCCAGAATTACCACTCAAGATACAAGATAAAATTATTCTCAGTACACCTGAGGGAAAAGCGAATCATTGTCAAAAAGTACATCTACATGAAGACGTCTGGATTGGTGCTGGAGTATTTATTGCACAAGGGGTGACAATAGGACGCGGCGCAATTATTGGAGCAAATAGCGTTGTGACCAAAGATGTTGCACCCTATTCCATCGTAGTTGGAATTCCAGCCCAAGTTTTGAAACAGCGTTTAGAATTCAAACCGCCTTCAGAAATTTCAGCCAAAAATCAATCAGACTTGCCCTATTTTTACCAAGGATTTGATCATTTCAAACTGCCTGAAGAAATTCAGCAAAGTGGAATGTATCTCATTGATGACGCCATTTGCAAATTGACTCTGACTACTGGGAAATTTAGTATTGAAGGATTGTGCATTGCTGCAGTAAATATTTCTATCGCCTATGGTAATTCAGAAAAGAACTACAACCTTAACCCTGGTAAATTTGAAATAAAATTTGAAGCAAACAGCTCAGCTGAGATGACAATCGATCTTTTGTTGACTAGCTCATCAATCAATAACGTTTCGATCAATTCAATTAAACAAGTTGATTCATGAAGACCGTAATTAAAACACTCGTCTACCCTTTCATATTTGGCTTTGGCTTTATTTACTTCTTAGTTGAGAAGAAAACCTTGCCATCAGCTTACGCAGGATTCAGACACCTATTTGTTATTACAAACGGCCGCTCAAATGATTTTCACTCTGCACTAATTCGAATCGTGAAAAAAGCAAAGAAAGCTGACAAATCATCTGGAATTCTAGGCGAAATTAACCAAATAGGATTGAACTCTATGATCAGAAGTATTGAGCAGGATGGTTTTCATGCATTTGATGTTAGTCTTGATGATAAGTTATTAGAAGAGCTTGTAAGTTTTGCGACAACAACAAAGGCCCGCTATATCGACTTGTCTAAAACTGGTGTCAATTATGCAACAGAGAAAATTTTGTTTGACGCAAAGAATCCAGTTTCTCCGCGTTATCAATTTGACGCGAACGATGTGATTAAAAATGACGCTGTCCAATCAATTGTATTCGACGATAATCTGAGAATGATTGCATCTGCATATCTCGGTTGTCAGCCCATATTAGATCTTGCTACAATGTGGTGGAGTGCACCTTTTGATAATAAAGGAGCCGATCAATCCGCACAGATGTACCATTTTGATATGGATCGATTCAAATTCTTAAAGTTTTTCTTCTACCTGACTGATGTGGACACCAACAATGGACCTCATTGCTATGTTAGAAATTCACACAAACGTATTCCAAGCGGAGTCCGAAAGGATCGTAGAATATCTGATGAAGAACTGCCGAAATACTACAAAGAAGAAGACATAAAGGAGTTTATTGGTAAGAAGGGATCTATTTTAGCGGTTGACACAAGAGGTCTACACAAAGGAAAACCTCTTGTTGAACGCTCTAGATTACTTTTCCAAATTCAATTCTCAAATTCTTTGTTTGGAGCTCCGTTTACAAAAATGCGCATCGATCAACCCTCTACTGAGGTTCTCGAAAAGCAGAAAAATCACCCACGTACTTATCAACTTTTTAGCTGATTCACATTGATTTCTGACGTTTGTCTTTAATGTAGATTGTATGATGCTTTTTCCTAAATTTGTGTAGATGCAGAAATAACGCTTCTACTTAAACAAAAACAGTGATTGCAATAATCCCAGCCCGTGGTGGCAGTAAAAGAATTCCGAGAAAAAACATAAAGAGTTTTCATGGTAAGCCAATCATTGCCTACGCAATTGAAAACGCTTTGAATTCGGGTATTTTTGATGAAGTTTTTGTCTCAACGGATGATGAAGAAATTGCCACAATCGCACGAAACTATGGAGCTTCAGTTCCTGTTTTGAGATCAGAGAAGAATTCTGATGATTATACAACCACATTTGATGTACTTATAGAGGTTGCCAATTACTTCCTAAGTATTGGTGAAAAAATTGAACAAGCATGTTGCATCTACCCTACTACTCCACTACTTAGTAGCGAAAATTTAACCGATGGATTTCAGATTTTCTCAAAGAGTGAATTCGATGTTCTCTTATCGAGTGTTGAATTTGAATCTCATATTCAAAGGGGGTTTACGCTAGGGAAAAGCAATGAAGTTCAACTTCTACAGCCTGATTATATTTTAAAGCGATCGCAAGATATCCCTGCATCATTCCATGATGCAGGGGCCTTCTATTTTTTCAATGTTGATTCATTGAAAAACAATGGAAGTCTCTGGAAAGGCAAAGTTGGTGGATTTCAGTTGCCAACTGAAAGAGTCCAAGATATTGATACACCCAATGATTGGAAGATGGCGGAACTTAAATATGAGTTATTAAAATGATAGGCCGCATAGTTTTCAGAGTTGATGCGAATCAAGAAATAGGATTTGGACATCTTGTTCGATGTATTTCAATATCTGAAACACTTACGGACGTTACAAAGGTTGTGTACAGCACAGAAGACCTTCATGATTTCATAGAAGGACAGAATGACGCTCATTTAACGTTTAATCATTTAACGGATTCTCATAGATTCATCGATGCTATTAAAAGCGACGACATCGTAATACTTGACGGGTATCAATTTGATACTTCCTATCATAATATGGTTCGTTCAACAGGTGCCAAATTGATGGTAATCGATGATCTCGCGAATCAACCGATCCACTCTGATGTAATTGTCAATCCAAACCCATTAATTGAGTCAAGCAACTATCAAACGTCTGTATCAACTCAATTTTGTATAGGACTTAATTATGCCTTGCTTCGTTCTCCTTTTATTGAACTCGCCCAAGAAAAAGAAAAGACTAAAACCAAGAATAGCTTATTAATTTGCTTTGGAGGATCTGATCCATTGAACAAGACTGAAATAGTCGTTAACGCTGCACTTAATTCTTCAATCGAATTCTCCGAAATCAATATTGTGCTTGGACCTGGCTATAAGAACCAACTTCAGATCAACGAACTCGCCGAGGGAACTAATAGAGCCCAAGTGCATATCGCTATTGACGCTTCTGAAATGGCAGCCTTGATGGCCCGAAATGAATACGCTATAATCCCTTGCTCTAGTATTTTCCTTGAAGCACTTACAGCCGATATGAAAATTTTGAGCGGGTACTATGTAGACAATCAGAAATACGTCTACGATTATTATCTCAAGAATAATTGGTTCGCGGATGCAAAAAGTTTCACTGAAACTGACATTAAGACCGCACTACCCGAGTTGACCAAACGATCCATCTCTACAAATGTCATTGATGGAAAATCCATGGGACGTATAAAAAAAGTAATTCAACTACTTGCCAGAGAAAATGCTTCGACAATGCGTCGCGCTGTTCTCGAGGATATCAGAACTACTTTTGAATGGGCCAATCTGCCCGAAACAAGACTGTATTCTTTGAACAAAGATGATATCCCTTGGATAAACCACGAAAAATGGTTCATCAAGAAGATTGCAAGCGAGAATTGTTGGTATGGAATACTGGAGCACGACAGTAAACTAAGAGGGTCAATTCGTTTCGATATAGAAGATGGGATAGCACTAATCAGTTATCTCGTGGATCCTCAAGCATACCGTATGGGCTTCGGAACACTTCTTCTAAAAATGGGAATTGACGGGTTGCTAAGAGAGAAGGAATCGATCAGAGAAATACATGGCGTTGTAATGGAAGAGAACTTTGCATCTATGAAAACTTTTGAAAAATTTGGTTTTGAATTATCTTCATCGAATGGTATGCCCTTATATATTAAAAAACTAACGTAGTATGTTTAAAATAGGTGATTTCGAAATTGGTAAAGAAAGGCCGTGCTTTATAATAGCCGAACTCTCGGCTAACCATAACGGTGATATAGAAGTTGCCATTGAAACAATTCGTGCTGCAAAACGAGCTGGAGCAGATGCAATCAAGCTTCAAACTTATACTGCAGATACAATTACATTGAAGTCGGATAAAGATGATTTCAGAATCAATTCTGGTACTATCTGGGACGGTAAATATTTACACGACCTATACAAAGAAGCATACACTCCATGGGAGTGGCATCAACGATTGTTTGAGGTCGCTGCTGAAGAAGGACTAGAAACGTTCTCTTCCCCCTTTGATCATTCCGCCGTAGATTTCCTTGAGAAATTAAATGTTCCGGCGTACAAAATAGCGTCATTTGAAATCACTGATATCGCACTCATAGAATACACTGCTAGCAAAGGAAAACCAATCATTATTTCTACAGGGATAGCAGAATACGAAGACATTCGGCTAGCTATTGATGCGTGTACGCGTGCAGGAAACAATAACATTGCGCTTTTGAAGTGCACATCGAGCTATCCTGCACCTATCGAACAGGCGAATATGACAATGATCCAGAAAATGTCAACAGATTTTGATGTCATTACAGGACTATCAGATCATACACTCGGGGATACAGTCCCCGTTGTCGCTGTCAGTTTAGGAGCCAAAATAATTGAAAAACATATCATACTTGACAAATCTGTTGGAGGGCCAGACGCATCTTTCTCTTTAGATGAAAATGAATTCAAAGAGATGGTAGAGGCCGTAAGAAAAGCTGAATCTGCAGTTGGTGTTGTATCCTATGAGCTTACAGAAAAACAAAAATCTGGTGCAGATTTTAAGCGATCGCTGTACATATCTAAAGACATCTCAAAAGGAGATTTAGTGACCTTATGCAACATTAAATCTGTCCGTCCAGGTCACAGTCTTCATCCTAAACATCTGAATGAAATTCTAGGCAAACGTGCACTTCGAGACTTCACTCTAGGTGATCGAATTCAACTATCAGACTTCGAGTAGTTTTTACTCCTCTACCGCTTTAAGCTCAGTTCCTGATTTTCTCTTATTATAATCCATAAAGAGTAGACCTCCAATGGCTATAAAGAGAATAAACGAGAAGATATATGCGAGCGTGTTTGAAGTATGATACTTCGGTACATCGTATACAAATTCTACTTTGTGTTTTCCATTTCCAAGCTCTAAACCTCTCAACAAATAGTTTGTCTTAAGAATCTCAGTTTCTTTACCATCCACAAATGCCTTCCAACCATCAGCATAATAAATTTCGGAAAATACAGCCAATTGTTTTCCTTCGACTTTGGCTGAATAAGTGATTTTATTCGGAGCATAACTCGTCATTTCTATCGAACCTTTTCCAGAGAATTTGCGTGTTGACAATTTCTTAGCTTCTGATTCCAACATCACTGCCTCAACACGCGGATTGAAATCTGACAACACCTTAAATGTTACCAGTTCTTGGAAAGAATTTAGCGTATCAGCAACCAGAGTTGCTTTAGGGACCAAATTAGTCTGTCCATAAGTATCCATAACGAAGGACGCCTCTTCTCCAACTTTCAATCCAGCTCGAATTTGAACGTCCATTGTGTCTTTTCCAGCAACCAGATATTGCATTTTTTCTGCTCCATATACCTTTTGCTTTCCTTTCACGACCTCTGCATTGATAATGAATTTTCCAGGTCCCATATTCTCTATTTCAAAAGAATTTCCTAGAGCTCGTATTTCATCATCTGCATTTGCATGAGCCTCTACTTCTTGAATAAGCCAAGCGTTTCCAAGAGCCGATGGTCTAGGATTCGCTACAAGCATTGTAGGGACTCCCTGTTGCTGTTGCTCCTCTGTCAATTGAGTTTGCTGTAAGAAGTATTTCACATTCATCATATCGTAAACCGGCTCATTCATCTTTGCGAGATGGAAATTGATAAGGTTGTCTATATTACGCAGTTTTGCTGCATGGAAGCCTCCTAACGACTTATGCCAGAATGATGCATTGGTATTACCATAACCGCCGTTAAAATCAAACACACGGAAGTTAGTTTCCATATTCAAGGCATAATAACGATGCGCATCAATAAGGTTCTTTCTCGCAGATCCTTCGTATTCAAGTTCCTCTGCTTTAGCTTCACCTCTTTTCTTACCTTCCGCTACTTTGGCGAAGAGTGTTGAATCAGCAGCCAACTCACTTTCCATCACCATCGCATCTGCATTAGTGGTTGCAACTGGCATGGTTGTTTTCTCCTTCTCAACCCAATAACGATCGAAATCTCCGATATAATCGTACGCTACAGGTATTACATCAATCATGGTTAATGCAAGCATTCCAAATGTTAACATCAATGGAGACAATGACGTCATAACAAATGCTGCCAATAATCCACCAGCCAACAAAACAAATATGATTGACCTATTCATACTCGAATTGAAAATATCCGCTCGAATGGATCTTGAATTTACATAAGCACCTAGCCTAGTATCAACAAAATTGTCAACCTCAATTTGATTTCTAGTATCCACTCCATAATTCTGCATGATCGCTGCGGGGTCCGCGGCAACAAGCTGTTCAGTCATAGCAGTTCTAGACGCTTCTACCTGTTCTCTTTCAACTTTAGAGGCGTATCCATCTCCAAGGCCTACAAACTTGATTAGTATCATGAAAAGCGCAAAACCTCCAATCACTGATAAGAATACCTTCTTCTTTTCCTTAATTTCTTCTCGTTGTTTTAGTAGTTGAGATAGGAACATCATTCCGAGCATTGCAACCGTAAGTTCTGCTAGGATTAAAATCATCGTTATCGAACGGAACTTATCATAGCCCGGCATATAATCAATAAACATATCGGTTAATACTGGAAAGTTTTTTCCCCAAGATAGCATGATTACAAGCACAGTAAGTGCGAACAGCGCCCATTTCATTTTACCTCTTAGAAAAACCATTCCTAAAAGTGCGAGTAAAAGCACTACAACACCCAAATAAACTGGGCCTGAAGTACCAGGCTGCTCACCCCAATAAGCGTAAACCACAGCGCCATTTTGTTGATTCGTATTCAACAATTCACGCTGCTCGTTTCCTGAGAAATCAGAATTAAGCACGATATCCTCGAATTGACTTCCGCCCAATGGAAAAGATCCCCCACCCTTAACATTAGGAGAGAAGAATGTCATTGTTTCACCAATACCATAAGACCATTTCGTAACGTCGGCATTGCTCAATCCCGCAGCCTTTTTAACTTTTGTTCCGTCAGAATTTATTGTCAAATCATTTGCTCCACGAACGGAGTGTTTTGCATAATCACTTGTCAATGCGACGTTACCATAATTAATCATCACCGCGACAATAAACCCTGCTAGTAGTCCTGCTGAAGTAATTACAAATGCTTTAAGCTCTTTCGACTTAATTGCTCTGATGAAAAAGTAAATACCCACAGCAGCCAATAAGAACGCAAAGTAATAAGTCACTTGTAAGTGATTCGCAATCAACTCAAAAGTCATAAACACGGAGGCAAGAACAATTCCCCAAAGTCTGTTATTCTTATAGGCATATATGAGCGCCCCAAGCGTGGGTGCGAGAAACGCACTTGCCACAGATTTTGTAAAGTGCCCTGCTTGCACGATAATAATCTCATAACTCGCGAAGCTGAATGCCACGCCTCCCAGCAGTCCTATCAGCGGACTTATCCTCAAGAATAGGGCTAATATGTAGAATCCAATTAAATGGAGAATTAACAGTCCTATTGGCGATGGAAACATCTTAAACCAGCCGAAATAAACCTCTTTAAATACATTCCCCGGATAGTAGACCGAAATTTGAGTAGTTGGCATTCCGCCATACATGGCATTAGTCCATAATGGCTCCTCCCCGGTTAAATCACGATGAATATCCGTCTGCTGAGCCATACCCTTCCAGGCCGCAGTATCATGCTGACGTAATCCATAGCCATCAACTTGTGGCTTATAAAATACTATAGCAATGATGAAAATGACAGCAATCACAAAAAAGTGCTGCCAGTTTTTAATAACAAATGCTTTGAAATTCATAGGAAACAGTGTTTCGATTATCGTGTGAGCAAATATAAAAAACTAAGCGTGGTTTACTATGAACTTTTTTGTGCGATTATTGTACTGAAAGGCAAACAATAACTATTAAGTCTAATTATCATGAATTACTGGCTACTATTTATCTGTCTCTTCGCATCTTCGTTTATATCAAAAGCCGAGGAAGAAATTCTTCCCCTTATGCTTCCAGTACTAGATAGCTCAATCATTGACGAGCGTTTGTCCTCTGATAAATCGGTGTATTCTTTTACATTTTACGGCTTAAATAGCGGACGAGAATCTCACCTGCTCTACTACAGCATAGATGGAGTTCAAGGACAACAACATTTACCTGAGGGAAATAAAACACTTACACTAACCGCTACACCTGGCAAGCATATCTTTCAGTTTTTCGTTGCTGACCATTATGAAGTATATTCTGATTCATTTCGAGTTTAATAGCGAATGTGATGAGTATGCTACTTTTGACATCAGCCCTAGGCCAGATAATATTTTTCGAATCTACATGAAATAGGCGAACATCGTGACACCTTATAAGAGTGCACCACAAAAAATGCAAAGCATAGATCATTCAGGGTTCTCAGTCTTAGAATGGGGCGGTCAAGAAAGCTACTTTAAACGAAACATGTGTCGATTCCCACCGTGCAAAACAACAAAATAATGAAACAACTATTCACCTTATTCATTCTGGCAAGCTGTTCTATCAGCCAAGCCAAACCTATAGAAATCGCTCCTGAATATTGGCTAGAGTCAAGTACAAAAGACATTACGATCGATAAGGGATACGCCATTTACGAGTTCAATTTCAATGGTGCGCCTAGTGAAAATCATCGCCTGGTCTATTCCATTGATGGCAAGATGGTTCGTACAAAGCTCGAAAATAGTATGCTGACAATTAGAGCGAAGGCAGGAACGCATTCATTTCAACTTTACTATAGCTCTGACTATCAAGAAGTATTCACAGGAAAAATAGAGATCAAGTCACAAATGCGTGACCGATACGTTGTGGATATGAGAAGAACTAAGTACTTGCATGAAGTAGAAAAACCAGTCATATACTTGTATCCAGAGGTCGAAACTGTGATCGAAGTAAAAATGAACATCAAAGGATCGAACCCATTTCTATATCCTGCATACAAGGACAGTTGGAATTTTGTAGCAAAGCCAAATGGCGATCTTATCTTTGGAGATAGAACATACAATTATCTGTTTTGGGAATCAAGTCAGAGTGCGCAAGAAGGCGAGTTAGATCTATCAAAAGGATTTATAGTTTCTGGACAAAATATCACTTCATTCTTGGAGAAAAGCCTGACCAAATATGGCTTCACGAGTAAGGAGAAAGCAGATTTCATAACCTTCTGGGCACCTCAAATGCAAGATAATCCATTTTTGTATATTTGTTATATGTACGATGATGCATGCGATAAATTTGCGGAATTATCGATCACACCTGAGCCAGATGTTCTTGCTCGGTTTTACATGTTGTGGTCTCCAGTCAGTGAAAAATTCAATTCATCGCGTATTGAGGAACAAGAAATTCCAACAATGGACAGAACTGGTTTTGTCGTTTTGGAATGGGGAGGAATGGAAATTGACTTAGAAGAACTGAAAGCGATTAATTAAAACCAATGAAAGTAAGGTTACTATCCTTATTGTCTGTTGTACTTGTTTTGTCCATAAAAGCTTATGAGACGACTGCACGTGAATCAAATCAACCAGAGCAGATGGAGGTTTACCAACCGGATATTTCTTTCTTGGATGAAGATCAGTTTAATCCAATTTCGAAAGTCGATAGCATCGTTCGAATCTTGAGCGAGTCAACCACAGTTAAAGAGCGCCATGTCGGCTTCGCTGGAATCACTCCAAAAGAGTACCTATTGTTTAAAGGTTTAATCGAAGAGGGAACGCTTGAAGAGCTCAACGGATTACTGACTCATTATTCACCTGTTGTTCGTGTATACGCTTACCGCGCTTTACTTGCGAATGAGATGGAAATCAATGTTGGATATGAGGCAACAATGTTCAAAGATACCACTGCTGTTGACTGGTTCTCTGGAGTGTTCTTGACAACAAGTAGTGTTCAAGAATTAGTCTCTCAAGGATTTACTGATTAGAAAGACGTTCTTACTTCGCAACGTGCGGGTTAGCGAATAACTTCACCTCAGAAACTGAAATCACATCACCTCCCAGAATTATCAATCGTTCCACAATGTTTCGAAGTTCTCGAATATTTCCTGTCCAATCAGTTTTTGAAAGTGCATCTAATGCATCATCATCGAACGACTTTTTAGCAATACCATGCTCAGCACACACCATAGTCATAAAGTGATTTGCTAACAATGGAATATCATCCCGTCGATCGTTTAACGAAGGAACATGAATCAAAATCACCGCTAGTCTGTGGTATAAATCTTCACGGAAATTTCCTTTATCAATTTCTTCACGGAGGTTCTTATTCGTAGCTGCAACAATACGTGCATTTACTTTTATATCCTTCTCACCGCCGACACGTTGAATTACATTTTCTTGAAGTGCACGTAACACTTTTGCTTGGGCACTGGCAGACATATCTCCAATTTCATCAAGGAATAAGGTACCACCAGATGCCAATTCGAACTTTCCTTTCTTTTGTTTAACTGCAGATGTAAATGCTCCTTTTTCATGACCGAATAATTCGCTCTCGATTAATTCAGCAGGGATTGCTGCACAGTTTACTTCTACAAAAGGGTTTTGCTTTCGTTCGCTAAGATCATGTAAAGATTGAGCAACAAGTTCTTTACCCGTTCCATTCTCTCCAGTAACAAGAACTCTTGCGTCCGATGGAGCAACCTTTTCAATCATCTCTTTAATCTGATTGATCTCTTCTGTTTCTCCAATGATTGATGATCCTTTGAATCGCTTCACAACTTTCTTAAGGACCTTCTTCTCCTCGATAAGCACTGTCTTATCATTGGCATTTCTGATCGTAACGAGGATACGGTTAAGATCTAATGGCTTCTCAATAAAATCAAAGGCACCTTTTTTAATGGCCTGAACTGCCGTGTCTATGTTTCCATGTCCACTTATCATGATCACAGGAGTATCGACTTTCGCTTTCATCAAGCCATCGAGAACTTCCATACCATCCATTTCAGGCATTTTAATATCACAGAAAATAATATCGAACTCCTCGGCTTTCGCCATATCCAATCCTTGTTTACCATTTTCAGCTTCCGACACTTCGAACTCTTCAAACTCAAGGATTTCTCTCAATGCGCGTCTAATTGCACGCTCATCATCTACGACTAATATTTTGCCCATGTAAACTACTTTTCACGAATATAGTGAGGATAATTCAGGTCGCCAAGTGTTTGCTCTTGCTCTATTATTTCGAGTCCCAATTTATTATTGTTCAATCAACTAAAAATGAACCTCTGGATTTTGGCTTGCAGAGAAACGAGAATTTGGAATTATTAAAATAGGATTGAAGTTAGTTATATTATCACTAGAATTTTCATCACC
>DKPV01000052.1:0-2331 GCA_002471375.1 Flavobacteriales bacterium UBA7325
GGACTCATTCAAAAAGGGAAGACCACAACCATTAAAGGTATTGCACACCCTGGAAGTCAAGAAAAGGTGTCAGGGAAATTTAGACTTGACGCTACGTTTAATGTTCAATTTGAGCAAGCCTAGCTGAACATCCCTTCCACATAGGTATACAGTAAACAAATTAGGTTTATGAAATTCTTATTCGGAACAATTGTTTTTTTCTGGCATTCAATTCATTGAGCCAAGAAATTGATCGTGCTACACTCCGAGGCTGGGCAGGAGGAGTTTGCTGTAGCTCAGGAACAAATTACAGCATAACCCTAAATTTCAAAAATTGGAAAATTCCAAAAACATTGTCCGCTCCCAAGATATGACTGAAAAGACCATCATCCTTAGTCGTTAGTGTATATCAAAATCCGGAATTCAAAACTGAATTCGTAATATCATTTGGTCATTCTCAAAACTACAACCCACACAGAGCTCCTAGAAGAAGACACGGTAAAAATCGATCGTGATACACCACCAATCGAAACACCTCCTGACTTTGAAGGAGAGGGCTTAATATTCCTTGAAGTTGCTGGTGAAATGAAAGAAATTGTCATCGAGAAATTCGAAGTCCTCCTCTCAATCGCGTATCCATAAATTTCCATTTTTGTTACAGTTCTGTTATTGTTTGCATACTAGCTGACTAAAACTGTATTTTTAAATTCTATGAAAGCTCTCCTAGGTGTACTAATAATTATCCCTTCCATGATTAACGCTCAAGGATGGATGAATGAATACATACCATTAGACCCAGCTAATCAGGTAACCTTCGATACAAAAACAATCAATGATACCATCTGGCTTTCTCGAGAGGACTCTTTAGCCTACCGGTCTAAATCAACTAAATACTCCTTTCCATTTAAAGTAAGTGCAGGGGAAAATGTAATGTTTCATTACTCTAAAAGAATCGGTGGCGCTGATCCTGATTTTAATTGTGACTTCCCAAAACGACCTCTACAAAAAGGTGACTCTGGGAAAATTACCATTTGCTTTCCAGGTCGAATTATGACTCCTCCCTACGTTCACACACAAAAATATGTTGTGAACTCCAACTCTTCAGAAAGAGATCTACTTGTGGTCAACCGACATTTTAAATGGATAGATCGTGATACTATTCATACTAAGCTTTCACTTGGTGATTCAGCACTGGTGATTATTGAACATGCAATCAATTCAAAACCAGACATTATATTTCTTAATCTACATGAGAACGAAGCTACCAGCATTGATGCATTGAAAGTTGTAGCTGATTCAATCCCAATCGACTATTTCTATTTAGAACATGGAGGCGAACGTCGTGTCGGTTTTTCTAAGGACAAGAAACAGTACTCAATTGATCCAAATCGCATTTACACAGAACTAGGAAGAGTAGCGACCTTAGAGGAGAATGATCAATTTGACGAGTTTGGGTTAAACATGAGTAACTATCTAGCAGAGCAAATCATCCTAAAATTAAGGAGAGGTAGATTTATAATATCTGTTCATAACAATACTCCAGATAACTATTCAATCGAAAGTTACCTTCCAGAAGGGAATGAAGCCGCGAATACAGGCAAACTCTTCATCAACGAAAGCGCCGATCCCGATGACTTCATTTATACGACTAATCACTTTGTTTTTGAAGCTGCCAAAAGAGATCAAATCAACGTAATCCTACAAAATGAAGAAACGTTCGTCGATGATGGGTCATTGTCAATATACTGCGGACTTATGGACAAGCAATACATTAACGTTGAAACAGAACATGGACATTTAGAAGAACAGGTTCGTCTGATCCTATGGGCGAAGCAGGTGGTTGAGGAATTCAATACGCTTCAGAAATGAAAATACTCGCTCTTCTATTCATGTCCACAATCGCTAATTGCGTCTTTTCATAAACACGGGTTGTTAAGGATAATATTAATTGTACCTATGGAATTAAGAAGGCCCATAAATCCTGGTTAGTTGTAGCCAAGCATGTTGCCATTCAAAAGTATAATTCAGCTTATTTTTTAGTGACCGACGTCCTTGGCATAGGAATGATGAATCCAGACGGGGGAATTATCATACCCTGTAACTATCAGAGAATTGACCTATTAGCGGAGAATTGGCAATTACTTCATGCCAACTACTATTCTACGAGAAAAATTAAACTTCAACCCTTCTTTTTTGTCACAACAAACGGAGACTTGGAACAAGTATTTAATCATGAATGTAAGCCTCAATCAAAAAAAGATAGTACAAAACAATTAGACATGATGAAGCATGCGAGATCCTATTATATGAGGTTTCGGATCATGAAGTCTTTACAACTTACATCGACACTTT
>DKPV01000052.1:2723-39442 GCA_002471375.1 Flavobacteriales bacterium UBA7325
AGCCTGATATCGAACAAGGAAAATACAGGCCATTATATCGAAGGAAAGGTGGGAGTAATAAATCGCGCAGGAGAAATAGTGGTACACAACAGTTTTCATTAGCTGAACTTAGTTCAGGAAGCGCTTTTTGGTTCACCAACTCAGATGGAAAATTCGGAAAAATGAGTCTTACTGGCGATACTATTATTCCAACAGATAGACTAGTACTCCACGGATCATCGAAGTGGCTCGGGAAATTGTTAATAAAGAATAACTGATTAAATCCAATTCATTTCCTTCGTTATCGAGAATTACTAACTTTGCAGCTATGGCTGATACTCGATATAATTTACGCGGCGTTTCCGCAGGAAAAGAGGACGTTCACAACGCAATTAAGAACGTTGACAAAGGACTATTTCCACAAGCATTTTGTAAGATAGTTCCAGATCATTTAAGCGAAGATGAAGATTATTGTATCGTTATGCATGCTGATGGCGCCGGAACAAAATCTTCTTTGGCATATATGTACTGGAAAGAAACTGGAGACATTTCAGTTTGGAAAGGGATTGCTCAGGATGCATTAATTATGAATATTGATGATCTACTATGTGTTGGCGCAACCGACAATATTCTACTCTCATCGACAATCGGAAGAAATAAGAATCTTGTGAATGGTGAAGTGATATCTGCTATCATCAATGGAACAGAAGAACTTTTAAGTGATTTACGTAGTCAAGGAATCGGGATTAACTCAACTGGCGGTGAAACTGCTGATGTAGGAGATTTGGTCCGCACAATCATTGTTGATTCCACCGTGGTTTGCCGAATGAAACGCTCAGATGTCATTTCAAATAGAACGATACAACCAGGCGACGTTATTGTTGGATTAGCCTCTTTTGGTCAGGCAACATATGAAGACAAGTATAATGGTGGTATGGGAAGTAATGGTCTTACTTCGGCTCGCCATGATGTCTTCAATAAATCGCTTGCTGAGAAGTACCCGGAGAGCTTTGATCCTTCGGTACCATCAGATCTAGTATATTCTGGTTCTAAAGGTTTAACTAGTGATACAACTACTTCGTTGGATGCAGGTCAAATGGTCCTCTCTCCAACGCGCACATATGCTCCAATAATCAAAAAAATACTGGATGAGCATAGAGCTGATATTCACGGCATGGTCCATTGCTCTGGTGGGGCTCAAACCAAAGTACTGCATTTTGTAGATGATGTTCACGTCATAAAAGACAATCTTTTCCCTACCCCTCCACTCTTCGAAATGATCCAGGAAGAATCAGGAACTTCTTGGGAGGAAATGTACAAAGTCTTTAACATGGGTCACAGAATGGAGCTATACGTTCCTGAGGAAATTGCAGAAAAAGTTATCGCAATCTCCGGAGAGTTCAACGTGAATGGCCAAATCATCGGTCGAGTTGAAGCACATGACGGGAAGAAATTAACGATTAAATCATCAGAAGGTGAGTTTACATATTCATAAGTCATGAACGATTTATTAGAAAAATTAGAAGCAATTCATATTCGTTTCATCGAGGTAGGAACCCTGATTGTGGATCCTGATATCATCAGTGATATGAAGCGCTATGTGAAGTTGACTAAAGAATACAAAGATTTAGAGGAGTTAGATGTTGTCTATAAAAACTACAAGCAATTAGTAGACAATTTAGCGAGCTCCAGGGAACTATTGAGCATGGAGGATGATCCTGAAATGCGCGAAATGGCGAAGATGGAAATCGATGAACTCGAGAAGAAACGACCAGAAATGGAAGAAGACATCAAGTTCATGCTGATCCCAAAAGATCCTGAAGATGAAAAACCTGCCATCATGGAATTACGTGCTGGTACAGGTGGTGACGAAGCATGTATTTTCGTTGAAGATTGCTTCAGAATGTACACAATGTTCTTCAAGACAATGGGTTGGTCATACGAAGTAATCAACTCAAATGAAGGAAGTACAAAAGGATACAAAGAAATTCAACTAAGCATTGAAGGAGCTTCAGTATATGGGGTTCTGAAATTTGAATCGGGTGTGCACCGTGTACAACGTGTACCTGAAACAGAATCACAAGGTAGAGTTCATACATCTGCAATTACGATAGCGGTATTACCGGAGGCAGAAGAAGTTGATTTTGAATTAAATATGAGTGACGTTCGTCGTGATACTTATAGAGCATCTGGAGCAGGCGGTCAGCACGTAAACAAGACAGAGTCAGCAATTCGATTAACACACATTCCTACCGGAGTTGTAGCTGAATGTCAAGATGGTCGTTCACAGCATAAAAACCTTGAAAAAGCTACTTCTATGCTACGCTCTCGCCTGTATCAAATCGAATTAGAAAAACTCCAAAACGAACGCGCGGAGCACAGAAAATCTTTAGTATCAACTGGAGATAGATCTGCTAAGATTCGAACATACAACTATCCGCAGGGAAGAATTACCGATCACCGTATTAACAAGACAATGTACAATCTAAGTGCATTTATGAATGGCGACTTGCAGGAGATGATTGACGCATTGAAAATGGCTGAGAATGCGGAAAAATTAAAGGGAGAGGAAGCATAACACTCATTGAATATCATAGAAACAGAAAATGACTAGAGAAGAAATCATCGCTCAAATCCGAACAAAACGCTCATTTTTATGTGTGGGATTGGATACCGACTTAGCTAAAATACCAGCTCACCTTCTAGATACAGACGATCCAATCTTTGAATTCAATAAAGCAATAATTGACGCAACTAAAGATTACTGTGTTGCATACAAACCAAATATCGCTTTTTACGAATGTCACGGTCCAAAAGGCTGGGAATCTCTACAAAAAACATTGGATTATATCCCAGATAATATATTTACAATTGCTGATGCAAAACGCGGGGATATTGGCAACACATCTCGTTATTACGCGGATACATTCTTCAAATATTTAAAGGCTGATTCTGTTACTATTGCACCCTACATGGGAGAAGATAGCGTTACTCCATTTTTTGAGTACCCGAATAAGTGGGTGATTTTACTTGCATTGACCTCAAACAAGGGAGCACTAGATTTCCAATTCATCGCAGACAGCAAGAATGAGGAGCTCTACAAAAAAGTATTACGAAAGTCTCAAGAGTGGGGAACTGATGAAAACTTGATGTACGTAGTTGGCGCAACACGCGCTGAAGGAATTGGTGAAGTACGAAAATTGGTCCCCAGCAACTTTTTCCTAGTGCCCGGAGTTGGTGCTCAGGGTGGTTCTCTAGAAGATGTCGCTCACTACGGCTGGAATGACGACTGTGGACTTTTAGTCAACTCTTCACGTAAAATCATCTACGCTTCGAACGGAAAAGATTTCGCTCAATCCGCAGCAAGTGCAGCAAAGGAATTACAAGAGCAAATGAGCGTTATTCTCGATCAGAAAAATTTCTAATAGCGCTTATCGCTAAGCATCTCGATTTTAGTCACAAAGAACAGCTTCTCTTTTTAAGAATTCTTGGCATCGTTTTAGCATAGCTATTGCTATCTCAAATGCTTTGAGTGCTCAACTATTATAGTACCTTTGTGACTTCAAAAAATAAGGAAAACGTCCCACCCATGTGGCAGTTTATTGCTAATGTTATCTTGAGAAATAGGTTTGTAATCATCGGATTACTTACTCTAATTTCTGTTTTCTTTGGTTATCAGGCTGCTAAGGGAATCAAGATGGATAACCGTTACGGTGTCTTACTCCCTAAAAATGCACAAGCCAGCATTGACTACGAACGATTTAAAGATTTATTTGGTGAAGACGGCGGAGTACTCGTTGTCGCGATTCAAACAGATTCACTTTATACAGAGACTGGTTTTCAGAAATGGAAAGAATTAGGTGACTCAATCCTTAAGCTAGACGGGATAGAGTCTGTAGTGTCAGAGGCAAATCTATTCACGGTTTTCAATGATGAGGAGAATCAACGCTTTGATGTTCATCGCGTTTTTTCAGATACATCCTACAAGGAAAAGTCCATTGATTCCATCAAAATGGAAATCAAGAATAATCCGATGTACGATGGGATTCTCTACAACGATGACAATGTTTCTCTCATGCTCATCAGCGTAGATGATCGATTTTTACTAGACCGTAAGAAAGCCACGGTTGTTCTAGAAGTTGAAGAACTCACCGATTCATATTCCAAGTACTTTGGTAAACCCAAATACGCTGGACTTCCGCATTTAAGAGTGATTATTGGGACACGTGTTATGAACGAAATGTACATTTTCGTTGGTCTCCTCCTATTTGTGACATCGCTCCTTATCTATCTGTTTTTCAGGTCTCTGAGAGTCGTCTTCATTTGTAATCTCGTGGTTGCAATTGCAGTACTTTGGTCGATTGGAATGATCGGATTCCTTGGATTTGATTTGACCATTATCATGGCGTTAATACCTCCGCTAATGATCGTTATCGGGATTCCGAATTGCATCTTCCTTATGACAAAGTATCATCAGGAAGTCAAAGATCACGGTAACAAAGTGAAGGCTTTAACGCGTGTGATTCGAAAAATTGGTACAGCCACCTTCTTGACGAACTTGACAACCTCATTAGGGTTCTTAACTTTTGTAACAACGAATTCTCCAAAACTGATGGAATTCGGTATAACGGCGTCCATCAATATCATGTTGGTATTCCTTTTATCGATTACAACCTTACCAATTATCAATTCATTGTCTAAGACGCCAAAACGACGTCACCTCAAACATCTTGAGCGAAAGCTTGCTGTTGGATTTCTTGATAATCTAGTTCATATTGCAGGGAATCACCGAAAATGGGTGTACTTAACAACATTCGCTGTAGTCACGCTTAGTATCATCGGATTATTGAGAATAGAAACTACTGGTAATCTAACTGGTGACCTACCTGAAGGAGATCAAATTCTGAAGGATGTAAACTTCATTCAAGATAATTTCGGAGGTGCGATCCCATTCGAGATTATGATCGACTATAAAGAACCAAGTCGACTCAGAAAGAAAAGTACCTTGGTTGCAATCGACAGCATTCAAAATAGATATTCGAATGACCCTCTTTTCACTAAACACGTCTCCTTTGTTGATGTATTGAAAGCCGCGAACATGGCTTATCACAATAATGATTCAACTGAATTTAGACTAGTTACGCGAAAACGAAAGCTTCAGAAACTTCAGCGCTATATAGATAGTTCAATCATTACGAATTCAAACGGCGCAGGAATGGCACTGAATGAATTTATCGATACTGCAGAACGAGTTATCCGAATTCGTTCACAGATGCGAGATATCGTTTGTTATGATGTAAGTGATAAGTCTGAATCAATGCACAAGGAAATGGATGCTATCCTAAATCCTGATCGTGATAACATTGAACGACTTTATTCACTTTACGAAAAGAAGAAAAAAACAAAATATATTGACTCAATCATTTTCGAATACCCTTCAATCTACAACTCATTAACAAGTGAAATTGCTGGTGGAAATGATACTGTATTGGAGAAGTTTGATTCCGATCAGGAGCATATTAAGACTTATTATAAGAAGGCTGAATTCAAAGATCAACTTAGAGCCTCAATAGACAACGAGTACTTTGAAGTAACGATGACCGGTGCTTCAATCCTAACTTCAGAGGGGACGAAATATTTAGTGATTAATCTATTCACAAGTCTTCTTTTTGCAATTATTGCGATTGCTATTTTGATGGCTATACTATTCCGCTCTTGGAGAATGGTACTTGTCTCGTTGATTCCAAACTTTATCCCCTTACTATTTACGGCAGGAGTCATGGGCTGGTTTGGTATTCCACTGAAACCGTCGACACTACTCGTATTTAGTATTGCCTTCGGTATTTCTGTCGATGATACTATTCACTACCTCGCGAAGTACCGTCAAGAATTAAAGACACAACAATGGGATCTCAAAGCATGTGTAATGATGGCGATTCGTGAATCTGGACTAGGAATGTTCTATACGTCCATTGTACTTTTTGCAGGGTTTTCAATGTTCGTATTCTCACAATTCGGCGGAACTCAAGCTTTAGGACTTCTTGTCTCACTTACACTGTTAGTTGCAATGATTACTAACCTTGTACTACTACCAAGTCTTCTCTTATCATTGGAGAGCAGATTGACAACCAAATCCTTCACCGAACCATTCTTCGACGCTTATACGGAAGAAAGTGATATCGACTGGGAAGATTTGGATGTTCACCCGAACCCAGAAATTGAGGACAACACTGATATTAACGACTAAATTGGGCGCATTGAATTTACAGTGCATTCAAAATCAAAATACTAACCTATGAAAGGAATTATTCTGGCTGGAGGATCTGGCACAAGACTTCATCCCCTGACACTAGCAGTGAGTAAGCAATTGATGCCGGTGTATGATAAACCGATGATCTACTATCCGCTTTCTACTCTCATGAGCGCAGGGATAAAGGAAATTCTAATCATCTCAACACCCCATGATTTACCAAATTTCAAAAAATTGCTTGGTGATGGTAAGAACTTAGGATGTGACTTTCAATATGCAGAGCAAGTTATACCTAATGGCCTTGCCCAAGCATTTGTCATCGGAGCAGATTTTATCGGTGACGATGATGTAGCGCTCGTTCTTGGTGATAACATCTTCTATGGTGTTGGAATGGGTGATCTCTTAAAGGAAAATGATTCACCTGTAGGTGGCGTCGTTTATGCTTACCATGTAAGCGATCCAGAACGTTATGGAGTTGTTGAATTTGACGATGAAATGAATGCTATCTCAATTGAAGAAAAGCCTGAAAGTCCAAAGTCAAATTTTGCTGTCCCAGGATTATATTTCTATGACAATTCAGTTATCGAAATCGCTAGAAATTTAGAACCTTCAGCACGTGGAGAGTATGAGATTACAGATGTGAATGCAGAGTATCTGCGCCGCGGCAAGTTAAAGGTGGCCATGCTAAGTCGTGGAACAGCTTGGCTTGACACTGGTACATTTGCATCACTCATGCAGGCTGGACAATTTGTTCAAGTAATTGAAGAACGCCAAGGACTAAAAGTTGGCTGTATTGAAGAACTTGCATACAGAAATGGTTTTATAGATGCAGATCAGTTACGAAAACTCGCAGAACCTCTTGTTAAAAGCGGATATGGTGAATTCTTAATCAGTATCTTAGATTAATGGAAGGACTCGCAGCGTATACGAGGAAAATTGAAGCTGGCTTGACAGCAGTGGATTTTCCGACCTCTCCAAATCAATTATATGATCCCCTTCGCTACTTTCTAACTATCGGTGGAAAGCGCATTAGGCCTATCCTAACATTGCTGGGAGCACAATTGTTTAGCGCATCGGTCGATAAAGCATTTCCTCAGGCAATTTCTATTGAACTGTTTCACAATTTCACTCTGATACATGACGACATCATGGATGCCGCACCGCTTAGGAGAAATCAAGAAACTGTACATGTAAAATGGAACAATGACATCGCCATTCTATCTGGTGATGTTCTATTAATAAAAGCTTACCAAGAATTAGGTAAAATCGATCCAGCTCATCTTCCTGAAGCATTCGCGCTTTTCAACAAAACCGCGATTGAAGTTTGTGAAGGTCAACAAATGGACATGGATTTTGAGATCGCTGAGAACGTCACGATCGATCAGTACATTGAGATGATCCGTCTGAAAACATCAGTCCTTTTAGGGTGCGCCCTAGAGATCGGAGCAATTGTTGCTGAAGCTAGCAAAAAGGACCGTGAAGCTCTTTACAATTTTGGCCAACACATTGGCATTGCTTTTCAAATTCAAGATGATATACTTGACCTATATGCAGATCCAGATAAATTTGGAAAACAAGTAGGAGGAGATGTCATTGCGAACAAAAAAACACTGCTGTATCTAACAGCATTGGAGAAAGCTACTCTCGAGCAAAAGGAGCAACTTCGTCAGCTAGAAAACGAACAAGACTTAACCCTCAAGGTTGAACGCACTAGACAGCTATTCGATCAGATTGGAACGAAACAAATCTGTCAAGAAAGGATGTCACATCACTTCGATCAAGCGATACATTTCCTACAATTAATCGATGTGAGTGATAGTTCGAAGGAACCTCTTCAGGACTTGTCCGAGTTCCTAATGCAACGGGATCAATAATAGATACCGCTCTCTTTAATCTAATAATTCATACTATCTTCATCGCTAAGATTTGATCTACTGGACGATAAAGAATTTATAGCATTAGTTAGTAAAAACAAGGATAAAGCCTTCGCTTTTCTCGTGGATAAATACGCTCAGAAAATTTACTCAACCTGTGTAAATATGGTTAGGAATCCAAAAGATGCTGAAGACCTAGTACAAGAAGTTTTCACCTCGATTTACATTTCCATTGATAATTTTAGTGGAAATTCGAAGCTTTCTACATGGATCTATGCCATTGCTTTAAATAAAAGCAAAGAGTTTCTGCGCAACAAAACTAGGCTCAAGCGACAAGGAACTATTACGGTCCTTGACGATCATGATTCGGGCATAGTTCCTTCCGGAACCGTAAACTTCTACCACCCAGGATTAGAGTTAGAAGATAAGGAGAAAGCAAAAGTTCTTTTTGATGCAATTGATCAATTGGCAGAAAATCAAAAGGACGCATATATTCTCAGTAAGATTGAGGGATATAGCTATATGGAAATAAGTGAAAAGATGGGGCTTTCTGTTTCATCAATAGAATCCTTACTCTTTAGAGCAAAAAAACGATTAAAAGAATTATTAAGTGACTATTACTATAAAAATATCCAATAGCGCATGTTATTGAATAAAGTAGCAACTAAATGGATACCATGAACAAAGAAAACTGGATCTCGGAGATTGAGAATGTCTCTGACCGAATCGCTTCAACGAAAGTGCCGGCCGATGTACTACAGCGCATCAAGGCAATACCATTTACGGTTGAAAAGAAGCTAGAAACCTTACCTATGAGAACGGTTTGGATGGTTGCTGCTAGTATTGCTGTACTGATTGCTGTAAATGTATTTGTATTTTCAAGTACAAATTACTCTTCCGCTTCCGATGACATAACCGAAACATATTTCAAACACACACAACGTCTATAATGAAGTCTACCAAATTCTATAAGCGCCTTAGCATTCTGCTGGTACTGATTAATATCGGGACGCTTGCATTCATATGGTTTGCAAGACCACCACATGGACCATCACCAGTTGGTGAACTAGCTGAAAGACTTGGAATCAATGAGCATATCAGTGAGATCAACAATCTTGAAGAAGAGCACCATAAGAAAAAAAGGAAGCTCATGTCAAAGGACAGGAAGCTACATAATCAATTATTCAAAAAAATTGGTTCCAATGAAGATGTTACGGCATTACGAGAAAAAATTGCCCAGAACTATATTGAAATTGAACTAGAAACCTATAATTTCTTCGACAGTGTTGCTGTACATTGCAACAAAGAACAGCTCTCAGAGTTGAGAGAAACCGTTGGAAAAGCCTTTGGACAGCTCAGAAAACCAAAGGGAAAATAAAGCGCTCATATGTCTAAAATTATTGCACTTTTTTACTTCTGATTCGGTTCAAATTTCGCGAAAGCTCAAACTCAGGTTCAATTCCAACACCGAAGAACCCTGAAGACTCATATACGATGGAGACCCTCAAGTTTTACATTACAAACATATCACTCCATTATGCAAATGGCGCTATTTTTTTGTCGAAATGATCTCAGAAAATCTTTTCCGCATTCCTCGCCAATTGTGCTGACATCTAACGGTGGCACCCAAATGCTTTCAATAAAAAAGCCATGGTCCTGTAAGCCATGGCCTTTCGATTAAAGAGCAACTCCTCTAAAAGAGGAATTGAGTAGAATATTATTTATTCAGTAATAGAGACTTTACGGTGTCCGCAATTACTTTTCCATCTGCTTTTCCAGCAAGTTTACCTGAAAGCACACCCATAACCTTCCCCATATCTTGAGGACCGGATGCTCCCAACGTATCAATTGCAGCTTTCGCTTCCGCTTCAATTTCAGCTTCTGACATCATCTTCGGCAAGTATGCTTCAATTATCCCCGCTTGAAATTTTTCAACTTCAGCTAAATCATCACGCCTCTCAGCTTTATATAAATCATAAGTGTCAGTACGTTGCTTATACAACTTGAGGACAATTTTTGCCTCAGCAGCATCAGTCACCTCACCGGTTCCCGCTGTTGCTTCTAGCATAATCTTCGATTTAATATCGCGAAGAACTTCTAGCTTATCTTTCTCACGCGCAAGCATTGCCGCTTTGATATCGCCGTTAATTTGATCTACTAATGCCATTAATCTACGTTGTCATGTAAGAATGAATTATTGCCATTCAATGAAGTTCCGTCATCATCTTTTGAGACGCTGAAACGACTTGAATTATCTTCCTTACTCGGAATAGAATCATCTAATTCTACATTACGACGCAAGTATGCTGGCTCATTTTCGAATTCTTGAAGACCATCCGCTTTCTTAAGCTTTTGCGTGTATTCACGAATTCGATCCAATCTATTTTTTGAACGTTGTTGTTGCTCTTCCGGAGATAAAACTTTCTTTGCATCTGTAGTGTCGAGCTCCATATCCTCTATGTCATCATCGAGTGTATATCGCTTCACTTCGTGCACCTCTTCTTTTTTCTCTTTTGAGCTAACATCCCATCCGAAATCCATTTCCTTTTGAGGTTCTGTTTTCGTCTCACCCCATGTTTCTGTCTTCGGCTCAGTTGATTTTAAAAATGGCTCATCTGCTGTTTCTTCCGTAGAAGTAACCTCTCTTGCACCATTCCATAAATTACCTTTTGTAGGCGAATCCATTGGAGCTTTAATTTCAGTAGCCTTGCTCTCTACCTCTAACGTAGTAACGTTGCGCTCTGGCGCTTTCTCAAAACCAGTCAATGGTGATGAGCTAAATCCAGTTGCAACAACAGTTACACTAAGTTTTGCTGCTAAATCATCATCTTTTGCATGTCCGAATATTACATCTGCAGTAGAACCAGCAGCGTCCTGAATGTAATCTGTTATTTCTGTGATTTCATCCATAGTAACTTCATCATCACCGTAAGCGATGTTAAGAAGTACATACTCAGCTCCGCTAATGTCATTATCATTTAATAATGGAGACTCCAAAGCTTGCTCAACTGCTTTCAATGCACGATTTTCACCTTCAGCAGCTGCGCTACCCATAATGGCAACACCTGAATCTTTCATCACTGTGTTCACATCATTGAAATCGACATTAATAGCACCTGTAACGGCAATAACTTCAGCAATACCTCTTGCCGCTGTTGAAACGATATCATCTGCTTGAGAGAATGCATCTGTAATAGATAGATTTCCTGTGATCTCACGAAGACGCTCGTTATTAATAATCAATAACGTATCGACATTCGTACGCATTGCCTCTAATCCAGTTTCTGCTTGAATTCTGCGCTTTCTTCCTTCAAAGTTAAAAGGAACAGTTACAATTCCTACTGTCAAGATACCGAGTTCCTTTGCTACTTGAGCAATTACTGGGGCAGCACCTGTACCAGTTCCCCCCCCCATACCAGCAGTAACAAAAACCATCTTTGTGTCTTTGCTCAGGTATTCTCTAATTTCATCAATGTTCTCAATTGCCGCATTCTTTCCAATTTCTGGAAGTGAGCCTGCACCACGTCCTTCCGTCAATGAAGGTCCGAGTTGAATTTTATACGGTACTGGAGAGATTTCAAGTGCCTGTAAATCAGTATTACACACCACAAAATCTACCCCTTTAATTCCCATGTTGTACATGTGGTTTACCGCGTTTCCACCTCCACCACCAACACCAATCACTTTTATGATTGATGCGCTTTCATCTTTGGGCAATTCAAAATCCATAATTGTCTTTTTGTTTGTTGTTATTCGGTACTTCTAATATTATTCTTCCTCTGCAAACCACGTTTTTCCTTTCTTGATAATCGTATCAAAGAAAGACCCACGTGTTTTCTCAGAGTGCGTTTTAACTTCTCCTGTACTTGCAGCTTCTGGTGAAGAAACTGAAGCAGATTTTTCTAAATCCTCAAAGCCTTTTAGAACCAGACCAACGCCAGTAGCGTGCATCGGACTCATCATTACTTCGCTGTTATTATTTGCAAGGTGCTCGGTTGGATACCCAATTCTTGTATCAACTCCTGTTACATATTCGAACAACTGAGTGATGTGCTTCAATTGTGAACCACCCCCAGTTACCACGATACCTCCTATTAATTTCTTCTCGTATCCAGAATTACGGATCTCGTAATGAACCAAATCAATAATCTCCTCCATTCTCGCCTGGATGATACTTGCCAAATTACGGAGTGTAATTTCCTTTGGAGCACGACCACGTAATCCAGGAATAGCTACAACCTCATTTTCTTGGCTTTCGCTAGCTAAAGCAGAACCAAATTTCTCTTTCAATTTCTCCGCTTGGCGCTTCATGATTGTACATCCTTCTTTGATGTCCTCAGTGATCACGTTACCTCCAAATGGAATAACTGCGGTGTGACGAATAATTCCTTCATGGAAAATTGCCACATCTGTAGTTCCACCTCCTATATCTACAAGCACTACACCTGCTTCTTTTTCTTCATCCGTTAGAACTGCATCTGCAGAAGCTATCGGCTCAAGAATGATATCCTTCACTTTCAATCCTGAACGCTCAACACATTTATGAATATTCATAGATGCACCTACATTTCCTGTAATGATGTGGAAGTTTGCTTCTAATCGAACACCTGACATTCCAATAGGATCTTTTATGCCTTGTTCGCTATCAATGATATACTCTTGTGGCAACACTGTGATTATTTGCTCACCTGGTGGCATAGCCAACTTGTACATATCATCAACAAGCTTATTAATATCTGATTGAGATATTTCACTTTCAATGTTTGTTCGGGTATGAATTCCTCTGTGTTGGATACTTTTGATGTGTTGACCTGCGATCCCTACATTGACTGTATTGATTTTCAACTCACCCTCAATACGATCTTGAGCCTCAGCAACAGCACCTGTAATTGATTGAATTGTCTTTTCGATATTCGAAACCATCCCGCGCATCACACCAAGCGACTCGGTTTTACCCATAGATAGGATCTCTATTTTACCGTGTTCGTTTTTACGCCCAACAAAGCATGCGATCTTTGTTGTTCCAATATCCAATCCTACAATTACTTTACCCATTATAATATTCCTTTTGCGCTATTCGGCGTTTGGTTTAGTCTTACAAACTATTTGTTCATCATACTTGAGACTTATTTCACTGTACGTCTTCCAACCTACACTTGGCATTGCCTCGTCGTAAAATATTCGCAACTTTTCAAATTTCGCTTCGACTTCCTCTTCCGTTTCTGCCGATCCGAATACGATTTTTTGATCCCCCACTAGTGGTATAAGTGTAAAATCTCCGTTCTTTTCAAGGTGCAATTGACCTATCATGAGACGGAAAAAGGGATCATACCAAACATAATTGGAAATTCGATAGATATCATCTAGTTTCCGAATACTTATTAAGGAATCATTGTTAATAATCTCAGACACAGAAAGTCCATTTTTTCGATCATTAATTGCCCCTGTCACAACAACCACTCGAGCAGTGTGGGTTTGGGTTGTAGAAACAATGTCCCCATCATCATCTATGTAGAATGATTCACCAACTGAATTGAAAATTCGAGCAACTGGGTTACGCAACTTGACCTCAATCTTCCAAGAGCTTCCAATTTCAGTGAAAACTTTGACAGATTTTACTTGTGAAATGTCCGCTATTAACTTTTCGATCGCAGCAATGTTCAATTCTTCTCGAATCATCCCTTCATGAAAAAGGTCTTCACGCTCAAGCAATTGCAATAATTCTCCCTCTGTCAGGAATGGATTTTCGCCAGATTTCACCATAACGATATCTGGTTCATCAAGCACTCGCTGACTTTGAATTGAACTGATGATAAACATCAAGGCAATTATACCAAGACCAAATAGACTCCACAGCGATATTTTCAACCAGTTCGTCATTTGGCAGCTAATCTTTCATTCACTTTCGGCACTATTCGATCGATATCCCCGGCTCCAATTGTCAAAATGACTCCATCTGCATTCTGCAAGAGGCGCTCAACAGCCTCACCCGGAGAAAGCACACTCTTTTCTGCAGCCGTAATTTTCGCCAACAAAGTATCACTCGTAACACCCTCAATTGGAAGCTCTCTAGCTGGGTAAATTGGTAACAAGACCACTTCATCCATGCGACTTAAAGCAGATGCAAATCCATCAAAAAAGTCACGTGTTCGTGAAAACAAATGTGGTTGAAAAGCACCTGTAACCTTCTTCCCAGGATACAAAAGCTCTATTGAATCTAACAATGCATTAATCTCCGTTGGATGATGTGCATAGTCGTCAATATAAATCAACTCTTCGGATCGCAAGTGATACTCAAATCGTCTCTTGACACCCGAAAAAGACTTAAGCGAAGATCGAATTCCCTTTTCACTGACGCCTAGCTCAACGCACATAGCAATACATGCTATTGCATTCTCTGCATTATGTGTCCCCGGAACTCCAAGCTCAACATCACACCAACACTCATTCGGCAATTGAACATCGACCAAAAAAACGTTTTGGGCAAAACGTAAATTATACCCACGATAATCAGCCTTCTCAAGAGGATCATTCGCAGCAAGACTGTATGTAATCTTATTGGCTGCAGGAATATCTATAGATGCATGCATGACAGCAAAACCGAAAGGATCAATCAAATCAACATATTGAGTAAAGCCTTCAAGAAAGACTTCGTTATCACCATAAATATCTAAGTGATCAGCATCAGTCGAAGTTACAATACTAGCGAATGGACTTAACTGTAAAAATGAACGGTCAAATTCATCTGCCTCAACGACTGTCCACGGGCTCGTATCATGCGAAACGAAATTTGAATTAAAGTTGGTAGCAATGCCACCCAAAAAAGCATTACACCCCAAAGCTGATTCATTCAACATATGAGCGAGCATCGTACTTGTTGTGGTTTTGCCATGCGTCCCAGCTACACCTAACGCTTTCGAATTTCTGGTGATTAGCCCTAAGACTTCAGCACGCTTCAGCACAGTGAATCCTTTTGAAATAAAGTGATTCAATTCACCCATGTCATCCGGAATCGCAGGGGTATAAACTACAAGCGTTTTCTCTACAGCATTGTACTTAGAATCTATCCCTTCTCCTCTGTCTTCAAAATGGATTTCAATACCCTCTCTCTGTAAAACATCCGTCAATGGCGAAGCGGTCTTATCGTATCCTGTGACATTCAGCTTTTGATTGTTAAAATAGCGCGCCAACGCCGACATTCCAATCCCACCTATTCCGATGAAATAGACATTATCAAAAGATTTAATATGTATGTTTGGTCGCTTCATTAAGCGTTTAATTTCTCTAACTCATCAACAATAGACTCAGTAGCTCTTGGCCTTCCTAGCTTTTCTATATTCGAGGACAATTCACTACACTTTTGATCATCATTCAGAAGACTAAGTACGGATGGAACCATCTTCTCAACAGCCTCGACGTCATTTACCAAAATTGCAGCGTTCTTCTCAACCAACGCCATTGCATTCTTAGTTTGATGATCTTCCGCAACGTTCGGCGAAGGAATTAAAATGGTTGGCTTCTTGACCAGGCACAATTCAGACACCGAAATTGCTCCTGCACGCGAGATGACAACATCAGCCATTGCATACGCTAAGTCCATTCGATCAATGAACTGAACCATTTTCACGCTCCCCAAATCGGCATCCTTTAATTCCTCTGTAAGTTTCTCATTGTAAAGTTTACCACATTGCCATAAGACTTGAACGCCAGAAGCCTTTAACTCCTCCAGTTTAGCAATAACACTTTCATTTAATGTTCGCGCTCCGAGACTACCACCGATAATTAAAACGGTCTTCTTAGCTGGACCGAAATTGTAAAACTTGTAAGCTTCCTCTTTCTTGCCATCAATCATAACCATATCACGTCTTGTCGGGTTACCCGTCAAGACAATCTTCTCCTTTGGAAAAAACCGTTCCAACCCATCGTATGCAACACATATTTTTTGGACGCTTTTTGAAAGAATCTTGTTTGTTTTTCCTGGAAACGAATTCTGTTCTTGCACCATTGAAGGTACCTTTCTCATTGTAGCTGATTTAAGCAACGGTCCACTAGCATAACCGCCAACACCTACGGCAACTTCGGGTTTAAAATCCTTAATTATTCTCCGCGCCTTTAAAAGACTTCCAACAATTTTGAAAGGGAGAACAAAATTAGAAAGAGATAGCTTCCGCTGAAAACCCACTATTGGCAAACCTTTAATGTTGTATCCAGCAGCCGGAACCTTTTCCATCTCCATCTTACCTTCAGCACCAACAAATAAAATTTCGATATCTGGATTTCTTCGCTTTAATTCATCTGCAATAGCTATTGCAGGGAATATATGCCCACCTGTTCCGCCACCTGAAATTATCGCTCTTTTAATCATTCTATATTCTTTATCAATCCTTATTCTTGACGCTTGGTCAAATTTCGAATCGTATTAATTATCACACAGATTCAAGGATCAGTTCATCCTCCTCTTTAGCGACAACCTTTTGTTGTTGCGCCGAAATTGACAAAACAATCCCTAACGCAAAGCAAGTCATCATTAATGCAGATCCACCCATCGCAAGCAAAGGCATATTCTGCCCTGTTACTGGGAATATCCCAACACAAACTAACATGTTCACTGTAGCTTGACTGAGCATCAACATTCCGATACCAATACACGCATAAGTCTCGAACATCTTTTTAGAATTGAGTCCAATCCGCATTATTCGATACAGTAAAATGAGATAGATCAATATCAATACTATGGATGATATCAACCCAAACTCCTCTACGAAACTTGCAAAATAGAAATCGGCATATGCCTCAGGAATGAACTCTTTCAACTTACCATTACCAACACCGCGACCCAGTAATGGTCCGCCGTTATAGATTGCTAACTGAGCATTATTAGCTTGAGCATTCTCAATCACATTCTCTTCGTCGGATACCTGATTTATGATTCGGTTTTCCCATGTTTGATACCTAGGGAGTAAATTCAATTCTGGAGCTGCCTTGTGAACAAGCACAATGAACACAAGTAACAACACCCCTCCGCCAATCAAGGCAAATATTTTAAAAAAAGGCACACGCCCAAGAAACAAAAGCATTAGTGAGACACCAAAGAGTATTGCAGCTGTAGAAAAATTGTCCTTAACAATCAAAGCACAAATTACTACTATCGGTAATACAACCGGGAAGAATCCTTCTTTCCATTTATTCAACTTCCCCTTCTTAGCAACAAGCAAACGAGACACATATAGGATTAGCGCTAATCGGGCAAAATCAGAAGCCTGAAAGGTTAATCCAATAAAGGGAACTCGCACCCATCGACCAGCGTTATTCACCTTTACCCCAAAGAATAAGGTAAATATGAGAATTGCAACAGATAGATAAAACGCAAACTTAGCTGCTTGATTTATATACTTGGGATCCTTCTGATGAATCCAGTACATGCCTCCCAGAGCGATCCCAGCATAAACAATATGTCTAAATAAATATCCGAACGGTGTTCCACCTTCCACCTTCACTAAGATAGGCACGAAGCTATAAACAGTAACCAATGAGAACGCTAGCATCAAGAGAGCTATCACCCATAAGACTGCATCACCTTTAAGATATTTAAGTATTTTATCCATTTAATTCCAGGTCTTCAAATGACGTTCAATTGAATTTTTAATAGGAGACCAATTATCTCTCGGCATTGAATACAAGAAAACTCGGTCCCTTTTCTTCATTGCAGACAATAAGGCCATAGCATCATCAACCCCATCAATACACGCTACATTTGTTCCAGTCTTCAGCCAGTCAAATTCAGGAGCTAGATGCCCGGCATCATAAACTACTACGGACTCCAACTTCGCGAACCCTTCTGGAAACTCATTCAACAATTTCTCCACCTGTTCTTTCGTGGCCAACCACGTAACCTTGAACGGCACCGAATAAAGCACAGCAGTCAATGAATTTGAATCAGGATTGACCCATGAAAAAACATCCATACCGGCGATTTTGCCATACGCCTGCATTGAATGTAATTCTCGTGCATCATTCAACCCTTGCTCACGCGAGTGAAGAATTTGTTCTTTGTTAACACCTATCTTAAGCTTACTCATTATAAAGATCTTACCGCTTTCTTAAACTCATTCCCACGCTCTTCATAGTTTTCGAAAAGATCGAAACTTGCGCATGCAGGTGATAACAAAACGGCCTCATCCTTCGAAGCAAGTCTGTATCCCCAAGCAACTGCTTCTAAAGCTGATGTAGTCTCAACAATTTCTTCAACCTTTCCAGCAAAAGCTTCTTTAATTTTCTCATTGTCTTTTCCAAGACAGATAATTGCTTTTACCTTCTCATCAACTAACCCAGCAAGCTCCGTGTAATCATTACCTTTATCTACCCCTCCAACAATCCAAACTGTCGGATTTTCCATAGATTCAAGTGCGAACCAAGTAGAGTTAATATTTGTTGCTTTCGAATCATTGATGAACTCAATTCCGTTTACTTTCGCAACGAATTCAAGTCGGTGTTCAACATTCGTGAAGTCCGCCAAGCTTTCGCGTACGACTTCTTTTCTAATCTCTAAAATTCGTGACGCCACTCCTGACGCCAGCGAATTTTGGGTATTGTGCTTACCCTTCAAAGCTAATTCGTGAATTCCCATAGTGAATTGATCGTTTATATTGATTGTTAGTTGTTTGTTAGTAGCAAAGCCACCTTGCCCTACTTCCTCTACCAAGGAAAATGGAGCTAATCGCGCTGCCGGTGTTCGTTTGTTTATTTCGTTTAATATGTTCTTGTCATCTGCATTGTAGATGAACCAATCTTGGTCTGTTTGATTTTGAATAACACGGAATTTGGAAGCGATATAGTTTTCCATTTTGTAGTCATATCGATCCAGATGATCCGGTGTGATATTCATTAAAACAGCAATATCTGCCTTGAATTCATGCATGTCGTCTAATTGGAAAGAGCTCAATTCAAGCACATACCAATCAAAGTCCTTCTCAGCAACCTGTTTTGCAAAGCTTTCACCAATGTTTCCGGCCAAACCAACGTTCATCCCGCTCTTTTTCAAGATGTGATAGGTCATTAATGCCGTCGTAGTTTTTCCATTACTTCCAGTGATGCATATTGTCTTCGCACCCGAATAATAGGCTGCGAATTCAATTTCTGACACCACCTTAATTCCTCGATTAATGATCTCAAGCATCACCGGAACCGTATTTGGTATTCCCGGTGATTTGATGACTAAGTCAGCCTTCAGAATCCGCTCCAATGAATGGACCTCTTGCTCCCATTTAACGTCCAGACTATCCAATTCCTTCACGAAACTTTCACGGACAGATCCGAAATCAGAGACAAAGACCTCCCACCCCTGCGCTTTCGCAAGAATAGCTGCTCCTACTCCACTTTCGCCGGCTCCTAAAATTGTTATATGTCGCTTTTCAGCTGCCAACTATCTAAGTTTGAGCGTTACAATTGTGAATACCGCTAGAAGAATCCCAATAATCCAAAATCGCGCTACGATCTTAGCCTCATGAAGTCCCTTCTTTTGGTAATGATGATGGAGCGGCGCCATAAGGAAGACTCGTCGACCTTCACCGTAACGCCTCTTGGTTATCTTAAACCAACCTACTTGTAGAACAACTGATAAATTCTCAACAAGAAAAACTCCGCATAAAACAGGAATCAACAACTCTTTTCGAATTGCAATTGCAAATACTGCTATGATACCACCCAAGGCAAGACTTCCTGTGTCTCCCATAAATACTTGAGCAGGGTAAGAGTTGAACCAGAGGAAGCCAATACACGCCCCGACAAAAGCAGCGATAAATATTACCATCTCTTCCGCGAAAGGTATGTACATCACATCTAAATAGTCTGCGAATCGAATATTCGAACTGACATAAGCCAGAACAGCTAGGGCTATACCAACAATCGCCGAAGTACCCGTAGCCAGCCCATCTAGACCATCGGTCATGTTAGCGCCATTTGAGACAGCTATCACAATGAAGATCACTATCGGGATGAACAGTAGCCATCCATACTTCCCGCTCCAATCACCAACGAGCCAATTGTAATTGAACTCATTGTGCTTAATGAAAGGAACCGTAGTCGTCATTGCGTCTGTTCTGACCCACTGAGAGGATTCACCTTCTTCCTGCAAGTGCAGATCAGTTACAATTTCTTCATTTGCCATCGGCACATAATCCTGCGCAACCTCTTTGTGAACTTGGACATCTGGGTGGAAATAGAGAATACTGCCGACGATAATACCAACTCCAATTTGACCAATAACTTTAAATCGACCAGCTAGCCCTTTCTTGTTCTTCTTGAACACCTTGATGTAATCATCGATGAACCCAATCGCCCCAAGCCAGAGAGTAGCGATTACCATTGTAACTACATAAATGTTATGAAGTTTCGCGAACAATAACGTAGGAATTAATATAGCTGCAAGAATGATCAAACCACCCATCGTTGGCGTTCCAGTCTTTGCCATTTGACCTTCCAACCCTAGATCTCGAATAGTTTCACCCATTTGTTTTTTCTGCAACAATCGAATGATTCGTTTTCCAAATACAACGGATATAATCAAAGACAGGATGAGCGCCATTCCTGCACGAAATGAGACGTAGTCAAAAAGTCCCGATCCAGGGAAATTAAAGTCTTTCAAGTAGTCAAATAGATATACTAGCATTACTTGTTGAGTTTATTAAATAGTTCAATTATTGTCTGTTTATCATCAAAATCATGCTTGACCCCTTTGATATCTTGATATTTCTCATGCCCTTTTCCAGCAATAAGAATAATGTCGTTTTCTTCAGCCATAGAGACAGCTGTTTTAATAGCTTGGCCCCGATCTACAATTGACAACGTTTTCATGAATTGCGTGCCATCGACTCCTTCCATCATATCTTCAATGATCACGTTTGGATCTTCAGAACGAGGGTTATCAGAAGTTAAAATCACCTTATCTGATCTCTCACATGCAATGGTAGCCATAGCAGGACGTTTTGTTTTATCTCTGTCACCGCCGCAACCAACAACTGTAAATACCGTTTCGTTTTTCGTTCTAATGTTATCAATCGTCTTTAATACATTATCCAAGGCATCAGGAGTATGTGCATAATCTATAATAGCAGTAATCCCCCCTGTACTTCTAACATATTCAAATCGCCCATCCACCGAGCCGAGCTGACTGATCGTAGTAAGAGCTTCCGTTGAATCTTCTCCTAACTCCTGTGTTATTCCATAAACACATAGTAAATTGTACGCATTGAAGTCACCTATCAACTTTGTCCACAACTCCATTCCATTCATAGTTAACACTAGACCAGAAAACTGATTCTCAAGCACGCGAACCTTGTAATCTGCCATGGACTTCATCGCATAAGTTCTTTGCTTGGCTTTGGTATTCTGAAGCATTACCATTCCGTTCTTGTCATCGCTATTCGTAAGCGCAAATGCATTTTTAGGTAACTGGTCAAAGAATGCCTTTTTAACATCGATATACTCTTTGAACGTATTATGATAATCCAGATGATCGTGAGTGATATTAGTAAATGCACCTCCTGCGAAAACTAGTCCGCCAATTCTTTTTTGATGAATCGCATGTGAACTCACCTCCATAAAACAGTGAGACACACCTTCATCAACCATTTCACTTAGCAAACGATTAAGTTCGATAGGATTTGGAGTTGTGTGTGTTGCGGGAATATCTCGATCACATACCTTATTTACAACTGTTGAAATCAATCCTGCTTGATAACCCATATTAGTGTATAGATCATAAAGTAAGGTTGCAATCGTAGTTTTTCCGTTTGTTCCTGTTACACCGATTAACTTTAATTGTCCCGATGGTTCTCCAAAGAAATTGTGAGCAACAATTGAAAGCGCATTAGATGTATTCTCAACTTGAAAGACATTCACACCTTCAGGAAGGTCTAACTCTCTGTCCACAACAATATTCGTACAACCTTGCTCAATTACGCTTCCTATAAAAGTATGACCATCATGCATTGTTCCTTTAATTGCAAAGAACACAGATGAGGCTGTAACATCCTTAGAGTTAAAAGTTAAGTGATCCACAGCACCTGCCGTCCCACCTTTTAAAGCGAGCAAATGAACACCATACAATATGTCTTTAACTATCTTCATTTTAATTCTATCTGAATCAATACACCCTTAATAGCATCTTCACCAGCCTTTATTGACTGCTTCACCACCTTACCAAAACCTTTAACTTTTGCCGTCATACCCGCGGACTCCAATAAGTAAACAGCATCTTTTGCAGTCATACCACTTACATTAGGAACCGTGTTCTTACCCACGAATCTTCGTTCAAGAACTGCCTTGCTTTGATCAACACGCATGATTACATAATCATTATCCGTATCTGAAATGAATGGCAGCCTGAACCTTTTGTAGAGCTTGATTAATTCTTCACGCGACCCCACTTTAGTGACAGGAATCGTTTTATCGCGCCTCCCTGTCTCATTAATTGGTTGATGATACTCCAAGCTCGAAGCGTACACTTTGTTCGCGATCGCAGTAAAAACAGTACCCGAAACTGTCGCCCCATAAATATCTTTAGAAGGAGCCGAGACAACTACAATGCATGAATAAACAGGATTGTTAGATGGGAAGAATCCACAGAAAGAAGCCTGATGTCGCACATCTCCTTGGTTACCGTATCGTAAATCATCATTTAAAATTCGAGCAGTACCTGTCTTGCCAGAAATATCAAAATATGCAGACTGTAAAGCCTTACCTGTACCTCGTTTAACTACACCTTTCAAACACTTGTTCAAAGATGCCAATGTTCGATCGGAGCAGATTTTATTCTTTATAATTACTGGAGGGAATGTTTTAACCACTTCGTTTCCACGACGGATCTCTTTCACAAACTGAGGCCGTATAAAAGTTCCCTTGTTTGCAACCGCATTGTAAAAGGCCAAGGTCTGAAGTGGTGTTTGCTGAACTTCATAACCCACAGACATCCATGGAAGTGAAATTCCCGACCAGTTTGCAGTTCCAGGTTCGTAAAGTGTTGGTTTTGGCTCTCCCAGCAAATCAATCCCTAATTTCTCACCTAAACCAAAACCCTTCAATCTATTCACATATGCTTGAGGCTGATTTTTATAGGCTTCATTCACGACCTGCGATATAACATTTGAAGACTTCTCAAACGCCTCTTGAAGCGTTATCTCACCATACCCCCATGCTCGCGAATCAGTAAGTGTTGATTCGTAGTATTTATACTTTCCTTTAGCTTCCACAACATCAGTCAACTTTGCTTTTCCATCTTCCAATAAAGCCATCAAAGAGGCTAACTTAAAGGTAGAACCTGGAACCTCCTTTGTCCCTATGGCATGATTATATGCTTCGTAGTAGTTACCATCTTTATTCCTTACGAGATTCACAATAGCCTTAACATAACCCGTCCGGACATCCATCACAATTACACTCCCACTCTTTGCTTCTTGACGCTGCATTTGCGCCATCAACTCCTCATGAGCTACCTCTTGAATCTCTTTGTCAATGGTTGTTACGACGCTGGCTCCTTCAACCGCATCCTTAATAATAGGACCCGTTTTTTTCCAGCCGGTAGATATCTTCTGCTCAACCTCCTTTCCTGGCTCACCTCTTAGATAATCATCATACGCCTGCTCAAGACCAACTCTTTTAATTGTTCCATCCGCTTGCGTCCTGATATACCCCAAAGTTCGCTTCATCAGCTCGCCATGAGGACGCTTTCTTGTAATTATCTCATCATTATCTAGGAGCCCACCTGCGAATCTACCCTCTCGGAAGATTGGCATCTCATTCAACTTGCGACGTTCATCGTTTGTCGCTAATGGATGAATCATGATGTAACGCTTACCATTTACTCTACCATCTCTAATTAGCAACTCATATTCGCGGGCTGTTTTCTCCGGGTACAAATCGTTTAATGCAATACATAAATCTGATATTTCAGCATCGAACAATCCCTGCTCAACTACTGTCGGATCCATGTGAATATTGTAGAACGAAACAGAAGTAACTAGAGGAGTATAGTTAGCATCAAGAATCTGACCTCTTCTTGGCTCACGAGAAACTGTCCTAGTTGGCATTTTTTCATTCCCATCAGATGAAGACATAAAAACGGGCTTGCCACCATCGAACTGTATACTGATGATACGAATCAATACGACAAGCATGAGCACTACAAATGCAAAGTAGATCAGATAGGCTCTCCAATATATGTCCTTCTTTTCGCTCATTCTATTTATTCTTCTTCGCTTTAATTCGAATCACTTTCGTCGGATTCACTGTTTCTTTTAATCCAATTGGCTCTAGTTCTTTTACCAACCGCACTCTTCTTGTCTCTTCTTCTAGCCTGGCCTTCGCTTCGAAATGATCCGAGGTCACCTCATTCAATTCCAACTGTGTTTGAGTGACATCTTTCGCTAATCTCTTTCCATAGTAACCCTTCGAAACCATCAGCAACAAGAGCAACATCACAAAGAAGATAAAGCTCAAATTCCCTAGCATGAACTCCTTAGTCAAGAAGTCTCCGTTCAAAATCTGAACAAGAGCGCTTGGTTTTTTCTCCTTTGCCTTTTTAACTTTTTTTGCGCGCTCCTTCTTCTTAGCAATCTCCTTTGCTTCACGATCATCAATTTCGGCTCTATTTACGAACTCGTTATCCATTCCGTTCTGCAATTCTCAGTTTCGCACTTCGGGCTCTACTGTTTCTTTCAACCTCTTCCTCTGAAGCCATAATCGGCTTTCTCACTACTTCCGAAAAAGGCTTAAGTACGTTACCGTAAAAATCCTTCTCCACCACACCCGAAATAGAGCCGCGCTTCAAATAATTCTTAACCAATCGATCCTCCAAAGAGTGATAAGACATTACTACCAACTTACCTCCGGGCTTAATTACCGCATCCATTTGATTCAGGAATTGCTCAAGAACCCCCAACTCATCATTAACCTCAATTCTTATCGCCTGAAAAACTTGTGCGTAATATTTATGCTCCCGATGTTTCGGCGCACATTTATCTAAAACCTTAATTAGATCAGCTGTTGTCGTGATTTTACCATTACGCCGTTCAGAAGCAATGACAGAGACAAGTTTACCTGTGTTAGAAATCTCTCCATAGCTTTTGAAAATGCGGAAGAGCTCTTTCTCTGAATAATCGTTCACAACCTCTAAAGCAGTCAACTCACCATCCTGATTCATTCGCATATCCAGCTTCGCTTCACCACGAATCGAGAAACCGCGTGTATCTTCATCAAATTGATGAGAAGAAACGCCTAAATCAGCTAAAACACCGTCAACGTACTTAATTCCGAGCAAACGCAAATGATTCGAAATGAATGAAAAATTAGCCGGCACCAAATCAAAATTCGGTGCTTCCCATGCATTCTTTCGAGCATCCGGATCCTGATCAAATGCAATCAATCGACCCTTGTCACTCAACTGATCAAATATCAATCTCGAATGACCACCACCACCAAATGTGACATCAACATAAGTTCCGTCAGGATCGATACATAAAGCATCGATGCTATCTTGAAGCATTACCGGTACGTGATATTCTTGATTATTCACCATTGTCCAAGTCTCCCATTACTTCATCTGCCAAATCAGCAAAATCCGTCATAGAGCCTTCGATCATTTCGAAGTACTTCGACTTATCCCAGATTTCAATGCGATCGTTGTATGCGATCAACACTATTTCCTGTTTCAAACCAACTCGTTCTACATGCGCCACAGGAACGAGAACACGACCAGCCTTATCTAGACTAATCGATTTCGCTCCCTGATGGAACAAACGATAAAACATTCGATTTTTTGGTTTGAACAGGTTCAGTTTAGAGAGTCGCTTACTTAACGCTTCCCACTCGCAGAGCGGAAATAGAGTAAGGCAATCTTCAAAACCTTTGTTCAACATGAAATCTCGCTGTGCCGCAGGAGGAAGCTGCTTCCGTAATCCGGAAGGGAGCATGAAACGCCCTTTAGCGTCCATCTTTACCTCAAATTCTCCTACTAAGCCTGCCATAACGGTATAATAATGGGTAAAAATAATTGATTTTTACCACTTTTTACCACTAGTTTTCCTATTGTTGATAAATATGAACGACTCTCATGAGAAAAGGTTACACTTTCTCTCGATATTTCCCTTTAAAATAGGCGTTCCATAAAAGTGGTAGAAAGTGGTATATAAAACCCAGTTGTTGAAAACTATTCGGTTTTCAACATAAGCGAGATCAACTTTGGATCGATGAACATTATCACCCTAAAAAGTCACACACCTACAAATTGTGCTACTTTTGCCACGTGCCAACATCAACTAAAAACTGGATCATCTTAATCATTCTTGCCTGCGTATGGGGCAGTTCATTCATACTCATGAAAAAGGCAATGTTTACAAATTCAGGCATGCCAATATTTTCAGATGTTCAAGTTGGCGCTTTACGCATGGTTGTAGCAGGACTAGCTCTTCTCCCATTCGCCATCAAGGCAATTCGAAAAATCAATAATTTACGTACGTTCCTGCTCCTCGCGACAGTTGGGCTATCTGGTAACTTCATACCTGCATTCCTTTTCACCTATGCAGAAACAGGTATATCATCTGGATATGCGGGAATGATGAACAGTTTTACCCCAATCTTCGCAATAGTTATTGGAGTTGTCGTGTTCAAGGATCGCCTAACTAAAAATCAAACTACAGGCGTTTCAATAGGAACCGTTGGCGTTGTACTACTGATGCTTGCCGGACGGGATTTATCAGTCTCTGGCGACTGGTCGCATTTAGGAGCTCTAATTTTTGCTACATTTTGCTACGGCACAAGTATAAATGTCATCAAGCATACATTGAAGGGTTTAAAAAGTCACGAAATAGCTTCGCTTGCATTTTTCATTGTATTATTACCGAGCGCCCTAATAGCTTGGCAATTTGGCGCAATGGACACATTCAAAACCAACCCACATGCACTTGAAGGATTCACTGCAATTGTAATATTGAGTGTTATAGGCACAGCTGCAGCCCTTGTGCTGTTCAATAAACTAGTCGCTAATGCAACAATAGTATTCGCTAGTAGTGTTACCTATCTCATCCCGATTATAGCAGTGTTAATTGGCCTCTATTTTGGAGAAACAATAAATTCGTTACAAGTTGGCGCTATGTTCATCGTGATCGGTGGTGTTTTCATTGCTAGCAGACATAAAAAAGCACGCGTAAAAAACGTAGTCAAGCCTGCTGATATCAGTGAAAATCAAGAAAAATTCGCTCAATAAGTGAAATTCCTTGTATTCACGTTGGATTGTTGATAAAAAACAATATCTTTGTCGTCCGAATTTTAATAAATAGAATACAAATAATTAAGCTATTATGTACGCAATTGTAGAGATAGCAGGGCAGCAGTTTAAAGTGCAAAAAGACCAAAAGATCTTTGTACACCGTTTAGATGCTGAAGCAGGTAAGAAAGTAGATTTCGATAAAGTGCTTCTAGTTGATAACGATGGAAAAGTGACACTTGGCGCCCCGGCTATAAAAGGTGCAAAAGTTACCGCGAAGGTAGATGAGCACGTCAAAGGAGACAAAGTAATCGTTTTTAAGAAAAAGCGAAGAAAAGGTTACAAAAAGAGAAACGGACATCGTCAGCAGTTTACTGCAATCACGATTAAGGAGATAAAAGCATAGTTTAACAATCCCGGAATAGTGGGATAAAAACAAATCACAATGGCACATAAAAAAGGAGCCGGTAGTTCTAAAAACGGTCGTGAATCAGAAAGTAAACGACTGGGAGTAAAAATCTTTGGAGGACAAGCTGCAATCGCAGGAAACATCATCGTTCGTCAGAGAGGAACTCAACATCACCCAGGAACTAACGTTGGGATCGGTAAAGATCACACGTTATTTGCTTTGACTGATGGATTAGTAGAATTCCGCAAAAAAAGAAATAATCGTTCATTTGTATCGGTAGTTCCATTTGAAACTGCAGAGGCTTAGTCGAACGTCACATTATACAAAAGGGAGTTCCGAGCATCGGAATTCCCTTTTTTTATGCACTAAACATTCATTCTCATGAAATCGAATTATTAAATTCGCAAGAGAAAACAGAAACACATCACCATGCTCGAAATACAGGACATCAGAAAAGATAAAGGAGAACGAATAATAGAGGGTTTAAAAAAGCGTCATTTCGATGCCGAACCAATTGTTCAAGAAATACTTGATCTTGATAGTAAATGGAGAGAATCTAAAGGGAATTTAGAAGAGATTGCGGCTGAAATGAATCAAATTTCGAAGCAAATAGGACTTCTTTTTAGAGAAGGAAAACAAGAGGAGGCGAACGAAGCCAAAGCTATGACTGGTCAACTCAAATCTTCAGAAGCTGAACTCAAAGTTAAGGTTGATGAACTTGAAGCTACGATTCAGGACTTGATGTACCTTCTACCAAACGTCCCAAACGAACTAGTAAAGGCTGGCAAAAGTGAACTCGACAACGAAACTACGGAAGAATTTGGCAATGCTCCATCTTTTGATTTTGACGCAATCCCACACTGGGAAATTGCAGCAAAGCATAACCTTATCGATTTCGAGCTAGGAGTGAAAATTACAGGTGCTGGCTTTCCGGTTTACAGAGGTAAAGGAGCTCAACTGCAACGTGCAATGATAAATTTCTTTTTAGCTGAAGCCGCGAAAGCTGGTTATGAGGAAGTAATTCCACCATTATTCGTGAATGAAGATTCCGCCATTGCAACAGGTCAATTACCAGATAAGGAAGGGCAAATGTATCACGACGAACGTGATGATTTATACATGATTCCAACTGCAGAGGTTCCGATAACGAACATGTACCGCAATGTGATTATTCCCAATGAAGACTTTTCTGTGAAACTAACCGGGTATACTCCTTGTTTCCGTCGTGAAGCGGGATCATATGGTTCTGATGTACGCGGACTGAATCGTCTCCATCAATTTGACAAAGTAGAGATCGTGAGAATCGAACACCCAAACAATACTGATGCTGCATTAGAGGAAATGATGAACCATGTCAAAGGTCTGCTAGAGAAGCTAGGACTCCAGTATCGAATCTTAAGATTATGTGGTGGCGACACTGGATTTACAGCTGCGATGACGTACGACTTCGAGGTGTATTCGGCCGCTCAAGATAAATGGCTAGAAGTTAGCTCAGTGTCTAGATTTGATACGTTCCAAGCCAACAGATTAAAGCTACGTTTTAAGAATGCAGATAAGAAAACAAAATTGTGTCACACTTTGAACGGATCTGCTTTGGCTTTACCAAGAATAGTTGCTGCGATGCTAGAGAATCACCAGACAAAAGATGGCGTTACAATCCCAGAATGCCTTCATCCATATACAGGATTTAAGAGTATTTAAAAGTCTGGGTTATTTAACAACTTAAAAGAAACCTTTTAAAATTAATTGCGATCCTAATTGGTGTTGTAATGCTTGTTACCAGTTGTTCAATGCATGAAGAAATTCATTTTAACCAGGATTGGTCTGGAACTATAAAGTATACATTCGACTTGACAGAAATGGCAGAGACGATGGGAGAAGAAGGGTTCGAGAGTCTGATGGATGACGATTTAACTCAGAAGCTCAAAGAACCTGAGGACATGCATGCAGTTAGTTACGTAATTATTGATGAAGATCTAAAGAAGGGCTTATGTGTTTTTGGATATGACTTTGAGAACGTAGAGGTGTTAAATGCGACAATGAGTGACTCTAACCCATTATCTTCAGCGGCTCCTAACGGGGAAGTCTTTGACTATTTCGTTTTGAAAGGAAAGAAACTATTTTTCCAAATTCCCCCAATGAACGAGGGAGAAGAGAGATCTGAGGAAGAAGAATCAATGATGATGATGGCGGATATGCTTCATGTGAAGTTTACTTTATTCTTCGATAGACAAATCAAAAAAGTAAAAGAAAAAACCTCATTAGAAGAAATTGATATTTACGACAGAAACGTAACATGGGAGCCCGATACTGGTGATTTAATGTATACATCTGAGCCACAAGGGTTCGTTGTAATTGTGAAATAATTCTTGAACATTCATTTATTGTAACATTGATCCAATTTTTCGTTTAGCTAGTATGAAAATACTCTTATCACTCTCAATATTCTTCTTCGCGCACTACGGGATTTCACAGGAAAAATTAATCTCTGTGTATTATGATGTCGCCTCGCATACTTTATCAAAGGATCAAATTGAGAAGCTGACTCCGCTCTTGCATCCTCAAGTTGGTGAAGCTGTTCTGCTAAAGGTGGAAAGCTTCACAGACTATTCTGGCTCGAAGAGTTACAATAAACAATTGTCAGAACGGAGAACAAAATCTGTTCTTGATATCCTGGATAACCTGGGCGACTCGAAAGAAATCATAAACAATGGTGAAGAATATATTGCCGAAGACTACACCGCTTCCCAGTATCGTCGCGTCGATATCTATTATGATATTTGGATTGAAGAGCAGGCTATGGATGCAGTTTCACATCCTGTTCAAGTTACGCGTGAAACTGTATCTACTGGACTTCGTGATGATTTCAAAGAATTTATAAGTGACCCTGACGCGGAAGAGATGACAATCGTTCTTGACATATTATTCCATGGCAACTCAGATGCATTCATTAACCCCGACGATCCCGATCTTTGGGCGCTATTCTACGCACTTCGAGGTAATGAAACGATGTCGGTTAATATTCGCGGTCACGTATGCTGCGGTTCAAACATGCCACTATCTACAAGCAGAGCATATGCAGTATATAATTTCTTAAAAGATCGCGGAGTTTCTCCTGATCGAATGAAATTCAAGGGCTACGACAACACTATTCCTGCAGTAACGCCGGAATTAACTGAATACGATAGAGCTAAAAATCGAAGAGTCGATGTTGTATTCAAAAAGCAATAGCCACAGCGATAAAGCTGTCTAAAGCCAAATATTTTCGCGCAATTAACGTTTATTCTAATCTATGCTTAGGAACTTTATTATTTTTACTTAAAAACATCGTTGCACGCATGAGAATACTCTTTGTCCTATTAATTGGCAGCCTTTTGACCTCTTGTGTCGATCTTGAAAAATCGGCTCAAACAGAAAAAATAGAGGCAATGAACACTACACTCGATAGTATTGAAAATGTCTTGAACGAAAACGTGTTCGATTCTTTATCCTCCATTCAAGTCAATTCATATGATGTTGAGTCGCGCATTAAGAAGCATTATGTCTCTGATACTATCAATATCGAGCTAGGAAGAAAAATGGACGCGTTCAAAAAAATGAGAAAGAGCCTTGCTCCGTTAGGAAAAGCGAGACGCGCAATTGAATCCGGAATTGAGGAGGAACGAATAAGTTTAAAAGAACTTCTAAGTGACATTGAAGGTAGTAATGGAGAACGAGCTAAGTACGATGAGAATATCCTTTACGAAAAAGCAAAAGTAAATCAACTGGTAGCTCTATTGACAGACTATGTTCTAACGAAAGCGAGTGCAAGTGATACCTATGAACAGCATTATGAGGATTTAAACGAGTTCTCACTTAATCTTCTTCCAAAGAATCAGGAATAATTTTTACAGGTTATGGATTTTATGCGGATATATCTTATTCTTATTGTAGCTTGCTTTTCAGTCAATCTAGCCGTTGCTCAGGATGGCGGATCTGATCAACAGCTAGCTCAGCATTACTACGCGAATGGCGAATTTGACAAGGCTCTTGTCTACTACGACCGATTATTCTCAAAAACACCTTCTAAATATAATTTCACTCGTTTCACTGAGTGTTTAGTGCAAACAGGAGATGTTAAACGAGCAGAGAAAACTTACAAAAGACAAGTAAGTCGAAACTCACAAGATCAGGAGTATAAGATCCTATTTGCGATATTTTACGAGGACCAAGGACAACAAAACAAAGCCGAGGGCATTTATCAAGGGCTGATTGAAGATTTAAATCCAAGTTCAATTAGCGTTGTTCAACTTTACAATGCATTTAAAGGACAGAGTAAAATGGAAATGGCGTTTCAAACGCTGGAGAAGGGTCGTAAACTTTTAAAGAAGACCTATCCACTTAATCACTACTTTGCTGAATTCTACGCTTTCAAAGGGGAAACACAAAAGATGATGGATGAGTATCTCGACCTCATCGATTATCATAGCTCCTATGCAAGGGATCTTAAACGAATCCTCGCAACCAAGATTGATTTCTCGGAAGAAGATTCAAAAGAATACCGAATTTTGAAGAATGCATTAATCGAGCGAACACAGAAAAACCCAAATAATACACATTACGCGGATATGTTGACCTGGCTATTTATTCAGCGTCAAAATTTCTCCGCTGCCTTTGTACATGTGAAAGCACTCGACAAGCGAACTCAAGCAGGCGGTCGAAACGTATTTGAACTAGGGAAAATCTGCCTAGAAAACAAAGATTATCGGACTGCGAAAAAGTGCTTTCAGCACATCGTCGATGGTGGTGAAGCTGAACCTTATTACTTGCGAGCACAAAATGCAGTGCTTAATGTTCGATTCCTTCAGGTTACTACACTTCGAAATTACAGTCAGGAAGAAGTTACCGAAACAATCACGGCTTATGAAGAAGCATTAGATAGAGTTGGAAGTTCGGCTGCTTCCCTACCTCTAATTCTAGAAAAAACGTATATCCAAGCCTTCTATGCAAACAATGCAAGTCAGGCAATACTTGAATTAGAGGAAGCTCTTGAAATTCCGCGCATATCAGCAATACAGAAAGCTAAAATTAAAATGCAACTCGCTGACATAAGAGTTTTACACGGAGATATATGGGATGCCGCCTTAATGTACAGTCAAGTTGATAAAGATTTCAAGTTTGAGACCATCGGACATAAAGCAAAATTTAAGAATGCGCGAATTTTCTATTATGATGGTGAATTCGACTATGCGCAATCTCAATTAGATGTTTTGAAACAATCAACTTCAAAACTCATCGCAAATGACGCACTCAAACTATCCCTTCTGATAACCGATAATTTTGGACTGGACAGTAACTATACTGCAATGACCTGGTTTGCGAATGCGGACTTATTGATTGAGCAACATCAGTATAATGCTGCCTATTCATTATTCGATAGTATCATTGAGAACTTTCCTGCACATGCATTGGGTGACGAAATACTATTGAAAAAAGCGCACTCACTTCAACTTCGCGGAGAATGGTCGAAATCGGTAGAAGTATTAGAGGAGTTATTGAAATTTCATGCCACTGATATCTTGGCAGATGACGCGCTGTTTCAATTAGGAGACATTTATGAGAACAACTTATTAAATCCTGATAAAGCAAAAGGCTATTATCGTGAACTTCTATTCAACCACAAAGGAAGCTTATACACAGTGGAAGCAAGAAAACGCTTTCAAAAATTACGTGGTGAAGGCGGGCCACTTATCGATGAAACAATCGACAACCCATAATCAATTTAGTAGCTTCTTTAACATTCTTTAAGGAGTTCCCCGTAAGGAATTTGATTTAAAGCCGATCTCATATGAAAAAGAAAAGTATGTATAGATTACTCAGTGTTTTCGTTTTAGGTTTTGCACTTTATTCATGTGCTGGGACTGAACTCAATTCTAATCGAACGGAGAAAGAAGAAATGACAAAGGTTGACCTTGAGGGTGCTCAAGTAGCCTATTTCGCTAGTGGATGTTTTTGGTGCGTTGAAGCCGTATTCGAATCTGTAGAAGGTGTTCATGAAGCCGTTTCAGGTTACTCAGGAGGAAATACAAAGAATCCCACTTACGAAGAGATCTGTAGAGGTCAGAGCGGGCATGCCGAAACTGTGAAAGTCTATTATGACTCTAGTATTGTTAGTTATCAAACCTTGGTCGATGTTTTCTTTAACTCCCATGATCCAACGACTCTAAATCGTCAAGGTCCAGATGCAGGAACACAATATCGATCAGCCATTTTTTATCAGACTGATACAGAAAAGAAAATTGCGAAGTCTACGATCAAATCATTATTAGCATCGAAAACTTTTTCAAATATCACAACAGAGGTATCAAAACTCGATATCTTTTATGATGCGGAAGACTACCATCAAGATTACGAAAGAAACAATCCAAATCAACCCTATGTGCGATCTGTTTCCATTCCGAGATTAAATGAATTTAAAGCGAAAATGCCTGAGGTATTGAAGTAAATTAATACCTCCCTGGTAGACTAACTAATCAAGGATGGCAAACTTTCTCTCAATTTTACTTGGCATATATGCAATTGCATTCCTTGCACGAGTGATCTACCTGTGGATTCTACTTCTGAAACATAACAAGAAAATGCGAAAGAAATATCCTGTATCCATCTGGAAGCTCCCATCAACGAACCTAGCTTTAATGAATGACTAGGATAAAAAGGCTACCAAAATACTATACTGGAAGTATGCGCTCAACATCATTCTTGGAATGATAATTCTCATAGTCTCAGGCGCTCTTTTGGATACCTATCTAAAGTCTCTTTAAACTATTCTTTAATAACTTTGAAACTCTTCGTTCTTCCCGAATAAACGACATCAAGAACATAGACCCCCGCAGCCAATCTAGCCACCTCAAGACTATAACCATTTTTAATTTTTCTTTGTTCAACGGCTAACCATCTTCCTTGACTGTCGAAGAGCTTAATCCTATCCAATTTTTCGGTAGTCTGAATTCGTATTACATCTTCAAATGGATTCGGATAGATAGCAAGACCCTCATCCGACAATATGTTTAGGTCATTTATTTCACTAAATCGATAAAAGATTCTGGTTTTTTCAATTCAAGTACAAAATATTGGCTTCTACATTTCTTTTTTGCGTCAAATTCAGTTTTACTTTCTTCGATTTGCAAGTAAAGGAGGTGGCTCTCCATTAAATGGATTCCATCGACTAATACTTTTCGCATCCATTCCTGAAGCTTTCATAATTGCACGATCACCATAGCGCTCTCTTATAACATCCATCGCCTGGTACAGACTCAAAATTGTTGGGTCTTCAAATAGACTAATTTGATGTGTCCCTTCAACAAGGTGACTAAATCGAACACCAATCAATCGAACCAACACTCTACGGTCATAACGCTTTCGGAACAACTCCAACACTAGAGGAATGATTACATGATCAGCGGCGCTGTATGGAATCTTCTTTTGCAAAGTATACGTCTGAAAATCCGAATATCGAATCTTAACTGTAACACAGGATGTCAATTTATTCCCTCGTCGTAATTGGTACACTAAATTCTCCGCCATTGCCGTCATAATTGCTTCAAGTTTATGAATATCGATTGTGTCTTTATCAAACGTTCGTTCGGTTGAAATCGACTTTCGTTCTTTGTATGGAATAACTGGAGAATTATCAATTCCATTTGCCTTCTTCCAAATCATGATTCCATTCTTGCCAAAGACACGTTCCATAACTTCAATTGGCATCTCCTGAACCGTTAAAATTCGTTTCACTCCGAGATTACACAATGTTCGGTAGGTAGTATCTCCCACCATCGGAATCTTCTTCACAGAAAGTGGTGCTAGAAAAGGCTTCTCTGTCCCAAGTGACACCACTCTCTCACTGTTTGGCTTTGCTTCTCCCGTTGCTATTTTGGAAACCGTTTTGTTATTCGAAAGTCCAAATGATATTGGCAATCCGCTTTCTTTGATAATTCGTGTTCGCAATTCCGAAGCAAATTGATTACAACCAAAGAATCGATCCATCCCGGAAAGGTCCATGTAAAATTCATCAACAGAAGTTTTTTCGTAAAGCGGCACACTTTCCTTGATGATATCACTCACAATTTTGGAGAACTTGGTATAGATTCCCGAATTCCCTCTTAGCACAATTGCTTCAGGACACAGCTGTCTCGCCATACGCATAGGCATCGCCGAATGAACCCCAAACTTACGTGCCTCATAACTACATGCGGCAACAACCCCACGATCTGATGTGCCTCCGATTAATACGGGGCGATCATTCAAGCTACTATCGATCAATCGTTCGCATGACACAAAAAATGTATCGAGATCCATATGTACAATTGTTCTATCCATAATTTATTATCTCTCTTGTTTTTAATCTACTTCAGGCAACATTTGTTCTTCCGGTACTCGCCTCAATGGAAATATCTTGCGGCTCTCGTTTCGACTTATTTGATTTCCCCAAGTAGTTCTTACGCCGATTATTCGTTACCAATTCTGACTCTGCCTTCACTTCCTCCACTTCCGAGTAACGAGGATCTTCTAACACATCCAGCTTATGCATATAGTCTACTTCGATATTCACACAGTCATACTCAACTAGAACTTTACCATGAATTCTGTAGACGCCTTTCCCCCGAAAGCGAAACCGTTCCGCAACTTGAGGAAAATGAACAGTATCCAGCCATTCTCCTTCTTCATCGAGAAGTGTTCCGAAGAACATACTTTGACCAGTTGAAGTCGATGTTCGTTTTACGTGAATCAAATAACCTTTTACCCAAACAGATTTGTTTGCATGCTTAGTTAAATCTCTTGCCATAACAATCGCCTCATCATTCTGTTCTACAATTGAAAATGGATTATGGAGCGGAAAGCCTAGCAACTCAATCTGATCAAACATTGCCTCCTCTTGTGAGTGCGAGAGTTTAGGGATTTCATACTCCTGTG
>DKPV01000052.1:39762-67206 GCA_002471375.1 Flavobacteriales bacterium UBA7325
TGCAACACGAAACAAATCAGCTTCCGGGTGTGAGTTTGCCAATTTCCCCACCTTCAAATGAGCTTCCCAAAGAAGTACGCGTTTATCAACTCCCATACATCGAAAAGCATCAATCCTGATCAAAAGCATTAACTGTTCTTGTCCTATAGGAACTCGCTCAAGGAAATCATTCAAGTGTAGAAACGCTCCATTTTCCTGTCGCTCTTCGCTAATTTCAACACCCATTTTATGATCAAATGATCGAATCAAATGGTAGCCAATATAGATTGCCTTTCCTGAAATAGAAGTCATCACTTGACTGTTATTCACACAGGGAGCATGAATGTTTGCACCTGACTTTCGTGCTTCATGCACATACAATTCAGTACTGTAAAACCCTCCATAATTATTGATTGTCGCCACCATAAACTCCAAAGGATAATACGTCTTCAAAAACAGACATTGATAACTTTCCACGGCATAAGAAGCTGAATGACCTTTTGCAAAAGCATACCCCGCAAAGCTTTCCGTTTGCCTCCAAACCTCAGCTGTCAATTCTGGCGAGTGTCCTTTTTGCTCAATACAATTCTTGAAAAATTGTTCTTTCACCGCCTGAAATTCTTCCCGAGATCTAAATTTTCCAGACATCCCCCGTCGCATTTTATCGGCTTCACCGAGTGTCAATCCAGCAAAATAGTGTGCAACCTTAATCACGTCTTCTTGATATACCATTACGCCATATGTTTCAGGCATTAATTCAAGAAGAACAGGATGCGCATCTTTTCGTCGATCTGGATGGCGGTACCTTAATATATACTCACTCATCATTCCCGACTTCGCTACTCCAGGCCGAATTACAGAACTTGCAGCAACCAATCCTAAGTAGTTATCGACTTGTAATTTTCTAAGAAGCATTCTCATCGCTGGCGACTCAATGTAAAAACAACCAATTGCTTTTGCCTCACGCAATAACTCCTTCATTTTCTCATCATTTTTCAGTTGTTGCATGTCGTGAATATCAACCATCGATTCTAATGATTCCGAGGCGGAATAATTTTGCTTAATCAAATCAAGTGCATCCTTAATTTTACTCAATCCACGTTGACTCAGGATATCAAACTTGAAAAGTCCCACATCTTCAGAAACATGCATATCAAACTGAATCGTGGGGTATCCTTTTGGTGGAAGAAACGTTGCCGAAAAATGCTGTATTGGCTTTTCAGCAATGATAACCCCACTCGCATGAACACTTAAATGACTTGGAAACCCATGGATGTATTGTGCATATTTCATCACTAATCCAGCTAGGTGACTGTGCTTAATTACTCTTACCGTATCCTTGCTCAGTGCATCAATTTCTTCCTTCGGAAGCCCAAACACCTTTCCAAGTTCACGAATCACCGCTCTTCGCTGAAAAGTGTTATATGTTGCAACAAGTGCTACATTATCAAAACGCTCGAAGATATAGCGTGTAACATCGTCACGATCTCTCCATGAAAAATCAATGTCAAAATCAGGTGGATTTGTTCGATATAAGTTGATAAATCGTTCAAAGTAGAGGTCTAACTCTATAGGGTCGACATCTGTGATTCTAAGTAAGTAAGCAACAACACTATTCGCACCACTTCCTCTTCCTACATAGAAATAACCTTTCGATCGTGCATAGTTTACAATGTCCCAATTCATTAAGAAATAGGAAACAAAGCCCATTCTATTAATCATGTCAAGTTCCATACTAATCCGTGCATAGACCTCTTCCCCAGCTTCAGGATATCGATAATCCAATCCCTTTCTACACTCTTCAAACAAGAGTTCCATGTCTTCTTCCTCAGATTCAGTGTATGTTTTTTGATTTTGGTGTTCTGCGTTGCCTGAAAAATCAAATTCAACACTACTCTCTCTGAAAATCATTTCTGTGTTTGCAATCATTTCTGGATGATCAGCGTATGTATTTAGGAGTACTTCTTTTGGAAGCATTTGATGGTGCAACATCCCTTGCTCTGATTCAGGAAGCTTACTGAGTAATGTGTTATTATCAATTGCACGGAGTAACCGATGCGCATTGAAGTCTCTACGGTTCCGAAATGTAACGGTTTGTAGAATGACCATTTTTCGTGTATCTACCTTCTTTAGCCGCAAAGTTGAAAGGTCTTCTGGACGTACACCGATAAACTCATGCTCTTTCAGTGTACGTATTTGATCCTTCACAAAGGGGTAAATGACAAATGTGTTTTTCAATTCCAAAGCTTCACAAGGAACCTCATGCCCCTCGTGCAAAATGGTAGTTAGGTAATGGTTCATTCGTTTAAAACCATCATTATTCTTAGCAATCATGATAAATTGCTGTTGTGCTCCGTTCCTAAAATCAACACCAATAACTGGTTTCACTCCATATTTTGGTGCTTCCCGAATAAAATCTAAGCAAGATGAAGTTGTATTAATATCCGTTAGTGCAACCGAATCAAACCCATTGTTTTTTGTTAGCTCTAGAAGCGTCCTAGCATCATAAGCCCCATAGCGCAAACTATAATAGCTGTGCGTGTTTAAGTGCATAAATCTTATTCCAAAATGATGAGGCTGAACGACAAATATACTATATTTTAATCATTTATTGATTAGATTTTAATCATTAATGCTGAAAATAAATAGTATCCTCGAGGTAAATAAATTTTAATCTACCGAATAATTGAGTTAACTTTGACGCCTATAAACAATTTACAATTTACTATATAATGAAAAAATTACTCTTATTAGTGGTAGGTTTTGGAATGGCTTTGGGCGCATCTGCACAAATCTATAACATGCCTTACTCACAGAACTTTGACGCATTCCCTGCGGATGATATTAACTTCGGCCCAGGGGCGGAGCCATTCCCTCTTGTCGAAGATTGGATCAATGAACAAGCGAACGATGATGCCCAAGATTGGTATGGAAGAACCGTCGCAACAGGAAGCTCGGGTACGGGACCTTCAGCTGATCACACAAGTGGAACAGGTACTTACATGTACGTGGAAGATGGATTTGGAATGTTTACAAATGTTTCTATGACCTCTCCAGGTATTGATGCTACCTTATCAACAGGTGGTATCGAATTGAACTACTGGGCACACAGTTGGACAACCGGAGTTGGAAATGGCATGGTAGTATATGCTACGAATGATCTAGTTACATGGACGCAAGTGGATAGCTTTGGAATCTTGTCTGCAACAGACCAATGGTTTCAACGATCAGTTGATTTAACTGCTTTCTCTGGTGATACCATCTATGTAAGATGGGCAGGAGCGAATAACGTAAATAGTTTCGGACATGATATCGCAATTGATGATGTTTCTTTCGTAGAAACTGTTTTTCAAGGTCAAGTATCAAGTATTACTAACATAATATGTAACGGTGATTCAACAGGACAAATGACTGTTGCAACTCAATACGGAGTAGCCCCATTGTCTTACTCTTGGAGTAACGGTGCAACAACAGACACTTTATTCAATGCGCCTGCAGGTGCTTACTGTGTGACTATTGTTGATGCAAACATGGATACAATTGTTGTTTGTGATACAATAATCCAGAATTCCTTGATCGAGTCGAACGTAACTGCAACAAGTATTGTTTGTATCGGTGACTCAACTGGAATGGTAAACCTTGATTCAATTTGGGGAGGTATTCCAATTGTTCAAAATTGTGGATTATCTACGTTAACATGTGATTCTATTGGAGGTGTTGTTCAAGCAGATAATTCAACAGCAATTCAAAATGGAACCACAGGGTATCCAGCTATTTTCGGTAACTATTACTGGGGAGCACGTCACCAATTTGTATACCGTGCAAGTGAACTTGCAGCTGCAGGTTACCTTGGAGGAAACATCGATAGCATTGGTATTCCAATCATCGGGTTAGGTGGATCAACAGCTATATATGAGAATTTTTCTGTGAAAATGGGTTGTACAGCTGATTCAGTTTTATCTGCAACTTGGATTGATGGTTTAACGGAAGTATTCCCAGCGACAACAATTAATGTTTCTGTTGATACAATTTGGATTGCTTTCCCAACACCATATTACTGGGATGGAGTTAGTAATCTTGCTTTGGAAACTTGTTTCAACAACTCAAATTACACAAATAATACAATCACACATCAAACAGCTGTAGGGTATCAAGCTTCACACTACTACCGTGCAGATAATACAGCGGTATGTGGAGCTAATAATACATCTGGATTCTCAAATAATCGTCCAAACGTTCTATTCGGAAATTGCAGTGCTACACCATCTTCTATTCCTTATAATGTTGCATGGTCGACTGGAGCATCTGATGTTACAATGATCGATTCATTGATGGCAGGAACTTACAGTGTTACAATCACTGATGCTGCTGGATGTAGTGTTACTGATTCATCAACAATCATCAACAACACACCAATCTCTGGTGTTGCAGGAGGATCTTTCTGTGAAGGTGATTCTTTAACTGTTGATGCTGGTGCAGGATTCGATACATATGCTTGGTCAAATGGAGATTCTACACAAACATCAGTAATTACACTTGCTGGCACATACAACGTTACAGTAACTGATTCTATCGGTTGTGTAAGTATGGATAGTGCTCTTGTAGTTGAGAACACTCTTCCAACACCGGCTATTACAGGTCTAGTTGATACAATTTGTGCAAACGGATCGATGATCCTTGATGCTGGTGCTGGATTCAGTACTTACTCTTGGACAACGTCTGGTTCTGCGCAAACTGAAACAGTTAGCGGTGCTGCGTTACCATTAGGTGACAACACAGTAACAGTTACTGTATCGGATTCAAACGGATGTTTGAACACTGATGCTGTAACATTCAACATTGATGCCTGTGCATCTATTGATGAACTGAACGCAATCGCAATGAGTATTTACCCGAACCCATCAACTGGTGTGTTCAACTACTCTATCGACAACATGTCTGGAAACATCACTATGATGATTACTGATCTTTCTGGTAAAATTGTTGATGCAGGAACAATTACTTCTGCGAACGGTACATTTGATCTTACACGATACCAAGCTGGTACTTACATCTTGAAACTTCAAGCTGGAGATGCAGTTACAATCGTACGTTTAGTGAAGAACTAAGCTTAGATTAACTTAATACATAGAATGCCCTGGCGATTTCGTCAGGGCATTTTTTATACCATAAAGTTTCGATTGAGTTGGGATTCCTCGAATAGGCCGTTTATAAGACAGGACTTCGTGTAAGCCCAGAAAATATTGCACCTCAGAGTACTCTCTAACACATTTTCGTAATATGAAAAGAATACTCTCTTTAGGTTTAATATTAATGCTCATTGTACTGACGCAAATGTCATTACGAAAACCACTCATTCCGTAAGCCTGAACTTCTCTAACTTCCGAAACAACAAAGGGTACCTGTACATCTATCTCTATAAGACCGAAAACCATTATCCTTACAAGCCTTGCAAACATTACAAGGTGAGTAAAAAAAGAATGAAAAATAAGCGGATTAGATACACCATCTATTCCCTCAAAAAAGGGTGTTATGCAATCAGTGCAATAAATGATGAGAATTCGAACAGGGATTTAGATCGATTTTGGGGCATCCCGACGGAAGGTTATGCCTTCTCAAACAACCCGAAAACATGGAAGCTACCTTCCTAAAATCAATTGAAGTTTGGTGTCTACGGAACAAAGAACTATCATGCCATAAAAATGCAGTACATCTAGCACTATGAAACATTACCTTTTAACCTCTATTCTATCATCTCCATCTCAGGATTTAAGATGCAGCTCAGAGTTCATGCCGGTGTAAATCACATCAACTTTCTGGGTAAAGCACAATCATTTGCGGCGCTACACCAGTTTTACGATCGACATTCATTTTCAATTTTTCATTCATCCAATAGGCATAGTAATAATAGAACCGGTCACACAGTTGCAATATCAAAACTCACCACAGTAGAACCACTCTACTTCCCCGCAAACTCGGGTTCGTTAGTAGACACTGTAAGTTTTTTCAACTTCGACAATTATTCGGTATCAGGCACCGGTTATTATCGGCTAAAGCAGTACCTCAATCTTGGCATTGGTGCTGCGGTGATGTATGATAACTATAGACAACGTGATGAAGCGATCACCGGATTGAGTGGGGCTGATTTTAGTTTCTACAAACACCAGTTGAGTGCAAGCTTAAACTATAATAAAGTTGAAAACGTCTTTGAGCGATTAGAAGGAACCACTGGAAAGATTTACGGCGAATGAATCAACACATACTCTCCAAATACTCCGAGTTTTTTAAAGCTTCTCTTCGAATGTACATGGAACAAATTGATATCCGAAAATGGAAATTTTAGTGCTAGAACAAAATTTGGCGTTTCCACAAACAACTTTAGTCCTTTTGCGCCATTTGTAATAGATGGCTTTTTGAATATAAGAGGGATTGGGAATCGTGTTGATAGAGGAACAGCCTCATTCATTCTAAATGCGGAATATCGCCAGTCATTCTGGAAGCATAAGTACTTCACACTGCAGGCTGCAGCGTTTGTTGATTATGGGACCCTTAGAAGCCCAGGAGATAACTACGATAGATACTTTCCATGAGTGAAGGCAACATCTTTACTGGAGTTGGCATACGCGCACATTTAAATGTGTTCTACAAAACTTGTTTACGACTAGACTATTCGATCAGCCCAGTCGATGTGACTCAACGAGGATTCACCTATGGATTTGGCCAGTTCTTCTAGACACTCTCTTAAATAATCAAAAAAGAAAAAGCCCCTCACCAAATGGTGAAGGGCTTTTAGATATTTCAACTAAGAAGTTATTATTCAATAATGATCTTCTTAACTAATTGTTGATCTCCTGCAAGAATTCGTACGAAGTACATCCCTGATTGTGCAGCTCCAAGGCTTACCTCTTCAGTATGTGTTCCTTCGATAACTCCTGGGTTGCTTTCGTAAACGATAGCTCCTAGAACGTTCTCTACTTGAATCGTTATGTTTGTACTTGACAATACATCCATGCTAATTGTGAACTCTCCAGTTGATGGGTTCGGGAATACCGACACATCACCAGCAGTAAATAGCTCATTCAATCCAACTTCAGAAAGAGTGATCGAATCACCAAATACACTTGTACCACAATCATTTGTTACTGTCAATTCTACATAGTATGTACCAATTGCAGAATAAACGTGTGTTGGATCACTGTCAGTTGATGTGTTTCCATCACCGAAGTCCCAAGAGTACGTTGGGTTTGCTGCTGCACTTGTTGTATTAGTGAATACACCTGTTGCGAACACATTAACCCATGTGAAACTTGCAGTTGGTGCAGTTTGCTCAGTAACTAGTACTGATTCTGAACCTGTACCACAAGCATCAGTAATATCCAATTGGTAAGTACCACCTGTTGTTACTGAAAGCGTTGGAGCAGTTGAACCACCTGTCCACGTGTAAGTATCAGCCGCCATTGTACTAGACAATGTTACTGTATCTCCAGCACAGAACTCAAGAGTATCTGCTTCCAAGAAGTTCGTATAAGCTAATGCAGATGTTGACACAACAACCGTATCAACTCCAATTCCGCATGCGCCAACAACTGTTACACTGTATGAGCCTGGAGTATTAACTACAATCATGTTAGTCGTATCTCCTGTTGACCACGTAACATTGTCAGCAGGTGCTCCTGCCCATAAGATAATTGAATCACCAGTACATAAACCTGCATCAGCTCCTAGGAAACTAGTTGCTAAAGCTGTGAACTCATCAGCCCCTAGATCTGGAGTAGCACTTCTTGGCTGTCCATCAAAATCTGTTGTCACATTCGTAGATGCAAGACCAGCACCTTTTAATGTATCATTACAAACATGAAGATCAATATTTGAATAATACATCGGATCTACAGAAACAGAATTTGCATCATAACCTGACGCTGTTTGCCAATCTGTAAGTGTCGCCTGGTTCACAGCGAAATATCCAATGTTTCCTAACGGAGAGTAAATGTTATTGTAGTCCATCTCAGCAATTGAGAAAGCACTCTGAACATAAACTCCGTATCCTGGAGTTAAGTTTGCAAAGTTGTTATTATTCACAAAAGTTGCACCGCCACTTGTTGCATAAAATGCACGTGAAGAAGCTCCACCCTCCGTTACTAAAACATTATTGCTTTCGATATCCATAAAACCACTATTTGTAAGGTAAATACCATACATCGTACTCGTCGTTGCTGGCTTACCAACAGCCACCATATTGTTCGACACTTGGCTACGATTTGCAGCGAAACCATCACATTGTCCAAAGTATAATCCGTAATACCATCCTGAAGTAACACCTCCATAAACAGCATTGTTCGTTACTTCCATCGCACCATCACAGTAGTAGAAGTAGTTAGCAAAACGTGAACCTGTATAAGCAGTCTCACCATGAGTAATGTTATTGGTAAACACTGGATTCAAGCAATAGTATAATCTAGTACCATAGTAATAGTTGTTCAAGAACTCATTACCATCGAAAACTACGTTTTCAGAAAGTGAAGAAGTCCCAGACCCATACCAGTAAACACCATAACTTCCTCCTTCAATAACATTATTCAAGAAAGAGTTGTTGTTTGCATTACTGCCCGATGCTGACCAAACAACACATCTATTAGTAGATGTCGTGTTAGACACATTTAATAAGTGACATCTTGATACTGTATTCCAATCAGAACCATCCGTGTAATCAAGAACACGTCCGTAAGTAATTCCAGTATTCTCAATCGTCAAATCTTCGAAAGTGAAATAATCACCTCCCCCCATGTTAATTACATAGTTTTCAGTTGAGAGTGTAGCAGCATATGAAAGAGATACGAGAGACGCATCACCATTCTCAGAACGGAAAGTAATTGTGTTCGTAGCATCTGTTCCAACAATTTCAGAAAAAACGATCTGCTCATTGTAAACACCATCACGAACATCAAATACAGTTGGGCCACAAATTCCGAATAGAGTAAGTGCAGCAACTGCAGTCGTGAAATCAGGATAATCAGGAGTAATACCTCCAATAGTATAAAGTCCGCTCAGCCCAGCGTCTAAACCAAGAATAATCGTTGTATCATTTCCAGCACCAGAAGGCACTTCAGCCATTCCATTTGGCATACTTGACCAAGCGAATAAGTTATCACCTGCGGCGTAAGCAGCTGTTCCTAAGAATACCGGCATTGACTGTCCTGGAGCAAGAGAACCTGACCAAGCGTAAGTTGGTTGAGAAGCAGCGTTCCAAATCCAATCAATGTTTGCTGATACCAATGTATCTGTTCCATAGTTTACTAATTCCACGGTTACTGTATCATTAAAGTTACACGTTGGAATCGCAGGATCAATAAATGCTGCAATACCCGCATCATTTGCGAGAAGGTCGTAAATTGACACATCGTCAATTGCAAAATCACCCCAGAAGCCTGGTGGATCTTCGTATCGAATACGAACCGTTACAATTCCATTAAAAGTCCCAAGAGAAACAACTTGTTGTTGCCATAAATCTTGATTATCCGTCCAAGCCGGAACTACGTCAAGATTCCAAGTAGTCCCACCATCATCGGATACATCAACATGCGCCGTTCCAATAGATTGACCAAACATGTGGTACATGAAGGTAAACTGGATATCATTAGTTCCTGTTAAATCAATCGTAGGAGATAAAAGGTGCCAGCTAGAAATTGGGTTACAAGGAGTGGATGCCTCTGTGTAAAGGTATCTACTTGTTGCTGTCCCTCCTGTTTGAGGTCCTGTCGGGTTAGACCCAGTGCCTCCCACATCAGAAGCGAAGTCTCTGGTTGCTGTTGCAGCATTCACCCAGTTTTCCTGTAAAGGACATATCGAAGTACATGATCCACCACATTGAGCAAACGCTTCAAAGTCCTGTACATAAGGAAAGGTTGTTATTTGGCTATAGCCAGTCGTAGCGAGGCCGACAGCAGCAACCATTAATAGTAGTAGTCTTTTCATAACACGAATAATTAAATTAAATGAACGTCTAAGATACTATCGATTAATGAAATAAAAAAATTTTCATTGTCCTTCTGCTTGATCGGGGCATTTTCTTGATAGAATATCACAAAAAAATATAAATGTCTAACACCTATGGATTGCCGATCGTATGGGTATTAACCAAGGTAGGATCAGCAATCCATAGGGTTAACAGGAACTGCGGAATCAAGATGATTTTTTTAGGTCTGTGCGCAGCCTTGTTGCAAAAGCAAAATTCTTCTTCTAGCTCCTAATATTGTTCAAGAGATCTGTCCTTCATTCTTTAGTAAGAACTAACTAAAAAAGTGGACAAAAAAAACCTGATCACATTGACAGAGTCGAGAAATTAAAAAATTTGATTTTCAATCTAAAATAGACTGGTCGAAATGGGAATAAATGTTCATTTGAATAACATAGTCATACTTATTTCGATGGGGAGGCGCAATTGCCTTAAGAAGGTGACTTCTTTTCATCAAGAATTTTAACTCTTGGACTTCTGCTCCTTATTTGATTTGATTAAACACATTCAAATCTCCTATCACTGCGAGTATTGAATTACTTAAATAGTGCTAATTTTACAAAGAACAAATCTTCTTCCGTATGCAGTTACGATTGCTGGTTTTCTTACTTACCCTGATCTCATTTGCTTCAACAGCACTCTCACAAGACTGTTGCACCGCAGACATTGTGAAACTAGAGAAGAAGCTTTCAAGGAAGTATGAATCCTACAAGAGAATTCTCTCGCTCCCCAAAGATGGAGAGGTAAGTTCAATGTCTGAAGTCTTCTACCATGTTCAAAAGAAAGGTAAACACGCAATAATAAATGGCAACCGGTCATTAATTTTTAATACTAAATGGGAGGACATCGAACTACTTCCAAAAACGAAAACCAACTCTAAGTATACTTTTTTTAGCTATTCTATAGATGGTAAAAAAGGAATTGGGTCTGTAGAGTTCGGACTTCACTTACTCGCAGAATATCAGGATGTGAAGCTTGAAGTAATTAACGACTCAAATACAATCTGTCTGATAGGTCTGAATTCGGGACAAACAAAAATACGATGGGTCGAGCAAGATAAGCATAACTGGATCTCAAAAGAATTGCCATTTGCATTAGAAAGAATTAACGTATATCGAAGAGCTTCGCCTATACGCTATGGCAAATACCATGATATGGTGTTTTTAAACGGGGCAAAAGAAGCGTCCTCCTTCGAACTTAAATCAGGGCAAGTGGGTATAAATGGCCCTATCGGTTATACGCATACGGTGATAGTAGACAATATTGAAGCACCTGCCCTACTCTGTAAGAACTATAAAACGGGAGATTTTCAATTGATGAGCCCTAGCCCACAAGGCAAACTTGCAATTCTGTTCCACTATAATGAGGCAATCTCTAGTGGACACACAATTAAAGGTGGTTTGATAATCGGAAAAACAGATGAAGGGCACTATAAACTCCCCCTCGGAGAACATCCGGAAGAGTTTCAGGCGGACTCCTATGATCAAGTCTATTATTCTGATCAAAATGAATTCCTAATAAAGGGAAATCAAGTGGTTATTGTGAATCGTCAAGGTTCGAGACAAATAAGAATCAAGGATTATTTTGAGCCTGATGCTTGTGGTAATTATCACCCCGAAGTTCATTTAACTTCTGGCGATACTTCATTCTTTGGACACCCGATTCGTCCACTGCAAGGAAGCCTATTCCTAACTCAAGATGGACAGTTGTTAAATGATAGCCTAAACCTCATGTCCTCACTTGATAATAAAAGATGCCTCTATCTATTTTGGGAAGATGAACATCGCGAAGGAATAATGGGTAAGTCCGCACCAAAAAACAAGCGCGGTGTCATGGATGGTAATGGCAACGTTCTTCTGCCACCGGAATATAGCGCAATCTGGAAAAAGGGAAAGTATTTCTTAGCCATGCGAGGGGGAAAAGTGTCGAGCATGGTTCTAACACCAACTCTCTATGAGGATGGGGAGTGGATTCTTTTTGATGAGAATTTTGAGCATATAGGATCTTCAGTGACCGGCGCAAAGTTCAGGCAAGGGGGTGTAATCGAAAAGAATGGATTTACTTTTGATGAAAAAGAATATACCATTTATGAATTCACAAAGAAATTTTTTGGTGTTGGCGTTTATGAACCGTAATTAGACCTCTACCCCTGAGCATATACCTCCTCAAAATAAGCTAAAAGTTCTTCTAGTTCTGCTGGTTCTTCAGCTGCAGTCTTGTATGCCGGGTATAGTTCTTCAACAGATGTATGTACACTATCAAAATCATCTGTTTCCTGCGCCAAAACGACTTTACTAAACATCATCATGATAACCTTTGTCGCAGCCATGTCGCCATGATTTTTAGCATGGGTCTTTATGTTCTTAATGAACTTGACAAGTCGGGCATCATCAGGATCCGTAACACCTATACAGAAAATGATAAACTCATCTTCATTCTCTAAGTCGGCTTTAGGAAACAACTGAAGGAATTCAGCAACAACCTCTTCGTTATCTAGATCTTCATTGAGCATCTCAATTGCTAAATCACTCATCAGTTTTCTATCACGATCTCCATCATCGTATTTTTGCTGGAGCTGATAGATCTTCGTAGATTCCGGATGAAGAGCTGCATTTCCCCCTGAGATAATATCTTCAGCTGAAACAGCACCGACAATTTTTCGCATTAATGCACGATCCGTATCCAAAAACAGGAGTGTAGGGTACGAATCTAGATTAAATTCTTCCATCAAAATTAATCCATCATCTCGCTCACCATCTAACTTTAGCGCTATGAAATTCTCATTGATAAACTCCCCCAAGTCCTCATCAACGAAGACATTCTTCGTGAGGTATTTACATGGGCCACACCAGGTCGCATAAATATCAATAAATAGCTTTTTGTTTTCCTTCTTAGCTTTTTCTAGTCCCTCTTTCAAAGAAAGGTGCTCAAATTCAATCCCATTTGCATGGGTTGAATTAGAAAATAAAAATACTAGGACAGCAAGAAATAATAATTTCAGGAGATTGTTCATATCGATCTAGTTTTATTGGTTGTCTTTATAGAACAGGAAAGACCCTCCATTTATTGCTCGACAATCGTTAAATAGTTCTTAAAACTACACTTAATTTGTCCTTAGCGCCCAACTTTGCCCTGAACTGAAGTCAGAATATACCGATCCTCACATGCGATCAGTAGCACCTAGAAACAAGAATAGTTGAACTAAGTCCCAGATTTTGGCGATGACCCATATATTTCAAGGCCTTTGAAGTCAAGTATTTCTACTTTACCATTCTTATATTTCACAAGATTCATCTTATTCAATTCGGTCAATTTTCTACGTATCAATCTTGAGGACACACCAACAGAATCAGAGAGTTCATCTAACGTGCACGCGAAGAGTAAGTTATCACTTTCCTTTGATTTTTCAATTAACACATAAATCAAACGAAATTTTAATGAAATCCATTAGAATACATTTATATTCACATTAGGAATTAACATGACATACATTTGATAAACTTATGATAAGCGTCGAAGAAGCACTTAAAACGATAGAAGAGCGAACAAGAAAAACAGAATCAATTGAGCTTCCCTTGTTAGACGCTCAAGGATATATCTTATCAAAGGAGATATCATCTCCAATCAATATGCCTCCATTTCCGCAATCAGCAATGGACGGGTATGCAGTAAAAGCACACAGTACCTCTACCTATACGCTTATTGGCGAAACTCAAGCTGGGGATGATTCTGCATTATCACTAAAAGAAGGTGAAGCAATTCGAATTTTCACTGGAGCAATGGTTCCAAACGGAACTGATGCGGTTGTAAAACAAGAAGATGTAGATAGCGGAACTTCTGAAATAGAGATCTCTAAAACTATCCGTTTGGGTGAGAACATTCGCCCTATGGGAGAGCAAATAATGGCGGGTGATTTAGCGCTAGAAAAAGGCACATATCTTAACACTGGTGCGATTGGTTTCTTAACCACACTTGGAATTACCCATGTAAGCGTTTATGACAAACCGAAAATAGGAGTCATCGCAACAGGAAATGAACTCACGAAACCCGGAGAACCTTTGTCAGGTGGAAAAATATACGAATCCAATACCTATACATTAGCTGCAGCGCTCGGAAAATCAGGATTTGACACAACCATTTCAACTGTTATTGATGATTATCAATTGACGAAGAATAAAATTAAGGCTGCCCTTGACACAAAGGAAGTAGTAATTATTACCGGAGGAATATCCGTGGGTGACTATGATTTTGTAGGTGATGTTCTGGAAGAACTAGGAGTAGTTTCTGATTTCTATAAGGTAAAACAAAAACCAGGAAAGCCAATATTTTTTGGACATATCGGTCCAAAGCTAGTTTTTGCACTGCCTGGAAATCCAGCTGCAGTTTTATCATGTTTCTATATTTATGTTCTACCGTGTCTGCAAAGGATGATTGGCAAAAAGCACAATCAGCGCGTCGAAGAATTTGCATTACGCACTCCCTACTCCAAAACAGCAAAAATGACCCATTTTTTAAAGGCATACGCTGCTAACGGTGAAGTGGAAATCCTAACAGCTCAGAGTTCGGCAATGTTGAGAGCCTTTGTTGATGCAAATTGTCTCATCCAAATGGATCAAGGAATGGAAGAGTGGAAAATTGGAGATAAAGTCAAAGCAATAATGCTTCCGAGCTAAAAAATCAGTAGAAAAAGGTTCAAGTATGATTCAAATCATCTATTTATCCCAAAAGGAGTCTTAATTTAGCGTTATCTCTAACAAAACATAACGATTGGCAGTTAAGCAGAAATATCATATTAAAAGTAGAATCTGGATCCACACCGAGCAAGGTGCTTATCTAGGTGAAGGGAGAGTTGCTTTACTTGTCCAAATTAAAGAACATGGCTCAATTTCCAGAGCTGCCAAGGCCATGAACATGTCCTACAAAAAGGCATGGGAACTTGTGAATTCGATGAATTCCAACGGAGATGAGCCCCTCGTAATTCGCAAAATTGGAGGTGCAGGAGGAGGAGGATCCGAACTCAGTGCAGCTGGAAAAGATGCGATAAAACTCTTCAATCGAATAAGAAATAAGAATAGAGAAAACCTCGATGCTGAACTAGAAACAATTAATCAGGATGATTGATATTACAGGGATCATATTAGCAGGAGGTAAAAGTTCTCGAATGGGCTCTGATAAAGGGTTGATAGAATTCAATGGAAAACCAATGATTCAACACATTATAGATCGCTTTAATGAATTGAATCTACCTATCCTCATAATTGCTAACAATCCAGCGTACTCAAAATTTGGATATCCTGTGGTTGAAGACCTCATCAAGGATAAGGGTCCTGTTGGCGGAATTTATACAGGTCTCATGACGAGCAATTCGGACAGAAACCTAATTGTAAGCTGCGACATGCCAAACATTTCAAGTCAACTCCTTGAGCACTTGATCAACCAATCTAAGGGCCACCCGCTAACAATCCCTCAACATGGACAAAGACTACACCCATTAATCGGAGTGTACAGCAAGTCGACTCTTGATTCTTTCAAAGCATCCTTAAAGAACGATCAACTTAGATTATCATCTATTTGTACAGCTTTAGATGCCAAAATAATAACACTTTCTGATGACCTAAAAATTAACCTATCGGCTGATTTTTCGAACATCAATACACTACAAGATATTAAACAACAAGCAATATGAATACGGCCATTAATTATTTCGGAATGATTGCAGAGCACGTTGGCAAAGAAACAGAGTCCATTCAATTTACCGAAAACTCTTCCGCAATTAACCTACGAGAATATTTTGAATCGAAATATCCAACGCTTAGAACACTGAGCTACAAAATCGCTGTGAATCAAGAATTCAAGGATCACCTAGATTCAGGAATTACAGCAAATGAAATTGCATTACTGCCGCCTTTCGCAGGTGGATAAGATTTACCAATGTTAACGAGCGAAGAACAAAATTTATACAGCAGGCACCTACTTCTTGAAGAAGTAGGTGAAAAGGGTCAACTGCGACTCAAAAAATCTCGCGTCCTTGTAATTGGCGCAGGTGGCTTGGGCTGCCCAGTTCTTCAATATCTTACAGCAGCTGGAATAGGAACGATAGGAATCGTAGACTTTGATACCGTAGATAAGTCTAATCTTCATAGACAAGTTCTATTTAATTATGACTCAATCGGAAAGAATAAGGCAAATGAGGCTGAGAAGCGCCTTTCAGAGTGCAACCCATTCGTCAATCTCAACTCTTTTCCTTCGGGAATAAACGTGGAAAATGCACTGGAAATTATCGCGAACTTCGATATCATTGCAGACTGCACAGATAACTATAGTACACGTTTTCTTATTAATGATGCTTGTGTCTTATTAAACAAGCCACTCGTTTATTCAGCCATTTACAAATTCGAAGGCCAAGTCTCTGTTTTTAACTATAAAAATGGCCCAACATACAGATGTCTTCATCCTGAAATGCCTAAGTCGGATTCTATCTCGAACTGTTCAGAAAGCGGTGTTCTAGGTGTTTTACCAGGTATATTAGGTACCCTTCAAGCAAATGAAGTCCTTAAGTTGGCACTGAAAATTGGGGAGCCACTTTCAGGGAAGCTGTTGATCTACAACAGTCTTTCCAACAGGTCAACCTCTTTCAATTTAGCAAAATCGCATCCTGATATTTACACCGCCATAGCTAAACGCGGATATTTGACGAAAGAGGATTATACTGACTCTTGCTCTGTCGTCAGCCATATCAATGAGATCGATTTGGAAGAATTCAAAAACTCTTTGCAAAAAGACGTCCAACTCATTGATGTTCGAGAAAAAAATGAACTGCCTAAAGTCAATCATTTAGAGGTTCTTGAAATTCCAATGTCTGAACTTAAGGAACGTTTCTCAGAAATAAATCCTTTGAAGGATACAATCGTTTTTTGCAAGGGCGGATCAAGAAGTAGAAAAGCAATACAAGAACTGAACGAATTGACAACAATTACTCAAATATCAAGCCTGAAAAATGGGATTGATGCATACATAAAAAGTGAAAAAATAACACAATAATTTATGAAAAACTGTTTCAAAGATGGCGCAATAACTCCTGAATTTATTGCAACTTCGATTGCGCACCATCAGGTGAAAACTAATATCGGCGCTCATCAAATTTTCTTGGGTCAAGTAAGAAACGATCTAATCGATGGAAAGGAGGTAGTTGCTATCGATTACTCTGCACACGAGGAAATGGCAAACAAAGCCTTTCACTCAATTCGAGAGGCAACCTTTGATAAGTTTGATTTGACCTGCATGCATATCTATCATAGCAAAGGAGTCGTGAGGAAAGGTGAAATCTGCCTTTTTGTTTTTGTTTCTTCAGCTCATAGAAAAATGGTTCAACAAGCAATAGAATATGTTGTTGAGGCAATTAAGAAAGATGTACCCGTTTTTGGGAAAGAATTATTCGAAGACAACTCACACGTTTGGAAAGAAAATAAATAAAGATGGTTGAAATTACACACAAAAGCACTTCACTAAGACGTGCAGTTGCACAAGCAACAGTCCTTGTAAGTAAACAAGAAACCATAGATGCCATTGTGAACAATACAGTTCCTAAGGGCAATGTCTTCGAAATGGCGAAAACGGCTGGACTGTTTGCTGTTAAGAAAACTTCGGATGTAATTCCTGATTGTCATCCATTACCCGTAGAATTCACAGGTGTATCCTACAAAATTGATGGTTTGAAGGTCTTTATTGATGTTGAAGTGAAGACGATTTATCGTACCGGCGTGGAAGTAGAAGCCATGCATGGCGCAAGCATTGTAGCACTAACAATGTACGACATGTTGAAACCTATCGATAAAGGGATTGAAGTTCAAAATATCAAACTGCTCGAGAAGCAAGGAGGGAAATCGGACTTCAGAGATAAGTTCCGTAAGGACCTCACCGCTGCCGTTATTGTATGTTCAGATACTATCGCTGCTGGCACAAAAGAGGATCGTGCCGGGAAATCCATCATTGCAAAACTAGAGGCTAGCTCAGTCGAAATCATAGAGTATACAGTTGTTCCTGATGAAATTGAGGATATTCAACGACCACTGCTCAAACATGCTGAATTAGGAACTGACATGATAATATACACCGGAGGAACTGGTCTCTCCGTGAGAGATGTTACACCTGAAGCTCTCTTGCCATTAATCGATCGTGAAATTCCTGGGATTGCAGAAGCTTCTCGAAACTACGGCCAAGACCGAACTCCATTCTCCATGTTATCAAGAAGCGTTGCGGGTGTGAAGGATAAAACTCTAGTACTTGCACTACCAGGATCGACCAAAGGAGCTTCAGAATCAATGGACGCTTTATTCCCTGCATTACTGCATATCTTCAGAATTTTTAAGGGCGCTCGCCATGACTAATGTACTCGTATAATAGCTATCATAAAATCATCACCATAGGATTAGTTTTTCTTTGGGCAATCTTCCAATTTGGAGGAAGTGTTGAAGATGATTTAGTTTATGAAAATGGACAAGCGAAACGAACAGGCGAACAGCTGAACAATCGCTTGCAGTAATCCAGAAAACTACACTGACTGGCTTGGTTGGAATTCTGCTCATTCAGATTACACTTGGAATCATTACACTCGTTTATTCCGTTCCTATTTTCTTCGGAGTAATGCATCAGTTTGTTGCGATCTTAGTACTTTTGTTTTCAGTATTCTTCCTGTTTACGTTAACACAGTCGAAAACAAAAATTAGCACATGAAAATTTTCAAAAAATTCACGTTCGATTCTGCCCACTCTTTGCCAAATGTTCCTGATGGACATAAGTGTAAAAACGTGCATGGGCATACCTACCATCTCACCATTTGGGTAGAACGTCCATTGGATGAAAAAATGGGTTGGGTAATGGACTTCGCAGAGCTAAAGGAAATTATTTCTCCTGTCGTAAAAGAGCTTGATCATAAGTACATAAATGACATTCCAGGATTGGAAAATCCGACCTGCGAAATTCTAGTCAAATGGATTTGGGATCGCGTAATTGATGACTTAGAAGGACTCGTAAAAGTGGAGCTCAACGAAACACCAACTTCAGGAGCGGTGTACAAAGGAAAATAGTACCCTACTGGTACATTAAGGCATGAAATAGAAAGAACATTCTAATGCTGAAACCTACAATCATTGGGGTAACGATCGTTAAGGTCATTGATTTTCCTGTTTTCAATCGCTGCTTCGTAATGAGTATTCCGAATGCTACGAATAGATAATGCTGTGAAAGTGAATAAATTTCACCCATTCATCCGTGCAAAATTTCTTAATTATCTTGTCCATTTAACCGCCGATTGAGGTCATTGATCTGTTTTTGTGTTTACGCACTTCCTCGTTAGAGAATTCTGATAATCCTCCTCTTTCTTTGTGCTTGAGGGCAAAAGATCGGCGTATTTTGTCCTCAATTGATTCCCCCCTTCGGTAAGCAGACAACAAGTCCGACTCATCTTCCGAAAAGAGGCAGTTTTTAATTTTTCCATCCGCTGTTAAGCGAATTCTATTGCATGTATCACAGAATGGATTGGTTACTGAACTGATGATTCCAAACGTGCCCTTTCCTCCAATCATTCTAAAGTTTCGGGCAGTATCGTTTGGTTGATCTTCAATTTTATAGAAGCCATCCTTTCCAAAGGTATTCTCCACATCCTCCAAGATTTCCTTAAAGGATACTTTCTTTTCTGTGTTCCAATTGTTCCCGTCAAATGGCATAAATTCGATGAAGCGAACATGTACGTTCTCTTTACGAGACCATTCTACGAAATCAGTGATTTCTGTTTCATTGACTCCTCTAATCACGACGGCGTTAATCTTCACATTAAAATCATTCGCGATCAGTAAGTCAATGTTTTCTTTAATCTGTTTGAAGTAATTTCTACGAGAGATGTCGTTGAAGCAATCCTCCTTTAAGGAATCTAAACTCACATTCACCGACTTAATTCCAGCCTCTTTGAAAACATCAATAAAACGATCAACGATAACAGCGTTTGTAGTTATCGCCAATTCAACTGAGAGTTTTCCTAGTTCTCGAATTATTAATTCTGCATTTTTCTTGATTAACGGCTCTCCGCCTGTGAGACGAATTTTCTTCACTCCCATCCCGACAAATGTCTTTGCGATAGAAATTAATTCTTCGGCCGTCATGAATTCTGACTTCTCTCTCAACTGCACCCCTTCTTCCGGCATGCAATAGAAACAACGCAAATTGCAACGCTCCGTCAGGGAAATCCTGAGGTAATCGTGCACGCGACCAAATCGGTCTGTAATATTTGCCTTGGGTTCAATCATTCTTAAAGCGTCAATCCTGCAAAATCTTCTTTTTTAAACAACTCTTGCGCCAATGGGAACAATGTTTCGTCTTCTCTAAAGATATGAAGTCTGAGCATTTCTGCTAATTCACGTCCGTTATTATAAGCCAAATCAAAGGTAACACCTTTTGATTCTAAATCACGCAATCGCGATCCAAGACCGAATAAATTAAACGATAGCGTAGCCAATTGAATGAACTTGTTGTGATCATCTTCCATGAGTGCAAAGGCTGTATCTGGATTGTCTCCTTCTCCGTGCTCGCCAGATTCGATTAAGCGATCGTGCAATATTCTGAAAAAATGATGCTCTTCTTTCGCATTGTGAGGGACAACATGCGAATCAAAAAATTTGAAAAACGTATTGAAAATATCACTTGCTTCTTTGGTGAATAAGAATCCACTCTCTTTAAAATCAATGAGGGCTTTGTCGAATTTATCAACTTCGATAACTACCTCCTTATGCTCATCCATCAAACTTTGAATGAATGAATGCATGTTTTCGTAATCCGAACCAATAGCACGGGTCTTATCATACGCTTCGGGTGGATCCATGGCAGAATATTCTTCCATATCTTCCCCTTTCTCAGCATTTCGAAGAATCGGATCTTCCTCCTTCAACTTCTTATTCATTACCTTGAGCTTCTCGTCCTTGGCTCCTACTCTCCTCCCTGATTTCTTATCAATTATTTTCATCCCATAAGCGTTATGTTTTGCTGTAAAGTACGGTACTTTTATTTGGTTAGAATATGATACATATCATAAAACAGCTTTGACCCCTAAAAGTTTTGATAAATAGACCGAGATCTGATCTTTCTCAATTCTCAAGACCGTAGCCGTTTTCCATAAGAGGAGAGCATCCAACCGTCTTTTGACACCTACTTTTTTAGTTTAGCAAAGAGGAAAATATGTATATTCGACAGAACTAATTCGATACTACAAATGCGCTACATCGTATTTCTATTTTTAATCGTACCCTTTTTAGGGAGATCTCAACTTAAGGGTGTTGTTAGAGAACTCGGCACAGATCAATCACTTTACGGAATTAAAATTACAAGTGACTCAGGTGAAAAAACCATTTCTGATCTCGATGGAGATTTCACGCTCGCTGTGATTAGCTATCCTGTTTGGCTCTATTTCACAGGACCTGAACATAAAAAAGACTCGTTATACATTCAAGAAGAAAAAAGAAAAATAAACGTATTCCTTCAACCTGAAGTACAGGAATTGCAAAACATGGTGGTTTCGGCGAGTCGCAGATTGCAAAAGATTGAAGAAGTCCCGATATCGATGGAACTCATTAAACCTGAATTAATCGATAATAAGGGCTTGGCAAACCTTGAACAGGTGGTAGATTTAAGTCCTGGAGTTTATGCCATGGATGGGCAGGTCAGTATTCGCGGTGGCGGTGGCTACGCATACGGAGTTGGTAGTCGAGTTCTGGTTCTAACCAACGGTGTTCCTCTCATCTCACCAGACTTAGGCGATGTAAAATGGAACTCGATCGCATTGGAGTCTATCGCGCAAGTTGAAATTACAAAAGGTGCTTCTTCTGTTTTATATGGGAGTGGTGCACTTAATGGAACCATCGCACTGCAAAATAGAGAACCTCATCCAAACGGAGAACTTCGTGCAAAAATTCAAACGGGCATCTACGATAATCCAAAACGAAAATCGTTGATCTGGTGGGATAAAAATCCAACTTCCACAATGATGGATGTTTATTATGGGAAGATGTACAAGGAAGTTGGGTACACTGTTTCCGGCAGTGGGTTTTTTACCCCTGGTTACAAAGATGGTGAGCGGGAAGATCGCGGAAGACTCAGCGGTTCATTTCTCTACCGACCTAAAAAGAATAATCGCTTAAAGGCAGGCATCCACTACAGTGGCCAGTATGAAAAGGTCGGTCGATTTATCATTTGGGAATCGGATTCTACTGGATATACACCGTCTGGAGGAGGTAGCCCTGAGACGAATATAAACTCATCGATCACGCGAGAAAGTTCCGTTCGGATGACTGCTGATCCCTATGTAAAGTACTTCGACAAGAAAGGAAATAGGCATGAATTAAAAGGACGCTATTACCTAGTTTCCATTGGAAGTCCTGAGGGCATTTTTGCTACTTCGAAGGCCCAAATGTATTATGGTGATTATCAATTCATGAAACGTTGGGGAATCAAACATACGATAACGAGCGGAGCAACGGCAAGTCGAAATAAGATCCGCAGTACTTCATTTGGAGATCACGACGCCATCAACCTTGCCAGTTATGCCCAGTACGATTTCAAGCAGAATCGATTTGGAGCTACGGTTGGTTTGAGAGCAGAATACTTCAAACAAGATGATCGAACTCCAGATTCACAATTCGATTTATGGGAAACAAACACACCGAAACCGATTTACCCTATATTCAGAACTGCCGTCCATTATGCGTTAACTGAGGCCACTCATCTAAGAGCATCTATTGGTCAGGGCGTCCGATTTCCTGCGGTAGGTGAACGATTCACCGAGGCAATAAATGGGGGCGTAACCATTTTTCCAAATCCAGAAGTTCAACCAGAAAAGGGATGGGCAGCAGAAATTGGAGTGAAGCAATTATTCAAAATGGGTACATGGAAAGGCATGGTTGACGTAGCTGGATTCGTTAATAATTACAGCAATATGATTGAGTTTGTATTTGGCCTCTACAACCCAGATTCCGTCCAGATTTCGCTCAACCCCACTAACCCAGGATACATCTACAATTGGATTGGGTTTAAAACTGCAAACACGGAGAATGCGCGTATTACTGGATTAGAATTTTCATTCAACAGCGAAGGAAAAATAAAGGAGGTCGAAGTCCTCAGTTTGATCGGCTATACCTACATGAACCCGATCCCGCTTAATCAAGACTCGGCCTATCTCTCTACTTTTTCCGATACGAGTGCTCACATCTTAAAATATCGCTTCAAGCATCTCGTAAAAGTAGACATTCAAGCTACTTATAAACGCTTCTTTCTCGGCGTATCTGCACGTTACAATAGCTTCATGAAAAACATCGACAAAATATTTGAAGCTGAACTCTTCGGCCAGGAAATTCTACCCGGATTGAATCAATACAGAATGAATAACCAAGAGGGAAGTCTCGTGTTTGATACGCGACTTGGGTATAAAATTAATGAGAAGTATGGCGTTGCCTTCATTGTAAACAACCTCTTAAACACGGAATATTCGAGTCGGCCTGCTGACCTGCAACCTCCGCGGCAGTTTGTTGTACAATTGAGATATGGTCTCTAAGAGTTACCGGGTAATTGTGATCGACTAGCTCGCCATTTTACCTTTGAAAAAACCATAGACCATTTCTTGGGTAATTTCCAAGGATTCTCGAAAAACCCGAGTGAGTTCATCCACCACCTGCTCAAGATCGTCAGGTTGTTCCGTATACTTTCGTGTCAAGAAAACATGCATTCGCACTTTACGCATTCCTTCGATGGTTCCGTCTAAATAATATGACGCCCCATCATTCGGTGTCAATTCTCTTGTATAGTGTTTTCTAATGTCCATGTTTTAAAAGTATAACTGATGATCGTAATCTAGTTACGCTATAATTGTGCCAAGACATTTTTGTCGATTTATTTCCGCCTCCGATTCTCGCAAATCTTTGATACTTTTAGGGAAAACTGAATTAGAACAGTATGAAGCACCTACTCATTATCGCTCTTCTCTTTATTATAAGTACTGCGTGGTCGCAAGAACTCGTAATTATTGATAAAAACAAAACGACCAAGCTGCTGTTTGATCAAAGTAATCCGAGGTCGTTCATGAGTCTGTTGAAATTGAATGCAGGGACACTGGGTGCCTACGAAATTGAAGGTGCTGATCTAAATTTCTACAATCAATTAGATGATTCGCTTTCCTCACTCTTTTTGCGCTACGAAGGCCCGATGCAAGATGTCCCCTTGGTTGATGAGTTCGGAAATAACAAAATCGAGACATTACCCGATGGATCACAATCCTTCGTATACGCTCCTGCTGATTCCGCTTTTATTTGCTTCGAAGATATCGATCGCTTAGTTTTCATATTGAAAGCTGGTGATGGAAAACCTTATGATCGCATCAATCAACTTCAACTTTGGAAGAAATTCAATGGAGAATTGCAGCGCGTAATGACTATTGACGCGCAACACCTGATGACTTTTGAGGATGTCAATATTGTTGCTCCACTTTCAATGCAAGATTACGACCATGTGATGGGAGCGGACCTAAAACCTTCCCTATGGAAGACCATGAGAGATTCGACACTCATCCAGCTGGAATGGTACCAAGACCGGAGTGAGAATGGAGTTTTTCGCGGCTATACAGGCAATTCAGTTCACACTGTTTTCCCGAGCTCGTGGACCAATTATTACATGGGATCTTCTCGTTACTTAGATTCAATGTATCAAGCTGAATCAGACTTTTTTCATGCCTACTTCGATTACGATAACATCTATCCATTTTCTAGATCATTTGCCGATTCGATCAGCTATAATCTCGTAGATCATAATGAAATTCTTAAACATTTCGATGATGTCCATTCGATCAAAGTTCAGGGAGATATACCTTTGATTGATCCTTATGGAGACAATATCGTCCGAGAGAATGAGTACGGCGAAATAGAGTTTGTCTACGAACCACCAACGACGGACTACTTTTTCTTAGACTATGAGCCTACCATTTTCCTTTCTCGACAAATCATTCAAGATAGCGCAAAGCAATGGGTGACTACTCCAACGAGTCTCATCTTTTGTCTACCCAATAAGGAAGGTAAACCACGACTTGTTTCTACCTTTCAATTTGATTTTGACGACACCTATGTTCCGAGAAGTTATTTGAGACAGTACGTGGACAATTTCGAAAACGAAGCCATTTGGCAACTTCCTGAGTTCTTTGAATTGCGCGAAATCATCAACGACAAAAAGTTCTTAAAAAAGCTTTCTTTCAAAGAGTCGACGATTCCATGTGAGCCTTGCACCAATAAAAAAGGTCGCTATGCACTCTGTTGGAATGGCGCGCCAAAAATGTGCTACAAGTATGACACCATTTCCGAATTTCCCGATGGAAATTTTGAAGCGTACCGCGGTAAGAAAGGATATCTGCTGGACCAAAAAGCGAATGTTTTGTTCTCGGGTGAATTGGATAAAACCTACTACCTGCACAGACATGAGGGAGTCTATTTACTCCGGAATAAAAATTCATGGCGCGTGTTTGATGCAGCGGGTGAGTACGAAACTCAATGGCTTCCCTTGGAGAACGAGCAAAGCACTTTCAACATTGATTACGAAACCTTCATCAAGCTAGATGAGGCTACATTTATTCACGAGAAGAAGGGGAAGAAAGGTTTAATAGATACACGTGGAAATGTGCTCATTCCTTACAAGTACAATGATCTGTACATCGCTCCTAGTTTCGATCACACTTATTCTATGGAGTATCTACAATTAACTGCCGCTGTTGGAAGAATTGGTGAATCGAATGAATGGCAAGTTTTTGACGCCGACTACAAGCCTTCGCGCACATTCCGTGGTGAAGCATTCTTGGATACACATGGAAAGTACATGGTCTTTCAAGAAGGCAGAATGGCGCGTGTCTATCATGCAGGAACTGGAAAACAAGAACGAGGATTTATCAGCGAAGACGATCATTTGAAATTGGGCACCGGCAACCGAAAAGGTGTTGTTGATTCCACCTGGAAAGTGATTGTTCCTTTCGAATTCAGCGATATCAAACGGATAGAATTTGATAACAACATTTTCTATTTCTGCTCAAAAAACAGTGGCGGCAGCGCTATTTATGACATGGGTGGGATTTACATCAGTGGATACGAAGAATACAACTTAACCAGAGGTCCGGTTTGCGGGGGACTAGATGGTTTCTACCGCATCGAAAAAAACAACATCGAAGGGGTGATTAAATTCAATGAAGAAACGCAATCGTTTGATATTTTGTTTGAGCCTAAATTTTCGTACATCGCTTGTCAATCGGAAGATGATCCTGAGAAACCAATGGGACGAGTTGCCGTGCAAACAGAAGATGGATACGAAGTGTTTTACATCTATCAGGATGGCAGAATGCTGGAGCAATAAGGAAATATAGAAACACACACGAGTTGAACAACAAACAAACTACCTCCACGGTACTCATGGTATCGCCCACGCGCTTCGGCTTTAACGAAGAAGCGTATTTAACGAACTCCTTTCAAAATCGTGTGGAGCTCAGTAATGATGAGCTGCAAAACAAAGCGAAGAGTGAATTCGACGCGTTCGTTCAGCAACTGAAAGACTTACAAGTTGACGTCCTTATTTATGAAGATATCCCAGATTCAACGACGCCAGACTCCATATTTCCGAACAACTGGTTTTCAACCCATGTTACGGGCGAACTCTTCCTCTACCCGATGGCTGTCAAAAACAGAAGAGCAGAACGAAGAGAGCACATCATTCAAGACCTTGTGGATTCGTACGGGTATTCAATCACCGATCTTAGCCATTTCGAAACTGCCGAGCCACCTCTCTTTTTAGAAGGAACGGGAAGCTTGATTTTAGACCATGAGAACAAAGTGGCCTATGCAGCGCTTTCTCCAAGAACAAGCCAAGTAGTGCTGGATGTATTTGCTCAGCACCTCGGCTATGAAGTTGTTTCGTTTGAAGCCTATGGCAAAACTGGAGAACTGATCTATCACACGAACGTAATGATGGCCATTGGCGATAACTACGTGATCGTTGGACTTGACACCATTGCCGAACAAAACAGAGTGCGAGTCGAAACCAAACTTCGGGCATCGGGTAAAGAGCTAATTACACTCTCGAACGACCAAGTGTACAATGCTTTCGCAGGAAACATGCTCCAAATTAGAAATACCAAGGATGAAACAATCTTGGTGTTGTCACAAAAAGCGATGGATGCACTTTCAGAAGAACAACTGGATGATTTAACAAGGCTGAATGATCATTTGCTGGCAATTAAGATCCCGACCATTGAAAAAGTGGGTGGCGGAAGCGTGCGGTGTATGTTGGCGGAGGTTTATTGACGGTACGTACATCTACGTTTGTAATGAGGAGTTAAAAGATTATTTGGATCTAGCATTCATGTTAGAATTAGAAGATGATCCTAAAAA